>NZ_CP138953.1:612500-1217500 GCF_047126315.1 Shimia sp. MIT910701 | reverse complement strand
CGCTTTCCAATAATCGCGATCTGCCACCGCGCCCTGCGGATTGGCCGGGGAACAGACGTAGGCGATAGAGACGCGGTTAAGATCCTCGTCCGATAGAGAGGCGATGTCAGGCAGGTGACCGCTGGCGTCGGTTGCAGGCACAAAGCGCGCTTCAGCACCCACGGACTGCGCGGCTACAGCATAAACCTGATAAAACGGATTTGGCGTGAGGATCAGCGGTTGCTGCCCGTTTTTCTGCTCCGGGCACAGCGCCATGGCCGCGTTGTACAGACCTTCGCGGGTACCATTGAGCGCCATGACTTGCGTAGACGCGTCTACTTTCACGCCATATCGGCGGTAAATCCAGCCGGCAATTGCGGCTTGTAGCTCGGGGGCCCCATCATTGGGGGGATAGCGGTTAAAACCCTCGGCATGCGCAACAATTTCATCCGTCACCCAAGAAGGGAACGGATGTTTGGGCTCGCCAATGGTCATATACACCACCGGGCCGCCAGGCTCCAAATGGTCAATGAGCGCCCGCAGGCGCGGAAACGCATAAGCCGGTAGGTTCGAGAACCGCTCGGGGAAAGTCATATTCGTACTGCCTCAATATCGGGATCATTGCGCCCCGTTTTGTCCCAAGTTATCCAAAGGCTTGAGATGCGTCTACTAAAATGCCGTCCAATTTTGGGCTTGTGTCCTCTGCGCCACCCTCCGCTTTGCCGCCCATGGACACTGCTGCGCGGGCGCGCTATGCCACGTGCATTATGGCCAAGAAGCAAAAGAACTCTGATCCGAATTACAAAGTGATCGCCGAAAACCGGCGGGCACGGTTTGACTATGCCATCGATGACGACATCGAGGTGGGCATTGTCTTGTCAGGGTCTGAGGTGAAGTCTTTGCGGGAGAAATCCGGTAACATCGCAGAGAGCTATGCGGCTGTGGAAGACGGCGAGCTGTGGTTGGTGAACTCCTACATTGCGCCGTATGAGCGGGCTATGTTCCCGCATTTAGAGCGGCGCAAACGCAAACTTTTGGTCAGCAAAAAACAGCTGTCTGATCTGTGGAATGCCACCCAACGCAAAGGTATGACGCTGGTGCCGATGGTGATGTACTTCAATCACAAAGGCTTTGTGAAAATGAAGATTGGCATCGCCAAGGGTAAGAAAAACCACGACAAGCGAGCGGCAGACGCCAAGCGCGACTGGGGTCGCCAGAAGCAGCGCCTGCTACGTCACGGCGAATAGATCTCTTCGTAAGCTTGCAGCCACATCTGATCGATCTCAGCGATTTTGCTTGGATCGATCTTGTGGGCGATTTTCCAATACCGACCGCTTGGTGCATCGTAGTCCAGCGCCGCTTCGGCCCGCTGGATTTTATCAACCGCAAACACGGGGCGCACCACTGGCGCCGCGATGTCGCGCAGTTGAGCCACATGGAACCGCTCATACGGCAGCACACTGTCCAAGCGGGACAGGTTCACACATTGGCAGCCGTGATAGGCCGCAATGAGACCCAAGCGCGCGGCTTTGGCCTCCAAACTTTGTAACGAGACGTCTTCACGCAGCGGATCGGCCGTCCCGGTTCCATAGAAATGCGTGTGGCCCACCGTGGGGTAAACCATGTCGCAACCGATAAAGGCCAAAACCTTGGGGCGAAAAGCGCCAAGTGCCCAATAGGCGGCGGTGAACGCCATGGTCCCACCGGCAAACAAAACCCCACCAAAAACGTTGTTCTGCGGGACGTAGCTTTGATAGGTGACTTCGACCTGATCTTCGGTTTTGCTGGGCGGATGGCGCTGTTCAGGGAAGTCTTCCGGATGAATAAAATGGCTCCAGTCGTCGCGCACCCGCCACGCGTTGTTAAGCACCACCAAGTGGTCAAACATGTCGCGAGACCAGCTTTGCGCCTCCGTTGCATTGGGACCGCTGCCCAAAATCACCACCACGTCCTGCATCAATTCTTCCCTGTTCGCTCTTCTTATGTACGAACCAAGCGGCGTGTCAGTTCAAGGAAATTGCGCAAAGGGCCTCATTACTTTGTCGTGTGTTGCGAGGCCACTCTTGCCTCTCGACCACACCGGTTGTAGGCAATGACACAGACGTGACAGAAGAGGGATAACATGTCCGACGATCCCAAAACGCTTGTTTCGACCGAGTGGTTGGCCGCTCATCTCAAAGACCCAGATTTGCGCATTTTGGATGCCTCTTGGTACCTTCCGGACATGGGGCGGAATGGCCGCGAAGAGTTTGCCGACGTGCATATTCCCGGCGCGCGCTTCTTTGACATTGACGATATTTCCGACGGGCGCAGCGACCTGCCGCATATGGTGCCGCCGGTTGAAAAATTCATGTCCCGCCTGCGCGCTATGGGTGTGGGTGACGGACATCAGATTGTGGTCTACGACGGAAACGGCATTTTCTCTGCGGCGCGTGTCTGGTGGCTATTCAAGCTGATGGGGCAGAAAGACGTGGCCGTGCTCGATGGCGGACTGCCGAAGTGGATTGCCGAAGGGCGCCCAACGGATGACATGCCACCGGTGATCCGCGACCGCCACATGACCGTGCGCCGCCAAAACCACATGGTGCGGGACGTGACGCAGGTGTCCCACGCGGCCAAACTGGCCGATCACGAGATCATCGACGCCCGCGGGCCGTCGCGCTTTGCTGGCGCGGAGCCGGAGCCGCGCGCGGGTCTGCGCGCCGGGCATATCCCGGGCAGCAAAAACGTGCACTACGCCACCCTGCTCGACAACGGGGTGATGAAGTCACCCGAAGAGCTGCGTGCGGTGTTTGAAGCCGCCGATATTGACCTTTCCAAACCCGCCATCACAACCTGTGGCTCCGGTGTGACAGCCGCGATCCTGTGCCTTGCGATGGAGCGGTTCGGCAAGACCGACCATTCCCTTTATGATGGATCATGGGCCGAATGGGGGGCCTTCCCCACCCTGCCCGTAGCAACCGGAGAAGCGTGATGCTCACCAACCTCAAAGAGCAGCCCAAAGACAAAATTCTCGGCCTGATGGCCATGTACCGCGACGACCCACGTCCCACCAAAGTGGATCTGGGAGTGGGCGTGTACAAAAACGCCGAAGGGGTGACCCCGGTGATGCGTGCCGTGAAGGCCGCTGAGCGCAAGATCATCGAAGAGCAGACCTCCAAAGCATACACAGGCCTGGCCGGGGATCCGGCCTATGCCGATGCGATGATCGACATGTTGCTGGCCGGTGCCGTAGAGCGCGACCGTTTGGCAGCTGTGGCCACGCCCGGTGGCACCGGCGCGATCCGTCAGGCGTTTGAGTTGATCAAAATGGCCAACCCGAAGGCGCGTGTGTTTGTGTCTGATCCAACCTGGCCAAACCACGTCAGCATTCTGGGCTATCTGGGCATCGAAATGGTGAAGTACCGCTATTTTGACGACGAGACCCGTGGCGTGAACTTCGCGGGTATGATGGAAGATCTGGCAGATGTGACCAGCGACGACGTTGTGCTGCTGCACGGCTGCTGCCACAATCCAACTGGCGCCAACTTGAACCTGACACAGTGGCAGGAAGTTGTGGACCTGATCAACGAAAAGGGCTGCACGCCGATGATCGATATTGCCTATCAAGGCTTTGGCGATGGTCTTGAAGAGGACGCGGCGGCAACCCGGTTGGTGGCAAAATCTGTGCCAGAGCTGCTGATCGCGGCGTCTTGCTCCAAGAACTTTGGCATCTACCGTGAGCGCACCGGTCTGTTGATTGCGATGAGCGAGAAGGCGGAGAACACCGCGGTGACTCAGGGCAACCTTAACCACCTGAACCGTCAGAACTTCTCCTTCCCGCCGGATCACGGCGCGCGGGTTGTGACCACGATCCTAACCGACCCTGAGCTGAAAGCGGACTGGATGGCGGAGTTGGAAGAGACCCGTTTGGGCATGCTGGCCCTGCGTGAGCAACTGGCGAGCGAATTGCAGCGCCTGTCTGGCTCCGACCGTTTTGGCTTCCTGGCGCAGCACCGGGGCATGTTCTCTCGTCTGGGTACCACGCCGGATCTGGTGGAAAAAATTCGCGTGGACAATGCGATCTACATGGTGGGCGACAGCCGCATGAATATTGCGGGCCTGAACGCCCACACCGTGCCGGTTCTGGCGAAAGCCATCGTGGACGCAGGCGTTTAAGCGCCCCATCTATTCAGTCGCGCGCGGGGCCTGCCTTGCGCGCGATTTTTCTTTTGAGGTTTTGCCATGCGCATCGACTACACCACCCTGTCCAAAACCATTGCCTCGCTGACGGAGGGCGAAACCGATGCGGTGGCGCTCATGGCGACCGTGGCCTGCGAAGTGCATCACGCGGATGATCGCTTTGATTGGACCGGGTTTTACCGCGTGGTGGCGCCGGAACTGCTTAAGATTGGGCCGTACCAAGGTGGCCACGGCTGTTTGGTGATCCCCTTTGCGCGTGGCGTTTGCGGCGCGGCGGCGCGGACGGGTGAGGTGCAGCTGGTGCCAGATGTAGACGCGTTTCCGGGGCACATTGCCTGTGCTTCCTCAACCCGGTCTGAGCTGGTGCTGCCGGTCTGGAACGGCGCTGGTGAGTTGCTGGGCGTGTTTGACATCGACAGCGATCAGCCCGACGCGTTTACGCAGGAAGACGCGGATCAGATGGCCGAGATCTTGGCCGCGACTTTCAAAGACGCGGCCTAAAACGGCGCTTTGGCGCGGAAAGACATGCCTTTGCCGCTTTCGGGGTGATTGATGCGCAGCTCTTCTGAGTGCAGCATCAAGCGCTCGAAATCGCGTGCCTCCCCCTCGGCATAAAGTGGGTCCCCTAGGATCACATGGCCCAGCGCGAGCATGTGCACACGTAGCTGGTGGCTGCGCCCAGTTTTGGGGGTCAGCCGCACCCGAGTTTCATTGCCTTTGACCTTCAACACCCGCCAATCGGTGATCGCAGGTTTGCCGTTTTCATGGTCCACCATCTGACGTGGACGGTTGGGCCAATCGACGATCAGCGGCAAATCCACTGTGCCGGTTTTCTCAGCCACCTTCCCCCAGACGCGGGCCACATAGGTTTTCTTGGCTTTGCGCTCTTCAAACTGTTTGGACAGGTTGCGCTGCGCATGGGGTGTGAGGCCAAAAACCATCACGCCAGACGTATCGCGGTCCAGACGATGCACCAGAAGCGCCGTGGGAAACGCCGCCTGCACGCGGGTCAGAAGGCAATCCGCCAGATGCTCGCCCCGCCCCGGCACCGACAACAGGCCGGACGGTTTGTCTACCACCACGATATCGCTGTCCTCATGCAAGACAACAAGCGGGTCCGTCGGCGGGTCATATGGTGTGATCTCTGTCATGGCGCCCGACATAGGGCTTTGGCAGGCGCGCGGCAACCCGACGTCAACCTTGAGTTACGCGCGGGGATGGGCAGGCTGTCTTTAACGAGAATTGAGGGAGAGGACCCCATGCACCCAACAATCGTGCGCATGCAGGAGGTTGTTGCCAAAGGCAACGAGGAGGACATCAAGGGCCTGCTGGCGGAGGACGCCACGTTTCAACCGCCGACCTATTGGGCGACTTGGACTGGGCGGGACGCCGTTGCCGCTGTGTTGGGACATGTGGGACAGGTGTTCAGTGAGTTCCGCTATCGCCGCGTGATGGGGGATGGGAATGACTGGGCCTTGGAGTTTCAATGCAAAGTTGGCGATTTGGACTGTGTCGGTGTCGACCTGATCACCTTGAACGAAGCCGGTGACATTCAGCATTTTGAGGTGGTCATGCGACCCTGCAAAACAATCGGCGCGCTGCGCGAAGCGATGAACAAGCGGGTGATGACGGATGTGCGGTTTCTCAAGTTCAAAGATGCCATGAGCTGAGCCTCGATGCCTGTCGCTCTGGATCAGATCCTGCGCCTCCCGCTTGCGCCGCTTTTGGTGGTGCAGGGGCTTGGCGTGCGGCGACGCGCCAACACACTGTCGGAACCGCCGGGGGCGCGGGACGGCTGTGCCGGATCTGGCGTGGCTTTGCGCTTGCTGATCATTGGGGACAGCTCTGCGGCGGGTGTCGGTGCGCGCTCACAGGAGGCGGCCCTGTCCGGGCAGCTTGTGGCGGCTTTGGCCAAAGACTTTGCGGTGAGCTGGAAACTGATTGGTGAAACCAGTGCGACCACAAGCATTGTCTTGGACCGGCTGGCACAGGTGGAGCCTGCGCCGTTTGATGTTGTGGTCTCAGCACTTGGGGTGAATGACGTGACGCGGGGCAGCAGCCGAGGGTTTTGGCAAGCGCGGCAAAAGCAACTGGCAAAACGATTGGTGAACCGCTTCGGGGCAAAGCTGATTGTGGCCTCGGGATTGCCGCCTATGGGGGCCTATCCGGAGCTGCCGCAACCTTTGCGCTGGGTGCTGGGGCAGCAGGCGCAGCGGCTGGATCAGGCCTTGGCGGAGCTGTGTGACACCCATCAGGTGATGACACATCTGCCGATAGAAATTCCCTTTGAAAGCCGGTTTCAGGCCTCAGATGGCTATCATCCCTCGGAAGAGGCCTATGCGTTGTGGGGGCAGATGATTGCCGCCCACATTCGCCAGCATTTCAAAGTCTGATCACCGCCGCGCGTTGCGCAGGTCGCGGATCATCGGGATGGAATAGACCACCAAAGCGGCCCAGATCAGTGGGAAGGCAATCATGCGGGCTTGGCCGAAGGGTTCGTTGAACACGAAGACTGCCATCAGGAAGATCATTGTCGGCGCGATGTATTGCATGATCCCGATGGTGGAAAGCCGCATGAGTTTGGCGCCGTTGGCATAGAACAACAGCGGCACAGCGGTGACCACGCCGCAGCCCAAGAGCAAGAATGTGTCTCGGGTGCTGCCACCAAAGTGCCCCTGCCCCTGTGCGGTGAGCCAAAGCAGGTAGCCCGTGGCAGGGATGGTGAGGATGATCACCTCGAGCAGAAAGCCTTGGTTGGGGCCAATGGGCAGGGATTTTTTGAAGAAAGCGTAGAAGCCCCAAGAGACCGTGAGCGCCAAAGCGGCCCACGGCAGGCTGCCAGCATCGACCCAGAGCACGACGACGGCGGCGGCGGCCAAGGCGACAGCGACCCACTGCAGACGGGTCAGGCGTTCGCCGAGCAGGATGGCGGCCAAAGCGATGCTGAACAGCGGGTTGATGTAGTAGCCAAGTGCCGCATCCAGCGCGCGGTCGTTGGCGATGGACCAGACATAGACACCCCAGTTCACCGTGATCAGCGCAGCGGTGAGGCAGCCCATCGCCAGCGTGCGCGGGTTGCGCAGGGCGGCGACAAGATCTGAGGTGCGGCGCAGAACAATGAGAACCAGCCCTGCGATGGGCACGGACCAGATCACCCGATGCGCCACCACTTCAAGCGCGGGCATATGGGCTACAAGCTTCATATAAAGCGGCAAGAACCCCCAGAGGAGATAGGCGGTCATCGCATAGGCCAACCCTTGGGGGGTATCGACGTTTTCCGGCTGTTCTGCACGTGTGGCCATGATCGGTTCCTCCTGCCGCGACGCTCTTTGGTAGCGCTGAGCAAGGCAGAAGGAAACGCCACTTTTCGTGCGAAAGGCCATCACGAAACGTGATGGCCCTTTCAGAACTCAGCAATGCGGAGGTGGCTTAGACTTTGACGCGTTCCGATTTTGCATCGTACATCGGCTTCAGCGAGGCTTCGGCCCTCACCTTGGTGCCCATGACGTCGATCTCATAGGTCGAGGCGAGCACTTCGACGGCTTTCTCTCCGGCACATGGCACATACCCTAGCCCCATCGCGCCACCCAAAGTGTGGCCGTAGTTGCCGGAGGTCAGGTATCCGACATATTCACCGTCCCGCAGGATTGGCTCGTTGTGGAACAGCAGCGGCTCCGGATCGGTCAGCTTGAACTGCAGCATCCGGTTTTGCGGGCCGCTTTCCTTGCGGGCAATCACAGCCTCCCGGCCGATGAAGTCCGGCTTGTCGGTTTTCACCGCAAAGCCGAGACCCGCGTCCACCACGTGGTCTTCGCAGGTGATGTCGTGGCCGAAATGGCGGAAGCCTTTTTCAATGCGGCAGCTGTCCATCATGTGCATGCCACAGAGCTTCAGCCCCATGTCTTGCCCTGCTTCCCAGAGCGTTTCAAAGGCGTGGCCCGCCATGTCGGAGGACACGTAGATCTCCCAACCAAGTTCGCCCACATAGGTCACGCGGTGCGCGCGGGCGAGGCCCATGCCCAGCTCGATTTCCTGTGCGGTGCCAAAGGGGTTGGTCGCGTTGGAGAAATCGGCAGGGGAAACTTTTTCCAGCAGCTTGCGGGAATTTGGCCCCATGATCGCCAGCACACCTTCGCCCGGTGTCACGTCGGTGATCACCACGTTGAAGTCACCTTTGTGGCGCTCCATCCAGATTTGATCCGCCAGTCGTGTCGCCGCCGGGGTCACCACCAGATAGGCGATTTCGGTCAGGCGGGTCACGGTCACGTCAGCCTCAATCCCGCCGCGACGGTTGAGGAACTGGGTGTAGACAATCTTGCCGTTGGGCACCGAGTAGTCGCCTCCGCCCACGTAGTTCATGAAGGCCTCGGCATCTGGGCCTTCGACGCGGATTTTGCCAAAGGAGGACATGTCGTACATGCCAACATTCTCACGGATGGCACGGTGCTCGGCGGCGGAATTCTCAAACCAGTTCTGGCGTTTCCACGTGTATTGATATGCGCGTTCCTGGCCTTCGTTGGCAAACCAGTTGGCGCGTTCCCAGCCGGCGAGCTCGCCAAAGACCGCACCCTGTTCTTTCAGATGATGGTGGAACGGTGTCCGGCGCACACCGCGCGCGGTGGCCTTCTGGCGATAAGGGAAGTGATCCGCATAGAGCAGGCCCAAAGTTTCCTTGGAGCGCTCAAACAGATAGGTTTTGTTGCCCTGAAACGGCTGCATGCGGCTGATATCCACATCGCCCAGATCAAATGGTTTCTCGCCGTCCGTCATCCATTGCGCCAGCGCCATGCCCGCGCCGCCCGCCGATTGGATGCCGATCGAGTTGAAACCAGCGGCCACCCAAAGGTTGTCCATCTCTGGCGCAAGACCGAGATGGTAGGCATCATCCGGTGTGAAGCTTTCGGGGCCGTTGAAGAAAGTGTGAATGCCCGCTTCGGCCAACATTGGCATACGGTTCACCGCCACTTCGAGAATAGGCTCAAAGTGGTCGAAATCCTCTGGCAGCTGGTCAAACTCGAAACTGTCCGGGATACCGTTCATAGCCCAAGGTTTGGCGTTTGGTTCAAAGGCCCCTAGCAAGATTTTCCCTGCGTCTTCCTTATAGTAGGCGCATTCATCCGGGACACGCAGGACCGGCATTTGGGTGAGCTGTGGGATGTTTTCAGTGACGATATAGAAATGCTCACAGGCGTGCAGGGGCACATTCACGCCTGCCATGCGGCCAACCTCGTGTCCCCACATGCCTGCACAGTTCACAATCATGTCGCAAGCGATATGGCCTTGCTCTTCGCCGTTGTCCGACACCCAATCGACGCCCGTCACCTTGCGGCCCGACTTGGCGATATTGGTCACTTTCACCCGTTCTTTGACCATTGCGCCCATTTGACGCGCACCTTTGGCAAGTGCCAGCGCGATGTTGGCTGGATCGCCTTGACCGTCGAGCGGCAGGTACACACCCGCGGTGACATCGTCGATGTTGAGATGCTCATAACGGGCTTTGACTTCGGTCGGAGAAATCTCCTCAACCTCCACCCCAAACGCGCGGGCCATGGCGGCCTGGCGGAAGATCTCTTCTTTACGTTCATCGGTGAGCGCGACGGTGATCGAGCCACAGCGCTTGAAACCTGTGGCGACGCCGGTTTCGGCTTCAAGATTGCCGTAGAGCTCTTGGGAATATTTCGCGAGCTTGGTCATATTGGCTGTGGCCCGCAGTTGCGCGATGAGGCCAGCCGCGTGCCATGTTGTGCCGGAGGTGAGCTGTTTGCGCTCCAGCAAAACGACGTCTTTCCAGCCCAGTTTGGCGAGGTGATAGGCCACAGAACAGCCCACAACCCCGCCACCGATGATGACCACGCGGGCTTTGTTCGGGAGATCAACCATAGGCTAAGTCCTTTGGTGATGTGACGGGGGCTGTGCCCCCGTGATACTGTCGATAAGGCGTGGTCACTCGCCGACGATTGTGTGACCAGCCGTCGTTAGGCGTTGTGCCAGTTCTGCAATATGGGCGGGGCCAACTTCGCAGCAACCGCCGATAAAGTGCAGACCCTGTGCGACCCACGGCATCGCCAGATCTGCATGCGCCGCTGGTGTTAGGTCTTTGCGGGCCTTGAGCCCATCAACAGTGCCGCCAATCTCCAAAGCGTCAATTCCGGTAAAACCGTTGGCATAGGCACCCGTCGGGCGGCCTGTTGCCAAGACGGTGGGCAGGTTGGCCTCTAGAACTTCGGGTTTGCAGCAGTTGATCCCCAAACCCGCAACGGCGATGTCGTCCAGCGCCGACAGCGCCTCCGACAAAGGCTCGCCAGAGCGCAAAGTGCCGCTGTCGTCGTCATTGAGCGTCATAAACACCCATGTGGGCAGACTGGTTTCAACACCGGCTTGTGCGGCTGCAGTGACTTCAGAAACGCTCGAAAGAGTTTCTGCAACGACCAGATCGCAACCGTCTGCTTGCGCGTTGGCTACTTCTTGATAGAAGGGCAAAAGGTCCGCATGAGACTTGGACATATCGGGACGATAGGAGCCATGTAACGGCGGCAGGCAGGCGGCCAGTTTAACACCGTCAATGCCGACCTCTTCACGCGCCGCATTAGCGAGATTTAAAGCTCTCCGCTGCAACGGCGCAAACATGTCCGGCTCGCCTTCGCGGCTCAGCCGCTCCGGTGTGACCGAATAGGTATTCAGCGTGATCACACGCGCGCCAGCCCGGATGTAGTCCGCGTGTACGCTTTGCACAATCTCCGGCTCTTCCATCATGACCTTGCACGACCAGAGCGGATGCGGCGGCATGGACGAGCGCGCCAAAAGCTCCTGCCCTGTGCCGCCGTCTTTCAGGATGATGTCACTCATGCCCGCAGTCTTTCGTTTTTTGGGTCCCACATAGGTTGGTCTTCCTGCACCACGGCACGGCATTTCTCACCGTAGATTTCCACCAATAGCTCGGTGCCCGGCACTGCGAGTTCGGCCTTCACCATGCCCAGCGCGATGGACGCGTTCACGCGGTAACCCCAGCCGCCGGATGTAGTTTCCCCGACAATTTGGTCACCGTGGTAGATACAGGACATGTAAGGCGCGTCTGCGTCGCCAGCGTCGACCTTCAAGGTGACAAAGGACTTTTGCACGCCTTGCTGTTTTTCGTTCTGGATCGCGGCTTTGCCCGGGAAATCCTGTGGCTTGTCGAGTTTCACAAACCGCCCCAGTCCACCTTCAAGCAGAGAGTAATCGGTGGACAGGTCGCCCTTCCAAGCGCGGTAGCCTTTTTCCAAACGCAGGGAGTTCAGGGCATACATGCCAAAAGGCGTTGCCCCTGCATCGCGGATTGCGTCGTAGATTGCGGGCATATCCGCAAACGGTGCATGCACTTCCCAGCCCAATTCTCCGGCAAAGGACACCCGGACCAAAATTACCTTCGCGCCAGCCACTGTTGCTTTTTGATGCGTCAACCACCCCAGAGACAGATCCGCGTCGCTGAGCCCCGACAGGATGTCGCGCGACTTCGGACCGGTCACAATCAGCGTACTCATGTCGCGGGTGCAATCGATCAGTTCCAGCCCCTCGGGCAGATTGTGCTTGAGCAGCTCAAAATCATGCCACTGCGCAGTCGCCGCCGTGATCAGGATAAACGCGTCTTCGGCGTGGCGCAGCACCGACATCTCTGTAAGGATACGTCCGCGATCGTCCGAAAAATAAGCAAGGTTGATGCGCCCGACTTTAGGCAGGGCACCAGTGATCATACCACGCAGCCATTCTGCCGCCCCCTCACCATTCAGCGCGAAGCGGGAGAACCCCGGCAAGTCGAGCACTCCGCAATGGTCGCGCACGGCTTCACATTCTTCTTTCACACGTTGTTCCCAAGGACCGGAGCGGCCCCAGGTGTGGGTGGCAGCGAGCGACGTGTCATCGCCATCTTTGGCGTACCAATTCGCTCGCTCCCATCCGTTATAGGCCCCCATAACACCGCCAGATGCGACAACCCGGTCATGGACGGGGGAGAGCTTCTTGTCCCGGGCGGCGGGCCATTCGTGATGCGGGAAGTGCATGGCGTATTCGTTTCCGTAGACCTCCATGCCTTTCTTCACGCAGTAATCGTGATCTGTGTAGTCAGTGTAGCGGCGCGGATCGACGGCCCACATGTCCCACTCGGTGTGGCCATCCACGATCCATTCGGCGAGCACTTTGCCCGCGCCACCGCCTTGGGCGATGCCGAAGGTGAACACGCAGTTTTCAAAGGCATTTTCCACACCCGGCATGGGACCAATTAGCGGGAGGCCGTCAGGCGCATATGGGATCGGGCCGTTGATCACGCGGCTCACGCCGGAAGTTTGCATCAAAGGCACACGCTCCATGGCGTCGGTGACAATGTCTTCAATCCGGTCGAGATCGTCAGACCAGAGTTGGAAGGAGAAGTCATCGGGCATCGGGTCGGCCTCTGTGTCCCAATGCGCCTTACAGTTCGGTTCATAAGGGCCGAGGTTGTAGCCGTGCTTTTCCTGCCGCAGGTAGTAGGACACGTCCACGTCGCGCAGCAGCGGCAGTTTTTTGTCTCCATTGGCTTTGGACCAGTCTTCGACTTCTGGGATTTCTTCCGTCAGCAGGTACTGGTGGCTCATTACCATCATTGGCACAGTGCGCCCGCCATAGGGTTTAAACCATTCACCCACACGCTGCGCATAGTACCCAGCCGCGTTGACCACATAATCACAGGCGATGTCACCTTTGTCCGTATGGACAATCCAGCTCTTGTCTTCTTGCTGCGTCACGCCGGTCGCCGGACAGAAACGCAGGATTTTCTGGCCCATGTCGCGCGCGCCTTTGGCCAACGCTTGGGTCAGCTGCGCCGGGTCAATGTCACCGTCAGTGGGGTCATAGAGGACGCCTTCGAGGTCATGAGTTTCCAGGAAAGGATAGCGTTCCTTGGCCTCTTCCGGAGTCCACATCTCCATCGGAATGCCTTGGTATTTGGCCATGGACATGGCCCGCTCAAATTCCTGCACGCGCTCTTTGGTGTGTGCCAGCCGGATGGACCCCGACTGGTGGTAGTTCATGGGATAGTCCACCTCTTCCCCAAGCCGGGCATACAGCTCTGTGGAGTAGCGCTGCATGTTCATGATCGCCCAACTGTTGGAGAAGGTCGGCACATTACCCGCGGCATGCCAGGTGGAGCCAGCAGTCAGTTCATTCTTTTCCAGCAAGACACAATCGGTCCAGCCTTTCTTGGCCAAATGATACAGGCTTGAGGTGCCCACAACACCGCCACCAATGATGACCACACGGGCCTTGCTTGGAAAATCAGACATGACCATCTCCCTCAGTCAAAGACTAGTTTTGCTGCCAATCCGCCAAAGATGACGGCGGCGATTTTGTTTAGAATGCCCGTGGCTTGTTTGAGCTTTGCGCCAACGATCCCAGCTGACAGCCCGATCATCGAGACCACCAGAAAGCCGCCGGTGGCAAACATCACGCCCAGGATCACAATCTGTTGCCAGATCGGACCCGCTTCTGCCGTGGTGAACTGTGGCAAGAACGCCAGAATGAAGAGGATGATCTTGGGATTCAGAATGTTGGTGAGAAACCCGCGGCGCACGGCGCGCAGGATGTTGGCGCGGCCTTCGACCTCGTCAGACACAGGTTTTGCCGTCCAAGCCTGATAGGCCAGCACCACCAGATAGGCCGCCCCCGCATAGCGGATGGCCAACAAGGCTGTGGGAGAGGCCGCGATCAGCACTGCCAACCCCGCTGCCGCTAGGGTGATGTGGGCCACAAGCCCCAGCGTCACTCCTACTGTTGCGGCCAGCCCCGCTTTGGGGCCGCCGGAAATGCCGCTGGCGATGGTAAACATCATGTCTGCGCCGGGGGTGAGATACATCACCAGTGACGCCGCCATGAAAGCCCAGAGCGTGACACTGTCCATGTTTGCGAAGGTTTCCAACATGGTCAGTCTCGTTGTGGCACGTCATCAGCGATTGCGTAGTAATCGCCTTTGTCGCGGACAAAGATGTGTTTGGTCAGTTCCAGACCGGTTGGGCCATCCACGGCGCCAAGGGCAAAGCTGGTTGTGTCCTCATCATGAGCTTTCCAGAACAGGAACGACCCACAGCGCGGGCAGCTGCCACGCTTGGTGCTTGCGCTGGCCTCGTACCAGAGCACCTCGCCGGTGATGGTGAGATCAGTCTCTGCGACATAGGCCGACGACCAGATGCCGCCCGATTGTTTGCGGCATTGGCTGCAATGGCACATGGAAGCGCCTTGTGGTGCCGCTTTGGTTTCGAATGTGATGTCGCCACAGAGGCAGGATCCCTTCAGCATCGTATTGTCCTTAGTACACGGGTGGCGCGATCACCCAGATCGCCACGCAAGCTTCGTCATGGGGATTGGCCCAGTGGTATTCCTCCCCACGAATGCGGAAGCTGTCACCCGGCCCAACAGAGAAACTCTGGTCCCCTATGCGCAGCTCTAACCGGCCAGAGATGACATAGCCAACCTCTTGCGTTGGGCGCATGGTCGGCTCTTGCATGGAAGAGTGCGGCGCAAAGGTGGAGTGTACCATTTCAAAATCGTCGGTCAGATCGGGGGAGAGCAGCTCTTCGATCAGACCTTCCTCGCTGCCCCCCATGGGACGGCGGGCACCAGAGCGCACAACGTAGCCCTGCTCATGTGCCGGGGCAGAAGACTGACCAAACAGCATCGACATCGGCACGCCAAGCACTTTGGCGATTTGGCGCAAGTCGGAAATGGTGGGTTCGGATTTGTCGCGTTCCACCTGACTGAGCCAGCCGACAGAGCGGTCCAACGCCTCTGCCATCTCGGTCAGGGTCAGGCCGCGTGCCTTGCGCAGGGCGCGCAGATCCGCCCCCAGCGTTTGCACATCTTGTGGCACATTATGCAGCATATGGCGCGAATCCCGGTCGTGAAATTTTTCCCTCGAATTTCACGCTGCACCAGTTTCGTGAAATTTCAAAACATTTTTTCACGCATGCAGATTTTTTCGCAGACTCCCAAAAAGAACAAAACGTGAATATAATAGTGATTCTCATGGTTGCCGAGCTTTGCATCACGTCGAACTTCACGTTTCTCACCGGAGCATCCCATCCGGAGGAGTATATGCGGCGTGCCGCTATGGCTGGGTTGGACGCCATTGCCATTGCCGATGTGAACAGCGTGGCGGGCATTGTACGCAGTCATACCGAAGCGCGTGAAATTGCCCGTAAAGTGCGAGAACGGCGCAACTTTGATCATGCAACAGGGCTGATTGGCCCCCCCTGCCCCGAGCACATTGCCCCCCCGCCCAGCGCGCCGATCTATGCCACCCCACGCCTGATGCCTGCCACCCGGCTGGAGTTCAGCGATGCGCCGCCCATCACGGCGCTACCGGAAAACCGTCAGGGCTGGGCGAGCCTGTGTCGCCTGCTGTCCAAAGGGCGGCTGCGGGCCGAAAAAGGCAGCTGTATCCTACATCTGGGCGATCTTCTGGAGTTTGGCACCGGATTGCAGCTGATCCTGCACCCCTATCCGCACACGCACCGCAAACCGCACGGCGCGTGTGACTGGGCCAAACTGGTGCCACAGCTGACGCGCCGCTTTGCCGGGCGGCTGCAACTGGCGTTGGCGCCAGGATATGACGGCGAGGATGCCACCCGCTTTGCCACCCGCGCACAGCATGCTGCACAGCTGGGCCTGCCACTGGTGGCCACCACGCTGCCGGTGATGCATCACGGGGGACGGCGGCGCTTGGCCGATGTGGTGACCGCCGTTCGGCAGGGCTGTCGCGTCGATAGCCTCGGCGCAGAGGCGCAGACCAATGGCGAACGGCGGTTGCGCAGTGCGGAGGAAATGGGCCGCCTATTTGCGGGACATGAGGCGGCATTAGAGCGCACAGACTGGCTGATGCAGCGCTGTACTTTCTCGCTGGATGAGCTGCGCTATGAATACCCCAGTGAGGTGGCCCAAGACGAAACGCCCACAGACCGGCTGCATCGGCTGGCTTACGAAGGCCTGCGCTGGCGCTACCCACATGGCGCGCCAGACAAAGTGCGTGACATGCTGGAGCATGAGCTCGCCCTGATCGGCAAGCTCAAATACGAACCTTATTTCCTGACCGTGCGCGATGTGGTGCATTTTGCCCGATCGCGAGACATCCTCTGCCAAGGGCGGGGAAGTGCCGCGAATTCAGTGGTTTGTTTCTGTCTTGGGGTGACGTCTGTGTCGCCCGAAATTGGCACCATGGTGTTTGAGCGCTTTGTCAGCGAGGCCCGCGATGAGCCGCCTGACATTGATGTCGACTTTGAACATGAGCGCCGCGAAGAGGTGATCCAGCACATCTATGAACGCTATGGACGCCACCGCGCAGGGCTCTGTGCCACCGTGGTGCATTACCGCGGCAAACGCGCGATCCGGGAGGTCGGGCGGGCCATGGGGCTGACGGAAGACACCATCTCTGCACTGTCGTCGCAGCTTTGGGGGTTCTTCTCCACCGATGCGGTGCAGGATGCGCGGATGCGCGAGATTGGCCTCGACCCAAATGACCGGAGGTTGGCGCAGACCATGGCGCTGGTGCAGGAGATCATCGGCTTCCCGCGTCACCTTTCGCAGCATGTGGGCGGCTTCATCATGACCGAGGGGCGGCTGGATGAATTGGTGCCAATTGAGAACGCCAGCATGGAGGACCGCACGGTCATTTGCTGGGACAAGGATGACATTGAGAGCCTTGGGATTTTGAAGGTCGATGTGCTGAGCCTTGGCATGTTGACCTGCATCCGCAAAGGCTTTGACATGCTCAGGCGTCACCATGGCATGGACTTGGCACTGTCGACGATTCCACCAGAGGATTCAGCGGTTTATGACATGCTGTGTAAGGCGGACAGCATTGGGGTATTTCAGGTCGAAAGCCGGGCGCAGATGAATTTTCTGCCGCGTATGAAACCGCGCAATTTCTATGATCTGGTGATCGAAGTGGCCATCATCCGCCCCGGCCCCATTCAGGGCGACATGGTGCATCCCTACATCCGGCGCCGCAATGGCGAGGAAAGTGTGACCTTCCCTTCTGACGCGTTGGGCGAGGTGCTGGGCAAGACCTTGGGCGTGCCGTTGTTTCAGGAACAGGCGATGCAGATTGCCATCATTGGCGCCGGGTTCACACCGGAAGAAGCCGACCGGCTCCGGCGCTCTTTGGCGACCTTCAAAAAGCACGGCAATGTCAGCGAATTCCGCGAGCGTTTCATGCGCGGGATGAAGAAAAACGGCTATGAGGAAGACTTCGCCGCACGCTGTTTTTCGCAGATTGAGGGCTTTGGCTCTTATGGTTTTCCCGAGAGCCACGCGGCCTCTTTCGCGCTTTTGGTTTATGCCTCGGCCTGGATCAAATGCCACCACCCCGGCATCTTTGCCTGCGCGCTCTTAAACAGCCAGCCGATGGGATTTTATGCGCCAGCTCAAATCGTTAGGGACGCGCGCGAGCATGGCGTTGAGGTCCGCCCCGTGGATATCAACGAGAGCTTTTGGGACAATGTCATGGAGCCGGACGGACGCGGCGGATTGGCGCTGCGCTTGGGCTTCCGGCAGGTGCGGCGGCTGCGGGAGGAGGACGCCAGCTGGATCACGGCGGCGCGGGGGAATGGGTATCAAACCGTGGAGGATGTCTGGCGCCGCGCGGGCATTGATCCGCACGTGCTGACGCGGCTGGCGGAGGCGGATGCCTTTGCCTCCTTGGGGCTCAAGCGGCGGGAGGCGTTGTGGGAGGCCAAAGCGATCAAATCGGACAAGCCATTGCCTTTGTTTGCAGGGGATATGGACGGCGAAGGCATTCTGGAGCCTGCGGCGATCCTGCCGGAGATGTCGATGGGCGAGCAGGTGGTGGAGGACTATGTGGCGATGCGTCTGACCCTGCGCAAACACCCGATGGCGCTCTTGCGGCACATCCTGACCCCGGGGGAGCCGAACCAGGCGTTAACGGACTAAAATTGGCCTCAAAACCACGTCGGTATTTTGTCGGTATCACGACTGTTTTGCGGAGGCGCGTTTTGCGGCGGAATTGGGTTAACGCAACGCCCTATGTGTTGCTCAGGTGTTGGACCAAGTCGCGGCCATAATCCGGCTCGCGTCGCCAGCTACAGGCCACCTCCCACGCGAGATGCGCCCGTGTCTCGGCCTCCGATTTGGGCGCATGTGGCGCAGTGTCAAACAGCGGCAGATCCACCCGGCATTCATCCCAATCCAGCAATGCGAAGCGGCCGTCGGGTAGCTGCAACACATTGCCCGGAGCGAGGTCGCCATGCACAACGCCGGTCACGCTGTCAGCCACCGCCCGCCACGCAGCGCGACATAGCGTGACCACCTCCGGCGGCATCTGCGCCAGATCGACATCGCCCCCGCGATCTTGAGAGAGCAACCCGGTTGAGGAAAGGAACTCAGGCCGTTGCAACCAGCCTTGCGTCTGCGCGTGAAAGGAAGTCAGCAGGACCGCCACGTCTGCAAGACCTTCGCGTGGGACGACCTCCCCCTCAACAAATGTCTCACAGGTCCAGCCCGCGTCAACGTACCGACCGCTTGCGCTCCGCAGCATCTGCGGCACCACAAACCCACAGCGCCGCGCCACGTCTTGAACAGGGCCGAGCCACTCTAGAGCCACTTCGCCACGGGTGGTGGATTTGAACACCAACTCCTGTGCCAAACCGCGAGTGCGCCAAGCTTGATTGCGGTGCCCGCCCGCCAGCGGCTCAATGCATGCAGCGCAATTCCAAAGGTCTCTGGGCGGTTGGCTCACAACTTCCGCCAGACCGAAACGTGTTTGGTGCTGTCCTTGGTAAACAACGACCGATCCCAATCCGCCCACCGATGCTCCAAAGTCATGCCAGCTATCCGCGCCATGAGGTCCATTTCGGATGGCCAGGCGTAGCGGAAGGGCACCGAGAGGTGCTGCGCTTGGCCGTCTTTTATCCAGAGGTGATGCGAGCTGTAGGATTGAGTTGTGACGTCAAATTCATCGACGCCCCAGTGGTCCGGCTCATGGGCAAACGGCAGGCGGGTTTCGCCAAACGGCAAGCGCTGCAGCGGTGGCAACTGTGTCTCGATCACAAACCGCCCACCCGGATCGAGATGCGCGGCGGCGTTTTGGAAACAAGCCACTTGCGCGTCTTGCGTGGTCAGGTTGTCGATGGTGTTGAACACCCAAAAAACCAACGAGAAGGTGCCCTCAGAGCGCACCTCACACATGTCGCCGATCACAACCGGGATATCCGCGCCGCCGGGTTTCTTGCGCATCTCCGCGACCATAGCGGCGGAGAGTTCAATGCCGCTCACAGGCACGCCTTTGGCCGCCAAGGGCAGTGCGATGCGTCCAGTGCCGATGGCAAACTCCAACGCGCCACCGCCGTCGGCGAGATTTGCTAGGGCATCAACGGTTTGGGCAACCATCGCAGGATCGGTGCCGCCGTGATCGGCGTCATATCTCGCCGCCACTTCCGCATCAAACACCCCGTCACTCATCACGCACCTTTTTGTTAGGGCACCTCACAGGTGTGGAGGCGCACTTTCAATCCACCATGCGCCACCGTGGCAAATGGGGTCTCAAGCGGCAAGCCCGTGGCTTTGGCAAGCCCGGCGTCTGTGGTGATTATACCCACCTGCCAGCCGGAAAACTGGGCTGAGAGCGCCTTGCCAAAGCTGGCGTGCAGGGCAAACAGCCCCTTTTTGTCGCCAATCCGCGCGCCGTAAGGCGGGTTCACAATCACAATGCCGGGCGGGCCGTCTGGCGGTGTGATGTCGCCGGCGCTCTTTTGTTCAAAGCTACAACGCTCAACCAAGTCGGCCCGTGTGGCATTTTCGGTTGCCATGCGGATGGCGCCGGCGTCTTTGTCCGAGCCAAAGAAATGGCCTGTCACTTCCTGCGGGGCAGCGGCTTTCAGGGATTCATAGGCCTCAGCATCAAAAGTGGCCAGCCGTTCAAAGGCAAAGCTGCGGGAGCGACCGGGCAAAAGCCCGGCGGCGATCTCTGCCGCTTCGATCACAAAGGTGCCGGAACCGCACATCGGATCATAGACCGTCTGACTGCCGTCAAACCCCATCTGGCGCAGGAACATCGCGGCCATGTTTTCCCGCATCGGGGCTTTGGCCACCGCCGCCTTGTGGCCGCGTTTGTGCAGGCTTTCACCAGAGGTATCCAGCGACAGTGTCACCATATTGTTGTCGATGCGCACCTTCAGCACGACTTCGGCCTCCGCCGACAATGGCACGCCAAGCGCCGGGACCAGACCTTTTTCAATGCGCTCCTTGGCGGCACCAGCGTGGTAGATTTTCGACTTCTGGGTCGCCACCTCGACCTTCACCGGCACATCGGCGCGCAGATACTGCGACCAGGGCATCTCGCTGATCTGCCGCTCCAACTGCTTCAGGTGCATGCATTGGAAGTTGTCGACCCGCGCCAATACGCGTGCCGCGCCGCGCAGGGCCAGGTTGGCGCGCCAGACATCCTGCCAATTGCCGCGAAAGCGCACGCCGCCGGGCATCATCTTGGGCTTCTTGAACCCGGCTTCGGCGATCTCTGCCGCCAGAGGCTTTTCCAACCCCGGCGCGGTGACCACAAAAATCTCAAACTTGCGCATATCGCTCTCCAAACCAAAGCGATGTGCCGACTCTGGTTTCACAGTCCCTAAATATCCCGGGGGAGAACTTGCGCAAGACGCAAGTGAGGGGGCTGGCCCCATCGCCCCAGCTAGGGATGCCCAAACAGCGGTTCTGCTGCCGCTGCCAACCGCAGCAGACGCTCCTCTGAGCCGCCCTGCCCCAGCATCATCAGGCCACAGCTTGGCACGCCGGTTGGCAAGGTGATCGCCGCAGAGCCCATCAGGTTGCCAATGCGCGTGTTGCGCAGGGCCAGCAGGTTTTCGGTCACATAATACTCTTGGTCATGCATCAGCCGCTCGATGTTGGGTGGAAGGATTGGCGCGGTGGGCAGCAGCACCGCGTCATACCCCGCAATCCGCGCATTCCAGGTGGCGCGATGCGCATCAAGCTTGTGCCAGGCGGCGACATAGTCCGGCCCGCTGAACGCCGCACCAGAGCGGAACCGTTCCAGAATTTGCGCGAACATCTTATCTGGCGCGGCCTCGATCACCTCTTTCCACTCGCCATAAGCTTCTGCCGTGAACAGCGGCGCGGAGAGGGTCATCGCCTCGGCAATCTCCTCAGCCTTGAGGAACTCCAGCACCACACCCGCTTCGCGCAGGCGATGCAGCGTGCGTTCAAATCCCGCCAGAGGCGCTTCGCGCACCTGATCCAGCGCCACGGTTTCGAGCACAGCCATGCGGGTGCCGGCCAGCGATGCGCCGTGCAGGTCCGGCGCGGGCTTGCCTTCCAGAATGCCCAAGAGCAGCGCTGCATCTTCCACCGTACGGGTCAGCGGACCAACGGTGTCAAACTTGCGGCACAGTGACACGGTGCCTTCGCAGGACACGCGGCCTGCGGTGGTCTTCAAGCCCACCAGATCGTTCCACGCCGCCGGAATACGCACAGAGCCGCCAGTGTCAGAGCCAATGCCTGCCGCCGCCAGACCAAAAGCCACGGAGGCCGCTGCGCCGGAGGAGGATCCGCCGGGCACCGCGCCGGGATCGTTGACGCAGGGCGGTGTGGCGGTGATCGGGTTGAGGCCAATGCCGGAAAACGCCAGCTCGCTCATATGGGTTTTGCCGAGACAGATCAGGCCCGCGGCCGTGGCGTTGCGCAGCACTTCGGCATCCTGTGTCGGCACGCGGTCTTTGAGCAAAGCAGACCCGGCCTCGGTCGCTACCCCGGCGGTGTCAAACAGGTCTTTCCAACTGATCGGCACACCGTCCAAGGGCGAGTGCCGTTGACCCGCGCGGGCGCGTTCCGCTGCCGCTTCGGCTTCGGCCAAAGCACGCTCTGTGGTCACTTGGGCATAAATCCGGTCGCGCACATCATGGCCATCAATCGCGCCCAAGAAGGCTTGGGTCAGCGCCACCGGGTCAATCGCCCCGCTTTCAATGCCCCGTCCCAAGTCCGCTGCGCTTTTCTCCAGCCAATCCAACATTTTGCTCTCCGAATTTGTGGTTGGGGCGACGGTAGCGGCGCAAACGCGCATGGACAATCCCTGCGAGAGCCCCATATTGGCCCCATGACATTTGACAGCGACATTCTGATTGCCGGTGGCGGGCTGAACGGCCCTGCTTTAGCTCTGGCGCTGGCGCAGGCCGGATTTGACGTGACCTTGGTAGACGCGCGCCCCGCGCCCGAACGCGCAGGCAGCAACTTTGACGGGCGCGGCTATGCGCTGGCGCTGGCCTCCAAACGACTGCTCGCGGCCATTGGCGTCTGGGACAAAGTCGCGGACCACTCCGAGCCGATGCGCGACATCAAAGTCAGCGATGGCCGCGCGGGCGAAGGGCCGGCGCCGTTTTTCCTGCATTTTGATCACACCGAGATCGAAGAAGGCCCAATGGGCTTTATGCTCGAAGATCGGTTCCTCTACCGCGCCTTTCTGGAGGCCATGGAAGCGGAGCCTCGCATCACATTGATCTCTGGCACCTCGGTCACGGATCAAGCCGTGGACACCTCTGGCGTTACGGCAACCTTTAGTGACGGCCGCACACATCGCGCTAGGCTGCTGGTTGGCTGTGACGGGCGGCAAACCGGCGTGGGCAAGCGCGCGGGCATCAAACGCACCGGCTGGGGCTATGGCCAAACGGCTTTGGTCTGCGCCATCACACATGAGCTGCCGCACAATGGCGTCGCACATCAGTTTTTCATGCCGCCGGGACCGCTGGCAATTCTGCCGCTGCCGGGCAACATGTGCTCGATTGTCTGGTCCGAAACCGATGAAAACGCCGCTGCGATCCATGCGCTGTCCGATGAAGACTATATGGCGGTGCTGCGCCCGCGCTTTGGCGATTTCCTGGGCGAGATCACCCTCACCGGCAACCGCTTCACCTACCCTTTGAGCCTGTCGGTTGCCAATGAGTTCATTGCAGAACGTGTGGCCCTGGTGGGCGATGCGGCGCATGGCATGCACCCGATCGCCGGGCAGGGTCTCAATGCCGGTCTGCGCGACGTGGCGGCGCTCGCTCAAATCCTGACAGAGGCGCAGCAGCGCGGCGAAGACTTTGCCTCAGAGCTGGTGCTGGCGCGCTATCAGGAATGGCGGCGGTTTGACACGGCCACATTGGTGGCGGCGACGGACCTGACCAACAAGCTGTTTTCCAACGACAATCCCTTGCTGCGCGCCGCGCGCGATGTGGGTATGGGACTGGTGGGCGCCATGCCCGGTCTGCGTCGGACCTTTATGCGTGAAGCGGCTGGATTAAACGGCGAATTGCCCAAGCTGATGCGCTAAGGCGTTTTCTCATTCTCAAAATATCCCGGGGGTGACTTGGCGCAGCCAAGAGGGGGCTGGCCCCCTCCCTTTTGGGGATCAGTCCAGCACGCGCGCTTCGTCAATCAACATGACCGGAATGCCTTCGCGGATCGGGAACGCCAGATTGGCAGCTTTGGACACCAGCTCCTGACGCGCCGCATCATACTCCAGACGCGTACGTGTCTGCGGACAGATCAGCGCCTCCAACATACGGCGGTCAAATTCCGGGCCTGGGGGTGTATGGGCGTTCATTGCATCAAGTCCTCTCCAGCGCCGCCACGCAGCGCAAATTCCAATAGGGTCACAAGGGTTTCCCGACGTGTGGACAAAGACGGCGCCTCCAGCAAGGCCTGTTTGTCCTCTGCGGTAAATTCCAGCAGCATCGACAACGAGTTGATCAGCAACTCGTCATCCGCGTCTTTGAGCGTGTCCCAATCTGTCGACAGGTCGAGCTGTTCAAAATAGCGCTTGAGAAGGTCCATAAAGACCGGGCGTTGAAAACTGGTGTCGTGTTCTGTGGGCCCTAGATCGCGGGCAAAGCCGTCCCAGCTCACCTTGCAGCGGCGATAGGGCGTGAACCCGTCGACTTCTTCCAAGACACGGAAACGCGAGACGCCGGTAAGCGTAATCAGATAACGATTGTCGTCGGTTTCGGAAAACTGGGTGATACGGCCAACACAGCCGATGGTGTGCAATCCGTTTTCGTCGCGGCCGGGCACTTCGTTGGGTTGCACCATGCCAATCAGCCGCTCGCGGGTCTTGAGCGCGTCGTCCATCATGGCGAGGTAACGCGGCTCAAAAATATGCAGCGGCAGGCGCGCCCGGGGCAACAACAGCGCCCCGGGCAAGGGAAACACAGACAGTGTCTCCGGCAGGTCAGCGGCTTTGATCATGGCGGCCAGCCTACTCCGGTTTCTTTCATCCGCAAAGCGGGATCAGGCGAAGATCATCGAGCTGAGCTTGCGGCGACCGTTCAGCACCACCGGATCATTGGGCTTGAGCGCCTCAAAGATGGTGAAGAGCTGCGCTTTGGCGGCGCCGTCGTTCCATTCGCGATCGCGGCGGAAGAGTTCCAGAAGCTCGTTCACGGCCTCCTCAACTTGATCCGCACCGTGCAGCGCCTGTGCCAGATCCAGACGGGCCTGGTGATTGTCCGGGTCCGCGTCCACGGCGGCGCGCAGTTCGGCCACTGGACCGGCGTTTTCCGCCTGACGGGCCAGTTCGATCTGGGCGCGTACGGCGTCGATTTCGGCAGCGGCGGAGATGGCTTCCGGCACGCCGTTGATCACAGCCTCAGCCTGATCCACCTGCTCCAGCGCCAGATAGGACCGCGCCAAGCCAGCAAAGGCTTCGGCATTTTCCGGGTCTTGCTCGGCAATCGCTGCGAAGGTCTCTGCCGCAGAAGCCGCATCGCCTTCGGTCAGCATTTCTTCGGCGGCGGCCAGCGCATCCGCCAGACCGCCGTCCGGCATCTCGCCGCCTGCGGCTTCAATTACACGTGCCACAAAAGCCTCGATCTCGCTGCCGGGCAGTGCGCCCTGAAAGCCGTCCACCGGCTGGCCTTGCCAGAAAGCATAGACGGTTGGGATCGATTGCACGCGCATTTGGCCCGCGATCATCTGGTTTTCGTCGACATTGACCTTGGCCATTTTCACCGCGCCACCGGCAGCGGTCACGGCCGCTTCAAGGGCCGGGCCAAGAGTTTTGCATGGGCCACACCAGGGCGCCCAGAAATCCACGATCACCGGCACGGTCATGGAGGCATCCACAACCTCGGCCATGAAAGTGGCCTCAGACACGTCCTTGATCAAATCGCCTGCTGCGGGCGCGGCTGGGGCGCCTCCGCCAAGAATATCCATCATCTTTGTTCTCCGTCTGGAACTTGCCCCCTATATGGAGGGGAGCGCAGCAGAAACCAAGAGAGGAGTTGGCCGGATATGCTCTCAAAATGGGACATCTTTGCACTCTCGGAACGTATGATGGCGATGGACGATGCGGCCTGGGCACGGCACGCCAATCCGTGGAGTGTGTACTCTCGCATGTCGATTTTGCCGCTGATGACGCTGGCGGTTTACGCCCGCGTTTGGCTTGGCTGGGGCGCGTTGCTGCCTGTGGCGCTCGTGGTTTTATGGACCTGGTGGAACCCGCGCGCTTTTGCACCGCCAAGCACCACCAACGGTTGGGCCGCGCACGGCACCTTTGGTGAGCGGGTATTTCTCAACCAAAAAAGCAGTTCCTATCCCCAATCATCACAGGCAGTGGGCCATTGCGCTTGGCGTGGTGTCCGGCGTTGGCATGGTGCCGTGGATCTGGGGGCTTTGGCAGCTTGATCCCGGCATGGCGCTGTTTGGGCTCAGTATGATGATTGGCGGCAAACTGTGGTTTGTCGACCGGATGGTCTGGCTCTACCAAGATATGAAAGACGCCCACCCCGATTATGCGGCGTGGGCGCGATAAGCGGTCTTACAGATCAAAGGTCGCAAAGACCGGCGCGTGGTCGGACGGCTTTTCCCATCCACGGGCATCGCGCAGCACGCGGCTGGAGTGGCCCGCGTTGGAGATATCATCAGTGGCCCAGATGTGATCGAGACGACGGCCTTTGTCTGCCGCGTCCCAATCGCGGGCGCGGTAAGACCACCAGCTGTAGAGGTTGCCCTCAGGGATGTCTTGGCGGGTGATGTCGACCCAGCCGCCGGCGTCTTGGGTTTCTGCCAGCTTCTCCACCTCGATGGGCGTGTGGCTGACCACCTTTAGAAGCTTCTTGTGATCCCACACATCATCTTCGCGCGGCGCGATGTTCAGGTCGCCCACCATGATCGATTTTTTGAGCTGTTCCTTGCGGAACCAGTCGCGCATGTCCGCGAGGTAGTCGAGCTTTTGGCCAAACTTTTCGTTCTTTTCACGGTCCGGCACATCGCCACCTGCGGGCACATAGAAGTTGTGCACGGTCACGCCGTTTTCCAGCGTGCCTGCGATGTGGCGGGCATGACCAAGATCGGCAAAATCTTCGCTGCCCGCTTCCACCATTGGAATTTTGGAGAAAATCGCTACGCCGTTGTAGCCCTTTTGGCCGCGCGCAACCATGTGGGTGTAGCCCAGTTCAGCGAAAGCCTCGGTTGGGATTTTGTCCACCGGGCTTTTGCATTCCTGCAGGCAGAGCACGTCCGGCGCCTCCTCTTGCATGAGTTTGAGCACAATGGGCTCGCGCAGGCGCACCGAGTTGATGTTCCAGGTGGCAAGGGTGAAAGACATGTGGCGCGCTCCCGTTTTGTTCTCCTCGCGACCCTAGCCATGTGGGGGCAGAGTGCCAATGCGAAATCCTGCGCATTGGGGGGAATGTAAGATGCGGGAGAAAAAAGCGCCCGAGCCGGAGCTCGGGCCAGTCCAACAGGGAGGTTCATGTCATTACCCGGACATGGGCGGGAACTCTTAGGTCACTTGTAAATGATGTGTCTCAGATATTGCTTTGATCCACATCAACGTAACATATTTAGTATCTCCGCGCCGGTTCCAAAGGGCGGCACGGAGAAATCGGCAAGATTATGCCACCAGGCGGTAGCCACCGGACTCTGTGATCAACAAGCGCGCATTGGAAGGATCGGGCTCGATCTTCTGACGAAGGCGGTAGATGTGGGTCTCCAGCGTGTGGGTGGTGACACCCGCGTTGTACCCCCAGACCTCGTGGAGCAGCACGTCACGGGCCACAACACCTTCGGTGGCGCGATAGAGAAACTTCAGGATGTTTGTCTCTTTTTCAGTCAGGCGCACCTTGCTCTCATCCTCGCGGATCAGGAGCTTCATGGAGGGCTTGAAGGTGTATGGCCCAAGCTGGAACACCGCGTCCTCGGACTGCTCATGTTGACGCAGCTGCGCACGAATCCGCGCAAGCAGGACGGGAAACTTAAAGGGCTTGGTCACGTAATCATTGGCACCCGAATCGAGGCCCAGAATCGTGTCGGCGTCGCTGTCATGGCCAGTCAGCATCAAGATCGGGCTTTTCACGCCCTGCTTGCGCATCAGACGGCAGAGCTCACGGCCATCGGTATCCGGCAGACCCACATCGAGAATGATGATGTCATAGAGACCTTCTTTGACGCGGCCCATGGCTTCGGCACCGTTGCCGGCTTCAAACACGTCGAAATCCTCGGTCATCACAAGTTGCTCGGAGAGCGCCTCGCGCAGATCTTCGTCGTCATCTACCAGCAGGATCTTTTTCAACTGTGCCATGTGCGTCTCTCCGTAATGCGTTGCTTGGTAGCCATGTGAGGGGGCTTCACGATCAGAACAAGAATTGCTGCAATCTGCTCACGCCCTCGTGTTTCAGCACCACCAAATGTTTCATATTGCTGCAGAAGAGGCTACATGGGATTGGCTGAAGACTGAGGTTCGCATGAGTTTTGCCCCTGATATTATCGAGCGATTGGCCCGCGCGCGGGCGGATTTGCGCATGGGTGTGCCGATTGTGCTGACCGGTACCGGGACCCCCTTGCTGGTGCTGGCAGCAGAGACGCTCACAAGTGAACGCTTGGCAGATGTGCGGGCGCTGGGAGCGACACCGGATCTGACGCTGACCGCGCGGCGGGCGGAGACGCTCAAGGCACGGGCCTATGACGGCGATATTGCTCGAGTGGCGCTGCCTACCGATGCCGATCTGCGCTGGATCAAAGGCATTGTCAGCCCGGAAGATGATCTGAAGACACCGATGAAAGGTCCGCTGGCCACCGCGCGCACAGGCGATGCGGAGTTGCATCGCGCAGCCGTGAAGCTGGTGAAGTCGGCGCAGCTGTTGCCCGCGGCGTTGACCATGGAACTGAGCGCAGCAAGTGATTTTGCCTTGGAGCATGGGCTGACGGTGATCCCGTCTGCATTGGCGGCCCCACATTTGGCAGCCACCAGTCCCCTACATCCGGTGGTGCACGCGCGTCTGCCGATGGCGGCAGCCGAGGCCGGGCGGTTGCATATTTTTCGGCCAGAAGACGGCGGAGCGGAGCACTACGCGATTGAGATTGGTCGCCCGGACCGAGATGCGCCGGTGTTGGCGCGGCTGCATTCAGCCTGTTTCACTGGGGATGTGCTGGGCAGTTTGAAATGTGATTGCGGTCCGCAATTGCACGCAGCCCTTGGGCATATGGGGGCCGAGGGCAACGGCGTACTACTATACCTCAACCAGGAAGGCCGCGGCATTGGCCTAGCCAACAAAATGCGGGCCTATTCTCTTCAAGATCAGGGGTTTGACACCGTAGAGGCCAACCATCGCCTTGGCTTTGAAGATGATGAGCGCGACTTCCGGATTGGGGCCAAAATCCTGCAGGAGATGGGGTTCTCCTCTGTGCGCTTGCTGACCAACAACCCCCGCAAGATTGCCATGATGGAAAACGCCGGTGTGGCTGTGGCGGAGCGGGTGGCGCTGAAAGTCGGTGAAAACGCTCACAACCAAGCGTATTTGGCCACCAAGGCGCAGAAGTCGGGACATATGCTGTGAGCCCCCATGATCTGGTTCTGACCCCGCGCGGCGTGCGGTTTATGGGACGGTATTTCCCCTGCAGCATTGGCAAAGGCGGCATCCGACGGGACAAATGTGAAGGGGATGGTGCGACGCCTGTGGGTGTGCATCACATCACCGGCCTGCTCTATCGCGCTGATCGCATTGATCAGCCCGCGTCCTGGGCCACGGCCATTGGCAAAGATGATCTGTGGTCCGATGCCAGTGATGATCTGGACTACAACCAGATGGTGCGCGCACCTTATGCGCCAAGTCATGAGAAACTGCGGCGGGCAGACCCGCTGTATGATGTGATCCTGCTGACCGATTGGAACTGGCCGCAGGCGCAGGCTGGCAAGGGCTCGGCCATTTTCCTGCATCAATGGCGGCGGCCAGGCTATCCGACAGAGGGTTGTATTGCCTTTGAGCGCAGGCACTTACACTGGATCGCGGCCCGAGCAGCGCCGGGCACGCGGGTGATTGTAAAACCCAGTTAGTAGTTGCGCGCGCCAAAGATGGCAGAGCCAACCCGCACATGGGTGGCGCCAAGCGCTACGGCACGCTCAAAATCGCCGCTCATACCCATAGACAAACCGGCAAGACCATTGCGGGCGGCGAGCTTGGCAAGCAGTGCGAAGTGCAGAGATGGCTCTTCGTCCACAGGCGGGATGCACATCAGGCCGACAACCGGCAGGTCCATCGCGCGGCAGTCGGCGACAAAACTGTCCACGTCCGCCAGCAGCACACCGGATTTCTGCTCTTCTTCGCCGGTGTTGACCTGAACGAACAGCTCGGGACAGGTGCCTTCTTCCTGCGCGAGGCGAGCCAGGGTTTTGGCCAGTTTGGGACGATCAAGTGAGTGGATGGCGCTGAACAGACCCAGTGCCTGACGGGCCTTGTTGGTTTGCAGCGGCCCCAGCAGGTGCACCTCGGCATCGGGATAGGTTTCGCGGAAGGTTGGCCATTTGCCCGCAGCTTCCTGCACCTGGTTTTCCCCAAACAGCCGGTGGCCCTGCTTCAGCACCGCCTCAACAACGTCATCAGGCTGGCGCTTGCTGACTGCAATCAGCTTGGTGTCGCCAGCGGGACGCCCCGCAGCGGTTTCAGCTTTGGCGATGCGGCTTTGAATTTCGGAGAGCGACATGGGCGGGCCTTCTGTTGGTACGGCTCTGCAAAAACCATGGTTTTGCACAAAAAGAAAGGGGCAGGCTCTTGCGAGCCCGCCCCAAAGACTTGACGTCTCTCAGCTATTAGAAGCTGAAGGTCACGCCTGCGTCTGCAACGGTCTTGCCGTCGGTGCCGGAACCAACACCTGCGGCCAGGGATACACCGCCACCCAGGGAGTGGGAGTAACCAATACCGTAGGAGGTGTCTACGCCAGAGCCGCCGCCACCGGAAACGAAGCCAGTGATGGAACCAGCTGCAGAAACAGCGTAGGAACCGGACAGACCGTACATGGTGTCATCGGTGGTGTCGTTGTCACCAACCAGAACTGCGTATGCGAAGTCGCCGAAGGAACCGTCAGCACCGATCGCCCACTGCTTACCCGCCAGCGGGTTGGAGTCAGCGTTGTCGCCGTACATTGCACCGATGCGGTGTGCGCCGAAGCTGTAGCCGGCACCGATCTGCCATGCTTCGTCGGAACCTGCGATGTTGGTGTCGTTCAGAGTGTAGGAAGCGGACACAGTGAAGTCAGATACAGAGTACAGAGCTTTGATGGTCTGAACCTGACGAGCACCGTTGCCGAAGCCACGCTTTTCGAAGTTAGAGAAGTTCGCTGCCTGGTCCAGGAAACCAGTGTAGCCAACATCGTAGCCACCCCAGTTGATCACGTCACCGGAGTCGAACACGTCAGAAACGTGACCAACGTCAACGCGGAGACCACCAGTGGAGATCGCGAAGCCAGCTGCGCCTGCGCCGCCAGTTGCGCCGCCACCGTTGTTAGCGGCATCGTCAGCCTGCCAACGAATACGGCCTTCGAACTTAACGCCACCGTCAGTTTCGGTTACGCCGTTCACGGTCAGACGGAAGCGGTGATCCAGAACGGTGTCGTTTGCTGCGTCTTCAGTGTATACTACACCCAAGCGGCCGGAGCCGGACCAGGTCAGTTCTGCTGCTGCCATGCCCGCGGTGGCGACCAGTGCAGTAGAAGCGAAGAGAATCTTTTTCATGATTTTTCCCTCGGATTTCCAATTCATGCGCCCAACCCGGAGAATCCCTGATTGGGTATGCCGTAGTCTCTCGCTCTTTTCAGGGTGTTTTGGCAAGCACGGCGCGAAGGTTTAAGAGAAGATGACCAGACGTGGTGCAGACATGTCACAGTCCAATTTCCCAAGCAAAAAACCGCCGATACATTAACCAATACGCAGGCTTGGGCGATTTCGCTGCTGCGAGAGGCTCCCCTTATATATAGCGCAAGACTCTTGCCCAACGCGCAGGGGTTGGCTAGGACGGGTACAAACCACGTCTTGAGGCAGTTTTATGGAACTTACCCGTCGCCCCGTCCTGCTGGCCGCTCTTGTTGCTGCGCTGTCTCTCAGCGCCTGTGGCAACCGGGACAAAAACCCCACTGGCCTTTTGGCAGACGGCCGCACCACCGAATACAGTCAGGAACGTGAAACCATCTGGGACATTTTTGGCCCAGACAACTCAGATGAGACCGTTCGGGTGAACAAATACCTCTGGGCGGCCTCAATGGAAGTTCTGGACTTCCTACCGATTCAGACTGTGGACCCGTTCAGCGGCGTGATCTCCACGGGCTACGGCACGCCTCCGGGTGGCGGGCGGTCTTACCGCGCCACGATTTATATCCGCGATTCTTCACTCGACGCGCGCTCTTTGAATGTGGCGTTGCAATCCAGCGGCGGACGGGCGGTGCCGGAAAGCACGGCGCGCGCGGTGGAAGATGCGATTCTCACGCGGGCGCGGCAAATCCGGATTGCCGATCGCAAGATCTGACCTGACGTCCAGGAGTTTTCGAAAGCCGCAGCTTAGAGACTGCGGCTTTTTGATTCAGCTGCGTAACGCGCCAGGGGGCATATCGTGCAGCTTCTGAATCCACTCCAGTTGCTTGGGTAAGCAGCAGCTTTGCAAATCATAGTTCTCTACCGCATAGGCGCGGGAGGCTTTGGCCATCTCGGCGCACATGTCGGGGTCATCCAGCACGGTGCAGATTTCTTCGATCATGCGCTCGCCCTTAAAAAAGGGGAACAGGCGACCGGTTTCACCGTGGCTAATGACTTCGGTCACAGGGGCAGTGTCGCTGGCGACAATCGGCGCGCCGATGGCCATGGCCTCCATCAATGACCAACTGAGTACAAAGGGATAGGTCAGATAGACATGGGCCTTGCTGATTTGCAGCATAGAGAGGAATTGGTCGTAGGGCACTTTGCCCAGGAAATGTACGCGCTCCCAGTTGGGGGTCGGAATTTTGCCGCGCACTTCGTCGATGTAGATCTGTTTCCAGGTTTGACCTTTCGGTGGGGCCGCGCCGTAGCTCACCTCATCGCCGCCTACGATGAGCACACGGGCATTCGGGCGCTGTTTGAGCAGTTCCGGCAGCGCCCGCATAAAGACGTGATAGCCGCGGTAAGGCTCCAGGTTGCGGTTCACAAAGGTGATGACCTCGTCTTCGCGGGTCAGAACCGTGCCGTCTTCCAAAGTCAGTGAAGCGTCCGGGTTTGGCTTCACTACGTCGGTGTCGATGCCGTCGTGAATCACACTGATGATATCTTTGTATTCCGGCGGGAAGGTGTTTGCCTGAAACTGGGTTGGGCTGATGCCCAAGTCAGCAGACTGATGGTGCATCATATTGTTGAGGTTCTTCAGGCGCAGACGAATGGAATCAGTGTCGGCATTACGCTTAGGGAACTCCGGATCAAAATGCGTGTCCGAATCATGGAGCGCATAATAAAGCTCGCAATAGAGACCAATGCGCGCCGTGGGCCAGAGATCGCGTAAAAACATCGACTCGCCCCAGCCTGGATGGGCGACAATTACATCCGGCGTGTAGCCTTCCTGATCCCGCAGATTACGGGCGGCGGCATAACAGGCTTCGGCACGCAGGACTTTGGTTTCAAAATCGACCATCCACGGGTGCAAGCCCTGCGCCGGTTTGCGTTTGATTTGATAGGGGTAGAGTTCCACCCCCTGCCAGGTGCCGCGCTGTTTCGCGCGCAAAGTGATCGAGCGCACGTCATGGCCGCGCGCAACCAACTCCGGTGCCAGATGTTTGAACTGTCCCGGGAAATTCTGGTGAATGAAGAGGATTTTCACGCCAACAACCTGTCTCAAATATTCTTGTTAGAGGTGTATAGCGCGAAAATAGGCCACGGTAAGCCATGTGATAGGTCAAATTGCGGCGCTTGTGACTGGACCAAGGCGCGCGGGCGGCCTATCACCTTGCGCAACCCGCGCCACGCTTTTGAAGTGGCTGACACGAATAGATGAAAAGGTGCCACCGCATGTCGCGCTATAGCCCCGCAGAGATTGAAGCCCGCTGGCAAGAGGCCTGGGCCAAGACCGAGACCTTCAAGGCCGTTCGGGATGAGAGCAAGCCCAAGTATTACGTGCTGGAGATGTTCCCCTACCCGTCGGGCAAGCTGCACATGGGGCACGTGCGCAATTACACCATGGGCGACGTGATCGCGCGCTACAAAATCTCCACCGGTCACAATGTGCTGCACCCGATGGGGTTTGACGCGTTTGGCATGCCAGCGGAAAACGCGGCGATGGCCTCTGGCGGCCACCCGAAAGATTGGACCTACTCCAACATCGACACGATGGTTGAGCAGATGAAGCCGCTGGGCCTGTCGCTGGACTGGTCGCGCATGTTTGCCACTTGCGACGAGGATTATTACGGTCAGCAGCAGGCGTTGTTCCTTGATTTCCTTGAGAAAGGTCTCGTCTACCGCAAAAACGCGGTGGTGAACTGGGACCCGGTCGACATGACCGTGCTAGCCAACGAGCAGGTGGAGAACGGCCGTGGCTGGCGCTCCGGTGCGCTGGTGGAGCGGCGCGAGCTGACGCAGTGGTTCTTCAAGATTTCCGACTATTCCGACGAGTTGCTGACCGCGCTGGACGGGTTGGACAACTGGCCTGCGAAAGTACGTTTGATGCAGGAAAACTGGATCGGCAAGTCGCGCGGGTTGGAGTTTGGCTTTGAGCGTGTGGACGGTGGGGAACCGATCACCGTTTATACGACTCGTCCCGACACGCTGATGGGCGCGTCGTTTGTGGGGATTTCGCCGGATCACCCGATTGCCAAGGAACTTGAGGCGGCGAACCCTGAAGTGGCCGCGTTTGTGTCGGAGTGCCGCAAGGGTGGCACCACGGAAGAAGCCATCGAGACCGCAGAGAAGCTGGGCTATGACACCGGCATTCGTGTGAAGCACCCGCTGAACCCTGAGTGGGAGCTGCCGGTTTGGATCGCGAACTTCATTTTGATGGACTACGGTACCGGCGCGATCTTTGCTTGCCCGGCGCATGATCAGCGCGATTTGGATTTCTGCCGCAAATATGACCTGCCCGTGGTCGACACCTTCTTTGCGATTGGCGACGAGACACCGGTGGAGAACACCGCGTTTGTGCCCGGCAAAGAAGAGAAGGTGAAATGGCAAAACCATTTTGCCGGTCTGGATGAGGCCACCGGACAGGAAGCCATCGATGTGACCATCGATTTTGCCGAGAAGGCCGGCTGGGGCAAAGGTGTGACCAACTTCCGCCTGCGCGACTGGGGCCTGAGCCGCCAGCGCTATTGGGGCTGCCCGATTCCGGTGGTGCATTGTGAAGACTGCGGCGTGGTGCCGGAGAAAAAAGAGAACCTACCAATTGCGCTGCCTTACGATGAGGACGGCAAGGCGATTGATTTCTCTGTGCCGGGCAACCCGCTGGACCGTCACCCAAGCTGGCGCGACTGTTCCTGCCCGAACTGTGGCGCGCCTGCAAAGCGTGAAACCGACACCATGGACACCTTTGTGGACAGCTCCTGGTACTTTGCACGTTTCACCGCTCCAAAGGCCGACACGCCGACCTCCATGGCGGATGCTGAATATTGGATGAACGTCGATCAGTACATCGGCGGCATTGAGCACGCGATCTTGCACCTGCTCTATTCTCGCTTCTTTGCACGGGCGATGCACATCTGTGGCCACCTGCCAGAAAGCGCCCAAGAGCCGTTTGACGCGCTTTTCACGCAAGGCATGGTGACCCACGCGATCTATAAGAACGCTGAGCGCACCGATGAAAACGGCCGCGCCATCTATCTCTACCCTGCGGAAGTGGAAGAGCGTGACGGTGGCACTTTTGTGAAAGAGACTGGCGAGAAGGTAGAGGTCATTCCCTCTGCCAAGATGTCAAAGTCCAAAAACAACGTGGTGGACCCGGTCGATATCATCACCGCCTTTGGGGCCGACACCGCGCGTTGGTTTGTGCTGTCTGACAGCCCGCCCGAACGCGATGTGGAGTGGACGGCTTCCGGCGCGGAAGCGGCCTACAAGCACCTGACCCGCGTCTGGAACCTCTGCGACAAGATTGGCGAGATGGACGACGGTGCCAAGGGGCAAGGTGACGACGAGTTGCTGCGTGAGACGCATAAAGCAATCCGCGATGTGACGCTGGGTGTGGAAAGCTTTGGTTTCAACGCCTCGATTGCGAAGCTTTATGCCTTCACCAACACCATTGCCAAATCCAAGGCGGGTAAGGCGGCGAAACGCGAAGCGATCATGACCCTGGCACAGCTGATGTCGCCAATGACGCCGCACCTCGCGGAAGATATCTGGGCGCATCAGGGCGGCGAAGGCCTGATCGTAAACGCACCATGGCCGAAAGCCGATGAGGCGATGCTGGTTGAGGCCAATGTGACGCTTCCGATCCAGATCAACGGCAAACGCCGGGGTGAGATCACCGTGGCCAAAGACCTGCCAAAAGAAGAGGTTGAAAAGCTGGCGCTGGCGCATGAAGCTGTTGTCCGAGAGCTGGATGGGGCCCAGCCCAAAAAGATGATTGTTGTCCCCGGTCGGATTGTGAATGTCGTCGTTTAACCGCCGCTTCTTTATGTTGTCTGCAGCCGCGTTGGGGGGCACCTCCCTGAGCGGCTGTGGATTTGAGCCTGTCTATGGCACGGATGGGGCGGCCTCGATGCTGCTCAACAATGTGCTGGTGGATGAGCCCAAGGCCAATGAAAGTTACGTGTTGGTGCGTAAGCTGGAAAATCGTTTGGGGCAACCGGGTGGCGCACCAGAGTATGGGCTATCGTTGGCGTTGCATCTGGATGAACGTGGCGTGGGCCGCACCTCTGCCCAGGTGACCAACCGCTTTGATGTCATTGGTTCCGTGACTTACGCTTTGCGCGGGATGGACAACAAAGAGGTGCTGACCACCGGCAAGGTGTCGAGCTTCACAAGCTATTCGGCCAGCGGCAGCACGGTTTCGGAGCTGGCTGCAAAAGACGACGCTTATGAACGGCTGATGGTGATTCTGGCGGATCGGATTGTGGTCGATCTTCAGGCCTATGCGGCGTCTGAGACGGCATGAAGCTTTCTGCGCGCGACGCCAACCGGTATTTTGGCACCCCCGAGGCAGATCGCACCGGCCTGTTGATTTACGGGCCCGACGCGATGCGCGTGGCGCTGAAGCGCCAAGAGGTGATTGCCGCTTTGATTGGCCCGCAGGGTGAAGAGGAAATGCGGTTGACGCGCATTCCCGGGGCGGATTTGCGCAAAGACAAAGCCGCCGTGCTGGATGCCATCAAGGAAGTGAGCTTCTTTCCCGGACCACGCGTGGTGTTTGTCGAAGGTGCAACTGATGCCGGAGCGCCAGCGATTCTGAGCGCGCTCGAGGATTGGGCCGAAGGTGATGCACAGATTGTGGTGACCGCTGGGCAGCTCAAGGCCAGTTCTAAGATGCGCAAGGCGTTTGAGACCCATCGCAATGCCTATGCGGTGGGGATTTACAACGATCCGCCCAGCCGCGAGGAGATCGAGGCCGACTTGAAGGCTGCCGGTCTTGGCAATGTTGAGCAGGAAGCGATGACCGACCTGTTCAATCTGGCGCGAGAGCTGGACCCCGGCGATTTTCGGCAGACCTGTGAAAAACTGGCGCTTTATAAGTTCAAGGACGACTTGCCAGTGACCTCTGAAGAGGTGGCGGCCTGCGCGCCCGTGTCCACAGAAGCCGCGTTGGATGACATCTTGAACATCGTCGCGGAAGGCCGTGCGCGGGAGATTGGCCCGGTGCTGCGCAAGCTGGAAGCGCAAGGCGTGAACCCCGTATTGCTGATCATCTCGGCCACCCGGCATTTCCGGGCGCTCTATGGTGCGGCGGCAGACCCCGGTGGGGCAGCGGCGGGCATTGCCCGGATGCGCCCACCGATTTTTGGGCCGCGTCGGGATCGTATGGTGCGACAGGCGTCGAGCTGGGGCGCACCCAAGCTGGAGCAGGCGTTGACCGGCCTGACCGACACCGATTTGCAGCTGCGGTCCGCCGGACAGCGGGCGCCGGAGATGGCGCTGGTGGAGCGGTTATTCCTGCGACTGGCGATGCTGGGCCAGCGCGGGCGGTAACGCGCGACGAGGCGTCACGAAAACACGGGACGCTTGTTTCAGGAGAAATCGGCGGGCAGTCTCCCCTCAATGAGCAGGGAGGATGCCATGTATGAAGTGATCGGAAGCCCCACCAGCCGCGCGTTCCGGGTGGTTTGGATGTTGGAAGAGCTGGGCCAGCCTTACAAACTGTCTCCGGAAAAGCCGCATTCCGAGGTGGTGAGCGCGCTCAATCCTTCGGGCAAAATTCCCATCCTGAAAGACGGTGATGCGGCGATCATCGACAGCACCGCGATCCTGACCTATTTGGCGGATAAACATAACGCACTGACCTACCCGGCTGGCAGCATCGCGCGGGCGCATCAGGACAGTTTCACACAGCAGATCCTGGATGAAATTGAAGCGGCGCTTTGGACCGCGAGCCGTCACAACTTCATCCTGCCAGACGAGCGCAAGGTGCCTGCGGTGAAAGAGACACTGATGTGGGAGTACAGTCGCGGCTTGAAGAACGTGCTGCGGCGTCGGCAGGGCACCTATCTGATGGGGGAAGAGATGACCGTGCCGGATATCATCCTGACCCACTGCGCCACTTGGGCGAAGTTTGAGGGGTTCCCGACCGACAATGAGGAGCTGCTGGGCTACATCAAGGTTACGCGGAGCCGTGAGGCGTTTCAGCGCCTGCTGCCGAAGAAAAAGTGAGAGGCCAGCCCCTCTTGGCCTGCGGCCAATTCACCCCGGGATATTTGTCGAATGAGAAAGCTAGGCGGCGCGTGTCAGCCAGTTTGTGGCACCTAAACCAGCCCAGCGGCCAGTGGCGAGGCAGGCGGTCAGCAGGTAGCCGCCAGTGGGGGCTTCCCAATCCAGCATCTCACCTGCCGCAAAGGTGCCTGGATGATCCTTGAGCATGAGGGATGCATCTACAGCATCGAAGCGCAGGCCGCCTGCGGTGCTGATCGCTTCATCCATGGGACGTGGGCCTGTGTGGGTGACCGGCAGAGCCTTGATAAGTGGGGCTAGGTCCTCTGGCAGCGGCTGGCCAAACTCCATCAGCAAGGCCTGTTTCTCCGGTGAGAGCTTCAGCGCTTTGCGCAGGAAGTTGGCGCGGCTCATTTTGCCTTTGGGGCGGGACAATCGGGCTTGGATGTCGTCCACACTCATGTCCGGCAAAAGGTCGAGCGTGAGCGACGCCCCTTCGCGCATTTGGCGGGAGACGGCGTAGATGCCGCCGCCTTCAAGGCCTCGCTCGGAGATGACAAACTCTGCGCGTAGGGAGATATCGCCCGCAGAGAGGGTTACGTTTTTGATCGGCGTGCCGAAGTGGCGTTCCATATGTGGGGACCAGTCGACTTCAAAGCCCATGTTGGCGGGCCGGAAGGGCGCGACAGGCGCTTTGAGCCAGTCAGCCCATGCGCCGTCAGAGCCAAGACGCGCCCAGCTGGCACCGCCGCAGGCAAGAACGCAGACCTTGGGGCTGATCTCCTGTGAGCCGGTCGGTGTGTCAAAACGATAGCTTCCGCCGGTCCAGCGCCAGCGTGTGCGGATGTCGACATTTTGGTCTGACAACCGTTTGAGCCAGGCCCGCAGGAGCGGCGAGGCTTTCATGACTTTGGGAAAGACACGACCAGATGACCCCGTGAACATCTCCTGCCCCAGGGCTTCAGCCCAGACGGTGACATTCTTGGGGCCAAAGGCCTCCAGCATCGGGCGCAGAGTGGGGGCGGCCTCGTGATAGTGGCTCAGGAAGGTCTCAAACGGCTCGTCTTTGGTCAGATTGAGACCGGACTTGCCCGCCATCAGGAACTTACGCGCGACCGAAGGCTTGGACTCGGCCACCACAACCGTATGGCCCGCCGCGGAGATCACGTCAGCCGCCATGAGACCCGCGGGGCCAGCGCCTATGATCAGCGCATCACTCACGCGGTTGGCAGCGGTGTTTTGAGTTCCACCACACGCTGCGGATACGGTATGGTGATGCCTTCGTCCTTGAGCGCGTTCCAGATCAGGAAGAGCACATCAGAGGTGAATTTGTTGCGGCCATCATCAATACCTTCGACCCAGAACTCCACGGCGAAATCCACACCGTTGTCGCCAAAGCCGCGCAGCTCGCAATCTGGCGGGAACGGGTCGTTCAACACGCCGGGGTGTTTGGCGACGGCGGCCTCGATAATGTCCGGCACTTTGTTGATATCGGTGTCGTAGCTGACCGAGAAAGGCGCCTCGTAGCGATTGGCAGAGCCAGAGTCGGAGTAGTTCACCACGCGGGTGGTGATGAAATCCTCGTTGGGCACCACAATCCAGCGCCCATCATAGGTTTCCAGAATGGTGGCGCGGGCGGTCATTTTGATGATGGTGCCAGCCTCACCGCCATCCAACTCCACATAGTCGCCCACCGTGGCCTGGCCTTCCAGCAGGAGGATCACGCCGGAGATGAAGTTGGAGGCAATTTTTTGCAGGCCAAAACCAAGGCCCACACCAATCACACCGGTGAGCACCGCGAGGGAGGTGAGGTTGATGCCCATGATGTTCATCACCAGCAGGAAGGCGACCCCAAAGATGCCGATTTCCAAGGTTTTGGCGATGAGCTCGCGCATGGCCGGGCGCATCTCGTCCTGTTTCTTGATGAACTGGCTGGATTGCTCGTTGGACCAGCGGCCGAGCCAGAAGATCGCGCTCGCCACAACAACAAAGCGGATGGCAAACAGCACGGAGAAGGAGAGGTTGCCCAGCGGCACAACCGTGGCGTCCAGATAGGCCATGACCTCATCCAGAATGCCCAGCGCGTAGAGGCCAGCGACGGGCACAAGCAGGTAGCGTCCCAGCACTTTCATCACTGGATCAGCGATGATTTCCTTGACCAGAATACGCACAGCCAAGAACAGGAACACCCGTTTCCCAAAGGCGATCACCGCGCCGGAACCAAACAGCGAGCGCGTCACGTTTTCACCTATGCCGATGAAGACGTAGGCCAGAAGCGGCAGCAATAGCGGCAGGAACATCGACACAAAGCGGCGGGCGCGGGCGATGTAGCTGTCTTGCCCCTCTGGCGGGGTGAGCCAGCGATCCAGCAGCGGGTGCAGCTTGCGGCTGGCATAGAGCGCGGCAAGGTAGGCCACGAGCAGCAGGCCAAATTGCGACCAAGCGGCGGGGCTGAGCAGCCAGCCTTGGGCAATGCCCCACAGACGGGCGATATGTTCGAGAGCTGAGTTGAGTAAGGCTGTGCCGTCCATGAGAGGTCCACTTGCTGAAATGGGCGCTTTGAGTATCCTCTTGCCTTGCGGGCATTGGTAACTCAATCAAAAACGGGGGGAAAAACGTGGCAGATGCGGCATCAGACGCGACGCGCGACCCGATTTGCCCGCTCTGTGGCCGTCCTATTCCACCGGAGGCGCGCCAGTCCAAGCACCACCTGATCCCGCGATTGCGCGGCGGGAAAGGCGGGCCAACCGCTTTGTTGCACCAGATCTGTCACAATGAAATCCACGCGACCCTGACGGAAACCGAGCTGGCGCAGGTCTATAACTCGATTGAGATACTGCAAACCCATCCAAGGCTGGCCAAGTTTATCACCTGGGTCAGCAAGCGCCCGCCGGGGTTTCACTCCAAAACGCCGGGCGGGCGACGAAAGCGCTGAATTCAGCTGTAGTGTTTGTTGCGCGACATCTTCCCGATGCCGGGGTTCAGGCTGTTGGTCGGGTCTAGAGATTTGTAGAATTTCGCGAGGCCCGGCTTTGCTGGATAAAGATGGCCAACATTGTGTTCGGCTGGATACTCAGCCCCGCGTTGGTCCAAAAGATCAAGCATCGCCGCCTTGAGCGCTTTGGGATCGCAGCCCTTTTTCACGATATAATCTTGATGCAGCACGTGGCACATGAAGTGGCCGTAGTAGAGCTTGCTGAGCAGTTGTTCGTCGATTTCCTTGGGCAGGGTTTCGAACCAATCCTCATCGTTGCGGCGCAGGGCAATGTCGAGCGCGATGATGTCTTCGACCTCTGCGCTGTGCACATTCATGTAACGCACGGCGGCACCAGCGGCGGCAAAACGGAGAAGACCGGCCATTTTGGCTTCACGGTCGTCACATTCAAAGAAGTCGAGCGCGCCGTTGGAGGTCATTTCCGTCAGGAGCGCGCGGGCTTCGTCGATGCCGCCATCCCGCATCTTCAGGATCAGATGGTGCGGATAAGCCTTGCGGAAGGCGCGCATGCGTTTGGGCACCACATTGGGCCAGAGGCTGGCGGCGAACTGCATGAACTTGTCGGTGAAATGCGTCAGGCCCGGCACGTTTTGCAGGCGGGCGTCCACGGTGCCTTTGAGGGCAAAGAAAGTGGGCAAACGATCGGTGCCCAGCTTGTCGATCATCACCATCGTGTCTTTGCCATAGAAATCAGAGAGGTCGAACACATCCTCATGCAGGTACTCGGCGCTGACCGGCAGGGTTTTGAAGTCCTTCAGAATGCGACGGCGCAGAGTGCCAAGTGCCGCCGTATCCGAGGCAGCCACGTAGAAGGTCTTTTCCGCATCGTTCTTGGCATAGGTGTCCAGGCGCACGGCAAAGACGGCGAGTTTCCCGGCACAGCCTGCGGCCTCATAAAGGCGGGATTTGTCAGCGTTGAAGCGCGCCGGGCTGTTGGCGTCGACATCCCGAACGCGGCGGGCGTAGTCAGTGTCGGAAGCCCGACGGTTGTCATCGTGGATGTCTTCGGCGGTGAAGTTGCCGGATTGCAGATTGGTCAGGATTTCCTCTGGCGTCGCGCCGAGGTCGATGCCGAGATGGTTGACCAGCTGCAGTTCGCCCGCCTCGGTGATCTGGGCATAGACGGAGAGCTCGGTGTAACTGGGACCACGCTCCACAAGCGAGCCGCCGGAGTTGTTGCAGACACCGCCCACCACAGAGGCGCCGATGCAGGAGGAGCCAATCACCGAATGCGGCTGATGGCCAATGGGCGCGAGCAGTTTTTCCAGCTTGAACAGTGTTGAGCCGGGGAAGGAAATCACCTGTTTGCCGTCTTTGATGAGCTGGATGTCGTCCATGCGACGGGTGTTGATCAGCACAACCTCACGGTCATAGGTGCCTTTGGGGGTGGAGCCTTCGGTCAGGCCGGTGTTGGCGGCCTGCATGATGACAATTTTGTCGGCCGCCACACAGGCTTGCAGCACCTGCCATTGCTCCAGAAGCTTCGCTGGCTGCACCACAGCGAGGGCGTCACCTTCGCCGGAACGGAAGCCTTTGCGGAAGCGTTGCGTGCGGCGTGCGCCGGTCAGGACGTGACGTTTGCCAACAATTTTGCGCAGCTGCGCGATCAACTGATCTTCGCTCATGAGACCCTCACACCTTAAATACATCTGCCGGTGTGGATGAAACATGCCAATGGCACCGGCGGGTGCGGTTTGCGACAGCTGTGCCGTAGGGTCAAGCACACACGCGAATTGGTCCAAAAACATGACCAAAATGATACATGCGGGAAACTGGGTATTTTAGAGACACATCTGCTTGATGCCGGATGCGATCTCCGGCTTAGCCGCCAAAGTGTCCGCCGCAATGTCGCGCGCTACGGTGAGCACGTCTTCTGCGGGCACAATGCGCTCAATCAGACCATAGGTGAGCGCCTCCTCCGCGGAGAGTTTCTGACCACCCATCAACATGAGCTTGGCGCGGGCGGGGCCGACCAATGCTGCGAGACGGGCCGGATCAGAGGGCTGCGGCAGGTAGCCAAGTTTCATCACCGGATAGAAAAACTTGGCATGAGGTGCCGCGATGCGGATGTCACAGGCCAAGGCCATACCGTTGGCACCGCCTGCCAAAGTGCCGTTTAGGGCTGCGATGGTCAGGCCGGGCAGCGCCGCAACGGCGCAGGACAACCGCTCCCAAACCGGGCTGGTGGCCAGCCCAGCGCGGGCTTCGTCCAGATCGGCGCCAGCAGAGAAGACCTTGCCGGCGCCGGTGAAGATCAGCGCGCGGGCGTCCTGAGCCGACTCAGCGATTTCGGCAAGCTCTGTGAGCATGACTTCGGTCAGGGAATTGGCTTTTTCCGGCCGATTGATGGTCACCACCCAGAGGCCGTTTTTGTCTTTGGTCAGGTCAATCATGTCTGTCTCACTTTGGGCAAAGGCCCGGATTTGGCGGCGGGAGGCTGATTTTTGCCGACAAGTGTCAGTAAACAACCCTTTGGAATGTTTGATTTCCCTTGAAGTAAGGCGATCAAGGCAAGGCGTCCACCCCCAGCGAAAAAACCCGCTGGTTTGACCCTTGACCCTGCCCCACCGAAGACCCAGTCTTAGGAGGAAGGCTTTGAAAAGGTAGATAAGTTGATGCAGATTTCAGCACCCCGCATTTTCACAACCACGGCTTTGGCCACGGTATTTTGCGCTCAGGCCGCCTGGGCAGATGTCACCGCAGAGGAAGTCTGGGGCAGCTGGCGCGACTCGATGACCGGTTTTGGCTACGAGATCACCGCAAACGAAAGCACCAGTGGCGACGTGCTGAGCGTGAATGATCTGGTGATGACCGTGGCGGTTCCTGAAGAGGACGTTACCGTGGCCATCGACATGGGCACCATGTCCTTTGAGAACGTGGGCGACGGCACCGTGCGCTTGCTTCTACCAGAAAACGCGCCGATCAAGGTGAATGTGGTTGAGGACGATGAAAACGTCGAAATCACCCTGACCATGAGCTCTGCCGACATGAACAACATCGTGTCCGGTACCGTTGACGCCATGGTCTATGATTATGCCGCCAGCAAGCTGGACCTGACCGTGGACAGCATTGTTGTGGACGGCGAGACCGTGCCGGACATGGATATTGCGCTGACCATGGCCGATCTGGCTGGTCGCTCGCAGACCACGTTTGGAGACGTGATCAAGAGCGTCCAAACCGGCACCATTGGCAACGTGAGCCTTGTGGCCAAAGGTACGGACCCGGATTCCGGTGACGCCTTTGACGTGAACCTCTCCGTTGCGGGGCTGAAATTGGACGGTTCCGCCAGCGTGCCAACCGGCGAATACGGTGAGGATGTTGCGGCGTTCTTTGCGGATGGGTTTGATGTGGATGGCAGCTACGCGCTGGAGTCTTCGACCTTCAGCATGAACGCCATGGACGGCGATGACCCTGTGGCGATGTCCTACACCAGCGGTGCCGGTGTCGTAGGTGTCGAGATGAACAGCGACATCATGTCTTATGACGGCACGATCTCCGATGTGGCCGTGAACATCTCCAGCAGCGAATTCCCGCTGCCGATTGATGTGAGCTTTGGCGAAATGGGCTATGGTTTCTCCGTGCCACTGGCCGCCTCGGAAGAACAGCAGGACTTTGGCCTGACCGTTAAACTGTTGGACCTGAGCGTGTCCGAGATGCTTTGGGGCATGTTTGACCCTGGACAGGTGCTGCCGCGTGATCCGGCCAACCTGATTGTTGATGTGAGCGGTCTGGCCACCGTGGCGATGGACATCCTGACACTGGACGAAGACAGCCCGGAAATCCCGGGTGAGCTGAACTCCCTGAGCATCAACGACATCCAGCTGAACCTGGCCGGTGCGGCTGTGGAAGGCGCGGGCAGCTTCACCTTCGACAACACTGATCTGGAGAGCTTTGACGGCCTGCCCCGTCCTGAAGGCAGCGTTGATATCAAGATTGCAGGTATCAATGGCCTGATGGACAAGCTGATCTCCATGGGCCTGCTGCCAGAAGATCAGGCGATGGGCGCGCGCATGATGATGGGCATGTTCACCCAGCCGGGTGACGGTGACGACACGCTGGTCTCCAAGATTGAAGTCAACGACAAAGGTCAGGTTCTGGCCAATGGGCAGCGCCTTAAGTAAGCGCTTCACCATCACAAAGCATTCAAGGCCGCAGGATTTTCCTGCGGCCTTTTTGCTTGGGCCGAAACGTCGCGTTCCTTCCTGTCGCGACCCACTGGACGTTGCGGCAAGCGCGGCCTAGTCTCGCGCTCAAATCAGCAAAAGGACCTGCGCCATGGCGACCGGCACGAACATCCGCACCTATTACAACGGCTCTTGGCATGACGGAGATCTGTCGATCATCCGCGCCGCCGATCATGGCGCGTGGCTGGGCTCCAATGTGTTTGACGGGGCGCGGCTGGTGAATGGTCTGACGCCAGACTTGGACAAGCATTGCGCGCGGACCAATCGCTCTGCCGAGGCCCTGATGCTCACACCAACAGTTTCCACCGACGATATGGTTGAGATTGTAAAAGAGGGTTTGAAAGCCTACGCGCCGGGCGCGGCGGTTTATATCCGCCCGATGTACTGGGGACTGGACGGCGACGCGACGGCTATTGTTCCCAGTGCGGACACCACCGGTTTTGCCGTCTGTCTTGAAGAAATTCCGATGGCGTCTCCGGATGCGGCAGTATCACTTTGCAAAACCCAGTTCCGCCGCCCGGTTCTGGAAAGCGCCGTGGTGAATGCCAAGGCAGGCTGCCTCTATCCCAACAATGCACGCATGTTGCGCGAAGCCCGCGCCAAAGGGTTCAACAACACGCTGACCTGTGACGCGATGGGCAATGTGGCGGAAACCGCCACCGCCAACGTGTTCATGGTGCGCGATGGCGAAGTGTTTACGCCAATTCCAAATGGAACTTTCCTAGCGGGCATCACCCGCGCGCGGCACATCGAAAACCTGCGCGCAGATGGTGTGACGGTACATGAAACCATTCTGGGCTATGGCGACTTTGAAGAGGCGGACGAGGTGTTCCTGTCAGGCAATATGAACAAGGTCACGCCGGTGAAAGCTTTTGAGAAGCGCCAGTATCAGATTGGCCCGATGACACGCCGCGTGCGCGAGATGTATTGGGACTGGGCCGCGACCACCGCATAAGGACATTTGATGACCAAAATACGGCTCAGCCGTTCGCAAGATGATCTGGACCTGCCAATGGTGTGCGGGTTCATTTCGGGCAGTTATTGGGGCAAGGACCGAAGACCGGAAGACATACGAAAAGCGCTTGCCCACAGTTATTGCGTATCGGTGCACGACGGACCTCGGCAAGTAGGTTTTGCACGTGCGGTGTCGGATCAGGTATACTTCGGCTATATCATGGACCTCTTTGTACTGCACTCGCATCGGGGACAAGGATTGAGCCACCAGTTGGTCGACGGGTTGTTGCAGCATCCGCAATTGAAAGACGTCAAAGGCTGGATGCTAGCGACAAACGATGCGCATGGGCTTTATGAGAAATACGGGTTCCGCATGGTGGATCCGAGTGTTTTCATGCGTAGAAATGGCGATTGAGTTTACACACAAAGACAAAGACTTGTTGCGTGCTCCTGTCGCAAACGTCATGATCGCGGAAACGGAGGGGCCTTATGCGCAAGTTTCTCGTGGTGCTGGATGACAGCCGGGAATGTCTGAATGCGATGCGGTTTGCAGCGATGCGGGCCGCGCGGACCGGTGGTGGTGTCAAAATCCTGTCGATCATTCCGCCGGAAGAGTTCAACCACTGGATTGGCGTGAGTGACTTGATGCGCGAAGAAACGCGTGAGCGGATCGAGGTGCACTACGAGGTCTTTGCCAAGTGGATGCGGGATCGGCAGGGGGTTGATCCGGAGCTGAAAATCCGTGAGGGCGAAGCGGTGAACGAGATCTTGGCAGAGATCAAAGAAGACGAAGAGATCGGCGTCTTGGTGCTGGGCGCAGGTAATGACCGCAAGGGGCCTGGACCACTGGTGTCTCAGCTTTCGCGCAACTCCGGTAGCCTTCCGGTGCCGATCACGGTCGTGCCCGGTGATTTGACCAAGGAGCAGCTGGAAGCTGTGACCTGACGTCACGCTTTTACAAACCTCAGTTTAGAATGAATCTAAACCTTGACTAATGACCAAGGCAGGCGCATATCAAATGCGATAGGAAAGGTCTGCCAATGTTTATTCAAACGGAATCCACACCGAACCCCGCCACTCTGAAATTCCTGCCCGGCCAAACTGTGCTGGAGGTGGGCACCGCCGACTTCCCAACAGCCGAAGGCGCAGCAGCGTCCCCGCTGGCCACGCGGATTTTTGCAGTGAACGGCGTGTCTGGCGTGTTCTTTGGCAATGACTTTGTCACCGTAACCAAGGCAGACGGCATTGAATGGGACCACATCAAACCCTCCATTCTGGGCGCGATCATGGAGCACTTCCAGTCCGGTCAGCCTGTGATGGCGGGCGATGCGGCGGCGTCTTCCGGCCATGCAGAACACACCGGCGAAGACGGTGAGATTGTGGGTCAGATTAAAGAGCTTCTGGACACCCGTGTGCGTCCGGCTGTGGCACAGGACGGTGGCGATATCACTTTCCACGGGTTTGATCGCGGCGTCGTGTACCTGCACATGCAAGGTGCCTGCGCCGGTTGCCCCTCCTCCACGCTGACCCTGAAAATGGGCATCGAGAACCTGCTGCGTCACTACATTCCTGAAGTGACCGAAGTGCGCCCTGTTGCGGTGTAAGCCACGGGCATGACCAACCCTTTGGTTTTGAGTTTCGATACATCGGCCGCGCATGTCGCGGCCGCTTTGCTGTGCGGAGATGAGATCATCGCGCGTAAGGTCGAAGAGATGAAACGCGGACAGGCAGAACGGCTGGTGCCGCTGCTGGAAGAGGTTCTGGCTGAAGGCAGCAAGGCTTTTGCCGATTTGGATGCGATTGGCGTCGGCGTTGGGCCGGGCAACTTTACCGGCATTCGGATTTCAGTGTCTGCGGCGCGCGGCTTGGCGCTTGGGCTGGGCATTCCAGCCGTTGGCGTGAACAGCTTTGACGCAATTGAAGCCGGATTGAGTGGCGACGGTGTGGCCATGGTGAGCGCGCCGCGTGGCCAAGGGTATTTGTTCTTGAAAGGCGGCACGCCCTATCTGGCCTCCGAAGAGGAGCTGGCGCAGGTCGCCCAAGAAACGCCTCTGGTGACACCAGAAGCCGCCAGCTTGGTGGAACAGATCGCGCGTTTGGCGATGCAACGATACCAAGACAGCCCGGCGCGCCCTGCCCCGCTCTACATCAAGCCAGCGGACGCAGCCCCGCCCAAAGATCCGGCACCGGTGATCCTGCCATGACGCCAGAGGCGATGGCGGCGATCTATGCTGCCGCTTTCCCCCACAGCCGCGTGTGGAGTGCTGCTGAAATTTCAGACATGTTGGCCTCACGCCTGACCTTTGCCATCGAAGGTGACGTGGGGTTCGCTTTGGGTCGGGTGATCGCGGATGAGGCGGAGTTGCTGACCATCGCGGTGGACCCGCACCACCAGCGCAAGGGCCTGGGCCTTATTTTATTGAATCAATTCGAAGCCGAATCAAAAACACGCGGAGCGTGTTGGGCGATTTTGGAGGTCGCGCAGGACAACGCAGCGGCGCTTGCGCTCTATCAGCGGGCGGGCTACGAAATCTGCGGTGAGCGGCCTGGCTACTACAGCAGACCGGACGGAGAGCAAATCACTGCCAGCCTTATGAAAAAGGCGTTAAGGTGGTCGTAGGTGTGATTCGAGAGCGGTCATTTTTGCCCAAACGGTCAAAAAATCGTTGACGCTAACGGTCTCAATCGCCTTAGTAACACGATGATCCGGCGGGATCTAAACAACAGACGGGACGGCAGCTCGCCAAAACAACGACCGACCCGCTCAATATATGGGAGACATTTATGAGCCTCATGCACAAATTCCTCGGCGCAACCGCAGCCGCAGCCCTGTCCGCAGGCGCAGCTCTGGCAGAGCCAGCGCTGATCTTTGACCTCGGCGGCAAATTCGACAAATCCTTCAACGAAGCGGCCTTTGGTGGTGCGACCCGTTGGGCGGATGAAACCGGCGGCACCTTCCGCGAAATCGAACTGCAGTCCGAAGCTCAGCGTGAGCAGGCTCTGCGTCGTTTTGCAGAAGCGGGTGCAAACCCAATCGTGATGACCGGCTTTGCTTTCGGCAACGTGCTGAGCGAAGTGGCACCTGACTACCCTGACACCAAATTCGCCATCATCGACATGGTTGTGGACGCGCCAAACGTGCGTTCCGTGGTGTTCAACGAGCACGAAGGCTCCTACCTGGTTGGCATGATGGCCGCGCAAGCGTCCAAGTCCGGCACCGTGGGCTTCATCGGCGGCATGGACATCCCGCTGATCCGTAAGTTTGCCTGTGGCTACGTTCAGGGCGTAAAAGCTGTGAACCCAGACGCCACCGTGATCCAGAACATGACCGGCACCACCCCTGCCGCATGGAACGACCCGGTAAAAGGCTCTGAGCTGACCAAAGCACAGATCGCACAGGGCGCGGACGTTGTATACGCAGCGGCTGGCGGCACCGGTGTTGGTGTTCTGCAGACCGCAGCGGATGAAGGCATCCTGTCTGTGGGTGTGGACAGCAACCAGAACCACCTGCACTCCGGCAAAGTTCTGACCTCCATGATGAAGCGCGTGGACAACGCGGTTTACGAAGCCATGAAGGCAGGCGTTGACCTAGAAACCGGCTTCAACGTGATGGGTGTGGCCAACGGCGGCATCGACTACGCCATGGACGAGCACAACGCTTCCCTCGTGTCCGCGGACATGAAAGCGAAAGTGGACATGGCAAAAGACGCCATCGCGTCCGGTGAGCTGGCCGTACACGACTACATGAGCGACAACACCTGCCCAGTAGAATAAGCAGATTCCGGGCTTGAACCCGGAGCTCTTTATGAGGGCCGTACCATCGCGGTGCGGCCCTCAAACCTTAAAGGGGGACCCGTAGATGGTAGATGCGTTAAACGCATTCTTTGTCGCGTGGGGGGAAACCGACGCCACAAAACGCGCAGAAGCTCTCAAAGGAGCGCTTGCGGACAATTTCACATACATCGACCCACGATCCGAAGCGCCTATCTCCGATTTGGATGCGCTGAACGGATATATCGGGATGTATTCGCAATACGCGCCTGGCGCGACAGCGGCGGTGGTGAACACCAGCGAGACTAAGGGCCACTACCGCCTGACGGTTGCCTTTCGCATGGCTGACGGCAAGGAACAGCTGGGCCAATACTATGTGGAACTTGATGCCGAAAACCGCGCAACGCGGATGGTTGGCTTCGCAGGACTGGGAGAGCCTGAATGACGGCGCCTGCCATTGAACTCAAAGGCATTTCCAAAGCCTTTGGCCCTGTCCAGGCAAACAAGGACATTTCGATTTCGGTGCAACCGGGCACCATCCACGGCATCATCGGCGAAAACGGCGCGGGCAAATCCACGCTGATGTCGATTTTGTATGGCTTCTATAAAGCCGACACCGGGGAGATTTTCATCAAGGGGCAGAAGACCTTGATCCCGGACAGCCAGGCCGCGATCCGCGCGGGCATCGGCATGGTGTTTCAGCACTTCAAACTGGTGGAGAACTTCACCGTGCTGGAGAACATCATTTTGGGGGCCGAAGATGGCGCGATGCTGAACAGCTCGCTGGGCAACGCCCGCAAAGAGCTCAAACATCTGGCCGAAGAATACGGGCTGAACGTGGACCCGGATGAGGTGATCGAGAACCTCTCCGTTGGGCACCAGCAACGGGTGGAAATCCTCAAGGCGCTGTATCGCAAGGCGGAAATCCTCATTCTGGACGAGCCCACTGGCGTTTTGACGCCCGCGGAGGCGGATCAGCTGTTCCGCATTCTGGATCGTCTGCGCGAAGAGGGCAAAACCATCATCCTGATCACGCACAAGCTGCGCGAGATCATGGAATATACTGACACTGTGTCTGTGATGCGCCGTGGTGAGATGACTGCGACGGTGAAAACCGCCGAGACCTCGCCGGAGCATCTGGCAGAGCTGATGGTGGGCCGGAAGGTTCTGCTGCGCGTGGACAAAAAGCCTGCGGAGCCAGGTGCGACCGTGCTGGACATCAAAGGCCTGCGGGTTGTGGATGAAGCAGGCGTGGAACGTGTTAAGGGCATCGACCTGACAGTGCGCGCGGGCGAGATTGTTGGCATCGCAGGCGTGGCTGGCAACGGGCAGTCTGAGTTGCTCGAAGTGCTCGGTGGCTTTGCCGATGGCACCGGCACCATCACCATGAACGGCGCGGAAATCCCGCTCAGCGGCCATGGTGCCGATGGGCAGGCCCGTCGTGCCGCGGGTATCAGCCACGTGCCGGAAGACCGGCAACGCGAAGGTCTGATCATGGAATTCGCCGCCTGGGAAAACACGGTGTTTGGCTATCATCATTCGCCGGAAATTCAGAACGGCCTGCTGATGGACAACAAAGGCATCTACACCGAAGCCGAAGCCAAGATGCAGCGCTTTGATGTGCGTCCGCCCGATCCCAAACTGGCTGCAAAAAACTTCTCTGGCGGTAACCAGCAGAAGATCGTTCTGGCCCGTGAGATTGAGCGCAACCCCGACCTGCTGTTGATCGGGCAACCGACGCGCGGCGTGGACATCGGCGCGATTGAATTCATCCACCAGCAGGTTGTGAACCTGCGCGATCAGGGCAAGGCGATCCTGCTTGTGTCTGTGGAGCTGGAAGAGATCCTGTCCTTGGCAGACCGAGTGGTTGTGATGTTTGACGGCCATATCACCGGTGAGCGCGACGCGGCACAGACCAACGAAAAAGAACTGGGCCTGTTGATGGCCGGGATCACCGACACATCCGCCGTGGCCAATGGCAATGGCGGCAACGACACCACACAACAGGAGGTTCCCGCCGATGGATAAGATGCCTAAATGGGCTGACATCGTCCTGATCCCCTTGATTTCGCTGCTCTTGGCGGCGTTTTTCTCTGCGCTTGTGATTTTGGCCATTGGCGAAAATCCAATTGAAGCGCTGAAATTGATGGTTGATGGCGCGCTGATGCGGTCGTCCGGTTGGGGCTACACGCTTTACTACGCAACCAACTTCATCTTCACCGGTCTGGCGGTGTCGGTCGCCTTCCACGCACGTCTGTTCAACATCGGTGGCGAAGGTCAGGCAATGCTGGGCGGTCTGGGCGTGGCGCTGTGCTGCCTCTACGTGCCGTGGCCCCATTGGTCGCTTGCGATCCTCGGTGCTTCGGTGGGCGCCGCCTTGTTTGGTGCGCTTTGGGCTTTGATCCCGGCGTATCTGCAGGCCAAACGCGGCAGCCACATCGTGATCACCACCATCATGTTCAACTTCATCGCGGCAGCGATCCTGAACTATGTGCTGGTTGAACTGCTGCGCCCTGTGGGCGCAATGGATCCTGCGTCTGCCAAATTCCCGGATGCGACGCATCTGCCGTCGTTCCAAGACATGTTCTCCACCGAGAGCAACAAGATGTTCCGTGGCGCACCTGCTAACGTGACCTTCTTCCTGGCGCTGGCCGCGAGTGTGTTTGTCTGGCTGCTGATGTGGCGCACCAAGCTGGGGTATCAAATCCGCGCCTTTGGGCACTCCGAGTCCGGCGCGCTATATGCAGGCATCAGCCCGGTGCGCATCACCGTGATTGCGATGCTGATCTCGGGTGCGCTGGCGGGCATGATGTCGGTCAACACCACCATGGGCGAGAGCGAACGCCTGATCCTGAACAGCACCGAGGGCGCAGGCTTTATCGGCATCGCCGTGGCGCTGATGGGGCGCAACCATCCGTTTGGCGTGCTGCTGGCCGCGATCCTATTTGGTTTCCTCTATCAGGGCGGCGCAGAACTGGCGCTGTGGACCAGCATTCCTCGCGAGCTGATTGTGGTTATTCAAGCGCTGGTGATCCTGTTCACCGGGGCGCTGGACAACATGGTGCGCGAGCCGCTTGAAAAACTCTTCATTGCGATGCGCCGGAGGAACGCCTGATGGATTTTCTGACCCTACTTCAGGTGCTGGACACCTCTGTGCGTCTGGCGACCCCGCTCCTGCTAGCCTGTTTGGCAGGCTTGTATTCGGAACGTTCCGGCGTGGTCGACATTGGCCTTGAGGGCAAAATGCTGGCAGCGGCGTTTTTCTCTGCTGCTGTGGCCTTCTACTCAGGCAGTGCCTGGGTTGGCTTGCTGGCCGGTGTGGGTGCCTCTGTGGCTCTGGCGGTGATCCACGGATTGGCCTCGGTCACTTTCCGCGGCAACCAGTTGATCTCCGGTGTGGCGATCAACTTCCTCGCGGCGGGCATGACCGTTCTGGTGGCGCAAAGCTGGTTCCGGCAGGGGGGCCGTACGCCTCCACTGGAAGGGGACGCGCGTTTCAACCCAATTGAACTGCCGTTTGCGATTGGCCCAAAGGATGCCGAGGCGGCGGGCAAACCACTCAGCCAGATGATTTCTGAGGCAGGCCCATTGCAGCAGTTCTATTCGGAACTGATCTCTGGCCATTCCTCGCTGGTGTATCTGGCGCTGCTTACCGTTCCGCTCACATGGTGGTTGTTGTTCCGCACCCGCTTTGGTCTGCGTCTGCGTGCCGTTGGGGAAAACCCGGCTGCGGTGGACACAGCGGGCGTATCCGTGGTCTGGCTGCGCTATGCGGCGGTTCTGATTTGTGGCGTGCTCTGCGGTGTTGCCGGCGCTTACCTGTCGTCCGCGTTGCAAGCTGGCTTTGTGAAAGACATGACTGCCGGCCGTGGGTTCATCGCGCTGGCCGCGCTGATCTTCGCAAAATGGCGTCCGGTTTATGCGCTCTGGGCCTGCTTGCTGTTTGGTCTGTTCCAAGCACTGGAACTGCGTCCCGACATCATCGAGAACGTCTCTGGCATCAAGGTACAGGTCCAGCTGTTGGGCGCCCTGCCCTACATCCTGACAGTGGTGATCCTCGCAGGTTTTGTGGGCAAAGCGATCCCGCCAAAAGCTAGCGCGGAGCCGTACATCAAAGAGCGCTAAAACACAGTGCATACACACGCAAAGCCCCGCCGCAGCGATGTTGGCGGGGTTTTCTTTTTGACGCGTCCCAAAGCGGCACCACTTTCCAAAAATCAAACCTGATTGAGTCCAGTTTGCGGGCATTGATCTGGCCTGTCAGTGATTTAGCGATCCAGACAGGTTGCTTTTGCGGCCCCACTGGCGCTATCAAAAAATATGCAGATCTACCTCCCCATCGCCGAAGTCTCCGTAAATGCCTTTTTGCTGCTCGGGTTGGGCGGCATGGTTGGGATTTTGTCCGGTATGTTCGGGGTTGGCGGCGGTTTTTTGATGACGCCCCTGCTGTTTTTCATCGGCATCCCGCCCGCCGTGGCCGTCGCCACCGAGGCCAACCAGATTGTGGCCTCGTCCTTCAGTGGCGTGTTGGCGCATCTCAGGCGCAAGACCGTAGATTTGAAGATGGGCACGGTGCTGCTTTCCGGCGGCCTCATAGGCGCGGCGCTGGGTGTGGTGATCTTCAACTATTTGAAATCTCAAGGTCAGGTCGACCTGTTGGTGCGGCTTTGCTACGTTGTTTTCTTGGGCGTGATTGGCTCCTTGATGTTCATTGAAAGCCTGAACGCCATCCGCAAGTCGCGTAAAAACGCCGGGCCTCCCAAACGCAAAAAGCACAACTGGGTGCATGGCCTGCCGCTCAAGATGCGGTTCCGTGTGTCCGGGCTGTATATTTCGGTGATCCCGCCGCTGATGGTGGGAGTTCTGGTGGGTATCCTCTCGGCCATCATGGGTGTCGGCGGCGGCTTCATCATGGTGCCTGCAATGATCTACCTGCTGGGCATGCCAACCAAAGTGGTTGTGGGCACGTCACTGTTCCAAATTATCTTTGTGACCGGCTTCACCACATTGCTGCACGCAACCACCAACTACACGGTGGACATCGCGCTTGCGGTCCTGCTGCTGGTTGGCGGCGTGATTGGCGCGCAGATTGGCACGCGACTGGGGACATACCTGAAAGCGGAGCAACTGCGGATTTTGCTGGCGCTTTTGGTCATCTTGGTGTGCGCCAAACTGGCGCTGGATCTGTTGCTGGAGCCCAGCGAATTGTTCTCCATCGGCGCGGCGGGAGGGCATTGAGCATGAAACGCTTGCTATTGTCCCTGTTGCTCTTGGTTGCAACGCCGGTTGTGGCCGAAGAGGTTGTGCTGGGCTTGAGCCAAGATCAGGTGGCCATCACGGCCGACTTTGATGGCTCCGAAATCCTGTTGTTTGGCGCGGTGAAACGCGAAAGCCCGATCTTGCAGGACCCGCCGCTTGAGGTGGTGATTGCGGTGTCCGGCCCCAGTGGTCCGCTGACCGTGCGCCGCAAGGAACGCAAGTTTGGTATTTGGGTGAACACCGACGCGGTGGAGATTGACCACGCGCCAAGTTTTTATGCCGTTGCCACGTCTGCCCCCTTCAACGAAGCGATGTCAAACGTGGAGGACCAACGCCACAGCGTGTCGATCCCGCGTGCGATCCGCTCGGTTGGCGCGCCAATGGGCATTGAGGATGCGCAGAGCTTCAGCGAGGCAGTGATCCGTATCCGTACTGACGAAGGCGCTTATCAGGTGCTCGAAAACTCGGTGTCGGTGGATGAGCAAACCCTGTTCCGTACCTCGATCAAAATGCCGGCAAACCTGACCGAAGGGGACTATCCCACGCGGATTTTCCTGACGCGCGGCGGCAAAGTGATTTCGAACTACGAGACCGTGATCAATGTGAACAAGGTGGGGTTGGAACGTTGGCTGTTTGACATGTCCCGCAATCAACCGCTGCTTTACGGTTTGATGTCATTGGCTATTGCCATTGCGGCGGGTTGGATGGCCTCGGCGGCCTTCCAGGTGTTGCAGCGGCGCTAACTTGTCAGCAGGCTTGCGCCTTTGGCGTAGGCCGACTACCTGTCACGAAACCAAACACGAGGCATTTTATGGCGCAGACTCCCGAGCAGCTTGCAGAGATCATGTTGGACGCGGCCAAGGCGGCTGGGGCCGAAGCGGCAGATGCAATGGTGATGCGCGGCACGTCTGTGTCGATTGATGTGCGCGAAGGCAAGTTGGAACAGGCGGAACGCTCCGAAGGTGTGGACCTTGGGTTGCGCGTGCTGATTGGTCAGCGACAGGCCAATGTCTCGATCTCCGACACTCGTGCGGAAAGCATCGCCGTCATGGCGGAACGTGCGGTGGCGATGGCCAAGGAAGCGCCGGAAGACCCCTATGTGGGTTTGGCCGATACAGACCAGCTGGCGCAGGATTTGGACATCGCCGCGCTGGAACTCAACGATCCGACGGATGAGCCTGCCGCAGCCAGTCTGCAAGCGGATGCGATGGCCGCCGAAGCCGCCGCCATGGCAGTTGAGGGCGTGACGCAAGTGCAATCAGCCACCGGCGGCTACAGCAGCAGCGAAGTGTTTTTGGCCGCCACAAACGGGTTTGCCGCCGGCTATACTCGCAGCAGCCGGGGCATCTACGCCACCGCCATTGCCGGTGAAGGCGAGGCCATGGAACGCGACTATGATGGCGACTCCCGGATTTTTCAAAACGACCTGCGCGATCCAACCGAAATTGGCACCTCCGCGGGGCAACGCGCGGTGGAGCGGCTGAACGCCCGCAAGCCGGAAACCGGCAGCTTTCCGGTGCTGTTTGATGAGCGTATTTCATCGTCGCTGATCGGCCATGTCCTGGCCGCAGCCAACGGCGGCATGGTGGCGCGTGGCTCTTCCTGGTTGCGGGAGAAGCTGGGTCAGCAGGTGTTGCCGGACGGACTGTCGCTGATCGAAGACCCAAAACGCCCACGTGTGTCCGGCTCCCGTCCGTTTGATGCCGAAGGCCTGCCAACTCAGCGCCGTGCGATCATCGACAACGGGGTGTTGACCGGCTGGACCTTGGATCTGGCCACCGCACGCAAGTTAGGCATGGCCTCCACCGGCAATGCCGCCCGTGGGATTTCTTCGCCGCCCTCCCCAAGCAGCTGGAACGTGTCGCTGACCCAAGGGGACAAGAGCCGCGATGATTTGCTCAAGGACATGGGCACCGGCCTTCTGGTGACCTCGCTGATTGGCTCCACCATCAACCCGACAACGGGTGATTATTCCCGTGGCGCAGCTGGGTTCTGGATCGAGAACGGCGAGATTGCCTATCCGGTGAACGAATGCACAATCGCAGGAAACCTGCACGACATGATGATGTCGATTGTGCCGGCTAATGATGCCCGCAGCTATCTGTCGCGCGTCGTGCCATCGCTGCTCATTCCGGGGATGACTCTTGCCGGAAACTGATCTTGATCTGCTGATCGCGGCGGCGCAGCGGGCGGGCGAGATTGCCACCCGCTTCAGAGGGCCGGACGCCAAGGCGTGGCACAAGCCGGAAGGGGCGGGACCAGTTACCGAGGCCGACCTCGCGGTCAACGACATGCTGGAAGACACGCTGCGCACCGCACGGCCAGATTATGGCTGGCTGAGCGAGGAATCTTTGGATGAAGGTGACCGCGTCCACGCGGAGAAAACCTTCATTGTTGATCCCATTGATGGCACCCGCAGCTTTATCGAAGGCTCCGACACTTGGGCCCATGCGTTGGCCATAGCCGAGCGCTGTGTTGTCACGGCAGCCGTGGTGTTCCTGCCGCGCAGGAACAAGCTTTATAGCGCGGCACAAGGTCAGGGCGCGTTTTTGAATGGCACGTCGATCACCTCTGGCGCGCGGTCTGACATGACAGGGGCCAAAGTTTTGGTGGCCCGTCCGGTGATGGACGCGTCCCATTGGCAAGGGACGCCGCCAGACTTTAAACGCGGCTATCGCCCATCGCTGGCCTATCGCACCGCGCTGGTGGCGGAGGGAAGATTTGACGCCATGGTCACACTGCGCCCCACCTGGGAATGGGACGTGGCCGCAGGCGATTTGATCATCCGTGAGGCGGGCGCTGCGACGGCAGACCGCAATGGCGCACCGCTGCGGTTCAACAATCCCGATCCGCGCTTGGCCGGTGTGATTGCAGCGCCAAAACCATTAAAAGATCAGATTTGTGCAGCGCTGGCTCCGGCTCACGCCGCCCGGTAACGGCGCACAAAGTTGGCAACAATCCTGGGTGGGGCGGACGCATCTGCCGCGCGACATAAGGCCATAAGCCGGTCCACTTCTTCCGGCGGGAAGTAGCCTTTGTCCCGATACATGTTGAGCCGGTTGGCAAACTCCGCACCATCCGCTTCAGGATGGAACTGTGTGGCATAGACGTTTCGTCGATAGCGGATCATCTGGAATGGGCAAAACGGAGATTGCACAAGATGGGTGCAGCCTTCGGGCAAGTGTTGCAGTGCCTCCTTGTGGCCAACAAACGCGTCAAACTCTTGCGGCACCTCCTCGAGCAGCGGGTCGTTTTGCCCATCCGGCGTCAGGGAACAACGCGCCAGTCCCGCTTCTTCCCCATAGCGATCCTTGGAAACAGCTTGCGCCAGGTGGTGGCCCAAAACGCCAATGCCAAGGCAACAGCCAAGAAACGGAATGTCCTCGCCGACAATCTGCGGCATGAGTGACATCACCTGCGCTTCCATTTTGGCCTCCAGCGGATCGCGGCTGGTCGGGCAATCGCTGACACACCCGGGACCGCCGCCAACAATCACGCCGGAGTAGCTGTGCAAATCCAGATCCGCTGGCAAACTTTCCTGATCCAGCGACACGCGGTGTACCTCGCTTGACGCAAGCCCGCCTTTCTCAAGAAAGGCGCGGAACTCCGCATCCGAGGCAACGGTTTCGGGGCGCAATTGCAGGATCAAAAATGGTTTCATGCCGCGCGCTCTAGCAAAAAGCGCAGCTCAAAGCCATGCGACACGGCGCAATGGGGGGCAATTCCTGTCAAACTTGCGCCAAGGGGCGCGTTCCTCCCCTTGAGGCTTTGGCCCAAGCGCCGTAGGTTGCGGCCAATTCAGCACCTCACAGGAGTGGCCCACAAATGGCACAACGACTGCACCTCGTCTTTGGTGGCGAACTGATCGATCCGACAAAAACCGCCTTTAAAGATGTGGATGACATCCATGTGGTTGGCATCTTCCGGAACTACGAAAGCGCCTATGACGCGTGGAAAGCCGAAGCGCAGAAGACCGTGGACAACGCCCACATGCGCTACTTCATTGCGCACCTGCACCGTCTGCGGGATGAGCAGGCGGCGGCCTCCTCCACCGAAGAACTCGGGTAAGATTTCCGGATGGCGCGCTCGCTTGGCCTTGCGGCGTATCTTGCGTTTGCGCGCCGCCAGCCCCCAAGGCTGGCCGCAATTGACTGTCCGCGCCCCAAAGGCGCGGTCATCTGGCTGCACAGCACCGATCCCACACGCGCGCGCACCCTGGCCAAATTGGGCCTACGACTGGCAGCGCAGCGCACAGATGCGCGGGTGCTATTGACCACCCCTCATGATGTGCCGCTGACCCAGACGCTGCCTGATGGTGTGATCTGGCAACCTTGCCCCTCTGAAAGCCCTGCCGACATCGCCGTGTTTCTGGCGCATTGGCAGCCGGAAATCATGATCTGGCTAGGGTCCAGCATTCGCCCCGCGCTGATTGATGCGGTGCGCACACGCGATATCCCCTCGATGATGCTGGAAGTGCATCGCCCCAAGCTGGATCAAAAACGGCGTTGGGGACCGGAGCCTATTCGCGGAACTTTGTCGCGGTTCAACACGGTCTTCGCACAAGACAAGGCCACAGCCATTCGCCTGCGCAAGCTGCTCGGCGACAGCTCCAAAGTCGAGATCAGCGGGACCTTGATGGAAGAAGCCCCGGCCTTGCCGGTGCGTGAAAGCGATCTGGACGAGCTGCGCGGTTGTTTGGCCGGGCGACCGGTCTGGCTGGCAGCGCGTTTGCAGCCGGAAGAACTGGAAACCGTGCTCAACGCCTATCGCGCGGTTTTACGACTGTCGTTCCGGATGTTGCTGGTGGTGGTGCCGGACAATCCGGCTAATGCGCAGAGTATGCGCGACACCATCGCGGCAGGCGGCTGGCGCGTGGCGGATTGGGACAATGGCGATTTTCCCGAAGAAAACACGCAGGTGCTCTTTGCCGAAACGCCCGACGAGTTGGGCTTGTGGTATCGCATTGCGCCGATCAGTTTTGTGGGCAGCTCATTGATCGCCGGTGCCGGTGGGCGCGATCCACTGGAGCCTGCGGCTCTGGGCAGCGCGATCCTCTATGGACCATCGGTGCGGCGCTATTTGGGAAGTTACACACGGCTGGCCAATGTTGGTGCCGCGCGCATTGTGAAAGACGCCGACAGTTTGACCGCCGCCTTGATGTTTTTGGCCGCACCGGATCAGGTGGCGGCCATGGCCCACGCGGGCTGGCAAGTGGTGTCAGACAGCGCGGCGGTGTCAGACAAAGTACTTGAGCACGCGCATATGTTGATGGACACGCAGGAGGAGCCTGCATGAGGGAGCCACTGTTCTGGTCCAACACCCCCAACCGCCCCGGCTGGCAAGCCCGGCTTTTGGCCCCCTTGGGGGGGATTTACGCCAAGGCCACCCAATCACGCGTTAACAAAACGGATGGCTATAAGGCCTCGGTGCCGGTGATCTGTATCGGCAACATCAATGCGGGTGGGACTGGCAAGACGCCCACCACCATCGCTTTGGCGCAACGGCTGATTGGCATGGGAAAGACCCCGCATGTGGTCTCGCGCGGTTATGGCGGAACGCTTGAAGGTCCGGTGCAGGTTAGCGAACGCACACACAAGGCGGAAGAAACTGGGGATGAGCCGCTTTTGCTGGCGGCCTTTGCCCCCACTTGGGTGTCGAAAGACCGCGCCGAGGGCGTGCGGGCAGCAGAGGCGGCTGGGGCGGATGTCATCCTGCTGGACGACGGCTTTCAGAACGCCTCCGTGCAGAAAGACGCCAGCGTGATTGTCGTGGATGCGCATCGCGGATTTGGCAACGGGCGCTGCATCCCGGCGGGACCCTTGCGCGAGCCGGTGGCAGCAGGCATGGCGCGAGGCGACGTGGTTCTGTCGATTGGTAACGATGCCGCACAGGTCAGATTTGCCGAAACCTGGGGCACGCAAGTGACCTTGCCACACGCTAAAGGCGCATTGGTGCCGCTGCAAACCGGCATGGATTGGACGGAAACACCGTTTTTTGCCTTTGCCGGTATTGGACATCCGGAAAAATTCTTTGAGACCCTGCGCAGCCTCGGTGCCACATTGGTGCACACGGAAGCTCTGGCCGATCATCAGGCGCTGCCACCTGCCATGCTCTCACGGCTTTACGCGGAATCCCAAAAGATGGGCGCGCAATTGGTCACAACTGAAAAGGACGCCGTGCGCCTGCCACTAGAAGTGCGGCCACAGGTGCTGACCTTACCGGTGCGGTTGGAATTGCAGGAGTGGACGCCGATTGATGCGCTTCTGGAACGCATCGGGGTGACCGGGCAAGCGTAACCCGCCCGGTCAAATGGATATGGCTTAGCCGCCGAGTTTGCCGTCAAGGATCTCTTTCAGATCATTGTAGCTCATGTTGGAGTGTTTCTCGCCGTCGATGATCAGCGTTGGCGTGGAGTTCACGTCATCAGCTGCGGCGTTTTCCTGGAACCAGGCCACCAGCGCTTTGGCTTTGTCTTCGTCCTGCAGGCAGGCCTGCAGTTGATCGTCTTCCAGACCTGCCAGACGGCCGGTTTTGCGCAGGCTGTCAGAGATCGCCACAGGATCACCGGCACGGGTCCAGTCTTTCTGGGTTTTCATCAGGATGTCGGTCATGCCGAAGAATTTCTCCTGACCACCACAGCGCGCCACCATAGAGGCCCAGAGGCCGTAGCGGTCAAAATACACGTCGCGGAATACGAACTTCACTTTACCAGTGTCAACGTAGTCTGCCTTCAACGGCTCCAACACATTTTCGTGGAAGCTCGCACAATGCGGACAGGTGAAGGACGCATATTCAATGATGGTGATTGGCGCGTCTTCAGAGCCCATGACCATTTCGACAATGCCGTGCTCGTTGGCTGCGCCTTCGGAAGACACCGTTTGGATGTTGCTGATTTCCGGCAGGCTAAACGCCGTCTCGGTTGCGGACGTTTGCGTGTTGCTCAGCCAGTAAGCCCCGCCAGCAACGGCGACAGCCGCAGCGGCGATTGCAGGGATAAAACGGTTCATTCAGAGCCTCTCTTTGCGTTTTTGTTCTTTGAGATTACGTTTTGCGCAAGGCGTTCCAGCGCTTGCCGTAGGTCATCGTCGCCCACCGGCGCGGCCACTTCGGCGGCCTCAGCACAGGTGGCGGCATCGGGTTTGGGCTTTTCGGCCTTGGGCGCCGCGCCAAAGACCGCCTGCCCTTCGGCAAAGCCAGTGGGCGCGGTTTGGGTGATGCGCATATGGGTGATGGCGTTGTAGCCGTAAGCCGCGTTGATGCGCGTGCGCAGGGTTTCTTTTTGCATTTCCAGCATCGGTGCCTGCGCGCCAGTGGTCAGCACCGTCAACGTGGCGCCAAACCCTTGGCGGCCATATTTCACATCCACCGGCTGACAGATGCGCGCGGTGTCTTCGCCAACGATCTCTGCCCAATGGGTCAACACACGCGATTCCGCAAAACCCCTGCTTTCGCTGGCTTTGCGGATGCGCTCTTGCAGCAGCGAAGAGGTGCGGGAAAACCCTTTGGTTGAGGCTTTGCGCATGTTGGTCTTGCATCCTTTGGTCGGTCGCTATTTTAGTGGCTCGGCGCGAGGGCGCCAGTGAAACCCAACCCAAGTGAGGATAAAACTTGCGTGATAGGCCAAACAGCGCCGACCTGCTGACGTTCTATGATCACAACGCGCGGAAGATGCCGTGGCGGGTGGGGCCAAAAGACCGCGCCAGAGGGGTACAGCCGGACCCGTATCGGGTTTGGATGTCGGAGATCATGTTGCAGCAGACCACTGTGGCGGCGGTGAAGGACTACTTTGAGCGGTTCACAGCGAAATGGCCCACGGTGCGGGATTTGGCGGCGGCAGAAGATGCGGATGTCATGGCGGAATGGGCGGGGCTTGGATACTACGCGAGGGCCCGCAACCTATTGAAATGCGCGCGGTCCGTGGTGGCGGAATATGACGGCGTGTTTCCGGGCACTGTGGAAGAGTTGCTCAAACTGCCGGGCGTGGGGCCTTACACAGCGGGCGCTGTGGCGGCAATTGCCTTTGACCAACCCGCCACGGTGGTGGATGGCAATGTCGAACGCGTCATGGCGCGGCTGTTTGACATTCATACGCCATTGCCTGCGGCGAAGCCCGAGTTGACCGAGAAAGCCGCTGAACTCACCCCAAACGAACGCCCCGGAGACTATGCGCAGGCGGTGATGGACCTTGGCGCAACAATTTGCACGCCGCGCAATCCGGCTTGTGGGCTGTGCCCGTGGCGCTCCCCGTGTCAAGCACAGGCGGCTGGAACAGCAGCGGAATTGCCGAAGAAAACGCCCAAGAAACCCAAACCCATCCGCCACGGCGTTGTCTACATCGCCAAACGTGTGGACGGGGCTTTCTTGCTGGAAACGCGGCCCGACAGTGGCTTGCTGGGCGGTATGCTGGGATGGCCCGGGTCAGAGTGGACCGAAGGGGAAGCGCCCAAACATGACGCCCCCATCAAGGCGGAGTGGAAAACGCTGAACGCTGAGGCGCGGCATACATTTACGCATTTCCATCTGCGCCTAACGGTGAAAACCGCGCTGGTGCCAATGGACCGCGAAGCCACCGTTGGTGGGTTTGTTGACGCCGAACAATTTGATGCGGGCAATTTACCCACGGCAATGCGCAAAGCTTTTGATCTCTATCGCGGCACTTGACCTCATTGCACATACGCGCGGTTCGCCGCATAGTTTGCGCAATGAAGTCAAAGGACTGTGGTTATGATCGCCTCCTCTCACGTTGCCAAGTTCACCAGCGCTTTGCCCTTTTGGTGCTCGCTTCTTCTCGTGCCACTCGTTTGGACCACCGCCGGATTGGGCGGCTGGTGGGTGGTGCTGGTGCCGATCACCACCTGGTATCTGTTTGCGGCGCTGGACGCAGTCACAGGGCTCAACCTTGAGAACGCGGATCTCGACACAAGCGATGACCAGCTAAAGTGGTATCAACTGGTCACTTTGATTTGGGCGCCGGTGCAGTTCATCACGATCTTTGGCCTGATCTTCTATGCCACACGGGCGGACCACCTCAGCACCGGCGCGCTTATTGGCCTGTTCTTTGGGGTTGGTGTGATCAGTGGTACAATCGGCATCAATTACAGCCATGAGCTGATGCATCAAAAACCCAAAGCGGAACGCTGGCTCGGAGACATCCTATTGTCGATGGTGCTGTATTCGCACTTCCGCAGCGAGCACCTGTTGGTGCATCATCGGTATGTTGGCACGCCGCGAGACCCGGTCACGGCGCGCTACAACGAGGGCTTTCACCGGTTCTTTCCACGTGTTTTGATTGGGTCACTAAAATCGTCCTTCAATGCCGAAAAAGCCATGCTGGCGCGTAAAAAGCTGCCTTGGACCGACCTGTCCAATCCGTTTTTCCGTTACTGGGCGCTGCAGGGCGGGATGCTGTTGCTGGCGCTTCTCCTTGGCGGTTGGCTGGGAGTTGCCTTGTTCATCTGGCAGGCGTGGATTGCAATTTGGCAACTCGAGTTGGTGAACTACGTGGAGCACTATGGGCTCACACGAAAACACCTTGGCGAAGGTAAATATGAGCATGTCAAACCGCATCACAGCTGGAACGCGGCTCATAAAGCCTCAAACTGGTTGTTGATCAACTTGCAGCGCCATTCAGACCACCACTACAAACCGGACCGTCGTTTTCCGCTTTTGCAAAACTATACGGACGAAGAGGCGCCGCAGTTGCCCTTTGGCTATCCGATTATGACAATCGCGGCGATGATCCCGCCCGTGTGGAAACGGGTGATGAACCCGCGCGTGCGCAAGTGGCGGGACATGTATTATCCGGAAATCACCAATTGGCAGCCCTACAACAAGGCCAAGAATCCGATGCCTAGATAGGGATCAGACGTTGTGGTCATCCGGCCGCTCAAAGGCCCAGACGGTGAGCTTCTCCGCCACGCCGCGCACGTCCTGATCGGTGAACCTCTGGAGGCCATCCAGACATTCGTCACCACCCTCTTTGAGCACTTCGGAGCGCATGCCATCACTGATCACCAGTCGGGCGTTCAGACCGCGTGTCATGCTTTCCAGACGGGACGCCACATTCACGGTGTTGCCGACCACGGCAAACTCTAACCGGTTGGCGCCAATGTCGGCGAGAACCGCGGGACCATAGTGCGCGCCAAAACCGACCCTTAGCGGCGGCTGGCCTTTGACGATGCGCGCGTCATTCCAGACGTCCACATCCGCCATCATCTGTCGCACACACCGCAGCGCGTTTTGCGCGTCGTGATCAGACGGGCTGGGCGTGCCAAAGGTGGCCATCAAACCGTCGCCAAGATATTTGTCCAACGTGCCTTCATGGGCAAACACCGCGCGCTCCATCAGCCCGTGGAAGTCGCGTAGGGTTTCGATCACCTCTTCCGGTTTGCGGGTCGCGGCGAACTCGGTGAAGCCGACAATATCCACAAAAAGCACGGCGATGTTGTGGGAGCGGATTTGTTTGAGCGGTTCGTCGTTTTGGCTCAACTCCTCCACCACGTTGGGAGAGAAGTAGCGTGACAGGTTGGTGCGCTCCCGTTCCAGCGCCGCATTGGACCTCAGCAGCCCGTTGAAACGCCGCATGGAGATGCCCAGCGTCAACGCGACCAGAAGGAAGACCACTATCTCCTGAATGCGGAGGCGGACATTGAAGTTATTCGGGTCGAGAATATGCGCGAGGTCCGGCCAGCCGGGGAGCGCAAACTTAATGGCATCGCTCATGACCGGCACCGGATCAGTGAGCCAGATCGACAGCGCCAAAGCCGCAGCCCACATGCCAGCCGTCCAGGTGCCAATCGCAATCACCGTGCGCCAGGAATAGGCCAAAGTGCCCATCGCCAAGATCAAGAAGAGGTACTGGAAATTACCAAAGCGGTACTGCATCGCCTGCGGCCAATCATCCAGCCCAATCGGATTGGGACCAATGATGCCAACCACCATCAGCAGGAGATCCACAAAGATCAGGAAGAGTTCCAGCTTGGAGCGCCCCACCCGACCGGCACGACGAATGAGCCAGCCGTTCACGCAAAGCAGAAAAAGGATGAACTCGTAATAGAAGACTTCCGGCCAATGCACGGTGAACAGCAGGAAGACGCCAATGATGGACATCGCCACCCAGCGGGCTTTTACAGCCAAGTCCAGACCTTCCCGCTTGTGACGTTCAAGAACCGCCTCGGTGTAGCTGTCGGTGCGCTCTTCGCCGTCCTCCAACCGATCCAGATACACCGGCTTGTCTTGTTGAGTCTGCTCGACCATTGGCTGGCTCTCCGTTGTCCTCGGCTGAGATAGGTGACCATGGGGCAGCTTACACCCCCTGCGCCGCACAAAAAAACCCCGCCGGAGTTCGGCGGGGAAGTCTGGATACCTGCGTAGTCAGTTCGGCTACAGGCATCCGGCGGTATTGGTTATCTGTGGTATGGAAGTTGACGCGCCCCAGAGCGCTTTGCGTTGGGTCCGGATCGTCTGTGCGCGGGTTTGCCATTCTGGCAAGGGCAACAGACGACCCGGGTCTTGGGATAACGCAAAGCAGGTTAGTTGGGACGTGCCGCCATTTCTGCGCGAATTTGCTGACGGAGAAGGTCGATAGGCACCTTCTTGCCTTCGCGTTTGTAGGACCAGTAGGTCCAACCGTTACAGCTTGGCGCGCCTTCCAGATGCGCACCAACCTGATGGATGGATCCCTTGATGTCGTCGCCAATCAGCGTGCCATCGGCACGGACTTTGGCTTTGTGACGGCCATTCAGGGAATAGAGGTTTTCGCCGGGGCGCAGCATGCCGCGCTCAACCAGTTGACCAAACGGCACACGAGGCTCGGCACGTTTGGAGGCGGTCACGGCCAGCGCTTCGCGGTCAAACTTGCGCACCTTCTTCAGGCGTTTTTCGGCCACTTTGCGATAGGCGGCTTCGCGTTCGATGCCGATGTACTCACGACCCAGCATCTTGGCGACAGCGCCGGTGGTGCCGGTGCCAAAGAACGGATCAAGGATCACGTCTCCGGGGTTGGTGGAGCCCACCAGCACGCGATGCAGCAGGCTCTCCGGTTTCTGCGTCGGATGTGCCTTATCGCCGTTTTCATCTTTCAGACGCTCATGACCGGTGCAGATCGGCAGCACCCAATCGCTGCGCATCTGTACACCTTCGTTGAGCGCTTTGAGCGCTTCGTAGTTGAAGGTGTATTTCGCGCCTTCGGATTTGGACGCCCAAATCATGGTTTCATGCGCGTTGGTGAAGCGTTTGCCACGGAAATTTGGCATCGGGTTGGACTTGCGCCAGACCACATCGTTGAGAATCCAGAAGCCCTGGTTCTGCAGTTCCGCGCCCATGCGGAACACGTTGTGGTAGGAGCCAATCACCCAGATTGCCCCGTTGGGTTTCAGAAGACGGCGGGCCGCCTTCAGCCATTCGCGTGTGAACTTGTCATACGCGGTGAAACTCGAAAACTGGTCCCACTCGTCGTCAACCGCGTCCACTTTGGAATTGTCTGGACGGTGCAGCTCGCCTTTCAACTGAAGGTTATATGGCGGGTCTGCGAAGATCAGATCGATCGAGTTTTTAGGCAGACTGTTCATCACTTCGATACAGTCGCCGGACAATATACTATTGATCGGGAGCGCGGATGCGCCCTTCGCTTTGGTCATCGTTTTCATTCTCTGCCTCATTACGGCGCGGTTTTTTTGGTGCGCTCGTTATGTGGATAAGTTTGAGTCAAACGTGATTCGGCGTCAATTTCTTTTTTGAATCAGAGAGTTAGTTTTTCGCTTGATACAAGATATTGTGCACAGGCTTAAACGAACGCCTATGATGTGGGGTCACCCCCAGTTCGACCAGCGCCTCTCTGTGCTTTTTGGACGGGTATCCGGCGTTTGTTTCCCATCCGTAACCAGGGAACTGTTGCGCCAAATCCATCATGATGGTGTCACGCGCCGTTTTTGCCACGATGGACGCGGCAGAAATCGAGAGTGACCGCGCGTCCCCTTTGACGATTGCTTCGGATGAGATTTGCAATCCAGAGGGGATCAAATTGCCATCGATCAGCATGTGATCCGGCGCCGAGTTCAACCCCGCGACGGCCCGTTCCATGGCGATGTGGCTAGCGCGCAAAATGTTGTGTTCGTCGATCTCTTCGACCGTGCAATGGGCGATGCAGACATCGGCCACGTCCAGGATTTCTTCGGTCAGTGCCTCGCGCCGTTTGGCGGTCAGTTTCTTGGAGTCGTTGAGACCGGCAGGGATATTGTTCGGGTTCAGCACCACCGCCGCCGCCGTCACGGGTCCGGCCAGTGGACCTCGCCCGACTTCGTCCACGCCGGCCACGCGGGTTAGGCCACGGGCAAAGGCAGCTTCTTCTAGGGAAAAGTCGGGGGCGGTGATCTCTTTTGTCATGCTGTGTTGAGAAGCATTCCATGGGGCCAAAGGCAAGAAAAAAGCCGGGCAGCCCCTCGTCTGCCCGGCCAGTTGCCGATCTTACTGTCGGCTTGCACACCGCTCGATGGTGGGGATCAGGTTAACGCCAAACCACTTTGTAACCGTTGTTGCTCAGGCACTGGCTGCGGTAGCCAGCAATCCGGCCATGGGCGCTTTTGCGCTTGAAGTAGCACTGCTCTGGCAGGCGGTAGGCCGGGTATTGGGCGCGAAACAGACAGCGCTGGCCGTAGCCTTGGATGATGCGACCTTTTGGAGTTTGAAACCGCTTGGCACAGTGGCTTGGCAGCCAGGCTTTGTGCTTCTTCTTGGGTTTGTGGGTCTTTTTGGGTTTCGGCTTGGTCGCTGGTTTAGACACCACCGGAGCCGGGTCTGATTTCTTGTTGTCCGCCACGGCGGCTCCGATCACAGCCAGCGCGGTCACACCAAACAGCAGCGCGGCGATGGCGTCTTCATCCATAGCGTGGGCACGCGGGGCTGTGGCGCCGGTGAGGATGATGGCGATACTCAGTACGGAGGCGATAAACGTCTTGGAAGTCATGGCGAAGTCCTGTTTTTTGAATGTTGTCCGGGCTGTGCGCCGGTTTGCCCATCCGTTTTCGCCGCAACTCCAAAAATCTCACAATATCAGCATCTTGTTATGAGATATCAGGTACTCAAACCAACTTGGTTATTGAATAACAGGGCGTCTTTGCGCCAAGGTCGGCTCATGAAACAGCTCATGACATATAGCCTTTGTATTGCCGCGCTGGTCGCCGCCCTTGCAGCGCCTGATGCGGCGCATGCGGCCGACTGCTATGCCGATTACAAAGCCAAGAAAGACGCCCCGTTGCGCCTGCACTACGGTGTGATCGATCTCAAAAACGGCTGTGACGCCGGATCTGCAAAGCAAGAAGTTGCCGCCCGCATTGGGAAAGACGGATGGACCTTGTTAAACGTGCTCTCGGTGTTTGACGCCTCAGAGCTCTCCGGAAAGGAAGACAGTGCAGGACAATTCTACCTCCGTTATTGAAACACGGCGCAGCGGTGGGCGGATCGTGGCACTTGGGATTGGGGCGATTGTTCTGATCCTTTTGGCCTGCGCAGCGCTGTTGCTGCTGACCTTGCCGGATGCCAATGCGTTTAACGCCCGCGTCGAGGCGCTGTTTCTGGCCAATGATGACCTGACCGGTCAGGCGGAAATCAAACTGCTCGAAATTCTTGCACAATCCGGCACCGCCTTTGCCGACACGCTTGCCAGCTATCGCATGGTGATTTTGGTGCTCTTAGTGTTCGCCACCGGCATGATGATTGCTGCGCTGGTGTTTCTGGTTGGGCTCATCACCATGAACCGCCGCATGGCACAGATCGAGCGTGCGGGCATTCAGGTAACCTCGCTGATTGTCAGCCGCGAGGAGAAAACCGTGTACCTCAACGAGATGGGCTTCAAGCTGACCGACGCGGCGATGGAGACGTTGTCGGTGCTGGCCGAGGCGCGTATGGATGATGACGTGCTGTCGGGTATTGAGCTGGAAAGCATGATCTCCGGCAAACCGGCCACCGATTGCGAAGAGGCCGCCGGAGCAACGCGCATCAAACGCCTGCGGGACTCCCTGGGTAATCAGATGGTGAGCCAGCTCCTCGTCAAGAACATCGCCCGCAAAGGCTATGTGCTCTCGATCGACAAAGATGTGATAGAAGTGCTCTAACAGGTGCGGCACACAATTTCTTGATGTGCCGCCCATCCTCTTGTTTGCCTTTTGTTCACTCCCCACATAGGGGAGACTGCGTGACAGGGGTGACGATCAGGGAAGGATCAGGGCATGGAAGGTTCACGTTTTGGCGCCAACGCGGGCTACGGGATTGAGATCAAACCGATTGCCTCCACGGTGCGGGTTTTGCGAAACGGGCAGGTTCTGGCGGAAAGCACCAATGCCAAGGTGATGTATGAGACCCGGCTGGCGCCTCAGATCTACATTCCTAGAGAAGACATTCTGACGCCACTTTCGAATGAGACCGAGTTGCAGACCTTTTGCCCGTTCAAAGGCACGGCGCGCTATCATGACCTGATGCTAGATGGCGAGACTATTTACAATGGCGTCTGGTGTTACGACGACGCCATGCCGGAAAGCCGCGCGATCAATGGGCATATCGGCTTTATGCCTGGTGCGCAGGTGGAGTTTGACCTGGGCGGCGTGGAGCTTGATCCGGTGGCGGATGGCAATATCACCGGGCCGCTGGTGGATTGGCTGATGCGCGGGGCGGCGTTTGAGACCACGCCGGAGGACTTCATTGGTACCTTGGGCAAAAAGATGGTCGAGCACGGCATTGCCGTGGCCCGGATGAGCGCGATGATCTGGTCGCTGCACCCAATGATTGCCGGGAAGAACTACATCTGGAAACGCGACGAAGAAGAGATCACCACCTTTGCGCCGTCCTACGAACTTTATGACCACCCGTCCTTCAAAAACAGCCCGTTGAGCTATGTCTCCAAGGGACTTGGAGGTGTGCGGCAGAAACTCACCTGCGCCAAATCGGAGATGCAGTTTCCGGTGATGGAGGACCTGAAAGCCGAAGGCGCGACGGACTATGTGGCGATGCCGCTGTTTTTTAGCGATGGGCAAATCAACGTGCTGACGCTGACCAGCGACCATCCCGAAGGCTTCACCACCGCCAACCTTGGACTGATCTTTGAAGTCTCCACCGTGATCAGCCGCTTCTTTGAGGTGTTTACCCAGAAAGAAAACGCCCAGTCCCTGCTAGAGACTTACGTTGGACGCCGCACCGGGGCACGGGTACTGGGCGGCGAAATCCGGCGGGGCGATGGCGATGACATCGACGCCGCGATCATGTTCTGCGACCTGCGCGGCTCCACCCGACTGGAAGAAGAACTGGGGCGCAAGGATTACATCGAGTTGCTCAATACCTTCTTTGATACCGCGTCTTCGATTGTGCATGCCCATGGCGGCGAGGTTCTGAAATTCATCGGCGACGCTGTGCTCGCGGTATTCCCCGACACCGAAGATGGCACCGATGCAGGCGCCGAGGCTTTGCAGGCCGCGCGCGACATTGTTACCAAGCTGGCTGAATTGCGCGAGGAAGACCCAAATCGTTGTTGTGAATGCTCGATTGGCATCTGCTACGGGCAGGTCACCTACGGCAACGTTGGCTCTCAGGAACGGCTGGATTTCACCGTGATTGGCCGCCCGGCCAACATCGCGGCCCGCCTCGGCGACTACGGTAAGACCGTGGGTCACCGCATCGTGGCCTCCGGCCGCGTAGCGCAACACGCCCCTGACAGCAAACCACTTGGGCCTGTCTCCTTGCACAACGTAAAGGAGCCAGTAGAGAGCTTTGCTATTTCGGCGGACATGTAACCAGTCCTGTTAACTGTGCGCATGTGCGCAGGCAGCGAGTGCTTGAACAGGCGCAACTGATCGCGGTAACATTCCGATAGTCTTATCGGGAAGAATATCAGTGACTCAGAAAAACCGTTCCTTGACCCTTCGTGACGTATCTGAAGCTTCGGGGGTGTCCGAGATGACGGTCAGCCGCGTGTTGCGCAACCGCGGGGACGTGTCCGCCGCCACACGCGACAAGGTACTGACAGCGGCCAAAGAGCTGGGATATGTGCCCAACAAAATCGCCGGGGCGCTGGCCAGTCAGAGGGTGAACCTTGTGGCGGTGATCATCCCGTCCCTGTCCAATATGGTCTTTCCTGAAGTTCTGAGTGGGATCAGCCAGGTTCTGGAAGACACCGAGTTGCAGCCGGTTGTCGGCGTGACAGATTACCTCCCTGAAAAAGAAGAGAAAGTTCTCTACGAAATGCTGTCCTGGCGGCCCTCTGGTGTGATCATCGCTGGACTGGAGCACACCGAAGCCTCCCGTGCGATGCTCAACGCCAGCGGCATTCCAGTGGTGGAAATCATGGACACCGATGGTGATCCTGTGGACGCCATGGTGGGCATATCGCACCGCCGCGCTGGCCGAGAAATGGCCGCCGCAATCCTGAAAGCCGGCTATAAGAAAATCGCCTTCCTAGGCACCAAAATGCCGCTCGATCACCGCGCTCGCAAACGCTTTGAAGGCTTTACCGAAGTGCTGGCCAAATCCGGCGTTGAGGTGGTGGATCGAGAATTTTATTCCGGCGGGTCCGCGCTGGCGAAAGGCCGCGAGATGACCGAAGCGGTGCTGGAGCGCAGCCCGGATGTGGATTTCATCTACTACAGCAACGACATGATTGGCGCGGGCGGTCTGCTCTACCTTTTGGAGAAAGGCATCGACGTCCCGGGCCAGATTGGTCTGGCGGGCTTCAACGGTGTCGAGCTGTTGCAAGGCTTGCCACGACAGCTGGCCACGATGGACGCCTGCCGCCGCGAGATTGGCACCAAGGCGGCGGAGATCATCGCCGCGCGGGTGAACGACGTGGAAAAAGAGGGTCAGGTGACCTTAGCCCCCACCATCAGCTTTGGCGATACGTTGCGTGGCGTGTAAGGGGGCTTAGCCCCCCATTTTGGCGCGGGCAGCCCGCAAGGCTTTGCGGAAGTTTGGCCCGCGTCGGCGCGCAAGCACGGCTGAGCAGTAGGTGGCGATCAGCCACGGTCGCCCGTCCGCCAGAACCGTTTTGAGCATCTCTTTCTGGTACCGCCCTACATCGCGCCGCGCTCGCATCATGCTGTAGAACTTGGGCGCGGTCATGTCCCCGGCCACGCAGCTCTCGATGACCGGCTTTAACAGTCCCAACATAATCCAGAGCGAGGCAATCCGGTGCCCCATATAGCGGCAGCGGTATTTGCGTACGTTGTCGCCACGGAACAGCGCGGCGTGCATTGCGTCCAGACCCATGCGAGGATCGTAGAAGATATTCACCTCACCGGCCTCGGCAATCATGTCCGGCCCATAGGCATAGCGCCCGCTGAAGTCCCGGTGCCAGGCTTTGCGGTAGCGGGTTTCCCAACTGGCAATCTCGCGATCCAACGTCGCCTGTGGGGAGATACAAATGACCGTTGCGCCGGGGGCCGCCGCAGAAAAGACTGAGGCCGCATAGGCGCCCATCGACGCGCCGTAAAACACCACTTTGTCGAATTGCTCGAAAAAACATTCGTCGCGCAGCCGGTCAAAGAAATCAAACACCGCCTCGTCACGATACCACGACCAACCATGCGCCATCATGCCCAGCATCGACCAGCCGCGCGCGGTAACGAAGTTGTAGCCCCACGGCATGCGCTCGGCACTGTCCTCATAGACATGGTCGAGGTTTTCAAAGGTCACAATCAGGGTTTTGCCCTGTTTGATATATAGCGCTGAGTGTTCCTCGCCCAACTCCTCAAAAAACCCGCGTTCTGCGCCGATCTCTTTCAGATTGCTTTGCCAGTCGGTTTGGCTGGGCGCGTCGGGTTTTGTATCACCGTCCGCCACGCTCAGCCCTCCCGAAAAAGGCTGGGTGCGCCCTCGATCAGCTGGTTTCGCCATTGTTTGATTTGCCCGGTTTCCACCAGGAAATCGCGCGACAGTTTTTCGACCGAAGCCTCACCTTTCAGCGACTCAATGGCCACCTTGGCCTGAAACTCCGGATCGGTGATCGGGGCTTTGGCGGTTTTCTTCTTGGGTGGGATCAGGGCCGCATCCGGGTCAATGTCGTGCTTTTGCATGACCTTGTGCATAAACGAGCCGCGCCGCGGGCGGTTGTTCTCTTTCTCTTCCAAACGCGGCTTCATCCGACGCGCCCAGAAATGCACCGCCTTGGTCTCCTCGGTCAGCCAGTCTTTCTCAATGTCAAACGCGCTGCGGATCATCTTGTTGCGGTCTTTGAACGACACCGGATAGAACGCCGTTTCAGGCTCCGCATATTTGATTTCGCCGGACTGCTGCAGGAAATAGGTCACCGCCGCTGGGCCGGTAAAGCCCCAGTTTTGCTCGGTCATGTGCACCGGACGCCCTGCGTCCTTCTCCGCCTGAAGCTCTTTTTGTTGCCAAGGCTTCAACCACGGGCCAATCGCGTATTCGTCTTCAAAAAACGTCAACATCGCATCGAGCGCTTTGGAGGTTTTTGGCAGACCAAGCACGGCATTGCAGACCAGCCCCTCTTTTTCCCAGCCAAACACTGATTTGCGGGTGTAGTTGAACGGGCGGTAGCAATAGACATCCGCGTCCACCCAAATCTTGTCGGTCTTTTTCAGCATGTTGAGCCGCCACAGATCGGCATGAATTGCCGGGCTGCCGGTGCGCGCGTGGCGGTGCATTGGCTCGCCCGGGAAAATCTCCGCCGCATCCGCCGCATGCACCCCTTCAGGTACATTTGGGATCTCTTCGTAGCTGTAAAGCGTGGTGTGATGGCCCGCATCCGCAAAGGATTTCAGACAGAGCTGCTCCAACCAGGAAAGCTGCCCGCCAATCCATAGGGACGCGATTTCGGGAAGTTTGGCCATTTTACCTCAACCTTTGTTCTTACTTTGGAAACAGTTTACGCGGAAACCATTGGGCTGTCTTCGGAAATTCCACGACAATTTGCGCTAGTGCGCCGTGTCTTGCTTCTCGACGGTGAAGAAGAAGTCCTCCGGCAAATCGCGTTCCACCACCCAATCGGGGATGACCTCAGGACCAGCCAAGAAGACGTTGGCGCCAAAATGCGGATGCAGGCGTGCCAGACGTTCCTGACGGGCGCTGGTCAGGTCGTCATAGAACTTGCTGTAGTTGGAAGTTTCCTTGAGCGCATCGATTTTGGCGCGGTGGCGATCCACGGAAAACGCATGTGCCTCGGCAATCTCAGGGTCCGACAACAGCCGATCCATCTCCGCCTGCATCGCCGGGATCATGCGCTGGATCGAGGTGTCTTCTTCGGTGTTGTTGTTCATCCGGAACCAATAAGCCATGCCCTGATCGCGATCGACATGGTTCACGCGGCCTCGGTCCCGCTTCACCAAGAAGCTCTCAGCCGAACGCACGGCGTAGTGGTTAAGCTGCACGAGATCATAGCCGATGGTGTCAGTCGTGGAGCGCCAGGCGTTGCGGTACATGTCCTTGGGCAGCGGTTGGCCGGAGCCGTTCACCCAGTTGATGTGGGACCAAAGCTGGGGATTGAGCCCTTTGGGCCGGTGCACACCCAGCTTCTTAAACAGGCCAATGTTGCGGTAAAGCGTTTTGAAGCCCCACGCCTGATGCGGTTTGCGCGTCATTTCACGGGCACAGCGGGTGAATTGCGCCATCAACGGTTCGTCCGCATACTCATGCACATCTGAGTTGCCAAACAACCGCCACGTACAGGAAATCAAATTGGCATCGCCCACCGCCTCAAACAGCGCGGGCAGCGTACCGTCCCCCACTTTGACGTTGATGAACTCATCCACATCCATGGAAATCACCCAATCGGCGTTTTGGATGATCTCTTCTTTCTCCCCGGCCTGAAGCGCGGCGTGTTGCGGTTTGAGATTGGTGCCTTTGAACGGATTTTCCCGGTGCTGCACAAAGCCTTTGTCCTGCAACAGATCCAAGAAGGTATCGGTGCCATCGTTACAGTCATTGGTGTAGACCAGCACGTCCTTCACCCCGATGGCGCGGTGATAGGCCAGCCACTCAAGGATAAACGGCCCTTCGTTTTTCATACAGGTGATTATCGCCACATCGTTGGCCGCCGGGTTTACCTTGGGGGCGGCGATTTCCGGCATGCGGATCGGTTTGTGGTCAAACTTCTTTTTAGACAGTTTGATCAGCTCCGCCTCTTCAATCAGCGAGGTCTTGGGCACAATCTGCCCGACACTGTCAGTGGGGTGGCGCAGGCCCATGCAGCGGTAGAATTTGACCCATTCGTCTGCTTCGGGTTTCGCGCCAACCACGCGGATCAAGCGCCAGACCACCTCAGGTCCGGTCTTCTGCGGGGCCACCACCCAGCGGCGGCGCATTTTGGCCGCGTCAAACTGCACGCAGATGTGGTCACCATGGCTGACCGCGTCGTCATTGCGCACCCGCCATGGGTAGCAGTGCTGCCCGACCAATGTCACCACACCGGACGAAGACTTCACTGCCATATCAAACAGAGTCCGGCCTTTGGTACCCTTGCCTTTGATCTGCATGACCAGATCGGAAATATCCAACAGAGCAATGGCGCGCGCGGTGTTGAGCCAGCGGTAGCGGATCATCTCGATCAGTTGCAATTCGGCCAGCGGCGAGTCCCATGGGCTGGGAGACGGAATCTCCATCCGGTCTTTGCCAGGTGCATCAGGGGCGTTGAAAGGATGAGCTTCCGACGGCAAGTCCAAAGCGCCCAATGGCGTGTCAGCACGCAGCACCATGACCTGCTTGAGCCCGGCAATGATGGACACACCGGCCTCCAACTCTTCGAGATAGGCCGCGTCGGTGCCCGGTTCGGCCCGATCCAAGATCACCGCGCCTTGCAGGTTGTGATGGCGGGCGTGGTAGCGCAGCCAGTCCAAGGTGGCCTGTGGGGTCTCGCCGGTGCGCACTGCTAGCATCACATTGAGCGCGGCAAAGACATCCAGCTCTTGAGGCTGCATCGGCAGGCTGACTTCTTGGCCATTCACCTTGACCGCTGGCGCGTCGCTTTCGTAGGTCAGGTTCACGATCAACCCATTGCCAACGCTGCGAAGGTTTGAAATTTTGGTTTTTGTTCCGGCCTTCAGAGCGTTCTCTGTGAGGCCTGTTTTAAAGAAGGCCATGCATTCGGGCTGTTTGGCCTCATCCAGCTTTAGGCATGACAACACCGTGCTGCCCGACACCTGCGTGTGTGACAATTCGCGATAATGAAACGCTGCTTTGCCCATGCTGTGGCCCTTGTTTTACCCTGCCTGCCTGCACGTTTGTGTCAGGAATTCTTATAGTTGGCCAATTGATACCACTTTACCAACTGCCGCTGCAAATCGCGAGGGGGCACCTGACTGCTGCCGGCACAAAGAATTTGCGACATCAGTTCCTGCACCTCCGGCTGCGCGATCAACGCCTGAAATCGCTCTTGATGCCAACGGACACCAGCGGCATGCGCCTCTGCGACGCCTTCAATGGCCAGTAATCGCTGCAGCTCCCGCTCCGTTGCCGGGCGCATCTTTGCGATGGAGGTGTCTTCTTCGGTGTTGAAATTGCGCTCCACCCAATAAGCGAGGTCGACCTTTTTGGTCGCGCGGTTGGGCAGCCCCCTGTCGCGCTTCACGACAAAGGCCGCTGCCGAGCGCACCGCGTAGTGGTTCAACTCCACCAAGTCCCGCGCGACGCCTAGGTCATAGAGTGACAAGCGCTGCGGGGTCTTGGCCAGAAACGGATGCACGGGTTGGCCAGAGCCATCGACCATTTTGGGCCAACCAGCCTTGTCCGGGTCTTTCTGCTTGGGACGATGCACGCCCAGCTGGTTGAAAGGCCCCTTGGCGCGAAACAGGGTTTTGAACAGGCTGGCCGCCACCGGGTATTGCGCTTCCGCCGGGATGCAGCGGATGAACTGTTCGGTGACCGACACATCGTCAATGGCGACACGTTCATTGTTGCCATATAGGCGCCACGGCATGATGATCGCATCGGTGTCTGTTGGCACTTTGCCCAGCAGATCAGGAATTTGATGTCCCGGCACATGGATGTTGAGGAACTCATCCACATCCGTGACCATGATCCAGTCTGCCACCTTGCGCAGCGGATGTTTCCAGGCCTGTCGCAACGCCTGCCATTGGATGCTTTTGTCCGGCTCTGGCACATGCGGCACATGCACCACTTCGCCTGCGTCCGCCAGCAATGACAACATCTGATCCGTGCCATCATCACAGTCATTTGAGTAGATCAGAAAATCCGTCAGCCCCGCGCCGCGATGGTGCGCGATCCACTCCAACAGGTAGGGCGCTTCATTTCGCACCGATGTGACGCTCAAAATGCGCAACGAACTGGCCTCAAGGTTTGTTTGAACTGTGCATACCACAGCGCGCAGGCACGGCTAAACAGCCCTTAAGAAAAACATCCTACGCTGAGTCTTGCCGGAAACACCTGTCAGATCACAGGCTTATGTCTTGCCCCTGCAACACACACAGTGAAGAATAGATACACGCCACCTCGACCTCCGCCTGCTCAAGAGGACGCCATGACTTTTACCAAACGCAACGGACAGCCGCTACCCTCCCACCTTCTGCACCACGCGGACAGGGTGCGACGACGCGGCGTGGACCGGCGGGAGTTCCTGGCCCTGGCGAGCGCGTTTGGGGCCACCTCCGCCACCGCGTATGGAATGTTGGGCTTGTCCACGCCCGCGGCCGCGCAAACCGCGCCAAAACAAGGCGGTACGGTCCGCATTCAGCAAGAGGTGCGCGCGCTGAAAGATCCGCGCCTGTTTGACTGGCCACAGATCGCCAATTTCACACGTGGCTGGCTTGAAACGCTGATCACTTATGAAAGCGACGGCACGTTCAAGCCCGCGCTATTAGAAAGCTGGGAGATTTCTGACGATGCCAAAACCTACACGCTCTTTGTGCGCAAAGGCGTGACATGGAACAACGGCACCGCCTTCACCGCAGAGGATGTGGCCCGCAACATCCACTGCTGGTGTGACCGCGACATGGCTGGCAACTCCATGGCCGGGCGCTTTGCCACACTGATTGATCCAAACACCAACCAAGCGCTGGAAGGCGCCATAGAGGTTGTCGATGACCACACGGTACGGCTCAACCTGCCCAAACCTGACATCTCCCTGATCCCCGGCATGGCGGATTACCCTGCCGCGATTGTGCCGGACGGATTTGATGCGGCGAAGATGTTGGAAAACCCCATTGGCACAGGACCTTACCTGCCCGAGAGTTTGCTCCCTGGTGAAAAAGGCGTGCTTGTGCGCAATGCCAATCATAGCTGGTGGAACGCGGGCAATGGCGCTTGGCTGGACCGGATCGAGTTTCTTGATTTTGGCACCGACCCTGCCGCCTGGGCCCGCGCGGCGCAGGACGGGGACATCGATATGACCTACTCCGTTGATGGCGAATACGCCGATCTGATTGGCAGCTTTGGCGGCTGGACCAAACACGATGTGATTTCCATGGCCACGGTTGTAGTCCGCCCCAATCAGACAGCCGAGGTAGGCGGCATCAAACCCTACGCGGACGCGCGGGTTCGCCAAGCGATTATGAAAGCCGTGGACAATGGCATTTTGCTGGAACTGGGCAACGATGGACGTGGCGAGGTGGCGCAAAACCACCACATTGGACCAGCCCATCCGGAATACGCCGACATTGGTGTGCCGGAATACGACCCCGAAGGCGCAAGGGCATTGTTAAAAGAGGTGGGCGCCGAGGATTTCGAGATGGAAATTCACACCATCGACGACGCCTGGCGCAAAAACACCACCGACGCCGTGGTGGCACAACTGCGGGACGCTGGTTTCAAAGCCAAAACCCGTGTCGTGCCCGGCAACACCTATTGGGACAACTGGGACAGCTTCCCGTTTAGCGCCACGGACTGGAACCACCGCCCTCTTGGCGTGCAAATCTGGGCTCTGGCCTATCGCAGCGGCGAGGCGTGGAACGAGTTTGGCTATTCAAACCCCGCGTTTGACGCCATCCTAGACGAGGCCTTGGGCACCGTGGACATCGACAAACGCCGCGCGTTGGTCGCGCAGGGCGAAAAAATCCTGCAAGACGACGCGGTAACCATCCAGCCTTATTGGCGTGCCTTGGCGAACCACACAGTGGATGGGCTAGAAGGCGGGGCGCACCACATCTCGTTTGAGATCCGCCCCGCAGCGTTGCATTGGACCTGACGCCTTAGTGCGACAGGCAGGCCTCAAACTGGTTGGCCAAAGTCTGGATCAGGTCCACATAATTTGGTGCGTCCTGCTTGGCGCCGGTTGGGTCCAACTCCTCAGAATGCAGATCGAGACCTTCGCTGATCGCTTTCACGATGTCGTCATTGAACTGCGGCTCTGTGAAGACACAGGTGATGTTGTTGTCGGTCAGCACATCTCGGATGGACGCCAAACGCGCTGCACTTGGCGATGCGCCATCGCCGTTCAAGAAAGCACCGGACGCCGCGAGGTCAAACCGGGTTTCGAAATACTGGTAGGCATCGTGAAACACCACAAAGCCTTTGCCCTGAAGCGGCGCCAGTTGTTCTGAAATCGATGTCGTGAGAGCGGCCAGTTCCGCATCCAGATCCGCGGCGTTGGCGCGATAGGCCGCCGCGTTGCCCGGGTCGATTTCAGAAAGCTTCAAGGCAATTGCGCTGGCCCAGAAACGGGCGTTTTCAGGATCAAGCCAGGCGTGTGGGTCGACACCCTCGTGGCTGTGACCGTCATGGGAGCCATGTGCGTCGTGTTCATCGTGATGATCGTCGTGACCTTCTTTGTGCTCCGCATGTTCTTCATCTTCATGCTTTTCATGATCGTCGTGATCCTCATCAGCGTGACCCTCATGAGCATGGTCATTATGCTTATCGTGATCATCATGCTCGTCGTGGTCGTCGTGGTCGTCATGATCTGTATGTTCTTCATGCTCGTCGTGGTGATCATCACCGTGATTGTGAGGATCTTTGCCACCCAGAGACATCTCGATAAAGGTCTCGCTTTCCCGGAACTCCAATTCGCGCGTGCCATTCAGATGCAGCAGTTCCAGCGTCGCAGCCTCACTCGCCAAAGACTCAATCGAATCCTCCAGCATTGGGGTCAGTTCGGCCCCAACCCAAATCACCAGCTCGGCGTTTTGCAGCGCGCGAGCCTCGGATGGGCGCATGGCGTAGTCATGCGGTGAGACATTGGCAGGAAGAAGCTGCTTGGAGGTGCCGACCCCGTCCATCACCTTGGCAACAAGCGCTTGAATCGGCGCAATATCTGTCACCACCTTTGGGGCATCGGCCTGCGCGGAAAATGCTACAAGAGAGGCCGCGAAGGCCGCGCTGATGATTCGCATGAGGGTATCCTCTGGTTTGAATATTTGCGCTGGCTCTAGTGCAAATGTTATACTATATCAAGTCATCCTTTTGAGTGGAGAGGCGACATGCAAACAGTGGGCTTTGGACAGCACGATCACGCAGCCTGTGTCGGCGGTGGTATGAAAGCCGCCGAGGACGCCTGCGAAGCGCAAGGGCTGCGGCTCACCAAAGGCCGGCGGCGTGTGCTGGAAATCCTGCTGCAGGAACATCGCGCTATGGGAGCCTATGACATCCTTGGCATGTTGTCAGATGAAGGCTTCGCCGCGCAGCCACCGGTGGTCTACCGCGCGCTGGATTTCCTGGTGGCCAATGGCTTTGCCCACAAAATCCAAAAGCTCAACGCCTACATCGCCTGTGCCCATCCGGGAGACTCTCACACCCCGGTTTTCTTGATCTGCCGCGAATGTGAAACTGTAGCTGAAACCGCAGCACCTTTGCAGTCCACACTCGGCGAAGTGGCTGAAAAAATTGGATTTAAGATCGAAAACACCATTGTTGAGGCTGAGGGAATGTGCCCGACCTGTCGCGACACGGAGACCGCCGTATGAGGCTGGTGACTGTCAACGGCTTGTCGGTGCAACAGGGCAACCATCAGGCCTTGGCCAACGTTGCGCTGACAATAGACAAGGGTGAGATTGTCACCATTGTGGGGCCCAACGGCAGCGGCAAGTCGACCTTGCTGCGCTGTATCATCGGGGCCCTGAAACCGGACAGCGGCACCATTCTGAAAGCCGCAGGCATGCGGATTGGCTATGTGCCGCAGAAACTTGCCATTGATGCGACCATGCCACTTACGGCGGCGCGTTTTTTGTCTCTGCCCAAGCGGCGCAGTGCGGCGGACATTCAAGCGGCGCTGCAACAGGTTGGCGCGGATGGGTTGCAGGATCGTCCGATGGCTGGCCTGTCCGGCGGGCAGTTTCAGCGTGTGCTGTTGGCGCGAGCGTTGATGGACAAGCCGGACCTGCTCATTCTGGATGAGCCGACCACTGGCTTGGACCAACCGGGGTCAGCGGATCTTTACACCCAAATCGAGCAAGTGCGCCAAGACACCGGGGCGGCGGTGCTCATGGTCAGTCACGAGCTGCATGTGGTGATGAGCGCGTCGGACCGTGTGGTCTGTCTGAATGGCCATGTGTGCTGTCACGGCACGCCGGAAATTGTCGCCTCGGCACCAGAATATCGCGCGCTTTTTGGCACCGGCACCCATGGCGCGCTCGCGCTCTATCGGCACGAGCATGACCACCACCATCACCACGATCATGACGATGCGCATGATTGCGGGCACGACCACGGATCCCATTGATATGTTTGACGACTTCCTGATCCGCGCGCTCTTTGCAGGCGTGGGCGTCGCCTTGGCGGCTGCCCCCTTGGGCTGCTTTGTTGTGTGGCGCCGCATGGCCTATTTTGGCGACGCGACGGCGCATGCGGCGATCCTTGGGGTGGCGCTGTCTTTGGGGTTTGGTGTATCGGTTTTCATCGGGGCGCTTGGGGTGGCTTTGGCGATGGCGTTGACCGTGTCCAACCTGTCGGAAAAAGGCTATGGCGTGGACACGATTCTGGGCGTTTTGGCGCATTCTGCGCTGGCGTTTGGCCTAGTGGCGGTGTCGTTTTTGCGGGGTATTCGGCTGGATCTGAACTCCTATCTGTTCGGCGACATCCTCGCAGTGAGCAAGGTTGACCTGCTGGTGATCTGGATCGGCGCGGCTATTGTAATCGGGCTGATGGCCTGGCGCTGGCAGGCGCTTTTGACCTCGACTGTGAACCGTGGACTGGCCTATGCCAGCGGGATCAATCCTAAGCGAGAACAACAACTTATGACGCTCGGCCTCGCCATTGTGGTGGCTGTCGCGATCAAGGTTGTCGGCGCGTTGTTGATTGTGGCGATGCTGATCATTCCGGCGGCTGCGGCGCGCGCGTTGGCACGCTCCCCAGAGGCGATGGCCTTTGGCGCGGCGGGCATTGGGGCGCTGGCGGCAGTGGGCGGATTGGGATTGTCTTATCAGATGGACACCCCTGCCGGACCGTCGATTGTCTGCGCGGCGGCGGTGCTCTTTCTGGCGCTCAATCTGGTGGCGCGGGTGGTGCTGAGAAGCGCCCGTTAACCCGCCAAAATCCACGTCGGTATTACGTCGGTATCACGTCTGTTTTGCGGAGGTGCATATTTTGGCACTCGCCCGCCGTTAACCTTTAGTCCGTCAGAGCCGCATGTACCAAAGCTTTGAGCTGTGGCCTGGTCGGATAAGAACTCGACGGCGAGAGCTGTGTGAAGAACACCACCGACAACTTTTCAACCGGATCAATCCAGAAGAAAGTCGAGGCCATGCCGCCCCAGCTGAAGTCGCCAACACTGCCCGGACAGCGGGCGCGGGCCGGGTCAAGCACGATGGCCCCGCCGAGACCAAAGCCCATGCCGTCCATCGGCTGTTCTGCAAAACTCATCGGCCCCATGGAGGCGATGTCGCCGGGCAGGTGATTGGAGGTCATGAAGCGCACGGTGCGCGGGGACAGCAGACGCACGTCGCCCAGCGCGCCACCCCGGCGCAGCATTTCGGCAAAGCGCAGGTAATCGTCCATGGTGCCAACCAAACCGCCGCCGCCAGAGTGCATGGAAGCGTTGAGGAAGGGCGAGCCGTCGGTTGTGTCCACAAGGCGCAGGGTGTCCGCGCCGATCTTCGCCTGATTAAGCGCCATCGCGTCGCCCTCAAGCGGCGTGTAGAGATCGGCAAACCGCTCCTCTGTGCCGGGAATGACCGAGAATCCAGTTTCCGACATGCCCAGCGGGTCGAGAACTTCACTTTGCAAAAACTCGGCAAGGCTTTGCCCAGTGATGACTTCGATCACGCGGCCCAGAATGTCGATGCTGACGGAATACTCCCAGCGCGTGCCGGGCTGAAACGCCAATGTCAGGGCCGCCACCTGATCCGCCATATCGGCCAGTGCGCCCTGGTTGGCTTTGAACATCAGGTCCTGCGCGTCCATCTGATTGGCCAACAGGCCGGGATTAAACGGGTAGCTCAGACCGCTGGTGTGTGTCGCCAACTGATGCAACGTGGGCGTGGCGCAGGGCTCCACCTGATCCATCGTCGACGCGCCGGGCACCAGCGCGTGACAGTCTTTGAAGGCGGGAATGAAATTGGACACCGGCGCATCCAGATGCACAAGGCCGCGCTCCACCAGCATCATCAGTGCAACTGTGGTGACTGGTTTGGTCATGGAATAAATCCGCGCCACGGTGTCCCGCTCAAATGGCGCACCGGAGGCGATGCTGCGCAGACCGGTGGCGTGGTCAAACACCACGTCGCCGTCGCGCGCAATCAAAGCGCCGCAGCCGGCATATTTGCGATCCGTGACCAATCGATCCATCCAGCCCGACAGCTGCGCCAAGCGGTTGGTGTCAAAACCCCGGTCCTGCGGTAGAGCTGTGCCGATCATGGATGCCTCCCAAACTGCCTGATCTGACACCAACAGTGCCTTTTGGGTGGGGCCACGGGCAAGGTGGTAAGACTACGTAGTTCGTTCAACCCTAACCCTAGGTCCCTATTCCCGAGCAATCCCCTTTGAACAGCCCCCTAAATCGCCCATATTGGACCCAACAACAGGCCAGGAGGACGCGGCGCGTGTTCACAAAGACCTTGAAACAGAGACTTGGGGCGACGGTTGCGGCGGTCTCCCTTTTGGTGACGGCGCAGATTGCCACGGCGCAGGACACAGCCCAAACCACAGAGCCCCCTGCCCCGCAGACGGTTTATGTGTTTGGCAACAGCCTGGTGCATCACCTGACCGACACCGATGAAACCGCTGTGCCACATTGGTTAAGCCAAATGGCAGTGGCGGCAGGCACGGAATTAAAACTGGACGGGCAATGGGGCTTTCTGCGCGATTTTGCAAAGAGTGAAACACCCAGCGCCGGATGGCGATTTGGCGATGTAGAACGTGGCTGGACGCGGGACTATCGCAACTTTGCCGACGTGGACTGGGATACGATTGTGATCACCCCGGCGAACTTCATTCAGTATCAAGACGCCGACAAAGCCTTCCATGGCGACAACCCGGACAATGCTTCGCCGCTGTCGGCCACGCTGGAGGTGATCGACACCATGCAGAGTGCCGTGGGACCGATACGGATTGCGATCTATGAAGGCTGGGCTGACATGGGCGGTCAGGTCAAAAAGTTCCCGCCCAGTGCGCGGCAGATGCGCAAGTATCAGCGGTTCAATAGCGGCGATTACCATGAGTGGTTTGAGGACTATGTCGACGCGCTGCGCGAGGCCCGGCCGGATGCGGAGATTGACCTGATCCCGGTGGCGAGCACCTTGGCGGAGCTGATTGAAGGCGGCGTGCTGGATGGGTTGGACGCGGAAGTGTTTTACACCGACGACGCGCCCCATGGCACGCCAACCACCTATTTCCTGGCCGCCGCGATCACTTATGTGGGTCTCTATGAGGCGGAGCTGCCCTTGGTGCTGGATATTCCGGAGAGCATCCATGCGGATGTGCTCACCTATTGGGAAGCGGTGCGCGATGAAATTCACCGGCTGGTGTTGAAACCTTTGCAGCAAGCGGCGGCCCGGGAGGTGCCGTCCGGTGTGCCCTTTCGCACGCCAGAGGGAGATGCGCCGCAGCTAGCCGGGCTTGGATTGGCCGATCCGGCGCTGGCCATGGGGTTGAGCGGGATCAGCGATTGGTCCACGCAGCGGCCGTTTATCGATGTGATGAAAACTGCACGGCCTTGGGTGGGGCATCTGCCCGGCCAATGGGGCGGCGTGAGCTTCGAAGAGTTGGATGCGCGCGGCTTGCTGGACGAGGATGGCTGGGTCTGGGGCGTGCCAGAGGACATCGAGTCGGTTGAGGCGCTTATCCTGACCGACCTGCCGGAAGAGGCCAGCGGTCTCGCCGGGCGCTATCGGGTGACGTGGCAAGGCGTGGGGGAGATTGAGCTCACTGGGCGGGCACGGGTAACCTCCAAGGTTCCAGGGGAGATCTGGTTTGACTTCACGCCCGGCGAAGGACCGGTGGGCATCAAGATCCGCCAACCGGACCCGGATATGACCGGCGATTATGTGCGCGACATTCAGGTGATGGCGCAGCCCTACATTATGCTGGCGGAGGCCGGGGCGGTGTTCAACCCGGCCTGGCTCAACGTGGTCGATGACCTGCGCCTTGTGCGATTTATGGATTGGATGAAGACGAATGGCTCTACCCAGTCCAGCTGGGACGGGCGGCCTTTGCAGAGTGACTTCACCTATGGCTGGCGCGGGGTGCCGGTGGAGGTGATGGTGCGGCTGGCCAATGAGATTGGCGCGGACCCGTGGTTCACCATGCCGCATCTGGCGGATGAGGGCTACCTGACCGCTTTTGCCAGCTATGTGCACGACCATCTGGATGCCGCGCTCAACGCCCATGTCGAATACTCCAACGAGATGTGGAACTGGGGCTTTGAGCAGGCGCAATGGGCATTGAAAGAGGGCGAAGCGCGTTGGGGTAAAGGCCAGGACGTGCAGATGCAGTTTGCCGGCATGCGCGCCGCAGAGATGGCGCGCATTTGGGGCGAGGTTTATGGCGAGGCGGCCGAAGGGCGGTTGACGCGTGTGATTGCGACACACACCGGCTGGCCCGGCTTTGAAGAGGGACTTCTGCAGGCGCCGCTGTGGCAGGCGGAGGGCAATCCGGCGCCGGTGAGCTTGTTTGAGGCTTACGGTGTGACAGGCTATTTTGGCGTGACGTTGGGGCTGGAAGATGAAGGCGCGCAAGAGCTGCACGGCTGGCTGGCGGACGCGCGCAAAAAGGCCGAGGCTGCGGGGGCGGCAGAAGGGCTGCAACGGGCGGCGCTAACGGCTTATGTAGAGGACCACGCGCATGACGGCGTGGCGGCGCAGGCGGCGGCGTGGCTGCGCAAGGGGGAGTTGAAGGAACTGACCGGGAAGCTGCTGCCGTATCACCGCGATGTGGCGCGCAAGAATGGTCTGAAACTGGTGATGTATGAAGGCGGCAACCATGCGGTGGGTGTGGGTGTTGAGGCAAATGACGCGGCGCTGACGGCGTTTTTCATGGAGTTCAGCACCAGCGCCGAGATGGGCGCGATGTATGAAGAGCTGCTGGCAAGCTGGCGCAGTTTGGGCGGGCAGAGCTTCAATGCGTTTACCGATGTGGGCAAGCCGAGCAAATGGGGCAGCTGGGGGCATCTGCGGTATTTAGGGGACAAGACGCCCCGGCATGACGTGCTGATGGAGTATAACCTCACCGGCCCACATTGGAGTGAGGACCGCGCCGAAGATACTTTCCTGCACGGCGGAATTTACCTTGGTGACGACGAAACCAACCGGCTGGAAGGCACCGGCAAACGCGATGTGCTGTTGGGCATGGGCGGCAACGATGTGCTGGTGGCGCGGGGTCCGGGCGATCTGCTGCATGGTGGGCCGGGTACCGATCGGGCGATCTTGCCGGGGACACAGAGCGAGTATGAATTCAGCCGCGAGGGCGCGCAGGTGCGGGCCATTGCGGACGGTCGCAGCTATCTTTTGACCGAGATGGAGGCCGTGGCCTTTGAAGACGCCCCTGCGCTGGTGCTGCCGCTGAGCGGGCTTTTGTGACACAGGATTGATGTGAAAGGGAAATCCCCCTGCCCCGACCCTAGCCGATCTGATAGGTTGCGCCAAACGTGACGTCAGAGGCGAGCCATTTCCGTGTTGAGCATTCTCATTCCGGCCAACAATGAGGCCGCCCATATCGGCCCTTGTTTGGAAGCCGTTTTGGCCTCTGACGGGCCAGCGGTGGCGCAGATTGTGGTGGCGGCCAATGGCTGTGAGGACGACACGGTGCAGATTGCCGAGGGCTTCCGTACACAAGCTAAAGACAAAGGCTGGAGCCTCACGGTTCTGGACCTGCCCGCTTTGGGCAAAATGGGCGCGCTCAATGCCGCCGATGACGCTGCCAATTTTGGCACCCGCGCCTATCTGGATGCCGATGTTCGGGTCGACCCAGCTCTGATGGGACAAATTGCCGAAGCGCTGAACACAGATGCGCCACGATATGCCAGCGGCAAGTTGCGACTGCCGCGCGCCAAGACATGGGCTACGCGGGCCTATGCACGCACCTACAGCAAAGTGCCTTTCATCACTCACGGCGTGCCGGGGGCTGGCTTGTTTGCGGTGAACGCCGCCGGTCGCGCGCGCTGGGATGAGTTTCCCGGTATCATTTCGGACGACACCTTTGTGCGGCTGAACTTCACGCCAGAAGAACGGATCGGCACCGAAGCGGGTTATGACTGGCCGCTGGTTGAGGGATTCGCCGCCTTGGTCAAAGTTCGGCGACGCCAAAACGCAGGTGTAGACGAAATTAAGGCACGGTTCCCGGACCTGCTGCAAAACGACGATAAATTCACCCTCAGTTTAGGCACAAAACTAACCATGATGGTGCGCGATACGTTGGGCTTTGCAGTTTATGCGGCGGTCTCGATTGTGGTGAAGTTTTCGCCCCAGAAATCCAGTGCCTGGGAGCGCGGAAGATGAGCCGCCTCAAAAGCCTCACGCAGGGCAATTCGCTTGCCGCACGCGCCATTCGCAGTGGCGGCTGGACCATCCTTGGGTATGGCGGGTCTCAAGCGCTGCGACTGGCCTCCAACCTGATCCTCACTCGCCTGCTCTTTCCAGAAGCTTTTGGCCTGATGAGCCTTGTTTGGGTCTTCTTGCAGGGGCTGTCCAACCTGTCGGACATGGGCGTGACCCAGTCGATCCTGCAAAGCAAACGCGGCGAGGATCGCGCCTTCCTCGACACCGCCTGGACCATCCAGGTGTTGCGCGGCGTGTTCCTGCTGATCCTGACCTGGGTCTTGGCTGTGCCAGCGGCGGCGTTTTATGACGCGCCGGAGCTGGCCGAGATTCTACCGGTGGTCGGCCTGACCCTGTTGATCATGGGGTTGTTCCCCACCAAAAAAGACAGCGCCAACCGGCACCTTGCGCTGGGGCGGATCACGATGATCGACCTGTCAGCGCAAGTGATAGGACTGGTGGTCGGCGTGGCCATTCCCTGGGCCACGGGATCGGTCTGGGCCTTGGTGGCCAATGCGGTGACCACCACGGTCATGCAGTTGATTTTCTACTATATTTTCCTGCCCGGCGCGATCAATAAGCCGCGCTGGGACAAGCCCGCCGCCGGAGAACTAATCCACTTTGGCAAGTGGATTTTCCTCTCCACCGCCGCCGGTTTTCTGCTGTCTCAAGGTGACAAAATTGTGCTGGGCAAACACCTCAGCCTTGGCGCGCTAGGGGTCTACAACATCGGCTACTTCCTGGCATCCTTCCCGCTGTTGCTGGGCGGGATGTTGATGCGGCGGATCATGATCCCGATCTACCGCGAAAAGCCCCCAAGCGAGAGCGCCGAGAACCGCGCCAAATTGCACAAGATGCGCATGCTCTTGAGCGGCGGGTTGATGGGACTTTTGACGCTGTTTGCCTTGATCGGCGTCTGGCTGGTCGCCGCGCTCTATGATCCGCGCTATGCGCTGGCCGGGGGGGTGGTGGTGCTTTTGGCGGTGATGCAAATCCCGCAGGTGATTGCCCTGACCTACGACCAGGCCGCTTTGGCCGCCGGGGACAGCCGTGGTTTCTTCCTGTTGGCCGCGACACGGGCGGCGCTCATGATGGTGGGCCTGATGATCGGAGCAAGCCAGTATGGCCTCACCGGTGCCTTGCTGGGACAGGGATTGGCGATGGTGCTGGCCTATCCGGCGGTGGTCTGTCTGGCGCGGGCACATGATGCCTGGGATGCGCGCCATGATGCGGTGTTTTGGACCGTGGGCATTGGCATAGGCGGCCTTGCCTTTTGGCTATATCAGAGCGCGATTGTTAAGCTTTCTGCCCTCAATTTGCCCTGATTTCACCTTCCTACTGGTCCGATGGGATTCTATCTTTAAGCCAAGTGTAAGAGTCCCCCTATCAGAAGGGGACCGACGAAGGCGTAATGGAATAGCAGGTGGATGTGGTGACAAGCCCGACGGACCAACCGGTCGCAGAGACGGATATTGCAATTGTGGGCATGGCGGCCCACCTGCCCGGCGCGGGCGGGATTGATCAGTATTGGCACAACCTGCGCAACGGCATCCGTTCCATCCGCAAGCTGAGTGAAGACGAGCTTCTGGCCAATGGCGAGAGCCGGGCCAAGATGGCGCATCGCAACTATGTGCCCGCCGCCGCCACAGTGGACGGCTTTGCCGATTTTGACGCGGAGTTTTTTGGGCTGTCGCCAAAAGAGGCCGCGATCATGGACCCGCAGCACCGCCAGTTTCTAGAGGTGAGCTGGGAGGCACTCGAAAACGCGGGCCATATGCCGGAGAACTTCGGCGGTCCTATTGGGGTGTTTGGCGGCTGCGGAATGGGCAGCTATTTCTATTTCAACATCTGCTCCAACCGCGATCTGGTGGACAGCACCGGCATGTTCTTGTTGCGCCATACGGGCAACGACAAGGATTTCATGACCACGCGGCTGAGCCACATTCTGGATTTGAATGGGCCAAGCCTTGGATTGCAGACCGCCTGCTCGACGTCGCTGGTGGCGGTGCATTATGCCGCGCAGTCGATCCTGAACGGCGAATGCGACATGGCGCTGGCTGGGGGGGTGACCCTCGAGTTGCCCCATGGGCGCGGCTATGTGTTTGAGGATGGCGAAATCCTGTCCCCGGACGGCGAGTGCCACGCCTTTGACCATCGCGCTCAGGGGACCGTGTTTGGCTCCGGCGCAGGTGTGGTTGTGTTGCGGCGGCTGGAGGATGCGATTGCCGAGGGCGATCACATCTGGGCCGTCATCAAAGGCTCTGCGGTCAACAATGATGGCTCTGAGAAAGCGGGCTATCTGGCACCATCCGTGGGCGGACAGGCGGCGGCGGTCGCCGATGCTTTGGCGATTGCGGATGTGCCCGCGGACACGGTGGATTACATCGAGTGCCACGGGACCGGGACATATTTGGGCGATCCAATTGAGGTGGCGGCCCTGACCGAGGCGTTTCGCGAAACCACCGAGGAGACCGGGTTTTGTCGCATTGGCTCGGTGAAAACCAACATTGGCCATTTGGACACGGCAGCTGGGGCGGCGAGCTTGATCAAGACGTCTTTGGCGCTGCACCACAAAGAGATGCCGCCAAGCCTAGGATTTGAGAAGCCCAATCCGGCGATTGATTTTGAGAGCAGCCCGTTTGCGGTGAACGCCAGCTTGCGGGCGTGGGAGAGCCACAAAGGGCCACGACGGGCTGGGGTGAACAGCCTTGGCGTGGGCGGCACCAATGCGCATGTGGTGGTCGAGGAAGCGCCAGTGCGGGCCGAGAGCCAAGAGAGCGACTGGCCGTTTCAACTGATTGCGGTGTCGGGCCGCTCGACCAAGGCGCTGGACGCCAATGCGGCCAACCTCGCGGCGCATCTGCAGACCAATCCGGAACAGCCGCTGGCCGATGTGGCACATACGTTGCTGAACGGACGGCGGGCGTTTGAGAAACGACGTGTGGTTGTGGCGGAGAGCCATGAACAGGCGGCGGACTATCTGGAGAGCGGCAATCTGCGGCGGGTGTTCACGCACACGGCTGAGGCGGAATCGCCGGAAGTGGTCTTCATGTTCCCCGGTGGCGGGGCGCAGTATGTGGGCATGGGGCGCGATCTGTTTGAGACCGAACCGGTCTTTGAAGAGTGGATGGAGCGCGGATTTGCCCATTTGGCGGGCAAAGGCGGCGAGGAATTGCGCGCGCTGTGGCTGGCCGAAGGGGAGGCTGTTGCCGAGGCTGAGGAGCGTCTGAAACAACCCAGCCTGCAACTGCCGCTGATCATGATGGTGGAATATGCGCTGGCGCAGCTTTGGATGAGTTGGGGCGTAAAACCTGCCGCGCTGGTGGGCCACTCCATGGGCGAAAACACAGCGGCCTGTTTGGCCGGTGTGATGTCGTTTGAGGATTGTCTGGGGCTGGTGCAGCTGCGCGGGCAGCTGTTCGACACGGTACCGGCGGGCGGGATGTTGTCGATTCCGCTGCCATTGGCCGAAGTGGAAACCCACCTGAGCGACGAGATTGATATTGCCTCGGTGAATGCGCCTGCGCTGACCGTGGTGTCCGGGCCGGATGAGGCGCTGGATGCTTTGGCAGCCAAGCTGGCGGATCAGGAGACTGAAACGCAGCGCGTGCCGATCAACATCGCCGCACATTCGCGTATGTTGGAGCCGATACTGGGACGGTTCGGGGATTACCTGCGCACAATTCAGCTTCACGCGCCGCGCCTGCCGATCATTTCCAACCGCACGGGCGCCACGTTGCTCGACAGCGAAGCGACCGATCCCGAGTATTGGGTTGGGCACCTGCGCAACACCGTGTTCTTTGCCGACGGCATCACCACCCTCGCGCAGGAAAGCGGGCGGGTGTTTCTGGAGGTCGGCCCGGGCAAGGCACTGTCGTCGCTGGTAAAAATGCACGGACAGGTGAAGGCCGACAAAGTTCTGTCCTCCCTGCGCCACCCAGAAGATGACATTGGCGATGATGCCTATTTCCTCACCGTCTTGGGCCAGCTTTGGGCCTGCGGGGTCGATGTGGACTTTGACCAATATTGGGGGGACGTCCCGCGCCAAAAGGTGGTGCTGCCGACTTATGCCTTCCAACGCAGCCGCTATTTCATTGAGCCGGGTCAGGGTCAGATTGAGGCGCAAGACGAGTTGTTGATGCGGCTCGAGGACACAGCGGATTGGAGCTATGCGCCGGTGTGGACTCCACGGTTGGCGGAATGTGAGATTGATATCGAGACCGAGCTGAGCGACGCGGAAAAGCACAGCTGGTTGATCTTTATTGACCAAGGCGGCACTGGCACGGCGCTGGCCAGCCGCCTGCGCGACGCGGGTCAGGATGTGGTGACCGTGACCACTGGCGACGCCTTTGCCGAGACCGGCCCGGACAGCTACGCACTGGCGCCGGAACGCGGGCGCGATGGGTATGACGCGCTGATTCACAGCTTGATGAGCAAAGGCCGCGTGCCGGATCGCGTTGTGCATTTGTGGCTGCTGACCGAGAATGAAAGCCACCGTCCGGGGTCGAGCTTTTTCCACCGCAATCAGGAACAGGGGCTGATGAGCCTGTTCTTCCTTGCGCAAGCGGTGAGCGACGAGAATCTCCCCACGCCTTTGCACATCACCACGGTGAGTTCTGGCGCAGTGCAGGTGCGCAAAGAGGCGCTGCCCTATCCGGAGAAATCCACGGTGCTGGGCGCGGTGCAGGTGATTGGGCGGGAGTTGCCCGGCGTGACTTGCGCCCTGCTGGATGTGGAGCCACCCGCGAAGAAAGCGCGCGGTGGGTTGGTGGGCAAACTGCTCGAAGACATTCTGGCCGCCCCCCGGGGGCAGATCGCGGCCTGGCGGGGGGAGAAACGGTTTGAGCGCGGCTATCGCAAGGTGGCGATGGACGGCGCGGAGATGCCGGTTTTCAAAGACGGCGGCACCTATCTGATCACCGGTGGCTTTGGCGGCATTGGCCTGACGCTGGCGGAGCGCATGATCCAAAGCGCCGGCGCCAACGTGGTGCTTTTGGCCCGCGAAGGCTTGCCGGCGCGCGAGAAGTGGGGCGATTACCTGCGAGGGCACGCGCCGCATGATCGCGTGGCCCAACGCATCCGCGCGGTGGAGCGGCTGGAAAGCCTGGGCGGCAAGGTGCTGCCGCTGGCGGCAGACGTGTGCAACGTGGATGAAATGGCGGAGGCTATAGATGCCGCGCGCGAGGCCTTTGGCGACATCAACGGCGTGATCCACGCCGCCGGTGTGATCGACGACGGGCCACTGCTGGCCAAAACCTCGGCGGGCATCGACGATGTGTTGGCGCCCAAGCTGCACGGTACGCAGGTGCTCGAGCAACTATTCCCGGATGGCAGTCTGGATTGGCTGTTGCTGTTTGCGTCGTCTTCCACGGCCACCGCACCGGCAGGGCAGATCGATTATGTCGCCGCCAACGCCTATCTGAACGCCTACGCGCAATCGCGTCAAACCGACAAAACCCGCGTGCGGGCGATCAACTGGGGTCTTTGGGCCGAGGTTGGCATGGCCGCCGAGGCGGTTGCGGCACGGCAGGGCCATGTTGTCGATGTGCCGACTGAGGCGATCGACAATCCGCTGCTGCAAGGCGCGGGATTTGACGCACAGGGCAACCGGATTTTCACCGCAAGCCTGTCTGCCAAAGATTGGATTTTGGACGAGCACCGCACGCTGGATGGCGACGCGGTTATGCCCGGCACCGGATACATTTCCTTGGCCTATGAGGCGCTGAAGGCGCAGGGCGAGAGCGCACCCTTCGCGATACATGACCTGCTGTTCCTGCGCCCGATGCGCGTGAGCGACAGCGGCACGGAGATGCGCCTGCGCCTGATCCGCTCGGATGAAGGCTATCGGTTTGAGGTGCAAACAGCGGTGAGCTTTGACGGCCGTCCCGGCTGGCAAACCCACGCCGAGGCACGGCTGGCACCGGTGCGATCCGGTGCGCCGGCGGCGTTGGATCTGGACGCGCTCAAGGCGGACTGCCCGGTGCAGCAGAACGGCTTTGGCGCGGCATTGAGCGCCCCACAAGAAGCGCACATGCGCTTTGGGCCGCGTTGGAAAGTGCTGCGCGAAACCGCGCTTGGGGCGCAACAGGGCCTCGCGCGGCTGAGTTTGGACGCGCAGTTTGACGGCGACGGCTTGCAGCTGCACCCTGGCCTGCTGGACATCGCCACTGGCTGGGCCATGGACCTGATCCCCGGCTATGCGCAGGGGCATTTGTGGGTGCCCGTGGGCTATGACCGGCTGGTTCGCCATGGCGCATTGCCCGCCGAGGTGATGAGCCATGTGACCTTGGTCGAGGGCAGCAGCGATGCTGGCTCCGCCCGGTTTGACGTGGTGCTGTCCGATGCCAATGGCGCAGTGAGCATTGAGGTCAAAGGCCTGTCGTTGCGGCAGGTGGAAACCGCCGCGGGCTTTGCCAAGGCGCAACCGTTGAGCAAGGCAGAAGTCACCTTTGACGAAGACGCGCAGGCGCAAGCGCCGCTGTCCACCGCCGAAGAGCGACTGGCGCACAATCTGTCTCAAGGCATTCCGCCGGACATGGGGGCCGATCTGTTTGAAGCCGCGCTGCGCGGGGACCGGTCGCAGGTGGTGATCTCCTCGCTGGATCTGGCAGCCTTGATTGCACAGGCCGAGGCGGGCGCGGATGAGGACAATGGGCCAAGCCAGAGCTTTGAGCGGCCAGAGTTGGAAACCGATTATGTCGCGCCGGAAACCGATATTCAGCGCACGTTGGCGGGCTTCTGGCAGGATTTGCTGGGCGTGGAGCTGGTTGGCATCCGCGACAGTTTCTTTGATCTCGGCGGGCACAGCCTGATCGCAGTGCGCCTGTTTGCCATGGTCAAAAAGGCCTGGGCGATTGAGTTCCCGATTTCGGTGCTGTTTGAGGCACCCACCATTGAAACCTGCGCCGCGATGATTGCGGAGCGGGTAGGTGACACGGCGCTGGGGGAGGTTGCGACTGGGGATAGTCCTGCGGAGTCAGAGGCGCGTCCGCAAAGCCGATTCACCCATCTGGTGCCGATGCATCAGGGTGAAGGCGGGCACCGCACGCCGTTCTTCCTGGTGGCGGGCATGTTTGGCAACGTGTTGAACCTGCGCCATCTGGCGCATCTGATCGGTGCGGATCGGCCATTCTATGGCCTGCAAGCGCGCGGCCTGTTTGGCGATGCCGCGCCGCATGATGACCTTGTCGAGGCGGCCACGGATTACATTGCGGAGATGAAACAGGTGCAGCCTGAAGGGCCTTACCTGTTGGGTGGTTTCTCCGGGGGCGGCATCACCGCGTATGAGATTGCTCGACAGCTAGAGGCGCACGGCGACGAGGTTGCGCTGGTGGCGATGCTTGATACGCCCTTACCTGTGCGTCGCCCGCTGTCGCGCCAGGACCGGATGCGCATCCAGATGCAAGAGCTCAAATCCAAAGGCGCGGCCTATCCGTTGATCTGGGCCAAAAACCGCATTGCCTGGGAGATCGAGAAGCGTCGCCCGACAGAGGAAACCGAAGCCGAGGCGCAGGGGCAGCAGTTCCATGATGCCGAGATCGAGGCGGCTTTCCTGCGGGCTGTGGCGCAATACCCGATGCACGCTTGGCAGGGCAATTTGGTGCTGTTCCGTCCGCCGCTGGTGGGCAAATGGGACATGGGCGACGGGCGTTTGGTGGACGCCGACCGCGCCTATGTGTTCCAAGACAATGACTGGAGCCAATGGGTGCCCGATGTGCAGGTGTTTGAGGTGCCGGGCGATCATGACAGCATGGTGCTGGAACCCAACGTGCGGGTACTGGCAACCCGCATGAAAAAGGTGATTGCGGCGGCGGAGAAAGACCTGCCCAAACGCGCGGCGCGGAGGGCGGCAGAATGAGTGACTCATCCCTTTTGACCGTGATCCTGAACTGGCGCACGCCGGAGATGACGCTGAAAGCGGCCGAGGCGGCGGCGCGCGAGATGGCGGGCATCGACGGGCAGATTGTGATTGTCGACAATGACAGCGGCGATGGCTCGTTTGAGGCTATGACGGCGGGCATTGCTGAGGCCGATTGGGCTGCGGGCCGCGTGGAAGTGGTGCAGTCGGGTCGCAATGGTGGCTTTGGCGCGGGCAACAACTTTGGCATCCGCCATGGCTTGGTGCAGCGCGATTTTGACTTTGTCTACATCCTAAACTCCGACGCCTTTCCCGACGCGGGCAGCATCACCGCGTTGCTGGATCATATGGCGCAGATGCCCACCTGCGGCTTCGCGGGCAGCTATATTCACGGCGAAGATAACGAACCGCACCTGACCGCCTTTCGCTTCCATACCATTGGAAGTGAACTGGAAGGCGCGGCGCGGGTCGGGCTGATCAGCCGTGCTTTGCACACACACATCGTGCCCTTGCCGATCCCGGCGGAAACCACACGGGTGGATTGGCTGGCGGGGGCGTCCATGTTGATGCGGCGTGAGGTGTTGGAACAGATTGGCCTCTTTGACGAGACCTTCTTTCTCTATTTTGAGGAAACCGACCTCTGCCTGCGTGTCCAGCGCGCGGGGTGGCATACGGATTATGTGCGCCCCAGCTCTGTGACCCATATCGGGTCCGTGTCTACCGGCATGAAAACCTGGCAGCGCATGCCGCAGTACTGGTTTGACAGCCGCCTGCATTACTTCCGCAAAAACCACGGTGGGGCGTACGCCTTTGCCGCCACTTTGGCGCATGTCACAGGTGCCTGCCTGTGGAAACTGCGCCGTGTGATTGGCGGCAAACCCAAGCGGGACCCGGATCATTTTCTGCGGGATCTGATCAGCCACTACCTGAAATCTCTCTTCACTCGGACGCAGCGCGAACCGTCCAAAATCCCCACTTTGTCTGTTCGCAAGGAGGCCTCCTCATGAGCCTTGATAGTTTCACCAACGCCGCACCGATGTCTGCCGTAATGATTGGCAACGAGAGTCTGCTGATCCAATGTGCCACGTTGTGGCTCGACACTGGCAACACGCTGGCCGCTGTGGTCACGCGCGCGCCAGAGATCCGCGACTGGGCAACCGAGGCCGGGCTGCGGGTGATATCATCGGACAGCGATATTGCGGGTGAACTGCTGGGGGAGCGGTTTGACTGGCTGTTGAGTGTCGCCAACTTGGACATGCTGTCAGACACCGTGCTGAAGCTGCCCGCCAAAGGTGCGGTGAACTTCCACGATGGGCCACTACCCCGTTATGCGGGCTTGAATGCACCGGTCTGGGCGCGCCTGGCTCAGGAGCCGCGCCACGGCATCACATGGCACAAGATGGAAGTGGGCGCGGACACCGGCGAGATTGTTGCCCAGCGCATGTTTGACATTGGGCAGGCGGACACCGCGCTGACACTGAATACCAAATGTTACGCCGCCGCCATTGAAAGCTTCCCGGACGTGATGCGCGCCTTGGGCGAAGACCTCGCCAACACGCGGGCGCAGGACATGAGCCAACGCAGCTATTTTGGCCGTGCCAAACGGCCAGAGGCTGCAGGTCGGATTGATTTCCGCCGCGATGCACAGGATGTGGTGGCACTCGTGCGCGCGCTGGATCATGGCGATTACTTCAACCCGCTGTTTGCGCCCAAGATGGTCGCCGCCGGACGCGTGCTGCTGGTGACATCTGCCGAAGTCGCCGAAAGCGCGGGCCGGGGAGAGCCGGGCGCGGTTCTAGCCGTTGGAGAAGACAATGTGACCGTGGCCTGTGGACGGGGGGCCGTGGTGTTGAGCGGTTTGAGCGATGGGGCAGGTCAAGAAGAGACCGCCAGCCATGTGATCCGTGCCGGTGAACGCCTGCCGCTTTTGGACAAAGCCGCGAGTGAGGCGCTGTCCGCCACCATGACCCCCATTGCCAAAGCCGAGCCGTTCTGGCGCGCGCGTTTGGGTGAATTTATGCCAGCCACCCTGCCGCTGATCCGTGGCGCAGGTGATCTGGCCGATATGCGGCAGTTGCCGCTTGAGATTTCCGAGACTCCCTCCAAGAGTATCCTGACCGCGGTCGCCATTTGGGCGCTGCGGTCAGGCCTTCCGGAGGTCTGTGATGTGGCCTATCGCGGCGCGGAGCATCCGCAAGCCGCCGGGCTGATTTCGCCATGGGTACCGCTGCGTGTGGGAGCCGAGCTGCTGCATGACACAGTGGCCGAGGCCAATACCGCGATGGCCGAGCGTGTGGCGCAGGCAGATGCCAAAGGCAGCTTTGCCAGCGACCTGATCGCCCGCGATCCGGCGCTGTCTGCACCGACCATGCCGGACTTGGCGGTGACGACTGGCGGCTTGGCTGGTCCAATCGACGGCGCGGCGATGACCGTGGCCATTGGCGCAGCGGGTGCTGTGCTGCATTTTGATGCGGCGCGGGTATCCCCAGAACACGCCGCGCGTTTGGTTGCGCGGTTGGAGCTGATCTGCACACAGATTGGCACCGCGGCCAATGTGGCGGATCTAAATGTGCTGCCAGAGGCAGAGCGCGCCGAGGTGTTGACGGGCTGGAACGCCACCGATGCGCCGTTTGACCCGGATTTCACCATGGCGGCGCAGTTTGAGGCGCAGGTTGCCAAGACACCGGACGCCCCCGCGTTGGTGTTTGAGCATGAAGTGCTCAGCTACGCCGATCTGAACGCGCGGGCCAACCGCGCCGCGCATGTGTTGCGTGACATGGGCGTGACCCGCGGCGCGCTGGTTGGTCTTTGTTTGCGCCGGTCGCCCGATCTGGTGGTGGCCGCGCTGGCGATCTTGAAAGCCGGAGGGGCCTATGTGCCGATGGACCCGGCCTACCCCGCTGACCGTTTGGCCCATTACATCAGCGACAGTGGCGCAGCCGTAATTGTGACGCAAGCGGCGCTGACACGCGACTTGCCAGACCACAGCGCACAAGTGCTGGAGATGGACAGCGACGCGCGGCTCTCGACGGCCTCGGCGGACAATCCAGAGGCCATCGTCTCCGGCGGCGACCTCGCCTATTTGATCTACACATCTGGCTCCACTGGCACGCCCAAAGGCGTGATGGTCGAGCATAGAAACGTGGCCAACTTCTTTGCCGGGATGGACGCGCGGGTGCCCCATCAGGCCGGTGATACTTGGATGGCGGTCACGTCGCTGTCGTTTGACATTTCGGTTCTGGAACTGTTCTGGACCCTGTCGCGCGGCTTTAAGCTGGTGCTGTCAGGCGATGAAACCACCACGCAGATTTCTGGTGGCCGTTTGCCAGCCACGGCCGGCGGAATGGATTTCTCGATCTATTATTGGGGCAACGACGATGGTCAGGGCTCAAAGAAATACGAATTGCTGCTGGAAGGCGCGAAGTTTGCCGATGCCCATGGGTTCTGCGCGGTCTGGACGCCGGAGCGGCATTTCCACGCCTTTGGCGGCCCCTACCCCAACCCGTCGGTGACCGGCGCGGCGGTGGCGGCTGTGACCAAACAGATCGGCGTGCGCGCTGGATCCTGCGTGTCGCCGCTGCACCACACCGCGCGCATCGCAGAAGAATGGGCGGTGATCGACAACCTCACCAATGGCCGCGCAGGCCTGGCGATTGCCAGCGGCTGGCAGCCGGATGATTTTGTGTTGCGGCCCGAAAACACCCCGCCGCGCAACCGCGATGTGATGTTTGAGCAGATGGACGACCTGCGCAAACTTTGGCGCGGCGAAGAGGTGGAATTCCCGAAAAAAGACGGCTCGATGCATCCGGTGATGACGCAGCCGCGCCCGGTGTCCAAAGAGTTGCCATTGTGGGTGACCACGGCCGGCAACCCGGAGACCTGGAAAGATGCGGGGCGGAATGGCTGTAACGTGCTGACGCACCTGTTGGGGCAAAGCGTGGAAGAAGTGGGCGCAAAGATCGCGCTGTATCATGATGCGCTGCGCGAGGCGGGGCACAACCCGGATGACTTTAGCGTTACGTTGATGCTGCACAGCTTCCTGGCCGAAGACCGGGAAAAAGCGCGCGAGATCGCGCGTGAGCCGATGAAAGACTACCTGCGCGCGGCGGCGGGCTTGATCAAAAGCTATGCCTGGGCGTTTCCCGCGTTCAAGAAACCCGAAGGGGTGAACAACGCCTTTGAGCTGGACCTCGGCATTCTGAGCGAAGACGAACTCGAAGAAATCCTCGACTTTGCCTTCCTGCGGTATTTTGAGGACAGCGGGTTGTTTGGCACGGTTGAGGATGCCTTGGATCGGGTGGAACAGGTCAAGCGCATTGGTGTGACCGAGATTGCCTGTCTGATCGATTACGGCATCGATAGCGCGACCGTTTTGGAAGGGCTGAAGCCATTGGCCGAGGTGCTGAAACGCGCCAATGAGGGCGGCGAGCTGGACCCCGAGGATATCTCAATTGCGGCGCAGATGATCCGCCATGAGGTCAGCCACCTGCAGTGCACCCCGTCGATGGCGCGGCTTTTGACCGACAACGAAGAGGCGCGGTTTGCGCTCTCGGGTGTGCAGCAGATGATGGTGGGCGGCGAGGCGCTGTCTGGCAGTCTGGTGGCCGATCTGAATGCGGCCAGCGGTGCCCGCGTGCAGAACATGTATGGGCCGACTGAGACCACAATCTGGTCGACCACATCGATAGCGGGTGCCAGCGAGGGCGTGGCCAACATCGGTGATCCCATTGCCAACACGCAGGTCTATGTGGTGGACGACGCGGGCGCTCCGGTGCCGGTGGGCGTGGCGGGTGAGTTGCTGATTGGTGGCGCGGGGGTGACCCGTGGGTACTGGCGGCGGGAGGAGCTGACGGCGGAGCGGTTCATTGCCAATCCGTTTGGGGATGGGCGACTGTATCGAACCGGTGACCTTGTGCGATGGCGTGCGGATGGCAAGCTCGACTTCCTTGGCCGTGTCGATCATCAGGTGAAGCTGCGCGGCTATCGCATTGAACTGGGTGAGATTGAAACCCGGCTGGAAGAGGTGCCCGGCGTGGCGCAGGCGGTGGTCATGGCGCGTGAAGATACCGAGGGCGACGTGCGGCTGGTGGCCTATCTGCGAGGTGATGTGCCTGTGGAGGCCGACATTCGGGCGCAGTTGCGCGAGAACCTGCCAAGTTTCATGCGGCCGCAGCACTATGTCACGCTAAAAGAGTTCCCACTGACACCGAACAAAAAAGTTGATCGCAAGGCGCTGCCTCGGCCCGAAGAGACCCGCAAGATCACCACGCCCAAAGTGGAGACGGCGGCACCAGCAGCGCCCGTTGCCGCCGGTGGTGACATTGCCAAACTGGTGGCCGATGTCTGGGCCGAGGTGCTTGGCGTGCGCGAAGTGGTGGCAACCGACAACTTCTTTGACCTTGGCGGGCACAGCCTCCTGGCGGTACAGGCCCACCGCGAAATACGGGCACGGTCCGGCGCGGCGAAATTGTCGATCACCGATGTGTTCCGCTTCCCCACGCTGAATGCGCTGGCAGGCCGGGTGCAGGAGTTGACCGGCACGCCCAAACCAGCGGATGCGCCGGAAGCCAAGGCCGCCGAAGAGGTCAGCGACCAAGCGCAGAGCCGCGCGGAAACCATGAGCAAGCGCCGCGCCATGCGCGCACGTCGGAGGGCGCGGACATGAGCCTGTCACCCAACCAGCACCTTGTGGCCCTAAAATCTCTGGCGGAGCGTATTGCCCCGCCACAAGTTGCCGTGGCCGTGACCGACCCTGCGCGTGGCGTGGCCGTTGTCTGGCCGCAAGAAGCCCCGGCCATTGCCCGCGCGGTGCCCAAACGGCGGCGCGAGTTTGCCGCCGGACGGCAAGCCGCGCGGCTGGCGATGCGGTCTGTGGGACGACCGGAGCAAGCGGTGCCGACACGCCCCGACCGTGCGCCGCAGTGGCCCAAGGGTCTGACCGGTTCGATCACCCATGATGCCACCAGCTGTGTCGCCATTGTGGGCTCAGGAGGGCACTTCCGCGCGCTCGGCGTGGATGTGGAACCGGATGCGCCGCTACATGATGACCTGACCGCAGAAATCTGCCTGCCGCAGGAACGCGCCTGGTTGATGGAGGTGCCGGCACCGCGTCGCGCGTTGATGGCGCGGCGGCTGTTTTGCGCCAAAGAGGCGGTGTATAAGGCGCAATATCCCCTGACCCAGACCCTGTTTGGCTTTGACACCATTCAAGTCACGCTCAACGTGCGCAGCACCGGGTTTACCGCGCGCTTTATGCAGTCTGTAGGCGAGGTGCCCGAGGGCACGGTGCTGTCCGGGCAATGCGGCACCGGCGGGGAACATGTGTTGGCCATGGTCACTTTGGGCGCGCAGGCGGGTATGGAGAACGCAAATTTTCCGGTTTGCGCCACGGGATAACCACATTCGCTTGTCATAAATTGTCTTCAAGAGCGCGAATCCGAGTCGCGCCAAGACGATATTGAGGACGGGCATGGACAAGTTCCAATCATTTGGCGAGGTGCTGAGCATGCTGCGCAGGAGGTTCTTCCTGTGGGCAAGCATCATTGTCATCGGCGGGTTGATCTCGCTGGCCTACGTGCTGGGTCTGCCACGCGAGTATGAGACCTATGCCACCATCCAGATCGAGCAGCCCTCGATCAAAACCGGCGCCACCTCCCCCGGTGCGTTGAACGCGGACATACTGCAAAAGCTGCAAATTGTGGAGCAGCGGGTAATGGCGCGGGACAACCTGCTGACCATCATCGACAAGTTTGGCCTCTACAATGACGCCCCTTTGAGCGAGCTGCAAAAGGTGGAGCTGCTGCGCAAAGCGGCCGGCGTGATCCACATCACCAACCCCGACTTCCGCTGGCGTCAGGACATCAGCCCCTCCGCGCTGTTGGTCTCTGTGCGCATGACCGATCCGGTTCTGGCGGCCAATGTGGCCAACGAGTTGGTGAACAATGTGCTGGAGCAGGAAGAGAAGCGCCGCACCGAACAGGTGAGCGAGACCCTGTCCTTCTTTGATGGCGAAGAGCGCCGCATTGGCGCGGCGATCACCAACCTGGAACAGCAGATCGCCGATTATAAACAGGAAAACGCGGTGCTATTGCCCGGCGGCGTGGAAGCCCTGCGCACCCGTCTGGTGGATTTGCAGCAGATCGAATTGGAAGTGCAGCGCCAACTTCTGGAGAACGTGGGTATTTCCAGCGGTGGCAATTCCGTGCGTGCCCAGCGCCTGCGCCGGCTGCAGGAAGAGAGCGAACTCTATCAAATCGAGATTGCCGAGATTGAGGCCGCGCTCAAAGACACGCCGCGTATTGAACAACAATACAACCGTCTGGAACGGCAGCTGACCAAGCTGGAAGAACAGTATCAGGCGATCACCGCAGGCAAGGCCGAGGCGGAGATGCAGCAGATGCTGGAGGCCAGCCAGCAAACCGACAGTTTCACCGTTTTGGAAAAAGCGCTGCCGCCGGATTGGCCGCTTGCGCCCTCGCGCAAACGCATTTTGGCGATGGGTGGCGTGCTGTCTGTCATGGTCGCCTTAAGCCTGGTGTTTGTGCTGGAGATGCGCAGCCCTGTGATCTGGACCCGTGGCCAGTTGGAGCGCCAATTGCGCCTGCGCGCCGTGGCGGCCATTCCGGTTCTGGAAACTCCGCGCCAGCGGCGACGGCGCAAGCTGACACGTCTGACGAAAGTGTTTGGCCTGCTGGCGGTGTCAGGAGGATTGGCGGCAATGATCCTGAAATTGGGCAAATAGCGGCCACAATTGCGCCACATTTCACCCCGCTTACGCCAGTTTTCGGCGAATCGCTGCCAAGTTTTGTTTGGGTGACGCCAAGTCAATTTTTCACCCTAAGAAACAATCAAAAAGTGGCCTACATCACCGTTTCCAAACACGAACCACAAAATGGCAGGGTTGCCACAAATTTTAACCAAGTTTGCAAAAAACGCCAAAAACGGAATTCATCAAATCGTTTATTATCAATCACTTAGACAAAACTATCCGAAAGATAAGGTGGATTTCTGTAAATTTGCGACTAATGTAAGTCCTGGGTGGGCGCTTCTTATGAAGGAGCATCAAAAAGAGCGACGTCGCAAGGACCTATGTGATCAGCCCCTGCTGCCGGGGTGCTTAAGCAAACAAGGTACGTGAGACACACGTTCGGGCCATGTCTGGTCCGGCGAACCGATGTTGCGTTTCAATTTGATGCCCTTCTGGTTGGGTTACGGGGATGACACCGAATGGCGATTTTTTCGCGTGAAGATTTTGAACAGGCCTTTGAGGTCACGCCGGTGCGCTACAGCGTTTACCGCAGCGTGTTCAAACGGGCGTTCGACATCCTGTTTGTCCTGATCATTGCGGTGCCCGTCACGCTGGTTGTACTGCTGCTCGCCCTGTTCATCTCTCTGGATGGCGCGTCTCCGTTCTACCGTCAGGAACGTGTTGGCAAAAACGGCAAGCGCTTCTCCATGCTGAAGCTGCGCTCCATGGTGCCCAATGCAGACCGTAAGCTGGAGGCCTATCTGCGCGCCAATCCAGCCGCCCGTCTGGAGTGGAACGAAAAGCAAAAGCTGACGCATGATCCGCGCATCACACCGATTGGCCGCATCATCCGCAAAACCTCGCTGGACGAGCTGCCACAGTTCCTGAACGTGCTGATGGGCGACATGTCCGTGGTTGGCCCGCGCCCGATGATGCCGCAACAGACCGCACTGTACCCGGGCACGGCTTATTACCGCATGCGCCCAGGCATCACCGGTTTCTGGCAGATTTCCGAGCGCAACGAGTGTTCCTTTGCCGAGCGTGCCATTCACGACAGCCACTATGACCGCGCGCTGAGCCTGCGCACCGATGTCTCGGTTGTCTGGCGCACCGTGGCCGTGGTGATGGCCGGCACCGGCGTGTGAACGCCACACCCTGACAGTTTGAGACACGCGCGCTATAGTCATGGCGCGCGTTTTGCGTTTGTGTGGCCCTGACCACGCCGCTGACAAAGGAAGACCTGCCCCCTATGCCCAACATGCTCGCCACGTTGATGCTGATGCTTTGGCCGGTGGTCATTTGGCGGCTGTTTGTCAGCCTGTCGCCGGGCCGGGCGCTGATTTGGTCCTTGTTGGGAGCCTACCTGCTGCTGCCCCCACCGCCAGCGGAGTTTGACTTCCCGCTGATGCCGGCATTGGATAAAGGCAGCCTGCCCAATCTGGCGATCCTGATTGTGGTGTTCTTTGTGCTGCCGCAACGCCCCAAGCTGTTGCCGGACAGTATTCTGGCACGCTGGCTGTTGGGCATCATGATTTTCAGCCCGGTGCTCACCGTGTTCACCAATGGCGAGCCACTGGTCTTCACCGAGAATTATGTGCGTGGCCTGTATTTTCAGGACGCCATTGCCCAGCCAATCAACCAGTTCATTGGCATCATTGGCTTCTTGATGGCCCGCGCCCTTCTGCGCACCCGCGAGGATCAGCGCGACCTACTGTTGGCGCTGATGATTGCCGGGCTGGCTTATTCCCTGCCGATCCTGATCGAAGTGCGGCTCAGCCCGCAGCTTAACAATTGGGTCTATGGCTATTATCAACACCTGTTCAGCCAGACCATTCGTGGCAATGGCTATCGCCCGATGGTGTTCCTCTACCATGGCATCTGGCTGGCCTATTTTGTACTCACGGCGCTGTTGGCCGCGCTGACCCTGTGGAAGGCCGACACCAGCCGCACCCGCGCCAAATACCTGATTGCCGCCTTCTATCTCGCAGCGGTGCTGGTGCTCTGCAAAACACTGGCGACATTGGTTTATGCCGGGGCGGCGGGCCTGTTGATTGTCTTCCTCAACACCCGCGCGCAGGTGAAAGTAGCGGCCATACTGGCGCTGATGATGCTGGCCTATCCGGTGCTCAAAACTTCCGGGTTGGTGCCAAGCGACGCCATCATTGCCCAAGCCGAAAAGGTCAGTGCCGAGCGTGCCCATTCCCTGAGCTTCCGGATCGAGAACGAGGACGTGCTGCTGGATCGGGCATTGGAGAAACCGCTGTTTGGCTGGGGCATCTGGGGGCGCAACCACATCCACAACCCCACCACAGGGCTAATCACCTCGGTCACTGACGGATACTGGATCATCGTGATGGGGGTCTGGGGCTGGGCCGGATACATCGCCCAGTTTGGCCTGATGGCTCTGCCGATCTTCCTGGTGCACCGGGAACTAAGCCGGATCAGGATAGCAGAGCGGGACAGTTTCAAACGCGATGCGTCTTTTGCGCTGCTGGACGAGCAGCATCTCCAGGAGCGCGACGATCGTGGGCTATCACCCTACCTTGGGCCGTTGGCCTTGATGCTGGGGTTCAACATGATCGATATGCTGCCCAACGCCACGCTCACGCCCACCACCTGGCTGATTGCGGGCACGTTGTTTGGCCACGCGGAGCGGCTGGCGCAAATTCGACGCGGGGCGGAATCGGCGTTTCGCCGCAGCCCGATGAGCCGCCGGGAAGAGGGCGAAGAAGAACCGCAGTCCGTGGCCACCAAGCAGCCCGCGCCATCAAAGCGCCGTACCATTCTGTGACTTAGTCGCCGTATCCCGGCTTCAATTTCAAGACCTTCGCAGGTATTCCGCCAACCACAGCCCCGGCGGGCACATCGCCTGTGACCACCGCATTGGCGCCGACTTCAGCATCCGCGCCAATTGTTAGAGGACCAATCACCTTCGCGCCCGCGCCGATGTCCACATGGCCTTCCAGCACCACCGCGCCAGACAGGGTCACCTGATGCATCAGTTGGCAGTTTGGTCCAATGGTGGCGTTTGGGTGCACAATGATGCCGGTGGGATGCGGCAGCCGCAGCCCGCCTGCGATCTGCATGTTCAGATGCAGCTCCGACTGAGTAATCACTGACCAAAAACGGTGGGACAGCACCCAGCGTTTGGACGCCAGCTTGCCAAGCAGACCACCCCGCGCCTTGGCCGCTTGATAACGGCGCAGCGCGCGCAGCAGCTTGGGTCCGGGATCCCAGAAGCCTCGTGGCACTTCTCGCGACCAATCCGGCTCTGTGGCGGACACATTTTGGTCAGTCTGCACAGCATTTGCCTCCGCGCCAAATCCCGCAAAAGCGGGCCGTTTCAAAGCGTTGTCGCAAAACCTCTGTGTTAAAGCAACTTAACTCTGCTGTGCGGTGGCGCTTGCGGCGCAGGGAGGAGTTATGTTTTTTGGAGAAAAGCAAAAAAGCAACCCAAGGATGCGCAAGCGCATGAGCACCCAAGAGTCGCCTGAGGTAGAAACCTCCGCGCCCAAACTTGCCGCTGATTTGAAAGCCGCGAAAGGCCACCGAGCGGAGATCGACGGGCTGCGCGCCATCGCGGTGCTGGCGGTGGTGTTTTATCATTTTGGCGTGCCGGGATTTGGCGGTGGTTTCATTGGGGTTGACGTCTTCTTTGTGATTTCCGGCTTTCTGATCGGCGGCATCCTGTGGCGCGAACAGCAGGAGACCGGGCGGCTGGCCTTGGGTCAATTCTACATCCGCCGCATCAAACGCCTTGCACCAGCCTATTTTGTCATGGCCTTTGTGGTGTTGATCATTGGCGCGCTGATCCTGTTGCCCAATGACTTCCGCGAAACCGCCAAAGGCGTGATTGCGGCCACAGTTTATCTGTCAAACGTTCTGTTTTTCCGCCAATCCGGCTATTTTGACGGGGCGGCTGAAGACAAGATCATGCTGCACACCTGGTCTCTGTCGGTGGAGGAACAGTTCTACATTTTCCTGCCGCTACTGTTTTTGCTGTTTGCCCGCAACAAAACTGTGATGCTCTGGGCTTTGGGCGCGGTGTTTGGCCTGTCGTTTGTCAGCAATCTGGCGACCACGCCCGTGTCCCATCCGGCGGCCTTCTTCCTGTTCCCCTTCCGCGCTTGGGAGCTTTTGGTCGGTGTTGGCTTGGCCGTGCTAAACATCGAACGGCCCGATCTGTGGCGCCGTCACCAAGCGCTGAGCTGGGCCGGGCTAGCGTTGGTGCTGGCCTCGGTTGTGTTGGTGGTGCCGGGCGAGGGCTTCCCCGGCTGGCAGGTGATCTTCCCGGTGCTCGGCACCGTGCTGTTGATCGGCAATGGGCAGGATGACAACTGGGTCAACCGTGGCCTGTCGATGCGCATCCCCGTGCTGATCGGGCTGATCTCCTATTCGCTCTACCTCTGGCATTGGCCGGTCTTTACCTTCACCAAATACCTGCAAGGTCAGTATCGCGGTCCCGGCGAAACGTCACTTTGGATCGCGATTTCCTTTGTGCTGGCCGTGCTCTCCTGGCGCCTGGTGGAACAGCCGGTGCGTCAGGCCAAGAACCTGCCGACCTGGGGTCTCTTGTTCACCGCCGCGCTGGCCTCGGTCAGTGTGGTGGGCCTGTCGTTTATGGTGTTCAAGGCAGACGGCATGCCGCAGCGCTTTGGCCCACAAGCGCAGGTGCATATCGCGGCTACCGGTGACTTTCTGCAGGATTTCTCTGATTGTTACGTGCCCGACGAAGGACCGTTTGAGGGCATCGAGATTTGCCCGATTGGCCCCAAGGAAAGCTCACCGAGCCTGATCATCTGGGGCGATAGCCATGTGCGGGCCTACTACGAGGGTCTGAAGCAAGCCGCGCGTGAGGCCGATCGCAGCGCCTTGGTGATCTGGCGCGCGGGCTGTGCCCCGGCCTTTGATCTTGAAAAACGCGAAAGCGCGGCCACCCCGGCACAGGATGCCGCCTGTGCGGACGCCAATGCGCAAATCCGCAAGGCGCTGCGCGACATGCGCCACCTGCAAGACGTCATCCTGATCGGGCGCTGGTCTTACTATGCCTCCGGCAAAGGCAGCGGCAGTGACGCGCACAACACCATCCGCCTGCGCAGCGACGTTTATGGCAATATGACCCAGGACGCGCTTTTGGGTACCGCTTTGGCCGCCACGGTTGCCGATATTGGCGATCTGGACCGACAGGTCTACATCCTGCGCCAACCGCCGGAAATTCAGAATTACCACGCCCCGAAAGTCGCTCGCGCGCTGGTGCATGGCCGCCTGTCGGAGCAACTGGCCCGCAGGATTGGGCAGATCACCGTGACCGACGCTCAAACCCGCGAACGCGGCGCGGCGGCGGCCCTGGCCAAAAGCGGCGCAACCATCTTGGACAGCTGGGGCTGGTTTTGTGACCAATTCCTGTGTGACGCGGTGCAAGGCGGCGTGGGCCAGTATTTTGACAACAACCACGTGACCAATTCGGCGGCGCGGCGGATGCGCTCGGTGTTTTACCCGGTCATGGCCCGGGCCACGCAATGACCACGCTTGCCGAGGCCAGCGGCACCTCTTGGGACGTGATCGTCATTGGCACCGGCATGGGCGGCGGCACCATTGGCCGCTATTTGGCGGAACAGGGCCTGTCGGTGCTGTTTGTCGAGCGTGGGCCAACCGGTGTTCGCGCTGAAGAACAGGAGCTCAACCCCAACATTTGGGACCGCGAGGCGAGACTGGTGCGCGGTTATTGGCCCGAACCTCTGGAAGCGACAGTGAACGGGGTGACCACCACCTTCCACGCACCGTTGGGGGCCGGTGTGGGCGGCAGTTCGGTGTTTTACGCCGCCACGTTAGAGCGCCCCGCGCCGCATGATCTGGACCACAGCGACGCCCGCCCGCACCCAACCGGCGGCTGGCCGGTGTCATACGAGGAGATGGCACCCTATTTTGACCGCGCCGAAGCGCTGTATCACGTGCGCGGCACGCCAGATCCCTTGCAGCCAGACGGCAACCTCTTCCCGCCAACGGTGATGAGCGCGACAGATCAAGGCTTGATGTCGGCCATGAAAGATATTGGGCTAACCCCGTATCGGGGCCATATGGCCGTCCGCGAAGAGGACGGGTTTGAGCAGTATTTGGGCCGCAAGTGTCCCAACGATTGCAAGATGGATGGGCGCTCCGCGGGCGTGGAGCCTGCTTTGGAAACCGGCAACGCGGCCCTGTTGGACTTTTGCGAAGTGCAGGAAATTCTATCCAAGGACGGCACTGTGATTGGCCTCAATGTGGCGTGCAAAAACAAAGAAGCCACGCTTACCGCGCGCAGCTATGTGCTGGCTGCCGGAGCGCTGCATTCTCCGCGCCTGTTGATGGCATCGGGAAATTTGGGCAATGGAAATGACCTTGTTGGCCGCAACCTGATGTTTCACCTCAACGAGATGTTTGCGCTCTGGCCGCCCAAAGGCAAACACAGCGCGGGGGCGTCCAAATCCCTCGCCTTTCGCGATCTGTACCATCAGGACGGACAGCGCTTTGGTATGGTGCAGGCTTTGGGGGTTGAGGCGCGCTATGGTGAGATTGTGCATTATCTCAACATGGCCTTTGACCGCTCGCCATTGCGCAAGCTGGGCTGGCTGCGTCAGTTCACCCGCCTGCCCGCCGCGATTGCCGTGAAACTGTTTGGCAGCGCCAAGATCTTTGTCGGCATCTTGGAAGACCTGCCCTATGCGGAAAACCGCGTGTTTCACGATCCCGCTGATCCGCATCGTTTGGCGATCACCTATGACATGGCACCGGAACTGCTGTCGCGGCGCAAGGCTTTCCGCAAAGCTCTGAAGCAGCGCCTCAAAGGCATCCGCATGGCGTTCACCGGCGCGGGGCCGGAACTGAATTTTGGCCACCCCTGCGGTACCTTGCGGTTTGGTGATGATCCCAAAACCTCGGTGCTGGATCGCAATTGCAAAGTGCACGGCACGAAAAACCTATGGGTGGCGGATGCGAGCTTTATGCCCACATCCATGGGGGTGAACCCGTCGCTGACCATCGCCGCCAATGCGCTGCGGGTTGGGGAGGTTGTGGCGGCAGAACTGATGGAGACCCAAAATGGCTAAGCTACTGGCGGTCATCACTGGCGCGAGCTCTGGATTGGGGCGGGCCTTGGCGATAGAGCTTTGCGGGCGGGGCCTGCTGGTCGCGGGTTTGGGACGCCGTGAAGACGCGCTGCGCGAGACAGCGGCCTTGGCGGGTGACAGCTTCACCCCTGTGGTGGCAGATGTCTCCAACCCCGCGCAGGTACGCGCCGCTTTTGACAGCATCCGCGCCATCGCGCCGGTCTCGATCCTGATCAACAACGCCGGGGTTTATCCGCACCGCGACATGCTGGACGAAACGCCGGAAAGCTTTATGCAGACTGTCGCCATCAACCTTGGTGGCACGGTGGCTTGCACGTCTGAGGCGCTCAAGGACATGACCGAGGCAGGGCGCGGCCGCATCCTCAACGTGTCGAGCTTTGCGGATATGCACCCCCTGCCCTGCAGCGCAGCTTACTCCGTGTCCAAAGGCGCGGTGACAACTTTCTCCCGCGCGTTGGTGGCCGATTTTGGGGATCGTTTGCCCAAGATTGTGATCAGCACATGGATGCCCGGCATGCTCAACACGGAGATGGGTTTGGCCGAAGGGCTTGATCCAGCCGTGGCGGCCAAATGGGGCGCCGGTCTGGCGCTTTGGCAAGATCCGTCGCTGAATGGTGCGGTGTTTGAAATGGATCGGGAAATCCTGCCGCCGCGCGGTTTGAAAGGGCGCCTAAAAGATGCGGTGCGATTGAAACGCCGCAAGCCGCGCGTCATTCCGACCTAGCCCGAAAAGTGGCGTGCCCTGCACGCCGCCGGGCAGCGCCCGACCGCCCCCATGGGCGGGCGCTTCTGCACCCTCGCAAAACCCAAAAACCCACTCACACAGAGGGAACCCTAGCGCGCGCAAATAGATCAAAGCACGCCCACCCGCGGTCGGGCTCTGCCCGACTTAGTCCCGCTGCGCGCGTGCCTCTTTCATCAGGCGCGGCAATATCCCGATACAGCGCAGATAGCGCCCGGCCAGTCGCGCCGGATTGCTCAGCGCACGCCAGAGCCATTCCAGCGCCAGCTTCCGGACCCAAGCCGGGGCACGGTTTTGCGTGCCTGCGAGGAAATCCAATCCCGCCCCAATGCTGGCAAAGCCCATCTGCGGCACAACCTGTCGTCCCCGCGCGGCCAACCGTTCCTGCTTCGGCGCGCCAAGCGCCAGAAACGCCATCCGCGCGCCCGCCTCGGCAGCTTGTTTCAGCACAGCCTCTGCCGCAGCGCTTTCGGGATCAAACCCCATGGGTGGCGCAATACATGCCGCGACCTCCAATCCCGGTGCTTGTGTTTTTAAAGCCTCCGCCGCCGCGGCCAAAGCCTCCTCCGTGCTGCCAATCAAGGCTACCGGCGTGCCTTCCTCAGCTGCCCACCGCGCCAATGGAACCACCAAATCTGCACCCGGCAGCAGGTCCACCGGTTTCCCGGCCTTGCGCGACAACCACACAATGGGATTGCCATCCGCCACCACAAAATCCTGCGCCAGATAGGCAGCGGCAAAGACTTCATCTTTGGCCAGCTTCACCAAATGATCGAGATTGATGGTCGCCAGCGCAAAGCCTTCATGGGCGGCAAACCGGTCCCGCACCACGCGCTCCAAGGTGGCGCGATCAGCAACATTGACCGTGACCGGCCCTTTGATGGTGGAAAACTGCACGTTGGCCGCCCCTCGATCCTGAAATTTGGCACAGTTTAACAACTCCCGCTGGCAGCGTCAGAAACTGTGCGGCAATTTCCCTCAAGTGGTTCAAAACCGCCACAATTCCCCTGCCCAAGCGCCCTGCCTTGGTGGTATTTCGCGCCAAAATACCTATAGTCATGCCGTATTGGTTCAAAAGGATTCCCACCATGTCAGCCGCCCAAACCCGCAGTGTGTCGATCATCGGTTGCGGCTTTGTCGCCGACCTCTACATGCGGTCGTTTGCAGCCCACCCCGACATCGCGGTGACGCAGGTGTATGACCATGATCCAGAGCGCCTGAAAGCCTTTTCCGACCACTGGAACCTGCACACCGCGGACAGTTTGGAGCGGTTTCTGGGCAACCTGCCACAAGGCTCTCTGGTGTTGAACCTGACCAACCCCGGCGCGCATTACGAGGTCTCGCGAGCCTGCTTGGAAGCAGGACATCACGTCTATTCCGAAAAGCCTTTGGCCACCGATATGGCTGACGCCATCGCGCTACATGAGCTGGCCGCACAAAAAGGCCTGCTGTTGTCTTCTGCGCCCTGCTCGGTGCTGGGCGAGGCGGCGCAGACCCTGGGCAAAGCCATTCGCAACGATGTGGCTGGCTCCGTGCGCCTGATCTACGCTGAGTTGGATGACGGTTTCATCCCACAAGCGCCCTATGTCGATTGGACGAGCGAAAGCGGCGCGCCCTGGCCTGCCGAGGACGAGTTTGCCGTCGGCTGCACACTAGAACATGCGGGTTATTACCTGACCTGGCTGATTGGCATGTTTGGCAGCGTGCGCCGCGTGGTGGCCGCCTCTGCCGAATGTCTGCCGGGCAAAGAAATCACCGGCACGCCAGACTTTTCCACCGCCACGCTGTTCTTTGAAAATGGCATCACCGCGCGGCTGACCTGCTCGATTGTGGCGAGTCATGACCACAAGATCCGCGTGTTTGGCGACAAAGGCGTGCTGCAGGTGAAACAGGCCTGGGACAATGACGCACCAGTCAAATTCCACCGCCGCTTCACCCTGCGCCGTCGGCTGGTCGAACATCCAATTGGCACGCGGCAAAAGATCAAAGGTGACACCCACCCCAAGGTGGAACGCTGGGGCGCGGCGGCGATGAACTTTGCCCTTGGCCCTGCCGAAATGCTCGATGCCTTGGCCGAGGGACGTCCATGCCGCCTGTCGCCGGATTTTGCCCTGCACCTCAACGAGGTCACGCTGGCCATTCAGAATTCCGGTGCTGATGGCTGCGCACAAGATATGACAACGCGCTGTGAGCCGATGGCGCCCATGCCTTGGGCCACATGAGAGGGGCCACCCTTGCCATAACAGGCGCCACGGGCTTTATCGGGCGCCACTGCGTGGAGCAGGCCCGCGCCGAGGGCACTGCGTTGCGTTTATTTGTGCGCGATATGGCGAAAGTGCCCGCTGACTGGCAAGCAGACGAAACCGTTGAAATCGTTGCGATGGACCTGACTTCTGCGGGCGACGGTCTGGCGCAGGCTTTGACCGGCATCCAAACCCTGATCCATTGCGCCGCCACGCTGTCCGGAGATCAGGAACGTGACACGGTGGCGGCCTCGGTGGTGGTGATCGACGCGGTGATCGCGGCGCAGGTGCCTCATGTGGTACTGGCCGGCTCGCTGTCGGTCTATGATGTGAGTGGCGTGCCCAAAGGCGGCACGGTGGACGAGGCCACAGCGGTGAACGCCGACGGGCGGGATGCCTACGCGCAGGCCAAACTCACCCAGGAAACGCTCTTCCATGACGGCGCATCGCTCTACGGCTATGCGCTCTCGATCCTGCGTCTTGGGGCCGTCTGGGGGCCGGATCACCTGTTCAATGCCCATATCGGGCCGGCGGTTGGCAGTACGTTGCTAAAAATCGACGGCGGCGGCGAAGTACCTCTGTGCCGCGTCGATTTGGCTGCCGAAGCGCTGCTTAAAGCAGCCCATGAAAACACCGGCGTCGGCACACTCAACGTGCTGGACGATGATCGGCCCAGCCGCGCGGCCTTCCTGACCGCGTTTCGCGCCTGTGGCTGGCCCAAACGGGTTTTTCCCACACCGCTGGCCCTCTGGCGTCTAGCGGCCTTTGTCACACCGGACAGCGCCGCCATGCCCGGTCTTCTGCGCCGCGCCGTGCTGGAAGCCCGCCACCGCCCCGTTCATTATTCAAACACCATGATGCACAATCGCCTTGGCCCTGTCACAATGCTGCCCTTTGCGGCTGCGATGCAGGCTGCGATTGAGCAGCAAGAGCAGCAGGCCCCGCCGTCGTGAGCGACACAGACAAGACCCCCATCGCCTATTTGACTGGCGAATACCCCCGCGCCACCGATACGTTTATCCAGCGCGAGGTGGCCGCGTTGCGCGCCCAAGGCCAGCCGGTGGAAACCTGCTCCGTGCGCCGCACCGGTGTGGAGCATCTGGTGGGCGACGAGCAAAAAGCCGAGGCCAAAGCCACCTTTTATATTCTTGCTGCCGCCAAATCTCCGGTCATTCTATTGGGCGCGGTTTTTGGGGCACTGATACGCAACCCTATCCGGTTCTTTCGGGCTGCGATCTTAGCGTTTCGCACCTCGCCTCCGGGGCTGCGCAACCGCATTTTTCAGCTGTTCTACTTTCTGGAAGCGGCCGTGCTTGCGGCCCATTTGCGCAAGAAAGGCGTGCGGCATCTGCACAACCACATCGCCAAATCCTCCTGCACCGTGGCCATGCTGATGAGCGAGCTGTCGGGCATTCCCTACAGCTTCACGCTGCATGGGCCGGACATCTTCTTTGCGCCGGATCATTGGCGGCTGGACGAAAAGATCAAACGCGCCAAATTTGTCGCCTGTATCAGCCATTTCTGCCGCTCGCAGGCGATGGCGTTTTCCAATCCCAAACATTGGTCCAAGCTGCATATCATCCACTGTGGCGTGGAGCCCGCGCGCTATGACGCGGGCGAGGATCCGGTGGAGACCAATCTTTTGTTCGTGGGGCGCCTTGCGCCGGTCAAAGGCCTGCCAATTCTGCTGCGCGCCTTGGAGCCGTTGAAGGCAGAATTCCCCAAGATCCATCTGACCGTGATTGGGGATGGGCCGGGGCGAAAGGCACTGGAAAAGCAGACGAAGAAAGCAGGGCTTGCGGAAAACGTGTCGTTTGTGGGCTACAAGTCGCAATCCGAAGTGGCCGAGGCGCTGGCTGCCTCTGACCTCTTTGTCCTGCCCAGCTTCGCCGAAGGCGTGCCGGTTGTGTTGATGGAGGCCATGGCCGCGCGCCGCCCCGTTGTGACCACGCATATTGCGGGCATTCCAGAATTGGTGACCGATGGCGCCTCTGGCCTGTTGGTGCCACCGGGCAACCCACATGCATTGGCCGAGGCCATTGGCAAAATCCTCGCCAATCCGGCGCGCGCCACCGCCATGGGTATTGCCGGCCGCGCCATGGTGGAAAAGGCCTTTGACATCAACAAAGAAGCCGCGCGATTGGGCGATCTGCTGGGCGGGGGCCAAACATGAGCACCACCGCCATCATCATTGGCCGCAACGAAGGCAAACGTCTGATCGCCTGCCTCGCCTCGCTAAAGGCACAGGGTGTAGAGATGGTCTATGTCGACAGCGGCAGCTGGGACAATTCCGTCGCCGAGGCCCGCAAGGTTGGCGCGCTGGTGGTGGAGCTGGACAACAGCCTGCCCTTCACCGCCGCCCGTGCCCGGCAGGCGGGGTTTGACGCGCTGGCACAAACCGGTGACCTGCCGGATTTTGTGCAATTCGTGGACGGTGATTGCATCGTGGTTGATGACTGGATCGCAGCCGGGGAAAAAGCCTTGAGCGAGGATGGCAGCCTGGGCCTGATCACCGGCTGGCGGGCGGAGCTTTATCCCGAACGCAGTGTCTACAACGCGCTGTGTGATTTTGAATGGCACAGGCCAGCAGGTGAAATTGTCGCCTGTGGCGGCGATATGATGGTACGCTCCAAGGCCTTTGTGGAAGCCGGTGGGTTTGACGCCACGGTGATTGCGGCTGAGGACGACGAATTCTGTGTGCGCCTCGCCAAAGCCGGTTGGAAACTACGCCGCCTGCCACAGGAAATGACCCGCCATGACGCTGCCATGCTGCGCTTTGGGCAATGGTGGCAGCGCGCCGTACGCACCGGCCATGGCTTTGCCCAAGTGGGCTGGATGCACCCGCCGTATTTCCGCAAGGAACAACTGCGCGGCGTGATCTATGGCTTGCTCCTACCGCTGCTGGCGCTCTGGGGCCTGATGGGCAGCGCCTTGCTATTCCTGTTGGTGCTCGCGCTCTATGTCGCCAACTACATCCGCACCAAAAACGGCCTTGTCCGCGAGGGGCTGCCCTATTGGGAAGCCTGGCGTCACGCCCGCCTTCTGACCCTGTCCAAACTGCCCAACGTGATGGGCATGATCCTGTTCCACTGGCGCCGCATCCGTGGCCGCGCCATGCGCATCATCGAGTATAAATGAGCATGAACACATTGTCCGACGACCGCCCGATCCGCGCCGCCCTTCTGGGGGCTGGTTACATCGCTGACTGGCACGCCGCCGCCATTCTGGCCACACCAGGCGTGGAGCTGGTCGCCGTCTGTGACCAATCCCGCGCCGCTGCCGATGCGCTGGCGCAGACCTATGGCATTGCCGCCTATACCGATCTGGACAAGCTGCTCGCCGCCAAAGTCGCCGACGCCATCCACATCGTCACGCCCCCCGGCACGCACCGGGCGCTGGCCGAAACCTGCCTGGCCACAGGGCATCACGTGTTGGTGGAAAAACCGGTGGCGATCTCCGGTGTGGAGACCGCCGAAATCCAGCAGATCGCTTCTGACGCAGGCCGCGTCTTTGCCGCCGGGCACAACTTCATGGGCACGCCAGGCTATCAGCGCCTGAAAACCCGGCTTGAGGCCGGTGAGATTGGCCGCGTCGCCAGCGCGGAGATCAACTGGAACTTCCCAATGATGCCGCTACGCTCCGGGCCATATGGCTTGTGGCTGCTGCGAGAGCCAAAAAACATGCTGCTGGAGCTGGGTCCGCATTTATTTGCCTTTGCCGTGGACCTGTTTGGCCCACTGAACGTAGAGCATCTGAGCCTGTCCAAACCGGTCGAAATCCCCGGCGACACAACGCGTCCGCAGGGTTGGCGCATTCTGGCGTCGGCTGGGGATGTGTCGGTCACGCTGAACCTGTCGTTGGTGGAAACCATGGACGACCGATCGGTGATCCTGCATGGCTCCACCGCCACCGCGCGCTATGACTACGCCCACGACGTGCTGACCGTGGACGCCGAAAACGCCGCCGACATTGTCGCCAACCCCTTCCTGCGCCAGATAGGCTTGGCCGGCCAGCATCTGCGCGAAGGCGTGGTGAATGGCGCGCGGCAGTTGGTGTCTCTCAATCGCAAATCGCCTTACGGATTGTCCTTTGCCGGGCTGACCGGAGCTTTTTACAGCGCCGTCCGCTCGGGCCGCGACTTGGACGCACGGTTCCATGGCGACAACGCCACACTGGTGATGCAGGCAATTGACGATGCCATCGCGCTCATGCCGAAACCTGCCAAAAAACCGAAACCGGCGAGCCGCGCCAAGCTAAGACCGTCTGTTCTGGTGATTGGCGGCACCGGCTTCATTGGTCGTGACCTGACCCGCGCCTGGGTTGCCAAAGGCCGCGATGTGCGTGTGCTGTCGCGCGGCACCTCCGGGCCGTTTGATGACATTGCCGACCATGTGGAGCTGTTTGGCGCCAACCTGCGCGATCCGGATCAACTGGCCGAGGCCATGGACGGCATCGAGATTGTCTACCACCTTGGCAAATCCATGGATGCTACCTGGGAGGCTGCGTTAAAAAACGACGTAGCGGTGACGGAAACCATCGCCCAAGCGGCACAGGCGGCGGGTGTGAAACGGTTTATCTACACCGGCACCATCGCCAGCTATGACATGTCCGATCCCAGCGTGACCATTCGCGAGAGCTTGGGTTTTGGCGATGACATGAGCGACCGGAACATCTATGCGCGCTCTAAGGCCGAATGTGAGGCGCGGCTGCTTGAAATGCATCGCAAACACGGCCTGCCGCTGGTGATTGCCCGCCCCGGCATAGTGCTGGGCAAAGGCGGTCCGTTACAGCATTGGGGCATTGGCCGATGGCATGGCGCGGGCGCGGTGCGCATTTGGGGCAAGGGCAAGCACATCCTGCCGTTTGTGCTCAACGAGGACATCGCCGAAGGGCTGATCCTGATGGCGGAAAACGATGACGCTTTGGGGCAGAGCTTCAATCTGGTGGGGGAACCGATGTTCTCCGCCACCGATTATTTTGACGCGATCCACGCCCGTCTAGGCGCGCGGATCAAAGTAAAACCGGGCAACCTGACCGCGTTTTACGCCTCTGCCTCGGTGAAATATGTCCTGAAGAAACAGGTGCTGCGTCGTGGCGGGCTGTCCAACCCGTCCTTGGCCGATTGGAAGAGCCGCGCGCATTTCTCGCCGTTTGACAACAGCCTGCCCAAAAAGGTGCTGGGCTGGGAGCCGGAACGCCGCCGCGATGTGTTCCTGACCAAGGTGATTGATGAGGCCAACCTGCTTGGCTTCTGACATGTCGCTTATCGTTGTCACCGACATCCATGGTGCGCCCGATGAAGCGCTGTGCCTGAGCGCGGGTTTGCCGGGCGTCGACCGCCTATCCCTTGCCGACCTTTGCGATCAACCGCCCCTCAGCGGCGAAGCCCTACACCATCACCTGTTCCAAGAAGACGGCATGGCGCGGGCAGTGCGCAGACTTTGCGACATGATGGCTGACCAGCCCGCTCTCATTGGCCTCGGCTACAGCGCGGGCGGCACGGCCCTGTGGAGAGCCGCACAAGCCGGCGTTCCCCTAACTGGCCTGATCTGCGTCTCCTCTACGCGGTTGCGGGACGAGCGCGCTCTGGCGATCCCAACCCAGGTCTATTTTGGTGACAACGACCCCGGACGCCCTTCCGAGGCTTGGCTGACCACCGTGCCCGCCACCGCCACTCTGTTGCCCAACGCGGCCCATGCCTTCTACGCTGAGGTAGACCACCCTGCGCGCGCGCAAGTGGCCGCAGACATCGCCGCCACCATCACCCGCTGGACCGCCGCTTAACCCCACACGTCCCCCTATCTCCGCAATGGTGCCTTTCTTTTGTCCGCATTGCCCTGATAGTTTTGCCCCAAACAGAGCGGATTCACGCGCCATGAGCACAGATCAGACCCACGAGACCGACCTCCCAGAAGAGGAGGCCACCGAGGCATCAAGTGACGCATCTTATGAGGAGGCGCGGCTGCCTGTGGTGCATGACCCGGATGTGTTCTGGGAAGGCTTGACCGTGGCCGCGCTCAAGGATGCGGATCTGGAGAAGAACTTCATCGTCAGCGCCACCCGCAGCCATCCGGCCCATGCCGCCTTTGACATGCTGCGCACCCGTCTGTTGCAGGCGCTCAACGAGCATGGCTGGAGCCGCGTTGCTGTGACCGCGCCCACCCGTGGCTGCGGCAGCAGCTTTGTCACCACCAACTTGGCCATGGCGTTTTCACGCCTAGAGTCTGTGCGTACCGTCTTGCTGGATATGGACTTGCGCGCGCCAAGCCTGGCCGAAACCTTGGGCCTCTCCGCAAAAGACAGCATGGCGGATTACCTCAGCGGCGTGATCGCGCCGGAGAACTTCCTGCAACGGGTGCAGCCCAACCTCGCCGTGGCCTTAAACGACAGCGCCAGCGAGAACTCCGCGGAACTGTTCCAAAACGACATCGCAGCCGAAGTGCTCGAAGAATTGGAAGAGGCGCTCTGCCCCGATCTGATGCTGTTTGACATGCCACCCGCGCTGGAATTTGACGACGTGCTGGGCTTTCTGCCCAACGTCGACGCGGTTCTGGTGGTGGCGGGCGGCGGTATTTCCACCGCCGAGGACATCACCAAGGTTGAGCAAATCCTTTCGGAGGTGAAACCTATTCTTGGCGTGATGCTCAACAAGGCGGACGGGCCGGTCTCTTACTGACCCACCCAAACGCGTTTTCTCTGGTTACAGACCCAGCTGCATCCGGCGCCAGCGCCGGTCCAGAATGCGTTTTTCGGATCCCGTGCGCGGCGTCAACATGAACAGCTTCTCGCGTCGGTCTTTCGGCGCCACCTGTTCCAGAATCTCCCGATCCAGCTCCGCCAATGCCTCGTGCGACACCGGAATATCTGTCAAGGCGAGGGAGAACTGCGAGACTTTTGCCAGCACTTCCGGCTCATTCATATAGCGCAGCAGATCATGGCTGTGCTCCGGATGGCCTGTGTCGCCAGGATACACCAGCACATCGGCCCACAGCACGGTGCCCTCTTGGGGCACAAAATACCGCACCTCATTACGTCCCAGCAAAGACTGCGGCGCCAGCGCGTCGCTGCTCCAGGTCAAGGCCACGCAGGCCTCATTTTGCAAAACCTGTTCCTGCTGACTGCCGTCAATGGTGTGCACGTAAGGCATGATGCCTGCAAGCAACTCAAAGGCTGCGTCCAGATCTTCTTCGGCCATCGAGTTTGGATTGCGGCCCAGATAGTTGAGCGCAATTGCCACCACCTCTTGCACCGCATCCACTATGGTGATGCCACAATCCGCAAGCTCGGCGGCATACTTCGGATCAAACACCAGATCCCAGCTGTTGAGCGCCGTTTCCGGCACGCGTTCTAACACATCGTCGATGTCCACCATCACGCCGGTGGTGCCCCACAGAAACGGCACCGCATACTCGCTGGCCATGGGCACGGCTTCTTCGAGCTTTTCCATCAGCTGCGGATGGCTGCCATTCAATTGCGCCCGAATCTTGGCATCAAAGGGACGCAGCGCATCAATGCTCACCAAACGCGGCATAACCTCCACTGGCACAACGGCGAGATCATACTCGGTGCCACCAGCGGCGAGACGGGCCTCGGCCTCATCTGCCACCATAAAGGTGTCGACCACCACATTCATGCCATGGCGCTCGCCAAACTCCTGCACCACCTCCTGCGGGATCGTGTTGTTCCAGGCGTAAAACCACACCGCACCTTCGCCCGCCTGTACTGGCACGCTCAAGGCACCGGTCATCGCCGCGGCCAGTGCAAAACTCTTCAGGCGCATGCGCCATCCTCCTGTGTCTCGGACTCAGACGGCCAGTGCCGCAACAGCTCCGCCTTCAGCGCATTGCGCGTGACGGGTTTTTCCACATAGCCGGACATGCCGGCGGCGACGGCCTCGTCCCGATGTTCCGCTTGCGCATTTGCGGACAGGCCCACAATTGGCACCGTGGCGGCCTTGTGCCGCGTGTCAGCCCGAATGGCGCGGGTGGCCTGCAAGCCGTCCATCATCGGCATACGCACATCCATCAAAATCAGGTCCGGTTCGCAAATCGCGGCCTTGTCCACCGCCTCCAGCCCGTTGGACGCAGACAGCACCTCGCAACCCAGATTCTCCAAAATCTTGCGCGCCACCACCTGATTGACGCGGTTGTCATCCGCCACTAGCACCCGTTTGCCAAACTGCATCGCCTCAGACGGCGCAGGCTCCGCAATCACTGCGGTGGCGTTGCCCACCGGCAGTTCCAGAATGAACTCCGAGCCTTCGCCCAGCACGCTTTCCGCCGTGATCTCACCACCAAGGGCCTCACTCATGCGCTGCACAATCGACAGGCCCAGCCCAGTGCCACCAAACTGCGTGGTGGTGCTGGAATCGGCTTGCTCAAACTGATCAAAAATCCGTTCCAGAGCGCTCGGCGCGATGCCAATCCCGTCGTCTTTCACCACAATCCGCAAGCGGCGCTCTTCACCCTTGTGTGGCGCGACATCTTCCAGATGCAGCTCAATATTGCCCTGCTCAGTGAACTTCACCGCGTTGCCCACAAGATTGGCCAACACCTGCCGCAACGCCTGGGGTGCGCTGTGCACAAACCACCCGGTCTCGGTTGGAGCCGCATGCACCGTCAGCGCCACGCCATTCTTGGCAGCCTGACCCGAAAACAGCTCGGCGGTTTCCTGACACAGGGCCTGCACGTCAAAGGCTTCAAATTTCAGCTCAACCTTACCGGCCTCGATTTTGGCCAGATCAAGTACGTCATTGATCAGTTGCAACAGCGCCCACCCGCTGCTCTGGATCATCGACAGCATGCGCTTTTGCTCCGGCTCAAGCCGCGTGTCCTTGAGCACATCCGCCAATCCCAAAACGCCGTTCAGCGGGGTACGGATTTCATGGCTCATTGTGGCCAGGAACATCGATTTGGCATCAGAAGCCGCCTCGGCCCTACGCCGGTTGCGCTCGATCTCGGACTGCGCCCGGATCACGTAACGCTCCATCGGGATGTGCACAAATCGTGCCGCTAACCCCGCCCCAAAGAGCGTGATCACCAGCGCAAAAATACCGTAGGTGACTTGTTTGTCCGCCGCTTCCTGCGCGGCGGCCAGTTCCGCCTGTTTGATCCGGTTGAAGATCGGCAAGAGACGCATCGCCAGATCGCCAGCCATACCTGCCGCGCGGGCGACGTCGGTCATGTTCTGACGTGGGTCCACCGCCACATCAGCCAGGAAAAGCACGTCCTCAAGCTCCAGGAGCGGGTTCATCGCGTCCCGCCGCAGGATGCTCTGCCCTTCAGATGAGAAGGTCTTGAGGGTTTTCTCCTGCGAAATCCGCTCTGCCGCCTCTTCGGCAGCATGCGACGCGCGCCGTACATGTGCGCGCGAGTTCACGCCGCGTTGCGACGCCGGTGCGATCCGCAGTTCCTGAAATGCCATCGACATTTCCGACAGCGACAATAAAAGCGTGTCCATGGAAGCTGTGTTCTGGTTGCGTGTTGCCACCGTATCGCGCCCCATAAGCGCCACCCCCATGGCTGCGATTGCGGCCGCGAGCACAATGCTCAGCGCGATGCCGCTTCGCCAGCGGAGATACCGTCGTGTAATACGCAAATTCGACATGCTGCGGTCTATCTACAACTCAAAAAATCTACCGGAAAATGAGTGCCAGCAGGTGGTTAAAGTAGTCTTAAGACACAGGCTCTCCGACGCTATTCAGTCGAGATTATCTGATTTTGTTGTAATTTGATTGGAAAACCGCCCAAACCGCTTTGGGGTTGGGTACCCCCACCGGCAGATCAGGTCTCCCGATCACCTAATACCCGGGTCAATTTAGCTACCAGCAAATAGAACACAACCGACATGACGCCGAGGGTCAGCAAGGCCGCAAACATTAAATCCGTTTTGGCCCGACCGTTGGACATTATCATTAACGCACCAAGGCCTTTTGAGGCCCCAACCCATTCGCCAATCACGGCCCCAATCGTGGCATAGACCGCAGCCAATCGTACACCTGCACCAAGGCTCGGGAGCGCGGCTGGCACACGGATTTGCCACAGGATCCGCATCGGCTTGGCCTGCATGGTTTTTGCCAAATCCAAATAGCCCGGTGGCGTCCGAATCAAGCCGTCAAAAAAAGCCGAAGTCACCGGGAAGTAGATAATCAGCACGGCCATAGCGACTTTTGACCAGAGGCCAAAACCCAGCCACAAAGTCAGAATTGGGGCCAGAGCGAACACCGGCAAAGACTGGGTGAACACCAAGATCGGTTGCACCAAGGTACGCATCGTTTTGGAAGTTGCCAGTTGCAGCGCGGTCACAATGCCCAGCGCCGTTCCAATGATCATGCCTAGCACGATTTCCTGGAGTGTGATCACCGCGTTTTCAGCAATCAGCACTCGGTGTTGCCACCAGGCCTCCGCCACCACCGATGGGCCAGGCAAAAGAAAGGGTTGCACACCTGTAGATGTGACAATCAATTGCCAGACCAACAGCGCAAAAATGGTGGAGGCAATAGGAGGCCACATCTTCATGCCGCTTGCCCCATCAGTCGTTTTAAGAGCTCGGACTGGCACATCAAAGTATCCAGCGCCTCCACGGCGCGTGGAACCTCTGCCGTCGGCGGGGTGACCGCTGTCAGGCCTGCGGGGGTCATCACATGGATCGCATGGCCCAACCGGGCCGCTTCACCGGGATCATGGGTCACCACCATCACTGTGCGGCCTGACAGCAGCTCAACCGCCAAATCCTGCATCGCCGCGCGCGTTTGAGCGTCCAACGCCGAAAACGGTTCGTCTAGCAGGATGATGGGTTTGTCTTCCATCAACGTGCGCGCCAGCGCCACCCGCTGGCGTTGCCCACCGGAAAGCTCGCCCGGCTTCTTGTGGCGATGCGCCAGCAATCCGCAGCGCTGCAACAGCTGCTCCAACCGCGTTTCATCCCAGTCCTGCCCCCGCAGTCGCGCGCCCAGCGTGATGTTTTTCGCCACGCTGGCCCACGGCATCAGCAAGTCATCCTGCGCCATATAGGCGATGCGGTCGGCAACAAGCTCACCGTCTGTGGCCGTGATCTCTCCGTCAAAATCCGCGCCTGTGGACAAATCAGCCATCAGTCGCAAAACCGTGGTTTTCCCCACGCCAGACCCGCCCAAAAGGCAGGTCCAACGCCCGGCATCCAAGGACAACGTGAGCGGCGCAAACAGCTGCCGCCCCTCAATTGAGGCCTGTCCTTGTAAGGTGATGCCGGGTGCCAAAGTCATGGGGTCAGGCCCATCTGCCAGAAGTTCACTTCCAGCTCAGTGGCCATGCGGAACTTGTCACACAGCGCGGCAAAGCGCGGGCTGTTTTCAAAGTCCTTGCCCAAACGTCGCTCCAGCGCGCCATCAAGCAGTTGACCCACGGCAACACAGTCGCCCTGATAACCTTCGCCCGCATAGGTGTTGATCCAGTCGGCGTAGGTGTCGGAGGTTTTCTCAACGCCCAACCGCGCGCCAATCTCGCCATAGCCCATCACGCAAGGCGCCAAAGCGGCCAGCAGATCCAACAGATCGCCGGAATAGCCTGCCTCCAGCACATAGCGTGTGTAGGCGAGGTTTTCTGCGCGCTCAGGCGTGGCAAACAGCTCTTCCTGCGGTATGCCTGCGGCCTCGCAGATGCCCACGTGCAGCTGCATTTCTTCGGCCACCAGCGCATTCACAGTTGCGACCGCGCCCAGCATTTCCTCATGGGTTTCCGATTTCACCACCGCCAGCGCCCAGGCGCGGGAGAAGTGGATCAGGAACACATAATCCTGCCGCAGGTAATGCAGAAACGCCGCATTCGGCAGCGAACCATCGCGCAGCCCTTCAACAAAGGCATGGCGGGTATACTCCCCCCATGCCTCGCCTGCCGCCTCACGCATCAGCGCAAAGGCACGGCCATAGTTTTGAGCGCTCATTATTGGCCCATCGCCGGGGCGGTCACGTCAATGGTGATCGCCTCAACTGGGTTGATCGACGGGATCATGCCGCTGTCCTTGAGGAACTGCTCAAAGCGCACGTAACGACCGGCGTCATAGCCCGCTGGGCGCAAGGCAAAGCGTGGCAACGTGTCAGCCCATGCGCGCTCGTTCAGCTCGTCCTGAAGTTCGGTGGACGTGGCAGAGAAAATTTCCCAGCTTTTGACCGGATTGTTCACGATGTACTGCGTCGCTTTTTCGGTTGCCGCCATGAAACGCGCCACTTTGTCCGCATCCATGGTATCTGGGTTGGCCACATAGATCAGCTCGTCATAAGATGGCACGCCCTCTTCTTCGATGTAGAAGCAGGTGCCCGGACGGCCTTCGATGTCCATCTGGTTCAGCTCAAAATTCCGATACGCACCGATCACCGCGTCCACCTGACCAGACATCAGCGATGGGGACAGGGAGAAGTTCACGTTCACCAGCTCGATGTCATCGGTGGACACGCCATACTTGCCCAAAACCGCGCCCAGCACGGCTTCTTCCACGCCAGCCACGGAGAAGCCAACTTTCTTGCCTTTCAAATCCGCCGGAGTTTTGATCGGACCGTCTTCCAGAACCAACAGGCAGTTCAGCGGAGTTGCCACCAGCGTGCCAACACGCTTCAACGGCAGACCTTCGTGGATCTGCAGGTGCAGTTGCGGCTGGTAGGACACCGCCAAATCAGCTTGGCCCGCGGCCACAAGGCGCGGAGGCATAGACGGATCGGCCGGTGGCACAATCTCAACCTCAAGGCCAACTTCTTCGAAGTAGCCGTTTTCTGCGGCGACGATGATCGGGCCGTGGTCGGGGTTGATGAACCAATCCAGCAGAAGGGTCATTTTGTCTGCCGCCATGGCGGGGGTTGCGGCCATCAGGGCCACAGCTGCGAGTAGGTGCTTCATCACGTTTCCTCTCGTTCTAAGAAGCAGATGCCGCGACAAGAACAATCTCGCCGGGCCAAATCTCTTGGGTGAATTCCGCCGCACGCCAGGACCGCAGCCCCGTTGCACAGCACAAAGCCAGCCGCCCCTCGGCGATTGGCAGGTTCTCTTTCAACTGATCCGGCAAAAGGCGGATCGCGTCCGGATGTGCCGGCTCTGGCGCTTCCTCAGGCCCGCGCAGCTCGACAATTGTGTCAGCCTCGCTGAGCATCTCCGGCACCACAAACTCAAAGGCCACCTCCGGCTCCGGCGCGATATCAAACCGAAACGGCGCGCTGCGCATGGAACGCGCGTCAAACTGCACCATTTGCCCCAACGGGCTCGGTTGATGCCCCATCAAGACGGCCAGCGCCATCTGCGTCTGCATCGCGCCAATCAAGGCCACCACCGGCCCCATCACGCCTGCGGTTGCACAGCTTGCCCCGCTTTCCGGGGCCTCCGGGAACAACGCGCGCAATGACGGCGCGCCGCCGCAAACACCCGCCGCATAGCCCGACAGAGCCAACGCCGAGCCTGTGATCAGCGGGATGTTCTCTGCCAAACACAGATCGCTCAACGTGTAGCTCACCGCGTAGCTGTCGGCGCAATCCATCACCAAAGTGACACCGTTGAGCAGCGTTGGCGCATTGGCCGGGGTCATCTTGGCCACCTCAGCCTCAACAGTGATCTCGCCATTGATCGCCTGACAGCGTGCAGCGGCCACTTCCGCCTTAGGCTTCCCCTGATCGCCTTCGGTAAACATCGTCTGACGATGCAGGTTGGACAGTTCCACCGTGTCGCCATCAACAATCGTGATGCGCCCCACGCCAGCCCCTGCCAGCAAAGGCAGCGCACTTGCCGCCAGACCGCCCGCGCCAATGACCAACACATGGGCCGTGGTCAGCGCCACCTGCCCATCTGCACCCACCTCGGGCAATATCATTTGGCGCGCATAGCGGCTCACTTGCAGACCTCCAGCCACTGGCGCACGCGGCCTTCTGGATCGTGGTTCAGTGTGATGTCGGTGACCGCAGAGACTATATCCGCCCCGGCCTCAAACACACCCGGCGCGCGTTCCACTGACATGCCACCAATGCCCACCAACGGCACCGCGCCCACACGCGCTTTCCACTCGGTCACACGCGGCAGGCCCTGCTGATGCCATTTCATCTTTTTCAGGATGGTTGGGTAAACCGGCCCCAGCGCGACATAATCCGGCGCGAAGGCCAGCACGCGTTCCAACTCGTCATCATCGTGGGTCGACACGCCCATCTTGAGGCCCGCTGCGCGGATCGCTTTCAGATCGGCTTCGTCCAAATCTTCCTGACCGAGGTGAATCCAGTCGCAGCCCAGATCAATCGCCGCCTGCCAGTAATCATTGATCACCAGCACGCAGCCGTGTTCGCGACACAGCGCCTGACCTTCGACAATCTGCGCCCGCACATGGTCGTCACTGGCATCCTTGATGCGCAGTTGCACCAGTTTGATGCCAAGCGGCAGCATGCGCTTGAGCCAACTGACATCGTCAAAAATCGGATAAAACTTATGCAGGCTCATGACAGGAACGCCTTTCCAATAACAGGGGTGGAGGCTTCCGCCATATCGCGTGCCTCAATTGGATCGGCCTCAAAGCCCATCCGGCCTGCTTCCACGGCGGCCATCATCGCCTTGGCCATCGCCACCGGATCACCGGCGCGCGCCACAGCGGTGTTCAAAAGCACAGCGTCAAAACCAAGCTCCATCGCCGCCGCCGCATGGCTCGGCAAGCCAATGCCTGCGTCCACCACCAAAGGCACGTCGGGGAACTCCGCCCGCATCGCCCGCAGCGCATAGGTGTTGTTTAATCCACGACCGGATCCGATCGGCGCGCCCCAAGGCATCAACACCTCACAGCCTGCTTCTAGCAGGCGCTCGCCCACGATCAGGTCTTCGGTGGTGTAGGGAAACACCTCAAACCCGTCCTCGGACAGAATTCGTGCGGCTTCCACAAGTTGGAACACATCCGGCTGCAGGCTGTCGGTGTGGCCGATCAGCTCCAGCTTGATCCACTTGGTGTCAAACACCTCTCGCGCCATATGCGCCGTGGTCACCGCCTCTTTCACCGTGTGACAGCCCGCCGTGTTGGGCAGCACCAGCACGTCCAGATCCGCAATCATTTGCCAGAAGGTTTGCCCCGCGCCGCCAGCGCCTTCACGCCGTAACGACACCGTTGCAACGCCAGCTCCAGAGGCCCGAAACGCCTCTTCCAAAATCGCCGGGCTGGGATATTGCGCCGTGCCCAGCATCAGCGGGTTTGGCAGTTCTACACCGTAAAACGTCTTGCCCATCGCTCAGCCCCCCTGCATCGGTGCGACCACTTCGACGCGGTCGCCATCCGCCAATGTCTGCGCCGCGCGTAATCCGGCGGGCACAAACTCTTCGTTGAGTGATGTCGCCACGCGGCCGGAAAAGCCACACTCAGCCAAAAGCCCAGCCAAATCCGTGGCCGCCACGTCGCGGGCCTCTCCGTTAAGCACGATCTTCATCGACCATCTCCGAATGAATGTTGTGAAGCGCCAGATCGGCGACCCCTTTGGCCAGTGCAGGGGCCAGCAAGTAACCATGGCGGTACAAGCCGTTGGCGTAAATTGTCCGACCCAGCCGCCGGATGCGCGGCAGGTTGTCCGGGAACGCCGGGCGCAGATCGACGCCGATTTCCAGCACTTCTGCCTCGCCAAAAGCCGGGTTGAGCGCATAGGCCGCACTGAGCAGTTCCAGCATCGAGCGCGCGGTGATGCGGCTGCTGTCTTCGCTCTCAATTGAGGTCGCGCCCAGCATGTAGACGCCATCCCCACGCGGCACGATGTAGAGCGGGATGCGCGGATGCAGCAAACGCACAGGGCGGGTGATCTCCACATCCGGTGCACGGATGATCAACATCTCGCCCTTCACGCCGCGCAGGTCATAAAGGTATTCGCGCGCCGACAGGCCCCGACAGTCAATCGCGTTTTCAAGGTTGGTTGGCGCGATCTTCGCGTGCACCGTCGCGCCCTTGTCCGCCAAGCCGCGATACAGGTCTTGCAAGGCCCTACGCGGATCAAGGTGGGCTTCGTCTTCAAAGAACAGCCCCTGCCCAAAACCGTGCAAATCCGGCTCCAGCTCAGCAACTTTTCCACGCCCCACCTCAGTGAACCCTTCGGTGCGCCGAGCAAACCGGCGCATGTCTGGCAGGTCACGTTTGTTGGCGACCACCAGTGTGCCCGCCTTGGTTACTTTGGTATGCGCCGACCACCAGCCGATGGCCTCTTGCCCATGCCGCAGCACAGGCTCCTCGGCATTTTCATATTCACACCACGGCGCCAACATGCCACCCGCCCACCAGCTACAGCCGTGTGGGCCAGGTGGGCCAGCAGGGTCAAACACCTGCACCTCGGCGCCACGCTCCGCAAGCTCCGTGGCCACGGCCAGCCCGGCAACGCCAGCGCCTATGACGGAATAAAGCGTCACGCGCCCCAAACCCGGTGGAAATGGTGCAAGGGCCCGTGGCCATGCCCGACCTTCAAATCATCAGCCGCCGCAATCGCGCCTTGCAGGTACTCATGCGCCTCTTTCACCGCGATGGGCAGCGCCAGACCTTTGGCCAAACCCGCCGCAATCGATGAGGACAACGTACAACCGGTGCCATGGGTGTTTTTGGTCTGCTTGCGCGGCGCGGTCAGCTCCAGCTGCGTGCCCTCATAGGTCATCAGGTAATCGTGGCAGATGTCCCCATCCGCATGACCACCCTTCATCAGCACCGCCTGTGCGCCCACCGCACACAAGGCCTGCCCCTGCGCCACAACCTGCTCTTCGCTAGTGGCGAACTCTTCTTTCAGCAACGCCGCCGCCTCGGGCAGGTTGGGTGTAATCACCGTGGCCCGTGGCACCAGCACATCGCGCAAGGTCATCACTGCCTCCTCAGCCAACAGGCTGTCGCCGGATTTCGCCACCATCACCGTGTCGAGCACCACCGGACCGGTGAAGTCCTCAATTGCATCGGCCACCGTGTGGATGATCTCCGGCGTGGCCAGCATCCCAATCTTGATCGCGCCAACGTCCATGTCAGACAGCACCGCGTCGATCTGTGCGCGCACCACGTCCAGCGGGATCGGGTGCACCGCGGTCACGGCCTGTGTGTTCTGTGCGGTCACAGCGGTGATCACGCTGGTGCCAAAGGTGCCCAGTGCGCTAAACGCCTTCAAATCCGCCTGAATACCCGCGCCGCCCCCGCTGTCGGAGCCTGCAATTGTCAAAGCGATATGGGCCATACGTGACGCCTCCCAGTTCGAAACGGGATTCCGCGCAGGCAAAACGTCATCGTCTTTGACACCGTTCCCTCCGCCGGTATTGCCCGGATCAGGTTCGATGGGTTTACGCATTTGCGATTCTCAGCCCTGCCATGCAGAACACCCCAACGGTTATCTGCCTCTTAGACAAAGCCGCACCCGGCGTCAATCATTGCTCGGATCACAAAAAGCCCCCACCGATTGCGCGGTGAGGGCCAACGGCCAAGGGAGTGGTGGCTTACTGCTTATTGCAGGCTGGCCGGATCTTTGTCTGCGATGGTGGTCCAGTTGGTGTCGGCTTTTTCGATGAAACCCGGAATGTCCTCGGCCCAACGCGCCTGAACATCTTTGGACAGGTTCAGGAACAGTTCGCCGTCCACAATCTTCCAGTGCTCCGGGTCGCCATCAAACTTGAAGCCCATCGCTGCGCCAAAGGCGCAGTAACCGCCATACTGCGGCAGGTAGGCCTCTGGGTCCGCGTCAAACGCCGCTTTGTGCTCTTCGCTGGAGAACCAGTAGTTGGCATCGTTGTAGCTCGACGTGATGCGGTAGTCGCCTTTGGTCGGCGCGCCATCGGTGAAATACGCCACCGGGTCATAGCCCTGCATCGCAAGATCCGTGGAAGACGCGTTGAGTTCAACGCCAGCGGCAAAAGCGGAGGTGGCCACAGCCACGGACAGCGCGGCACCAGTGATCAGAGATTTAAAAACGTTCATTGGGGGAGGTCCCTTTGTTGAATGATCTGAGTTTGGAACCAATCAGTTCCTATTGACTATTTACAATTCGGAACCAAATGGTACAAATCAACTGACCGTGAGCATTGCGTGAGGTAGGAATCTAGTGGCCCGCCCCAGAGAATTTGACATCGACAAAGCGATAGACGGCGCCATGCAGATCTTCTGGCGCCAAGGCTATAAGGCCACCAACCTGCCCGATCTGCTCACCGCCATGGGGCTCACGCGGGGGAGTTTTTATAAGGCTTTTGCCGACAAGGAAGCGGTCTATTTCAAGACACTGGAGCGCTATGACAATCTGGTCGTCACCACCAATGTGGCCGCGCTAAAGGCCTGCGATGCCGCTGACGCCACCACCTGTTTGATGCCGATGTTTGCCCCCACGGACAAAGCCGGCATCGGCTGTTTTATCTGCAACGCCATGGTCGAGGTCGCGCCGGACAACCCCAAGGTTGCGCAAAAAACCCAGGAAATGGCGGACCGCCTGAAACAGGGGATTCTCGGCGTACTGGACGTGCGGGGCGTCGGCCTGTCCCCCACCCACCGCGCCGATCTGGCCGAGATGATCCTGCACCTCTACTTCGGCTTTCAAGCCATGGGCAAATCCGGCCGGGCGCAGGACGACTGGGAAGGCCGGATTAGGCGGTTATTGGGGGAAAACTGAAGCGGCTTCAGTAAGAACTTCTCACCTTGGGAAATGACGTGATCTCTATGCTTTTAATCATGTTGATGCCGCATTCTTTCCAAGCAACATTGTGCAAGATGATCCCACCTGCCTCTTTGACTGAAAGAAAAGTGAGCCAAAAATGCACCGCAGAACTTTCACTCGTTTGTCCATTGCATCACTTTTATGCGCACCGCACTTGGCGCAGGCTCGAAAACCCCAAAGCGTCACCATTGTCGGCGCAGGCAGTGCCGGGCTAACCGCGGGATACCACTTGGCCAAAGCCGGAATTGAAGTTCAGATCCTGGAAGCGTCCAAAAATTGGGGAGGACGCGTCAAGCGGTTTAAGGGATTAGGAGATATGCCCCTCGATTTGGGCGCCGAGTGGATCCACGACGACCCAAATATCTTTGGTCGCATGATAGGACAGGGACCAACAGACTTGGGCATTCGGACAATCAACTACCGTCCTCAAACCTACAAATTCTGGCACAACAATCGGCTGAATAAGTTCAACGCGCTTCGCAATTTCTATCAAGAGGTCAAGTTTTTAGACACCACTTGGTACGGATTTTTCGAAAGGTTCATGTTGCCAACTGTTGCGCAAAATATCTCTTTCGGGGCGCAAGTGACGCATGTTGCCGAGCAGGGAAACCGCCTGTCTTTGAGGCTCAAGGACGGTCGCTCACTTGATACAGACAAGATCTTGGTCACTGTGCCTATCTCTGTCCTAAAACGCGGTCAAATCTCCTTCTCAAAGAACCTAACACCGCCGAATCTAACAGCTCTAAAGGACGTTGATTTTGGATCTGGCTTTAAGGCCTTCCTGCAGTTCTCTGAGCGTTTCTATCCAGACATGCTGTTTGAAGGTGCGCGCAGCAGCATCCTGGCCGACACATGGGCGGAAAAATCTACTATGACGCAGTCTTTGGCAAACCAACGCGCCAAAACATCCTTGGACTGTTCTCGGTCTCGGAGAAACCGACACGCCGTTCGGCTCTTAACAACGCCGATTTGGTGAACGACATTCTCTCAGAGCTCAACGAAATGTTCGGAGGCGTTGCCAAAGCCAGTTTTTCCGGCGCCGTAGTCCAGAACTGGAATGCGGAACAGCACATTCAGGGCAGTTACTCCATGGAAAATAGAAGTCCCTACGACCTGAGCGAAATCCTCGCACCAGTTTCCGGAAAGGTCTTCTTTGCCGGGGAAGCATTGGGAGGCGATGCACAATCCACCGTGCACGGCGCGGCCTTTTCCGCAATTTCAGCGGTCGAAAAACTATTGAATGAATAAGCGCAACGGCTGCCTTCCTAAACAAAAAAACGTGGAAGGCACTCTCTTCCGAATGCCTTCAGCCGTCGCCCGAACCCTTCTCTCGCTGGCTGAGCTGAACAACGTTGCCTTCCGGGTCGATCACATCCTGCAAAACCGCCCCACGAAAACACCATCGCCCAGCCTCAGGCAACAAACCACCACCGTGCTCCTCAACGCTGGAACCGCACCGTCGAGTGATCCTACTTGAACAACGGGCTTGATGGCTGTCGCAGAGCGCGCAACCGGCGGTGTCTCGATGACGGTGGTGGAAGCGATATGATCCGGCGCCTGAACAAGCGCAAGAGTCGTATCTCCTTTGCCAATGACGACATATTCGCCCGGACTCTGCTCCACGACTTCGCCGCCCAACCCCGTGTAAAACCGGGTCAAGCCGTCCAGATTTATTGCATATAATACTGCACCTTGGAGCACATTTACGTCCTCTGGTTACGCGGCATCAATCCCATCTGGAATAGGTCACAATGACATGTGACATCATATCAGCACTCACAACGAAATAGCCGGAGTCTGTCTCAACATAGGCAACTCTCGAAGTGTCATTGCCCGCAACAATCTGTGTCTCACCAAAACTACGAAAGTTCGATTGCGCTCCAACCGCCGTGTTGTCAAAGGCATGTTTCACCACAGCCTCCACATGGGGCTGAGACCAATCGAAATCATCATTGAGCGGAAAGCCAGCATCATCTTCATGCAAGGTAATCGTGTGTGTATCAAATGCCATTTCAATCTCCCCTGGCATGTTCAAATTCTCATCCTTCAATAATCAGAAGGGTAATCCGCGATTTCAAACTTCGCCAATAGTTGTTTTGTCTATCCAACAAAAAACGCGGAAGGTTCCCCCCCCGCGCCTCACAACTTAGTCAGTGACAGCCTTCAAAGCCCCTCAGGCTTGCCCACCACCACAAATTGCAGCTTCTCCGGCGTCAGAAGCTCTCCGGCCACGCGTTTCACATCTTCCACCGTGACCGCATCCACTTTGTCGTTGCGGATGGTGATGTAGTCGATGGGCATGTTGTCCATCTGCATGGAGACCATGATCGTCGCAATCGCGCCGTTGCCGTCAAAGCGCAGCGGGTAAGCTCCGGTCAACAGCGCCTTGGCTTTCGCAACCTCATCTTCTGTCGGGCCTTCGGCGGCCATGAGCGCCCACTCATCCTGAATGACCTCAATCGCCTGCGCCACGCGGTCATTGGCGGAGGACACGCTGCCCATGTAGACGTTCGCCAGATCGCGCAGCACGATGTAGCTGTAGACGCCATAGGACAGCCCGCGCTTGACCCGGACTTCCTCCATCAGACGGCTTTCAAAGCCGCCGCCGCCCAAGATAGTGTTGAGCACATAGGCGGCAAAGAAATCCTCATCATCGCGGTCAATGCCGTTCTGGGCAAACATCGCCACCGACTGCGGCGTATCAAAATCCACCACATCGACGCCGCCCATGATGTCCACTTTCGCCGGGCCCGGCATCGGTGCGCCGGTCTCTGGCAGGTCGCCCAACAGTGCATCCAGCACCGGCCCCAGCTCTTCGGCGGTGATGTCGCCCACCACGCCAACAAACAGCCGGTCTTTTGCCATCGCACCTTTGTGCGCGGCAATCATGTCCTCGCGCGTCAGGTGGGTCACGCTTTCAATCGTGCCTTGGCCCGCGCTGCCATAGGGGTGATCGCCATAGATGATCTCCGCCATGCGTGCGCCGGCGATCTTGTCCGGGTCTTTCAAATCAGAGCGTAGGCCAGACAGCACCTGTTCACGCACCCGGTCCAGCGCATCCTGCGGGAAGCTCGGCGCCACCAAGGATTTGCGCAGCAAAGCCAGCGCATCATCGCGGTTCTCGGTCAGCACACGGGCGGAAATCGACACCGCATCGGCATGGCTGTCATAGCCAAACTGCGCCGCCAGCTCTTCGCTCGCCTTGGCAAAGGCCTGCGCGTCCATGTCGCCGGTGCCCTCTTCCAACAGGCCCACCATCAGGTTGGTTGCGCCGCGCGCACCCTCTGCGTCGAGCGAGGTGCCGCCTTTGAAACGAATTTCCAGCGCTACAAAGGGGATCGACGGTTCCTCGACCAGCCAGGCATTGATGCCGCCGGGGGAGGTGACTTCCTTGATGTTGATCTCCGCCCAGGCAGGCACGGCCACAAACAGCGTCACGCATGTGATGAAAGCACGGATCATTGCGCCGCCTCCTCTTCTGTCAACAGCCAGCCGGTCACCGACTTTTTCCGGTCAAAGATCATCTCTGCCGCCGCCATGATTTCTTCGGGCGTGATCGACTGCAAAATCTCCGGCCATGCCTGAATGTCTGCAATCGTCAGCCCCGAGGTCAGTCCGCGGCCATAGCGGTTGGCCACGCTGTCCACATTGTCGCGCTCATAAATCTGGCTGGCGCGCAGCTGCATCTTGATCCGCTCCAAATGCGCCTCATCCACACCGGTCTCCATGAACTCCGCCACAACCGCATCCATCGCATCTTCGGCCTCCTGCATCCCGATGCCCGGCGCGGGTACGGTCAACAGGTTAAACGTCGTCGCATCCAGAGAGGTGCCGCGATACCAAGCGGTGGCGTAGATCGAGTTCTTGTCCTCAAACTGCAGCTTCTGGCTCAGCACAGAGGTCTGCCCCCCACCCAAAAGCTCCGCCAGCAAGGTCAACGCCGCCGCGCCGCGCTGATCGCCGGGGTTGCGCTCTGGTGCGAGGTAAGAGCGCGTCACATACGGCTGCGCCACACGGGCATCGTAAAACTCCATCCGCCGCGCACTGGTTTGCGGTGGCTCACTCGGCCGGGCACGCTCTGGCAGGTCCGGGTTGGCCGGGATCACGCCGTAGTATTGCTCCGCCAGCGCCTTGACCTCTTCGGGTTCGACATCGCCAGCCACAATCAGGATCGCATTGTTGGGCGCGTAATATGTCCCGTAATAGTCCAGCGCGTCCTCAAGCCCCAGCGCCTCCATCTCATGCCGCCAGCCAATGATCGGGATGCCATAGCGGTGGTTCAGATACTGCGCCGCATTGAGTTGTTCGCGGAACAGCGCACCTGGGTTGTTCTCCACCCGCTGGTTGCGCTCCTCGATGATGACATCGCGCTCGGTCAGGATCTCTTCTTCGCCAAGCCGGATATTCACCATCCGGTCGCTCTCCATCGACATCATCAGCTCCAGCCGATCCGCCGCCACCCGTTGGTGATAGGCGGTCACGTCGTAGCTGGTAAACGCGTTGTCCCGCCCGCCGTTGGCCGCCACGGTTGCGGAGAACTCACCGGATTCGAGCTTGTCGGTGGCCTTAAACAGCAGATGCTCCAGAAAATGCGCTACGCCGGACACGCCGGGCTTCTCATCGGCTGATCCCGCCTTGTACCAGACCATATGCATCACCACCGGCGCACGGTGATCCTCGACCACCACCACCTGCATGCCGTTCTCCAGCATAAAATCGGTAACCTGATCTTCCGCTTGCGCGGGCAGCGCCATCGCCGCCCCCGTCGCCAGCGCACAGACAAAGCGTCGCAACATCCAATAACCTCCTCAAAACAGGCTTGTACAAATAGTTACGCCCCCGAGGGGGCGCTGCAAGGGATCAAACGAATTTGTGAGCCATATTAGGCACATTCGTGCCAGCGATCTTACTGCACCGGTGCCGCAGGGGTCCGCGCACCTGCACGTTTCCACTTCCACCACTCATCACGGTAGTCCAGCGCTTGGCGTTTGTAGACGTCCTCATAGAGGCCCTTCTTGCTGATCCGCAGCCAGGTGCCACGGCCCCGTTTGCGCCGGAACTCTTCATCTTCGGCCAATACGGTCGCGCGAATGTTCGCGTCACGCCCCAAACGGGACGAGTAGTTCACAAGGTTGCCGTCGCTGGCCGGAATGCCGGTGTTGTAAGGGCTGCGCGCCGCCGCAGAGCCGCCCAGCGCCGCCACCGCATCGCCCAGTGGGTCCTGATCGGTGCGGTTCACACCACCCGGCGTGGGCGTAGGCAAGGCCGCATAATCTTTCGGCTGGGTCAGTTCTTTGGCAGGCATGATGGTGAATTCATCCGGCCCATCGCCACTTGGTGCATTCGAGTGCAGCGTGTTCTTACCCGAACAGGCCGCCAAACCCACAGCAGCCACTCCCAAAATCAAAAGACGCAAAAGCTTCATTTGCCCCACTCCACGAAACTTGGGCACAGCTTTAGCGCATCCTGACAGGAAGGTCACGCCTCAGTTTTCTTGCCCCCAAACACCACCAGCCCGATGGCGCCTGCGAAGATCCAAACGTCGGCGAGGTTAAACGCATAAGGATTGTTGATGCCACAGCACGACATGTTGAGAAAATCAACCACAGCGCCAAAAAGCAGCCGGTCAATCACATTTCCGAGCGCGCCGCCAATCAGGAACCCCGCACTGATCATGCCCCATTTGCCCGGCGGATCTTTGCGCACCCAATGCAGCAAAAAGCCGCAAATCACAAAGGCCAGCGCAATCAGCACCCATTTGGCGGCCGCTGGGCTGTCAGAAAACAGGCCAAAATTGATGCCGCGATTCCATGCCATATGAAACTGCAAAAACGGCGGCAGCACCTCGATATGCATCACCTCGCGCAGGTTCAGCCAGTTGAGCACAAGAAACTTGCTCGCCTGATCGGTGATGAAGGCCCAAAAGCCTGCCCAAAACACAAGACGCATCACGTCGCGTCTCCTTCTCTGCCTGTCTGCCTCGTGCGCCGTTCCGTGTTGTCTCCAGAATCTTGCGCCTTGATTGTTAGCGCCCATGCTACGCCACTTTTGGGCGGCGCAACAAGGGTGAGACCCGCAATCAGAGCATTTCCAACCGCGAGCCGTTTGCATTTCACGTCACTTTTAGTGACGGAAGTGACGCATTCCGGTGAAGACCATCGCCAGACCGGCCTCATCCGCCGCCTTGATGACTTCCTCATCGCGCATGGAGCCACCCGGCTGAATCACACAGGTGCCACCCGCCGCAGCCGCTTCCAACAGACCGTCGGCAAACGGGAAGAACGCATCAGAGGCCACCGCAGAGCCTTTGGCTGGGCTCTCGTCCATACCCAGTTCATCCGCCATGCGCTGCGCTTTGGACGCGGCCACGTTGGCGCTGTCCAAACGGCTCATCTGACCTGCGCCAACACCCACGGTAGCGCCGCCTTTGACGTAAACAATCGCGTTGGACTTCACGTGCTTCGCCACCTTCCAAGCAAAGAACAGATCGTCGAGCTGTTCGTCGGTTGGCGCGACTTTGGTCACCACCTTCAGATCGTCTTTGCTGACGTAGCCCACGTCTTTGTCCTGCACCAGAACACCACCGGCAACTTGCTTATAGGCGGTGATCGGCGCGCGCGGATCCGGCAGACCATCGGTCAGCAGCAGACGCAGGTTTTTCTTCGCCGCGAAGATTTCTTTGGCTTCCTCAGACGCGCCCGGTGCAATCACCACCTCGGTGAAAATTTCAACGATCTTGCTTGCGGTCTCTGCATCCAGCGGCTGGTTCAGCGCCACAATGCCGCCAAACGCGGATGTGCGGTCACAGTCAAAGGCCTTCTGGTAAGCCTCAACCAAAGTTGCGCCCACGGCCACACCACAGGGGTTGGCGTGTTTGATGATCGCCACAGCAGGGCTCACCGCCGGATCAAACTCGGAGACCAGCTCAAACGCCGCGTCGGTGTCATTGATGTTGTTGTAAGACAGCTCTTTGCCCTGCAACTGGGTCGCAGTCGCCACGCCGGGACGACCGGAGCCATCGGTGTAAAACGCCGCTTTCTGGTGGCTGTTTTCGCCATAGCGCAGGGTCTGTTTCACTTCGCCAGCAAAGGCACGGCGGCGCGGCGCTTCCAGCGCCAGCTGCTCGGCCATCCAGGTGGACACAGCCGCGTCATAGGCTGCGGTGCGCGCATATGCGATCTGCGCCTGCTTCTGGCGGAACGCATACGACGTCTGACCATCGTTGGCGTCCAGTTCGGCCAGAAGCGGCGCGTAGTCTTCCACGTCCACAATCACATTTACAAAGCCGTGGTTCTTGGACGCGGCACGGATCATCGCCGGGCCACCAATGTCGATGTTCTCAATGCAAGTGTCATAGTCCGCACCCGCTGCCACAGTGGCCTCAAACGGGTAGAGGTTCACCACCAACAGGTCGATACCGCCAATGCCGTGTTCGTCCATCGCCGCAACGTGATCGTCATTGTCACGCAGCGCCAGCAGGCCGCCGTGCACCTTCGGATGCAGCGTCTTCACGCGGCCGTCCATCATCTCCGGGAAGCCGGTGACCTCGGATACGTCTTTCACATCCAGCCCCGCATCGCGCATCGCTTTGGCGGACCCGCCGGTGGAGAGCAGCTCCACGCCGCGGTCTGAAAGGGCTTTGGCGAGGTCGATCAAGCCGGTCTTGTCAGACACGGAAATCAGGGCGCGGCGAATAGGCTGGAGGTCGCTCATCGGAATAGGGTCCTTGGGCTCAGGTGTTCAAATCCATTTCGTCCCGGTTCAGGTCCCTGATTGCCACATTGGTCTCATGCGCTTTGCTCAGCGACCACCGGATGCGGGTCGCATACTCCATTGCCACGCCAGATAGAACGATTTGTTTGGTCGCACGCGGCTTTAATCGCCCTTTTTCGAGGAAAACACTGGCATCGAGCCGCATTTTCGCGATCGCATCATGCCGGAACACCCAAAGTTCGCCGCTTTTGAGCGCAATCGACACCGCCGCACCGCCCATATCAAGCGAGGCATCCACCTCCGGATGCAAGTGAAACGCGATTTCGAAGGGGATTCCTTGCAATGCGCCTTCGTCCATCGCCTTGTCAAACCGCCGCTTGGCCGAATCTTCCATCGCGATGATCAGGTCTTCGCCCGCCATGCCGCGCCCATCAAAGGTCAGCTCCAACGTCCGCGCATGGGTCAAACCATGAGATGCAATATAGCCGTCATGCCCGCCCTCAAACCGCAACCCATCCGGCGCCTGGCTCATCTGAATCGGCACATCTTTGGGCGCATCCACCAGTTGCTCTTCACGCCAGCCGCGGCCCTCTTGGCCCAACCGCGCGCTCGACAGCTCATCAATGGTCACAGTGGAATGGGACGGTGTGGCCCGTCCAAACCGACGCCAGTCTTCACCAAAACTCGCGCCGGAACCGCAATTCACCACCAAAGGCCGCCGCCCGCTGGTCAGTTCAAACGCCAGCGTAGAGGCATGGGCATTAAGCGAACTTGGTCCAGTTGGGGGCGGGCTGGCGTCAATCACCACGCTGGTGCGCCCCGCTGACAGCCGCGCGTAGCCCATCGCCAGACCATCCGCCTGCCGCGTCTTGTTGCCACTTTCCGCCAGCGCCGAGTCCAGCCGCCCTTCCATGCCGCGCCCGCCGCCGTGGAACCGCGCCAAGCCCCCGTCGGAATGGCGCAGCGTGCGCAGGGTCGGCGCAATGCGCTCAATCGCCTGCATATGCATCGCCGACGGCTTGCGCCCCGCTTCCTTGAGCGCCGTCGCGGCCCAGGTCAGCAATGTGAACACCTCGAGCAGCTCTTCGGGATTGCGGGTTGGAATGCCGCCTTCCTCATCCACCTGCCGCTCGCATTCCTTGTCCAAGGCCTTCAGCGCCGGCTCCACATGTTGCGCCATACCTTCCAGCGCCAACCCGGCATAGATCAGCCCGGTGAGCGCCTCAAACCGCGGCAAGCCCGGCACGGTTTTATGCCAGCGCTTGGATAGGAAAATCGTCTGCTGCGCCAGCGAGCGATAGAAATCCTCAGACTGCGCCGAATCCCGCGCCCTGAGCAGAAAAATCGCATGGCTGATCCAGCGGATCAGCCGCCGTCCCGCCAAATCCGGTATCCACCCTGGCCCCGAACCACGCCCATAGCGGTCAATCCAGCGCCAAACCCATTCCTGCGCCCGTTCCCGCGCGGGGGCGTCACCCACCGCCGCCAAATCATCCAGCCAGGCAAAGCCATGCTGTTCTTCGGCAAAGACATCATCGGGCACGTTGATGTCCCACATCGACGTTTTCGGCGCGCTGATCAAATGGCCCGCAAACAGGAAATTTCCGGCAACCAACTGCTTACCCCGGGCAAACAACCCAATAGTGCGTGGTTCCGGCATGCTGGTGAACCCCGTCGCGGGCCGCGCACGGGTGCTGATCCGGGCCGCCACACGGTGGTTAAACCGTGTCCAGCGCGCCGATATGCTTTCTGGTTTGGACATCCACTCTGCCTCTACGCTCTCTGGCGTTTGGCGCGAGTGTAGCGAGGTGTTAGCGCTGAGTCACCGATTGAATCGGCTTAAGCCAATTCACCGGCAAAAGCTCACTGACCTTTGCGCAGCAAAGCCACGTAAAACCCGTCCATGCCACCTTTGTCCGCCCAATAATCCGGCCGCAACCGCAAGCCGCCTTCTTCCGTGACCCAAGCCGGATCGACCCCGTCAACCAGCACAGCCTCACGATCCACGGTCACATCCACCCAGCGCTCCACCGCTTCTTCCACCTGCACTTCGCCTTCATCCGGCAACAGCGAGCAGGTGCAGAACACCAACCGCCCACCCGGTTTCAGCAGGCCAAGCGCATGATCCAGAAACACTTCCTGCATGCCAATCAGATCACCAAACTCGCTGCCATCTTTGGCAAAGGGCAAATCCGGGTGGCGGCGAATGGTGCCGGTGGCTGAGCACGGCGCGTCCAGCAGGATCGCGTCATACTGGCCCTCTTGGGCCATCACATCGCCCACCACCACATTGGCCTTGAGCTGCACCCGCTTCATGTTTTCCTGCAGCCGCTCCATCCGCGCCGGATTGTCATCCACCGCCGTCACTTTGGCCCCGGCCGCCGCCACCTGCATGGTCTTGCCGCCAGGCGCTGCGCAGAGGTCCAACACCTTCTCGCCCGGCTGCACATTCAAAACCCGCGCCGGAATCGCCGCCGCCGCGTCCTGTACCCACCACGCGCCTTGTTTGAATCCTTCCAGCGCCGTGACCTGCCCAGCGTCCTGCAAACGCACCGATCCAGTGGGCAGCAGCTCACCGCCCACAGCCTCGGCCACTGCCGCCGCATCGCCCTTGGCTGTCAAATCCAGTGGCGCCCCGGCAAAATGCGCCGCCTCAATGCTGAGCATCGCCTCATTGCCATAAGCCTGCGCCAACGGTTTGCGCAGCCACTTGGGCAAGCGCGGCACCCGCAACTTCTCCCACTCGTCCACACCTTTGTCTGCCACCTTGCGCAGCACCGCGTTGGTCAGTCCCTTCATGCCCGCGGTGCGCTTGCCTTTGGCAACAATCTCCACCGCGTCATTGATCACGCCATGCGCAGCCCCACCCTGACACAGTTCCACCGTCGCCATACGCAGCACATTCCGCACCGTGATCGCCGGTGTCTTTTTCAGATGTTTCTGCAAAATCCGGTCGGCCCGCTCCAGATTGCGCAGGGTCTCTGTCGCCAGCCGCTGCGCCCGCGCGCGGTCTTCCGGCGCCAGCTTCTGCAATGCCCCGCCACCGATCACCTCCGACAACAGCCGCCCCTTGTCCATGACCTGATCAAGCAGATGCACGGCACTGCGACGGGCTTGGTAACCGGATTTGGACATACAGATATTCCTTGCGGGGTTGAGAACAGCGGACGGGCGCGTATATCAAGGCATAAGCCTGAAAGGAACCCTCTCATGACGGACACACTCGAGATCCGCGACGACCTGCCCGAAGCCGCCAAACGTGCCTTGGCCGAGGCCGAGGAGCGCCGCAAGAAGGCCAAAGCGCTGGAGTTGCCCACCGAGCTTGGTGGCCGCGACGGTCCAGAGCCAGTGCGCTACGGTGACTGGGAGAAAAAAGGCCTCGCCATCGATTTCTAATCCGGGTTTAGTCGGCGAACTTCATGCCAGCCGCCCGGAGATGGGCCTTTTGTTTCTCCCAATCTAAGGGATCCATGAAGAACATGTTCGCCACCACGTCGGTGCGCAAGCTGGGCCATTCGTCTTCAATACGCTTGACCATCTCTTCCGCCTGTTCCTGTTGCCCCACGGCCTGATAGGCGCTTGCCAAATACAGCAGGCTGGCAAAGTTATGCTCCAGCCCTGCCTGCAAGGTGCCTTCCACCACCTCAATCGTGGTTTCGTAGGCGCCCAAGTGATAGTTCGCAAAACCATACACCCGTTCCCGCACCAACCTGATCGGGTCTGACGCGGCAACATTCTCGGGCGCGTTGACCACCACCACATCCTCAAACCGCCCCGAGAAATGCGCAATCAACGCATAAGTATGGGCAACATAGCCATCGTCCTGCCCAGCTTCAAAAGCCGCTTTTGCTCGTTCGTCCGCCAATTCAAAGTCATCGGACGCCATGGCAACCTGCGCCGAAGTCGCCATCACCCAACTGTCCTCGGGCGCCAGAACACTGGCCTGCTCAAGCAGCAAAGTGGCTTCTTGCAAATAGCGACGCGACAGACCACCCCCACGGGTCAAATCCGCCATCATCGCCATCGACATCGCCGCCGTGGCATAGCCACGGGCAAATTCAGGATCGCGCTCAATCGCGGTTTTGGACAGCACGATGGCCAGCTTGTGCCGCTCAAAATCCAGACTTGGATACATATAGCTGCGCGCGGCTTCGACCAGTTCCGCAGCCGACATGCCTTCCACATCCACCGGCAAGGCAACGTCCGCTGTCACAAGATCAGATATGTCTTTTGGCCAATCTTCCTGCGGTCCTTCCACCACGCCCGTCGGGGTCAATTCCATCACCACCCAACCAATGGCTGAGGCAATCAACGCCCCGATCAGGACCAACATGCGCATGGGGGTCTTGGGGCCGATTGTGTCGCGGGGTTTCGGCTTTGCTTCCCACATCTCAAACCGCAAACCACAACTGCGCGGATCGACAAAGATCCGGATCGGATCATCCGCACCGTCACCATCATAGTACTCGGCTAGCTTCTCAGACAGACGCGCCATTGCCCACGTCAGCTTCTGGGCGGCTTCCTCTTCGGACCGATCCGCATAGAACTTTGCAATCACCGCTGCGCGGCTGCCCTGCTTGGCCCGCCCGGCTAAATCCTCATCCACCAGGAACCGAAGCAGCATTTCCTGCTGTTTGGCCAGTTGAAATATCTGGCTGCCGCAAACACGCCCGGTGGCAACCCGGATCACATCCGGGGCTATTCTGTAGGTCATACCACTGGACTCGTTAGGACTTGGCATTGATGCACAATCCCCCCGAAATCTTAAAAATCCACTCAACCGCCCGTTCTGGACAGTGATCCACCAAGATCAAGTGTGTCCTGCCCGGCACAGCATTGCAAATCCGGCAACTGTTGCGCCCATTGCCCTGAGGACGCACGCCACGTTTAAATCCACTCAATCGCAACAGCGCACGCCTTGTTTACAACGGCCTTTGCGCAAAATCGCACCGACGCGATACCGACGCAAAACAGCCGCGATACCGAAGGGTAAAAAGTGAAACGAGTCGGAATGTTACCCCCGATTCGCCCCTGTTTACAGCCCAAGCGCCTGACGCCGTTCCTCGGCAAAGCCCTGCACCAGGCGATCCGCCACCAGCGCCAAGATCGCCATCGCGGCCCCGGCCGTGATGCCAAGGCCGACATCCGCCTGCCCCAACGCCAGATAGATTGACTGTCCCAGCCCCGTGGTGCCGATCAGCGCCGCAATCACCAACATGGCAAAGGCATAGAGAACGGTTTGGTTCAAACCGAGCAGGATGGTCGGTGCCGCAAAGGGCGCGCGCACCTCAAACATGGTCTGCCATTTGCCTGCCCCGCTGGCCGTGGCCGCCTCCAGGATCTCGTTTGGTGTGCTGGTCAAACCGTGCCGCGTGTAGCGGATCATCGGCACCACGGCGTACATGCAAATGGCGAGAAACGCTGAGAATTCCCCGATTTGGAAGAACATCAGCACCGGGATCAGGAAGACAAACAACGGGATGGTTTGCAGCAGGTCACAGATCGGTCGGATGATGGCCCAGGCTGTGCTGCTCATGGCGCTCCACAGCCCCAAGGCGCCTCCGACGATAGCGCAGGCAAACACGGCTGCCCCAGACAGGTACAGGGACAACAGCGCCCGCTCCCATAGGCCGGAAATCAGCACCAGGCCCAGAAGGATCACCGCCAGCCGCGCCAACTTCCACCCGCCAGCAACCCAGCCAATTGCGCCTGCGCCAAAGATCACCACCGGCCACGCCAGATGCGCAATGCCGATCTCGGCCACGTAAGCCAGGATCATCACCACCAGCCCCGCGGTCACACGACCTTTCAGCATCAAAATCAATGAGATAACCGCCGCTACGCCGTAAAGCATAGCCGTGTGTTTCGCAGTCCACATAAAGCCCCAAGTGAAGGGCAACACCGCCTCCGCAAGACCAATCCGCAGCGGTAAAAGCCCGTAGAACATCGAGGTGTTCTTGACCGTATCCAACGTCGCCCCGTGGTTTCCTGTGAAGGTGCCGACACCTGTATCCACCCAAGCCGCAACGCCATCCAACGCCGCAAATCCGCTTGGGGACCAGCCCGCAAACACGGACCACAGCGTCACCAAAAGCCCGGCGCCAAGAATGCCAAAAGCCACTTTGCGGTCCTGCTGCGGACGCGGCTCCGCCAAGGCGGCGGACATACGGTCAATGATGATGGCAAAGACAACAATCACAGAGCCCGCCAAAAAGGCCTGCCCAAACAACGCCTTGCGCATGGTCAACAGCACTTCCCAACCGATGTCCTGAAAGCCACCGATCACCGCCGCGATGATCACCATCGACAGCGCCGCCATCAGACATTGGTTCACGCCAATCATGATCTGCTGCGTCGCTGCCGGTAGTTCCACAAGGAACAACTGCTGCCGCCGTGTGCCACCAGACATCACAGCCGCTTCGCGGATTTCCGTATCCACCCGTTCCAGCCCCAACAACACATTGCGCGCCATCGGCGGCGCCGCATAGATCGCCGAAGCGATCAGCCCCACCACAGGCCCAAAGCCAAAAAGCACAAGCAGGGGCGTGAGATAGGCAAAAGTCGGAACCGTCTGCATCACGTCCAAGAGCGCGTTCACCGCGCCCTTCACACGCGGAAACTCAAACGCCGCAATGCCAATTGCCGTGCCAAGCAAAAGTGCCAAAGGCACCGAGACCGCCACCAGCGCGAGCGTGTTCATACCCTCGGTCCAGTAGCCTGAGAACACCACAAACATCAGTCCAAAGAAGCCCAGCGCCGCCATGCGCAATCCGCCAATGGTCCAGCCGAGCGCGGTCACCAGCGCCACGGTCATGGGCCAGGGCAAGGCGTTCAGAAGCCAACCAACCCCTTCCATGGGATAGCTCACCAAAAAGGTGAAAGTCCGGGCTATTGGCTTGAAAACATCCAGAAAACCGCCCACCAGCCAGGTCATCCAGTCGGTCATCGGCACGGTCAAGGCTGCCGGCCATTTCATCAGCCATTCAAACTGCGCCCCAAGGAGGCGGCAGACCAAAGCAATCGCCAGCACAAACAACGCCGCCTGACTGCCGCGTGCCAGCGCCAGCTTGCGTCCTGCGTTTGCTGGCACGGCCTCCGCCGTGCTCATGTCTCTTCCGCCTGCAAGGCATTGGCCAACTCATGCGGATGCACGGCACCAATCACTTTGCCAGCCGCATCTCGCACCGGCACTGGCTCATAGAGCTCCATGCATTTGGTCAGGGCCGTATCCAGCGTCATGCCCACTTTGATGCCAGGATCGTCCGGCATGTTGTCTGGAATACCGTCCATCAGAATGGATTCAACGCAGGCATGCCGCCCCTTTGGCACATCCTTGGAAAACTCGGCGACATAGTCATCCACTGGATGCAGCACGATCTCTTCCGGCGTGCCGATCTGCACAATTTCGCCATCGCGCATGATGGCAATCCGATCAGCCAGTTTTAGAGCCTCTTGGATGTCGTGCGTGATGAAAACAATGGATTTTTTCAGGGTCGCTTGAATGTTGAGGAACTCGTCCTGCAATTGGCGACGGATCAGCGGATCCAACGCAGAGAATGGCTCGTCGAGGAACCAGATGTCTGGGTTCACTGCCAGTGAGCGGGCAATGCCGACCCGCTGCCGCTGACCACCTGACAGGTTACGCGGGTAGGTGTCCTCGCGGCCTTTCAGGCCCACAAGTTCCAATACCTCCAAAGCCCGCGCCCGGCGCTCTGCCTTGCCCGCGCCCTGCATTTTTAGCGGGAAGGCCACGTTGTCGGCCACCGTCATATGCGGGAACAATCCGAAATGCTGGAACACCATGCCCAGCTTGTGACGGCGCAGATCAATCAGGCGCTTGTCACTGGCCTGGAGAATGTCCTCACCATCAATGCGCACCGACCCGGCTGTCGGCTCAATCAGCCGCGAGATGCAGCGGATCAGAGTCGATTTGCCAGAACCCGAAAGCCCCATAATCACAAAGAGTTCGCCGGATTTAACCTCAAAATTCGCCGCACGCACGGCGGGAATGAGGGTCTTGTCCTTGAGCTCTTTGGCAATGGCTTTGTCATCACCAGCCCCGCGCGCATCGCGCAGAGCCGGGGCGGCGTTTTCGCCGAAGACCTGCCAGAGGTCTTCGACGGCAATCGCCGGAGCGGTGCTGTTCTTGTCAGTCATGAAGTCTTACTTGGTTGCGGCGTCGACAACCGACTTCCACTTGGCTTCGTTTTCACCCATCCACGCGGACACAACCTCTTCAACTTTCTGACCGTCCACATCCACGGCGCCCATCATTGGCTGCTGATCTTCCACAGCCAGCTGATAGTTCACGAGAATTTCGTGGGCGGCAGGCCATTTGTCTTTCAGACCAGGCCAACCGGCTTTGAAGATACGGCTTGCGGCGAAGTCACAATCGTTGATCGCATTTGGGTTTGGGCCCCAGGCTGGATCGGTGAAGCAAGCATCCTCACCCGCAGGCAGATCGACAAACTTCACGTCGTAGGCCGACATCGCCCAGTGCGGCTGCCAGAAGGTGATCAGCAAAGGCGATTTCTTCTCTGTGGATGCGCGCAGTTCGGCAATCAGAGCGCCTTCGGAACCCGCAGGCACAGCTTTGAATGGCAGTTCCAAACCAGTCATGCGGTCCGCGCCAGGTGTACCCCAATCCGCCGGATAATCCACCAGACGCCCCATTGGCAGGGTTTCTGCGGTGGCGAAGTTCATCGCACAGTCTTTCAGCGCTTCCCACGCTGGCAGGCCTGGGCAGAGCTCTTCGACGTGCGCCGGATAGGCGATGCCTTCACGCGCAGCCAGGCCCAGATCGGACAGCTCTTCCAGCTTTCCTTCGCCTTTCAGCACGGCGTATTGATCGGACACGTTGGAAGACCAGATTTCCAAAGTCGCGTGAATGTCGCCATCGGCAATTGCCTGAAACTGGTTCATCATGCCAGCAGTCACATATTCAACTTCATAGCCGGCCGCCTTCAGCATTTCGCCCGCCACATGTGTGGTCACGTGCTGGCCGGTCCATTCGTTCAGCGCCAGTTTGATGGGCTCATCGGTCGCGCCAAGATCTGCCGCTTGTGCCGACATGGCCACCGCGGATACCGCAAGCGCCGACAGTCCGGCTTTCAAAAACGTCGTCATGGTCTTCTCCCTGTTGGTCATTTTTTAAATGGTCATTTAAGTTTTTGTTTGTCGGCATAAGAACACAACGTCTCTGACCTGCCAACAAAAAATGCATCTGGGTGGGATGCATCTTGTCTCCAGACGCTCTCAACGTCGGACATCAACCGCTGGGCGGTTGATTTTATTGGGCATTTTTACTGCACCCAAATTGATCACAGCAACGCGAGAATGCCAATCACGTGAGTTGCGCAAAACGTCACAGGACGTTTCGCGCTGTATCAGTAAGGGATTCTTACAACCCCAATACGTCAAACATATCATATTCTCCGGGCTTTTGATCCTGCCCCCAGATCGCAGCCTTCACCGCGCCACGGGCAAAAATCGCCCGATCTGTCGCCTGGTGACGCAGCACAATGCGCTCCCCAGCGGCTGCAAACAGCACATCATGTTCGCCAACAATGTCGCCACCACGAATGACAGAGAAGCCGATGTCGCCTTTTTTGCGCGCGCCGGTGATGCCGTCCCGCGCCCGATCAGACACATCCGCCAAATCCACACCGCGCCCTGCAGCAGCCGCCTCGCCAAGCATCAAAGCGGTGCCGCTTGGAGCATCCACTTTGTGGTGGTGATGCGCTTCGATGACTTCAATATCAAAATCCTCATCCAAGGCTGCCGCCACTTTCTCGGTCAGTTTGGTCAACAGGTTCACCCCCAGGCTCATGTTGCCAGCGCGCACGATAACCGCGTGCCGGGCACAAGGCTCCAGTTGTGCAATATCTTCTTCGGTCATACCCGTGGTGCCAATCACATGCACCGCGCGCGCCTGCGCTGCCAGTTTGGCAAAGGCAATCGTCGCCGCAGGTGCGGTAAAATCGATCACCGCCTGCGCTTTGGCAAAGGCCTCCAGCGGCTGGTCCGTCACTGTCACGCCCAGCGCCGCGCCGCCCATGGCTTCGCCAACATCACGGCCAACCCAGTCATGGCCTTCGCGTTCAACCGCGCCCACCAAACGCACCTTGTCACTGTCGGACACCGTCTTGATCAGCATCTGCCCCATCCGGCCTGATGCGCCTGTGATCACGATTCCTGGCAATTCCTGCATGGTGTCCTCTCCACTTTGACAAACCACCCAAATGGCGGTGCGCCCTGCTTACCCAATGCAATCCAGCTTGGCAAAGGCAGACAGAAGCCCTAAGTGAGGGACATGGCAAAGAACTCTTTCTCTGAGGGCCGCGGCCCGTCCCAACGCCAGCTGCGCGTGGGTGAATTGATCCGACGCACCCTGTCGGAGGTTTTGGTACGCGACGAGCTGCATGATCCGGACATCACCCGCATGTCGATCACTGTGGGCGAGGTGCGTATCACACCTGATCTGTCGATCGCCACCTGTTTTGTGCTGCCTCTGGGCGGCAAAAACAAAGAGGACGCGGTGGCCCTGCTAGCCCGCCACAAAGGCGAGCTACGCCGTATCATCGGCCGCAAAGCCAAACTCAAGCACGCCCCGGATCTGCGCTTCCGTGTGGACAACACCTTTGATCAAATGGACGCCACTCGCGCGATGCTGTCTGACGAACGGGTGCAGGCCGATGTGGCCAGAACTGACACAGAGGATGGCGAACCTACGTGATCCGAACTACGCTCTGTTTGATCTTACTGTCCCTGCCCCAATGGGCGCAGGCGGTGACCTGTTCAGATCAAACACATGAAGGGCGCAGCCTGACGGTGTGCACGGTGGACGCGGCTAAGGACAATCTTCGCCTGTTCCTCCGTGATGACAGCGGCGCCATTCTGGGCCAGTTCCGCGACATCGAGCGCGCACTGGAAGACGGCAAAACCCTCAGCTTTGGCATGAACGCGGGCATGTATCATGCCGACCGCAGCCCCGTGGGGCATTACGTTGAAGACGGCACCGAAGAGATGCGGCTCTTGACCGGTGGCAGCAAAGGCAATTTTGGCCTGCTGCCCAATGGCGTGTTGTGCCTGAACGATGGTGCCGTGCAGGTCTATGAGACTTTGGATTTCCAGAAAAATGCCCCAACCTGCCGCGACGCCACCCAATCCGGCCCAATGCTGGTAATTGACGGTGCTCTGCACCCGCGCTTCCTACCCGACAGCACATCACGGTTCCTGCGCAATGGTGTGGGCACCACGGATGACGGCCAAACTGCCTATTTCGTTATCTCCAACGAGGCGGTGACTTTCCACGAGTTTGGCCGTTTCTTCCGCGATGTTTTGCAAACACCAAACGCGCTCTATTTTGACGGCAAGATTAGCCGCCTGCATGCGCCGCAACTGGACCGTTCCGATGGTGGCTTCTGGATGGGGCCGATCATTGGTGTTGTGGAACCCAGCGGCGCAGTTACTGAATAACCGCGCTGCTCCATTCCTTGATGAATGTGCGACGTTTGAGCGGATCGAGATAGGTCATCAAGGCTGGCTCCAGAGAAATCACCGCCTGTCCGGTGCTGTCCGTCGTCGCGCTCAACGGTGGCAATGGAAACGCCTCTAGGCTTTGCTGCCCGGTTTGCATTTCCACTAAGTGGCGCACAAAGGCGGCGGCCTCTTCGGCCACTTCGGTACGACTGCTGACAAAGGCGGTGCGCATCATGATGGTGGGAAAATCCAATGGCAGCACAATTTCCAGCATGTCGGCCACATCCTCACGCGCGGCGACATAGCTGCCCAAAACATTGTAGGCGACCATCAACTCCCCAGCGACCAGATCGTCAATCATCGCGCCGGAACAGCAATAGAGCTGCGCATCCAGCCCGCCCATCACCTCCATCAGCCGCCAAAACGTCTCTGACGCGCGCGCATCCTGGGTGGCAAACAAATAGCCCAGGCCGGAATCCCGTACGTCGTAGGTGCCGACCTTGCCGCGAAACACTTCGGGCCGCGCACGCATGGCCGCAATCAACTCTTGTCGGGTTTGCGGCACAGACTCTGGCGCAAAAGCTGCCCGGTTGATCACTATGGTTGCTGGCTCCGTGGTGAAAGCAAACAAGCTGTTGCGCCACTGTGCCCAATCCGGCTGATCCAGATTGGCGATCTGGACTGAAAACCCGTCGTTCACCAGCTTCAATTGCAAATCCATCGCACTGGAGATCACCACATCAAAATCCTCCGGCGCCGCCCGGAAGACTTCGTCGATTTGCGCCGTGCCCGTAACGAAATACTCCACTGCCACGCCGGACCGGCTTTGCAAGAAATCTTCGATCACCGGCGCAAACAGGGAAGTGTCGGTACTGGACAACACCCGCAGCGTGCTGCTTGCCGAGGCGGGTCCAAAGGCGTTTTGGTCCTCCCAGTCCTGTGCCTGCGCCAGTGCAGGACACAACCACATCATCAAAGCAAAAATGTAACGCATGCGCCCCCCTCCGGCATGTTGCCCAACGTCAGCTCTCCGCCATGGGCCGTGGCCACATCCTGCGCAATGGTCAGCCCCAAGCCGGACCCAATGGTATCTTTGGCATTGTCACCGCGCGAAAACCGCACCGCCAACCCCTGCATCTGGTCAGGCGGGAACCCCGGCCCCTCATCGCGCACCTCAACCCGAGGCCGTGGCGATGCGCCAACCTCCAGGGTGATCTCGCTCTCCTCCGGCGCATATTTCAACGCATTCTCCACCAGATTGCGCAGCGCGTTTTGCAGCAGGATCGAATCCGCCTCAACACTGACCGCGCCCTCGCTGATCACCGTGAGCGCGATGTCTTTCATCTCCGCCACCGGCGCCAAACGGGTCACCAGATCTTCCACCAGCTCGACCAAATCCAGAGTCCGCGTCTCCAGATGGTCTGCACGAAAGGTGATCATTGCATGATCCAGAAGCTGTCCCGCCGCGCGGGAACTCTCATCAATCGCCCGCACCATAGAGCGCAGCGCCTGGCGGTTGTCTTCGCGCTCCACCCTCTGCAAGGTCGCCTCCGCATGGCTGCGCACGGTGGCCAAAGGCGTGCGCACGCGATGCGCTGCCTCGGCAATGAAGTCCTCTGATTGCTTCAGAGATGTGTCCAGCCGCGCCATGAAACTGTTGAGCGAGGTTACCAAAGGCGCCATCTCCAGCGGCACCGGGCGCGCAACGGGGCTAAGGTCTTTGGGCCCCCGCCGCGTGATCGAATGGGTCAGCCGCTCCAAAGGACGGATGGTGCTGTTTGTTGCCCAGCTCGCCACCAGCACGGATAGCGTAAAGAATCCGGCCCCAATCAAGCCCACGTTGCGTGAAATCTTGTTCAGGGTCCCGGCCAAAGCATCCTGCGTTTGCGCCACCGACACGGTTACACGTGTCCTGGTGTTGGCCCCCACCAATATCCGTGCCGCCGTGGCCACGCGCACCGGCGCACCGTCAAAAATCGCCGACACATGCACAATCTCGCCCCCGTCCGGCGCATCGGCAACCGGCAGAAGCTCATAGCCGGACAGCAGCGTTTCCTCCTGCCAAATTGCGTAAAACACCCGATCATCCGCATCGGTGCTCAACATCGAGAAGGCCACATAAGGGAAGTCCACCTCCACATCTCCATCCCGCAACGTGGCCGCATCCAGAATAGACGCCACCGAGGCTTCCAGAATGCTATCCTGTCCACTCTGCGCAATTTGTGCCGCATAGGTGCGCACCACAAAAAACAAGAGAATGGCAATCGCCGCCGCACTGCCGATCAGCGTCAGCGCCAGCCGTGCTCTGAGTGAGCCCGCCACATTAACCGCGTCATCCATGATCGAGCCGATAGCCCAGGCCGCGCAGGGTGGTGATCCGCAACTCCGAAGGCTCCAGATGTTTCCTCAAGCGGCCGATATAGACCTCAATCGCATTCTCAGAGACATCTTCGTCGTACGAAAACAGCCGGTCTGCCAGCTTTGCCTTGGAGAAAATCTGCCCCGGCGCGTTGATCAACAGCTCCAGCAGCCGCAATTCCCGATTGCGCAAGGTCACCGCCCGCGCCCCGATCGTCAGCCGCCCGGCCACCGGATCAAGTGTCACACCGCCCAGCTCCGTCACCGATTGCGCATGGCCCGCATTGCGTCGCAGCACCGCCCGACAGCGCGCCTGAAGCTCTTCGTGATCAAACGGTTTGGTCATGTAATCGTCCGCCCCAAGATCAAGCAGGCTGATTCTGTCACTGACCTGAGACCGCGCGGTCAGAACAATCACGGGCGTGTCGTTTTTCCCGCTCCGGTGGTGTTTCAGGAAGGTCCGACCATCCCCATCCGGCAACATAATATCCAATAATATGAGATCATATTCGCCGGTCTGCATGAATGCCATGGCATCATCAATTTTATCAGCATGATCAACAACATGACCATCCAATTGTAGCCGCGCACTGACCGCATTGGCGAGCTCGATATTGTCTTCGACCAGGAGGAATTTCATGCGATTTGAGTGCCTTTCTGACAGCATGACAGGTTTGTGACAGGTTGCGATGTTTGACTGCCCTCAACTGAGCCGTCTTTCGGACAGTTGTCAATTTGGAGGAGAAAAATGATGAAATTGACCATGGGCCGTCGCGCCCTGATGGCCACCGCAGTGGCAGCATTCGCATTCACAGGCCAAGCTATGGCGGAAAAAGCCGTAGACAGCATCCACTTCCTGATCCCCGGCGGCGCCGGTGGTGGCTGGGACGGCACGGCACGTGGCACCGGCGAAGCGCTGACCAAAGCGGGCATCGTGGGCACTGCATCTTATGAAAACATGTCCGGTGGCGGCGGCGGTAAAGCCATCGGCTACCTGATCGAAAACGCCGACAGCAACCACGGCACATTGATGGTGAACTCCACCCCAATCGTGATCCGCTCCCTGACCGGCGTATTCCCACACAACTTCCGTGACCTGACCCTCGTGGCCGGCACCATCGGCGACTACGCCGCATTGGTTGTGCACAAAGACAGTCCGCTGAACAACATGTCTGACCTGATGGCCGCATATGACGCGGACCCATCCAAAACCGCCATCGGCGGTGGCTCGGTTCCAGGCGGCATGGACCACCTGGTTGCAGCCATGGTGATGGAAGCGGCTGGCAAAGACGCTCTGGGCGTGAAGTACATCCCTTACGACGCAGGCGGGAAAGCCATGGCAGCGCTGCTGTCCGGCGAAATCGCGGCTCTGTCCACCGGCTTCTCCGAAGCGGTTGACCTGGCCAACGCAGGCGAAGTGAAAATCATCGGTGTGACCGCGGACGAGCGTGTTTCCGCCGCACCAGACGCCATGACTATGAAGGAGCAGGGCATCGACACCTCCTTCGTGAACTGGCGTGGCTTCTTCGCGGCCCCAGGCCTGCCAGAAGACAAGCTGGCAATGTACCAGGACGCGATCTCCAAAATGTATGACACCCCAGAGTGGGAAGTCGTGCGCGAGCGCAACGGCTGGGTCAACATCCATAACAACGGCGACGACTTCAAAGCTTTCCTCGAAGGCCAAGAAAAAGTCATCGGCGACTTGATGAAGAAACTGGGCTTTCTCTAAGCTGAGTTAACATCCAACTGGGCAGAGCGGGCTCCCGCTCTGCCTTTCTTTAAAGGGAGGGGAGCTTCATGGCTCTGGATCGCTGGATCGCTCTGATACTGCTGGGCATCTGTATGGCATATGGTTATGCCGCCTGGTTTACGATGGATGGCAGTCTTGCTCCGTTCATGAAACGCAACCCTATTTGGCCAAGCACCTTCCCGAAGGTACTGTCCATCCTTGGTATGATTGCCTCGCTGATCATCCTGCTGGGCCTCGAAAAAAGCGAAGCCAAAGAGGCGGAAATCGATTACCTCCGTTTGACCGAATACAAGCTGGGCCAAGCGATCCTGCTGTTGAGCCTGATGGTCGCTTACGCGCTGCTATTGCGTCCGGCGGGTTTTATCTTCTCGACTTCCGGTTTCCTGATCCTCGGCTCCTTTATCCTCGGTGAGCGCAAGTTCCACTTCATGGTGCCAATCGCGCTCCTGGCCACTTTCCTAGTTTGGTATCTCGTTCAACAAGTTCTCGGCATCTACCTGCGGCCGCTGCCCGGCTTCATGGGAGGCTGAGATGTTTGGTGAACCTTCCGTTGTATCCCTACAGTTTGTCTTGATGCTGATTGGTGGATGCCTGGTGCTGTTCTCCGCCGCGGCCTTTGTCATCATTGGCTCGTTTTTGATGGGCGCTGGCAAATGGCACATCACGGCATTGGTCACGATGATGGCCGTCATCATTCTATGGACACTTGTTCAGCACACGCTGGGCATCAACTTACGCCCCACCACGGGCAACTTTGGAGGCTGACATGCTCGAAGGACTACTGATCGGCCTGCAAACGGCCTTCTCTCTACAAAACCTCTTGATGGTCATTGGTGGCTGTCTGATCGGGACATTTATCGGCATGTTGCCGGGTCTTGGCCCAATGTCGATCATCGCCATCATGATCCCAGTCGCCATCTCCATGGGGGATCCCTCCGCCGCGCTGATCCTGCTTGCCGGTGTATATTACGGCGCCATCTTTGGCGGCTCTACCTCCTCCATCCTGCTGAACGCGCCGGGGGTCGCGGGCACCGTGGCCTCAAGCTTTGACGGCTACCCGATGGCCAAAAAAGGCAAAGCCGGTAAGGCGCTGACCGTGGCAGCGATTGCCTCTTTTGCCGGCGGCACCATTGGCGCCATCCTGTTGATGGTCTTCGCGCCTGCGCTATCCTCCGTTGCGCTGCTGTTCCACTCCGCTGAATACTTTGCCCTGATGGTTGTGGGCCTCTCCGCGATCGCCGCCTTTGCAGGCACCGGCCAAGTAGCCAAGGCGCTGATGATGACCCTGCTGGGCCTGATGATGGCCACCGTGGGCGAAGGCGCATTGTTCAACATGCCCCGTTTCACCATGGGCATCATGGACCTACAGTCCGGCTTTGGCTTCATCACTCTGGCGATGGCCATGTTCGCCCTGCCGGAAGCGCTCTTTCTGGTGCTGAAACCACGCACCATGGGCGAGAGCAACAGCGGTGAAATCAAAGACCTGCGCATCACCGGGTCCGAGGCGAAATCCATCGCGCCGGTGATTGGCCGTCAGTCGGTTCAAGGCTTCTTCATCGGGGTTCTCCCCGGTGCTGGCGCCACCATCGCGTCCTTCCTGGGCTATGCGGTGGAGCGCAACATCGCCCCGAAGGAAGAACAAGAACAATTTGGCAAAGGCTCTATCAAGGGCCTGGCGGCCCCGGAAACAGCCAACAACGCAGCGTGCACAGGCTCCTTTGTGCCCCTGCTCACGTTGGGCATCCCTGGTTCCGGGACCACCGCCATTTTGCTTGGTGCGCTGATCGCTCTGAACGTCACGCCAGGCCCGCGCCTGATGATCGACGAGCCTCAGGTGTTCTGGGCGGTGATCATGTCCATGTTCATCGGCAACCTTGTGCTGCTGATCCTGAACCTGCCACTGATCCCGTATATCGCCAAAGTGCTGGCCGTGCCGCGCAACTACCTGATCCCGTTCATCCTGTTCTTCACCCTGATGGGGGCCTACATCGGTCAGAACAACGCCACCGAGCTGCTTTTGCTAGTTGGTTTCGGGGTCTGCGCCACAGCCTTGCGCTTTGCCGACTATCCATTGGCGCCACTGCTGATCGGCTTCATTCTGGGCGGCATGTTGGAAGACAACTTTGCCCGCTCCATGCAGCTCTATGACGGCATCGCCTTCATCTGGGAGCGTCCGATGACCCTCGGCCTGCTGGTGATCGCGGTGATCCTTGTGGCACTGCCAAGCTATCGTGCCCGCCGCGCCCGTTTGCGCGCAGCAGGTGTCGCCGACGGCGACTAAACCGAGCACGGGTTCGCGGGGTGCTCCTCCCCCCCCGCGATCAGGAAAGGCCATCGGGTTGCGTGGACCCGATGGCCTTTTCTTTTGGAGAGGCTTTTTGCGTAAGCTAAATTGACAGCGTGAAGGCAATCCGCTAGGTCGCCGCCCTCACCCTGATATGAGAGGTCAAAGGCATGGGACGCAAACGCAAGGGACGCGATATTTCTGGCTGGCTTGTGGTCGATAAACCTGCAGGTATGACCTCCACCTCTGTGGTAAACAAAGTCCGCTGGGCCTTTAATGCCAAAAAGGCCGGCCATGCTGGTACGCTGGATCCAGATGCCACTGGCGTTCTGGCCGTAGCATTGGGCGAAGCCACCAAAACCGTGCCTTACATCACTGACACGTTGAAGGCTTATACCTTCACTGTACGTTTGGGACAGGCCACCAATACCGACGACGCCGAAGGCGAAGTCATCGCCCAGTCCGACAAACGCCCCACCGATGATGAGATCAAAGCTGCGTTAGGTCAGTTTGTCGGCGACATTAAGCAGGTGCCACCCAAATTCTCCGCCGTGAAGATCGACGGCGAACGGGCTTACAAACTGGCGCGCGACGGCGAAGACATCGAACTCGCCGCCCGCCCCCTCTGGGTCGAAGAGCTGGTGATGACGGACCGCGAAGACGAAGATCACGTCACGCTGGAAATGACCTGCGGCAAAGGTGGCTATGTTCGCTCCATCGCCCGTGATTTGGGCGAAGCCTTGGGCTGTCACGGACACGTGCGCGAGCTGCGCCGTATCTGGTCCGGGCCGTTTGACGCCGCTGACGGGCTGAGCATCGAGCAAATTGACGAGATGGCGAAACAGCCGGAGCTCGACAGCTACCTGCGCCCCTTGCAACAAGGTCTTGAAGATCTGCCAGAGGTGAAAGCCACCGCCGAAGGCACCGTGCGTCTGCGCAACGGCAACCCTGGAATGGTGTTGGCCTCTGACGTGGAATATGGCGAAGAATGCTGGGCCAGCTTCGACGGCGAAGCTGTGGCCGTTGGCGTCTTCAAAGCCGGACAATTACACCCCAGCCGCGTGTTTGTGAAACCCGAGGGCTGATCAGGCGACCATGCCGCCATTGCCATTGGCGTCATACATATCCTGCGGGGTCATGCCGCTGAACAGAATATCTGCCGCCTGGCCCTGTTCGGCAGTGATCGGGTCGCCATTGGCATCGAGCCAGACTTCCGGCAGGTCATAGTTGTCCGCCGCATCCTGATTGCTGAACGCCACGGTTGCGCCGGTCTGATCGCCGTTGAGCACCAGCAATGGGTGCCCGCCCAGCGTCAGCGTGGTCTCATCTGCGTCCGCGTCGTAACTGCTGTCAAACCCATCCGCCGCTTCGGCTACGGTGAAATACTCATTATCCGCGTTCTGGAAGCCCGCACCAAACGGACCATCCAACCCAAAGCTGATGACCAACTTGTCCTCGCCCGGCGCAAAATCGGTGATCTCGGTCACATTGTCATAGACGCCTGCAAAGGCCTCAAATGTGTCCGCATCCGCGCCACCAGTGGCCACATTGCCAGACCCAAGCCACAGCACATCCTCGCCCGCGCCGCCAGACAGGGTATCTCCCGCGCCAAGGCGGTTCAGGTGGCCCGGCTCATGGTTCCACTCGGCGCCATAAAACACACTGCCGCTGCCACTAAAGATGTGGTCATCCCCCTCGCCACCTTGCAGATCATCCGCACCGGCTTCACCAAAAATCCGATTGTCGCTGTCATCGCCAATCAGCGTGTCCTCTCCGGCACCACCACGCAGCGCATCCGCCACATAAGGCTTGTCCTGAATGGTATAGTCACGCGCCCACTCGGCCTGTACCTCGCTGTCATGCGCATCACCATCTGTGTGCTGGAACACCACCGACAGGCTTTCGCCATCCGCCAAAGAGGCCCCCGGCAGATCAATGCGCACATCTCCGGTGTCGGCATCGCGTAATGCCAGTCCACCGTCTTCCTGCGTCAGAACAAAGTTGCCCGAAGACCCATCCACCGGGCTTTCGTAATTGCGCAGCACAATCATGTCCTCGGACGCATCAAAATCCTCTATGCGGCCCACAACTTCATTGTCCGCCTCGAGATAGAAAGTGTCGGCACCAGCTCCGCCGTTGGCCATGTTGCCGGCTGAGACAAACAGATCGTCATCGCCTTCGCCGCCTTCGAGGTAATCGTCTTCCCAGCCGTTACCGACAATCGTGTCCTCGCCAGCGCCGCCAATCAGGTGGTCGTCCACATCCAACTCGCCAAACAGGAACTGGGCTGCAAAATCATCTTCCGGTTCCGCGTCTTCCTCAGGGCCGTCTTCAGGCACCTCGTCCGTCGACGGCTGCTCACCTTGCGCATCGGCGGAGTCATCACGCTCGTCATCCGACGGCGTGCTGTCGTCTTCTGCCTCGGTGTCATCGGTCACACCCACCATCGTGCCAACGGCCGCGCCTGCCGCAAGCAGGCCCAAAAAGAAAAGAAACGGCATCTCACCACCTCACCAATCAGCCGTACAAAACCCCAGACGGCTGTTATCCCAAGTATCAGGGATAAGAAGGAGAGGCTTCAAAATCAAACGTTTGACTCCGCGTTGGTTAATCATAAGTAGACAGAATGATCGAACGCCACTTCCAAAAAGACGACGCCACCAGCTCCGCACTCTACTCGGAATGCGAGACCTACCGCTATGCGCTGACTAGGGTGTGGGACAACAGCGCCGCCAAAGTGCTGTTCATCATGCTCAATCCGTCGAAAGCCACCGAGCGTCAAAACGACCCCACCATCGAGCGCTGCGAACGTCGCGCCCGCGCTCTGGGATATGGCGGTTTTCGCGCGGTGAATATCTTTGCCCTGCGCGAAACCGACCCCAAGAAGATGCGCCAGCACAAGGCCCCTGCGGGACCGGACAATGACAGCGTTGTGGCTGACAGCTGCCTCTGGGCTGATGACATCATCGCCGCTTGGGGTGCACATGGCGATCATCTGGACCGCGGTTTTGAAATGAAAGGCGTTCTGAAAGCCACCGGCCAGACCATCAAATGCCTCGGCGTGACCAAAGCCGGCCACCCGCGCCATCCACTGTACATCGCCTACGCCACACAGCCGGAAATCTGGCGGCTCTGATCCTCAGAAAGCGACGGAAACGCCTTCCCCCTTTCCTTTTGATCCATTTGCGACTAAATACGCCCATCTTCCAAGGGAATCCCTTTGGGGGACATCTCTATGGACCTTGCTGGACGACATCCCGGCTTGCGCCCGAAACCCTTTGCAATAGGAGACCCCGATGTCGATCACTGTTGAAGAAAAAGCACGCCTGATGAAAGAATTCGCGACCAAAGAAGGCGACACCGGTTCCCCGGAAGTCCAGGTTGCGATCCTGACATCCCGCATCAACACCCTGACCGAGCACTTCAAAACCCACAAGAAGGACAACCACGGTCGTCGTGGCCTTCTGAAAATGGTTGCTCAGCGCCGTAAGCTGCTGGACTACACCAAGGGCAAAGACGAAGCACGCTATCAGGACCTGATCAAGCGTCTGGGCATCCGTCGCTAAGACGCCGCTCAAGTCGAGATTACGGAAAACGCCTGCTCCCCGGAGCGGGCGTTTTTTGTTACAGGCCTTGCATTCCGTCACTTGCAGTTTTTGTCGCCGTCTGTTTGTTATGTTATAACATTATTTGGAGCCAGCTATGCCAGACACCCAACACCAAGACACCCGCCTCCCTGTGACCGTTTTATCCGGCTTCCTTGGAGCCGGTAAAACCACCCTCCTAAACGGCGTACTGAACAACCGCGAAGGGTTGAGCGTGGCAGTGATCGTGAACGACATGTCCGAAGTGAACATTGACGCGGACCTTGTGCGTGAAGGGGGAGCGGAACTGAGCCAAACCGAGGAAACCCTCGTGGAGATGTCTAACGGCTGCATCTGCTGCACCCTGCGCGACGACCTGCTGAGTGAAGTGCGCCGCCTCGCTGCCGAAGGCCGCTTTGATTACCTTCTAATCGAGTCCACGGGCATTTCAGAGCCACTCCCAGTGGCGGCGACCTTTGAGTTCCGCGATGAGCAAGGCGAGAGCCTTACAGATGTGGCGCGGCTCGACACCATGGTGACAGTGGTCGACGCAGTGAACCTCCCAAACGACTTTGACAGCCATGACCTTTTAGCAGACAGAGGCGAAACTCTTGGGGACGAGGACGAGCGCACTTTGGTCCACTTGCTGACCGACCAGTTAGAATTTGCCGATGTGGTGATCCTCAATAAGGTCACAGACGCCGGTCCATTGAAAACAGATGCTGCGCGCAAGATCATCCGCAGCCTGAATGCCGACGCCCGCATCATCGAAACTGACCACAGTAAGGTGCCTGCGCTGGATGTTCTCAACACCGGCCTGTTTGATTTCGACAAAGCGCATGAACACCCGATGTGGGCCAAAGAACTCTACGGCTTTGCCGATCACACACCGGAAACCGAAGAGTATGGCATCACGTCCTATGTGTATCGGGAACGGTTGCCGTTTGATCCGCAAAAAATCCACGATGTGCTCAAGGACGACCTTCCCGGCGTAATCCGTGCCAAAGGTCACTTCTGGATCGCCACGCGCCCGGATTGGGTGGCGGAGTTCTCGCTGGCTGGCTCCCTGTCCTCCGTTGCCCCTTTGGGCACTTGGTGGGCCAGCGTGCCGGAAGAACGTCGCCCGACCCATCCGCAGGCACAAGAGTATATGGCCGCCCACTGGGCTGAACCTTTTGGCGACCGCCGTCAGGAGCTCGTTTTCATTGGCAGCGGGATTGACTGGCCTGCGCTTAAGGCGAAGTTGGACAACTGTCTTCTTCACGCAGAGTCTGTCGCCGCATTGGCCGCTGTAGAGGAGATGCCCGATCCATTCCCCGGATGGCGTCGCGCTTAAACGCGCATACCGCCTCGCGCTGCAATGTCGGTGCGAGGCCCCTCGCCTTGACGCAAAGTCAAATTTGACTCGCCCTACAATGCGGGCGCAGACTTCCCCGCGATAGGGGAGGTCACCATGAAAGAAACACTATCCGTTCTGATCCGCATGGGCAGTTTGCACCGATTGTTTCCGTTTTGGCTGGTCGGTGTGGTCCTGATTTTCCTGAACCTGACCTGGTGGATTCCTGTCGCGCTGATCTATGGCTACATCGCGCAGCTCTTAGTTGAATACGGCATGCACCGCTTCCTGATGCACCGTGAACCTCCCACCGATCAGGGCACCTTCAACGAGCTTTACCGCACCCACATTGGCCATCATGAATACCCCACCGATCCGGAGTTTTTTACTGGTGATGACCACTGGTATCCCGTGCGCTTTGGCCTCCTGTCTGTGGCCATCCACACCGCGATCCTTTGGCCTTTCTTTGGCCTGATCCCGGCGCTGACCATCGCCTATATCGCGCTGTTTGTGGGCTCGGTGTCCGCCTTCGCCTTCTATGAATACTGCCACACGATTGCGCATCTGAACGTGCCCAAAGGCCGCCTGGGTCAATACATCACCCGCAAGCATCTAGCGCATCACTTTCAAGACCACCACGCCACCTATCAGGTCAGCTTTGGCTTTGACGGGATCGACCGCCTGTTTGGCACCGCGCATGACAAAACCGTCGCCAAAGAGCGCTTTGACCGCAAGACAATGTTGTCCATGGGCATGGACCCTGAAGACCTGCGCCTCGTGACAGCGCGCAAAGCTTTTGGCATCACCCAAAAGCCCGGCGCCAAACGCGCACGGACCTCTTAAGCCACCACAGACAGTTTCGGACGACCTACAACCCGTGCGTGCCGCCCCATGCCTGCGGGGAAACGGTTGGCGAATGTAAGTCCACTGCGGATCAAAGCCGGGTCCATACGCCCTCGCGTCACAAAGGCCACGGCCGAGCGCGCAGCGGCAGAGTTATCGCGCCGCATGTGGTGGATCATCGACAAGAATTGCACTTCGTCATCGGTGATGTCTCGATTTGCCTTTGGGCACAGCGGATCATTCACATCGGGACCACCGTCACGACAGGCAAACAATGCAAGGACAGCTTTGTTGAGCCCGTGTGCTGCGGGCAGGCCAATGGACTCACCAAACCTCTCCACCGCAATGTCAAAGGCACGCCCCCAGTTTTTGGGATCGGCGCTTTCGGCACTGACGCACAAATGGCGCAGCACTGGCAACAGCCCAATTTCGAAATCGTCGCAGCCGACGGTTTCCAGGACTTCCACACACCGGTATTTTGCCACACTACTCATGCTTCTTTCCTCCGACTGCGAGCGCCATCCGCGTCGTCAAGGCGCACGACATTTTCTGGAAGCTCCCCCAGCAAATCTTCAACGCCCGACACTGGCGAGGCCGCTTTCACCGGAAAACGCAAACTGGTCTCCATGGCTTGCCGCAACTCCGGCTTCAACCCGCAACCTGCTTTTTGAGCCATTCCGTCAATTACCAGTAAGTCCGCAAAGATTTTTTCCATGTCAGGGTGTCCTTCTCTCGACAGCCGCAAAAAAGGGCACCAGCTCGCTTTGGGGGTCACAGCCGGTGCCTAGTTTCATGCATTGAAAACCCGGGCTGATCTGGAGGATCCTTGGCTGGGCGGCCTTTATCTGACAAATTCTGTCGGAATATGCAACCGCCCTTTTTGCCACAGCAAAAACGCCACGCCCCCACCGCAACGCGATGGGACTAACATATTGACTTGTTTAAAATCTTAGCGCGCGGCGTCATGCGCTGCGATCACCGCAGCCACCCGCTTGCCGATTTCGCGGCTGCCTTTGATCGACGGGTGAATCATATCAAAGGTATGAAAGCTCCGGTCGCCATTGGGCACCAGATCGGCCAGCGACACATAGTGCACGCCCGGATCAATCGCCGCCAGTTTGCTGATGCGCTGCTCCAAGTCATTGCCGGTGTCGCGGCAGCCTTCCACAGGCGACCACGCCCCCGGGCTGCGCAAGTATCCCACCCATGCCACCTGCGCTCCTGCGTGACGGTACTTCTGCACCATCATCGGAATGACTCCGCGCTTGCCGTCCTTAGAGATCATCTTGTTCATCTTGCCTGCGCATTTGCCGCAGCCACAGCCCAACCACAGGTCGTTCCCCCCGCCGTTCAACACCACCCAGTCCCAGTCGCCTTTGCGATACTGGTTCTCGATCCGCATGCCCATCGCCCCGGAAATCGGCAGTTTAAAGGTGATCTTCGCACCACTGATCGCGGTGTTATACACCGGCTCGCCCAGCACCGCCTCGATGGTGTGCGGGATCGACTGACCTGTAAACGTGTGCCAGGCCATCAAACTGTCGCCCATCGCCAGAATACGTGTGCCCTGCGGCTCGGCTTCTGCAACGGCATTCTTGGTCACCACCTCCTCAGGCTCAGCCTGTGCCGCTCCTACAGGGTTGGCACCGCTGGTGGTTTCTGCACAGCCAGCAACAAAAAACGTCGCCACCATACAAAGGGTCAACAAGAGGGTAAACGGGGCTCTCATGGCACTTATTCTCACACTGGGCGCATAACTCGCGCGTTACGTTTCCACCGCAGCAAGCCCCCTAGCCGCGATTCTGTCAGCCATAGTATCGCCCAAATTTGCCTAAAATGCCATGTTTTGGCCGTAAACAATGTGTTGCCCACGCAACGACACTGCGTTCACAGGTCTTGCTGGCACGGCAGCCCACCGCTGATTGACGGAGAATTTGGTTTCCAAACGCCTTGTTTTCCGATATGGGCCGACCATCTGAGACGTTGCGTCCTGACCTCGGCGCATCAAAGAAAGATAGAAGAGGTCGGCGGCAATGGGGCCGCTATTTTCAAACGGGAGACCCGGGATACGCCTGGGAGAGCTCCCAGCTAGGATACGATGATGTTCGAAGAAACCAAAAAGTCCATGCAGTGGGGCGAGGAAACGCTCACTCTGGAAACGGGTAAGATTGCCCGTCAGGCCGACGGCTGTGTGATCGCCACTCTGGGCGAAACCTCCGTGATGGCCGCAGTGACCTTTGCGAAGGCACCAAAGCCCGGTCAGGATTTTTTCCCTCTGACTGTGCACTACCAAGAGAAATACTACGCCGCCGGTAAAGTACCGGGTGGCTTCTTCAAGCGCGAAGCGCGCCCAACCGAAAAAGAAACCCTGACCGCGCGCCTGATCGACCGTCCGATCCGCCCGCTGTTTGTCGACGGCTTCAAAAACGAAGTTCTGGTGATGTGCACCGTGCTGTCCCACGATCTGGTCAATGACCCGGACATCGTGGCGATGATCGCAGCCTCCGCCGCCCTGACCATCTCCGGCGCGCCATTCATGGGCCCTATCGCGGGCGCACGTGTAGGCTTTGAGGACGGCGAATATGTCCTGAACCCAACCGTTGATGACATGCAGGATCTGCGTCAGAATCCTGAGCAGCGTCTGGACCTGGTTGTGGCCGGCACCAAAGACGCCGTGATGATGGTTGAATCTGAAGCCTACGAACTGTCCGAAGCAGAGATGCTGGGTGCGGTGAAATTTGCCCACGATTCCATCCAGCCAGTGATCGACCTGATCATCGACCTGGCCGAAGAAGCGGCAAAAGAGCCCTTTGACTTCCAGGCACCGGACTACGCAGAGCTCTACGACGCTGTGAAAGCAGCTGGCGAGGAGCAGATGCGCGCCGCCTTTGCCATCACCGACAAGCAAGAGCGCACCTCTGCTGTTGCCGCGGCACGCGAAGCCATCAAAGAAGCGCTGACAGAAGAACAGCTGGAAGACGCAAACCTCGGCTCCGCTCTGAAAAAACTCGAAGCGGGCATCCTGCGCGGCGACGTTGTGAAAACCGGCACCCGTATCGACGGTCGTAAAACCGACGAAATCCGTGACATCGTATGCCAGACAGGCCTGCTGCCACGGACCCACGGCTCAGCCCTCTTCACCCGCGGTGAAACACAGGGTCTGGTTGTGACCACTCTGGGCACCGGCGACGACGAACAGTTCATCGACGCGCTGCACGGCAACTTCAAATCCAACTTCCTGCTGCACTACAACTTCCCTCCATACTCTGTGGGTGAAGCTGGTCGCGTGGGCCCTCCCGGCCGCCGCGAAATTGGTCACGGCAAGTTGGCATGGCGCGCGCTGCAGGCGGTTCTGCCAGCGGCAACCGACTTCCCTTACACCGTGCGTGTGGTGTCTGAGATCACCGAGTCCAATGGCTCGTCCTCCATGGCGTCCGTCTGTGGTGGCTCCCTGTCCATGATGGACGCAGGTGTGCCTCTGAAATCCGCCGTTGCAGGTGTGGCCATGGGCCTAATCCTGGAAGACGACGGCTCCTACGCGATCCTGTCTGACATCCTGGGTGACGAAGACCACCTCGGCGACATGGACTTCAAAGTGGCAGGTACCGAAAACGGCATCACCTCGCTGCAGATGGACATCAAGGTTGCAGGCATCACGCCGGAAATCATGGAAAAAGCGCTGGCACAGGCCAAAGACGGCCGCATGCACATCCTGGGTGAGATGAACAAATCGATCACCGGTGCTGCGGAATTCTCCGTACACGCCCCACGCATCGAGACCATGAACATCCCAACCGACAAGATTCGTGAAGTGATCGGCTCCGGTGGTAAGGTCATCCGTGAAATCGTTGAAGTGTCTGGCGCCAAAGTCGACATCAACGACGAAGGCGTGATCAAGATTGCCTCGCCAAACGGTGACTCCATCCAGAAGGCTTATGACATGATCCACGCGATCGTGGCAGAGCCAGAAGAAGGCGCCATCTACACCGGTAAAGTTGTGAAGATCGTCGACTTCGGCGCCTTCGTGAACTTCTTCGGCAAGCGCGATGGTCTGGTGCACGTGTCTCAAATCGAGAACCGCCGCCTGAACCACCCATCCGACGTTCTGAAAGAAGGTCAGGAAGTGAAAGTCAAACTGCTGGGCTTTGACGACCGCGGCAAGGTACGCCTGTCCATGAAAGTGGTGGATCAGGAAACCGGCGAAGAAGTTGTGCCTGAGAAGAAAGAGAAGAAAGAAGACTAAGGTCTGCTCTCTCTCACAAACGAAAGCCCCGGTGGACACACCGGGGCTTTTTTCATTTCGAATCCCCAAAATAGGCGACATGCACAGTCGCCACCAATGTGGCCCGACACAAGAAGTCCGGCCTGACGAAAAAGATATACCACCCTTATGTCTGTCTTTTCGGGCAGCGTTTTTCAGTGCGCACAGCGCCGTCAGGCAAACCTGAGTCAATGTGAGAGCTTGAGAAAAACTGAACGCCGAAAAAGGCGGCAAGGAGGTCTTTGCGGCTGTTCGCACCAAAGTCTGCTGCGCGGACGAAGCTGCTATTGGACTCGATTTGCGTGATGATCGTTTTTGTCCCAAAGCGGACAAGAGGTTCTGGCTCTTCGGGCGGGAAGCGGACGTTCGCGGCACAAACAACGCCCCAGAATGCCGCCAAGTATGCAGACTTTTGCGTCCGCTCTAAACACAGATTATTTGGGGAGCGCGAAACGCATAGCGCAAACTCTGTCGTTTGGCGCTCCCCGGTGCCTGTCTTAGCCGTAGATCAAGAACCCTCCGGACAGCGTTCCGGAGCCATCATCAAAGCTCTCGGTGCCTGCAACCAGATCGGCGCGGCCATCGCCGTTCACGTCTCCTGCCGCGGCCAGAGAATGGATCGCCCCCCCTGTGATGCGGAAGCCTTCCACCCCATTGGCAAGATCATCTACATCAAACGCATCGCTGCCCACTCGGCCATAGATCACGAAGGTTTCGCTGTCTTCCGGCGTTGACACATCCCGGGTGATAAAGGCCAGGTCGTCAAATCCATCGCCGTTAAAATCCCCGAGACCCTGCACGTCAAAGGCGTCCGCCGTACCGTAGGTACCGCTGATGGCATATCCACCAGTGCCGGCGATCAAATCATCAATGGTCAGGTCGGCAAAGTTCTGACCGCCATGCACCATGAACAGTTGATCGTTGGTTTGCACAAGCAGGTCCCCAAAGCCGTCGCCGTTGAAGTCCCCAACACCGGTCGCACTGCGGATGATGTCAAAGAAGCTGCCTTCAATATAGGCTCCGGTTGTCGCGCCACCTGCCTGAATTGTCGCCAGGTCCACATCAACAGGACTGTCTGATCCATAGACCACAAACGCGCCGCCCTTCAGAAGCGGGAACACGCCGCCCGGAACACCACCTGCCGTTAAGGAAGAGGCAATCACATCATCAAAGCCATCCCCGTTGATGTCACCTGCATAAGCAAACTCCAACAAGCCCGCTGTGACAGAGTTGCTGCTGAAGATGTTGAAAGCCTGGGCGCCGGATAGAGCGCTCACGTTCGCGCTGGACTGTACCTGACCGCCCAAAACCACGGTGGCCTGAGCGTCGCCACCTGCCGTGGCCGTTTGCGTCATAAAGTCGCCCACACCGTCCCCATTGACGTCACCAAGCGCAATCACGCGCGCACTGTCGGCATCCCCGGTCAGCGCGAAGCCGCCGGTGTTGGATTGCAGACCGCTGGTGCTCACAGCGCTGGGCACCGCATCCCCTGCCACGACGTAGCTGGCCGAGCCGTCCGCAAAAATGAACTCGTCGACGCCATCCGCATTAATATCGCCAAGACCCGCCACACCAATCTCAGGCCCCTCAGCGGCAGGCGATAGCCCGCCAACAGTGTAGGCCGCTGCAGCGGCCAAGGAGCCGGGCGTCAGCGCATTGCCGCCTAGGACAACGGAAATGCGGGCGTTGCCTGCCCCGTCGTCCAAGGCAAAGGCCAGATCGTTAAATCCATCGCCGTTGGCGTCAATTCCTCCGGCAACCGCGACGGTTGTGCTGGCTCCGGTATCCAGAAACGCCACGCCTGAAGAAGAGACGCCGGAGGCAATATCGCGCAGATCGTACTCGGTCCGTATTTCGCGAACGCCTTGCTGCATTTCAACGCGCGCCAATCCGTTTTGGAACACATCGTATGTGATACCGTTGTCCACGACGCTGCCTGCGGCTGTCCACCCGCTATCTGCGAAGGAATACGTGTCAGTTGCCCCCCCCAGAACACGCAGTGTGTTGCTCGTTTCTGACAACCGCAAGACCGCATCACGGGACAAGGAAACTGCGTTGCTGGCGTTGGCCAAGTCTATGGCTTCAATCCCGTCAATACGCGTGTCAGGCAGGGTGGCCAGCAACAGCGATTGACCACTGGTATCAAGACGCAATGTGTCAAATCCGGTCCCGCCATTGACTCGCACAAACCCGCTGTCGGCGATGGAGATCAGGTCATCGCCGGCCCCGCCGCTTAAGGCGTCTGCACCGCCGCCGCCCGAAATCGTGTCATTGCCACGTCCGCCGAGAATGCGGTCGGCGGCGGCGGTCCCGTTAATGCGATCGTCACCGTCGCCAGTCACTTGCGAATTGATCGACGTGCCATCCTGTGCGTTGCCATAGACCACAAAGGCTTCGCCCTGTCTGGGACCCGCAGTGTCAGAGAAGGTCGCGCCCACCATCAGGTCGTCAAATCCGTCCCCATTGACATCGCCTGCGCCACTGACGGTCAGGATATTGGTGTCCAAGGAGATCTGGAAGCCGCCAATATCGTTGGCCAAATCCGCAAGTGTGACTGGCGTGGTGTCGGTTTTCCCATAAACCACGTATACTTTGCCGCCGCCCAAAGGGCTGATGATGAAGTCGTCCAGGCCATCGCCGTTAAAGTCGCCAATGCCCTGCGCGCTCAGAAGCGATCCAGACACCGAGAACCCGCCAACCCCGGCCTCAATTTGTGAGAGCGTGATGTCTGCGTCGTCGCTACGACCAAGCACCACGTAAGACGTGCCACGGTCCGCAACGGTCACCAGCATATCCGCCAGGCCATCGCCGTTCACGTCCCCGAGGGCCGCCACTTCATTGGGGTTCACCCCAGGGGCATCCGAATGCAAACCAAGGATTGAGAATCCCCGATCGCCTTGCAGGCCAATCTCCGGGTTGCGCACATCCAGCCAACGTTGCAAATCCACGTCTGCGTCAGAGCCAATGAGGGAGAAACCTTGTTCCCCGGCCTCCGCCAGCAGCGTGTCATAGGCCACTCCGAGGCTCACAAAAAAGTCCCGTTCTACAAAGGACTCCGTGCGCCCCCAGGTCGACAAAGTGTTCTCTACAAAACTCAAAAGTTCGTTTTGCTCGGCAGCGGACAAGCCTGAAAAACTCGGCTGATCGCTGACGACACGCAGCAGGGCGGCCTGCTCGTCTTCGAAAAGTCGCGCGTTCCCCCAGCCCGAAGACGCCACAGCCTCGCGCAGAGTGGCTTGCTGGCCCGCGGTGGAGGTAAAGTTCGCGTAGGGGTTATCCCCAGCAAAGAGACGCATGTAGGTGTAGGGCAAGAAATACGGGTTCAACGAGGAATAGACCTCGGTCGATGTCAGGTTGGCGCCCCCATAGACCACATAACTGACGCTGTAGACTTCCTCCGTCGGCGACAACGGGACACCCGGCTCCTGTTCGCGTGCATCGCCTGCCATCACCATGAAGTCGTCATAGCCATCGCCGTTCACATCCCCAAGGCCTGTGACCTCGGCGCCCAACTGATCATAGCGCAAGCCGGAGAAGGAGAAGCCATCGTCACTTCCGGCGTCGATATCGCTGATCTCGATCGCTGTGTCTGACGTCAGCACCTATGGGTCCAATTAGGGTGATTTGATAAGGGAGAGTTTCTGGCTCATCGTAACCACTAAGGAGTGGAAGATGAGAAAGACTACGAAGAGCCCTGGCGAGAAGATCGTTAAAGATATCAAGCGCGCCACCCGTAAACAGTATTCGGCGGAAGAGAAGATCCGTATCGTCCTTGATGGTCTTCGTGGCGAGGACAGCATAGCTGAACTGTGTCGCCGCGAGGGGATTTCTCAAGGCGTTTACTACAAATGGTCGAAGGACTTCATGGAGGCCGGTAAGAAGCGGCTGGCGGGCGATACAGCGCGTGCCGCAAACACTGACGAGGTGAAAGAACTGCGCCGCGAAGCAAAGGATCTCAAGGAGGTTGTCGCGGAGCAAACATTGGAACTGCGTCTTCTCAAAAAAAGCATGACAGGCGATGGGGGCGACCACGAATGAGGTATGCCGCATCCGAGAAGCTGGAGATCATCCGGTTGGTTGAAGAAAGCCATCTGTCAGCGCGTCGTACATTGGCCAAACTGGGTATCCCTCGCACCACATTCTACCGTTGGTACGACCGATACCTGCAGCGCGGGGAGGCTGGTCTTGAGGATCAGTCTCCCAAGCCCAAACACGTTTGGAACCGCGTTCCAGACGAGGTGAAGCGCAAGGTCGTCAGCTTCGCCTTGAAAGAGACAGAGCTGTCACCCCGCGAGTTGGCGGTGACCTTCACAGACCAAGAACGGTACTTTGTATCGGAATCCACAGTGTATCGCACGCTCAAGGCACATGACCTGATCACCAGCCCAGCATTCATCGTGCTGAAAGCCGCGAATGAGTTCGAGCATAAGACAACGGCCATCAACCAGCTTTGGCAGACCGACTTTACCTATCTCAAGGTTCTGGGGTGGGGCTGGTTCTATCTCAGCACAATCCTGGACGATTACAGCCGCTACATCATCTCGTGGAAGCTCTGCACGACCATGCGGGCGGAGGATGTGACTGACACGCTGGACTTGGCTTTGCAGGCGTCAGGGTGCGATCAGGTCCACGTTGTCCACAAACCGCGCCTACTCAGCGACAACGGCTCCAGTTACGTCTCGGGTGACCTGGCTGAGTGGCTGCAGGACAAAGGCATGAAACATTCACGTGGAGCGCCGTATCATCCCCAGACGCAGGGCAAGATCGAGCGTTGGCATCAAACTTTGAAGAACCGGATCTTGCTGGAAAACTATTTCCTGCCCGGCGATCTCGAAGACCAAATCGAAGCCTTCGTCGATCATTACAATCACCAGCGATATCACGAGAGCCTGAAAAACGTCACACCAGCCGATGTCTACTTCGGACGTGACCAAGCCATTCTGGAACAACGAGAAAGGATCAAACGGAAGACATTCGAAGCGCGACGCTTGCATCACAGTCAACGCGCAGCATAATCAAACCGACCCGATGAGCCGAACACTCTCTTAGTTCACGCCGCTTTTGGTTCCAAAAACTTTGACGACGGACAGTGAAAACTGCTGGAATACTCTTGTACCTCGCAAACTCGCGGGTTCTTGAAATCATGTCTTGCGCATCAAATGGCTGTCTCATTCACCTTGCAGAGACTGCACTGATTTTTTCACAGGAAATGTCCAAAGTTGTGTTGAAGTCTGGTAGACATGGCTGGTATATATTGGATGGCGGCGGTGTTTTTTTGCCTTAAAAACAGGGGTTTTCAGTGGCGCGGTGCGGAGTTCAAATCTCTTAGCGCTTAGCTTCTTATGCGCCGGAGTACGAAAACACCACTGAGCGTTACAGTAGTTTGAACCAATCACCGTCTAGCAGTAGGCATAAGCCGCTAAAAAGAAAAGCTTTTGCCGCAACATCCACATCGCTCCTAGGCTCCGCCAACTCCGGTATCAGCATTTGAAATGCTAGGAGCTAGGTTCATCTCCCGCTCTAGCACATGTTTCTCGCGACTTGAAAACTGACATTCACCGAAAAGAAAGTCTCCGACCAATCACTTGAAGCCCACTTTCGGCGCCAACTTCGCCACACAAAGTGCCACACATTTTTTCTCACAGACAGGAAGAGCACGACCTAAAGCATTGACAATATTAATTTTTCAAAATTTGGCGACCCCGGCAGGATTCGAACCTGCAACCTGCCCCTTAGGAGAGGCGTAGGTCGATATGATTTTCACCTTCTTAACAACACCTTAGAAGGACTTTTGACTTGCCTGTGTTCAATTTGTGTCAGCAACTTAGGTAGCCTTAGTCACTTTCCGACACTGAAATGTCTTCCTCTACCGCTACGGTTTCTGGGAGCAAATCAACTTCGGCTGTTAGCTTCTGGCCCTGCAAATCGGCTGTAGTGTGTAGCTCCAAGATATCTCCAACTACCAGATAGGTATGGATTACAAAACGACGCGCTTCTGAAAGAGAAATATCGGCGTGAGAACCTTTTTGGACACCGGAAAAAACTGCATCAAGCCTTTCGCCGATGAAACTCAAATCGGAACCGATGATCTTAACGGCAGTGGCAGAATCCATGTTCTCATCACAGAAGCAAACCAATCTGTTGATGTAGTTGTCTTTACCGACCTTAACGTCCTTGCCAAGCTTCGTTTTATATGGGGCTTTTGCGGGCGGAAAAATCGCGTCAGCAACCGCTTGGAGTAGACGCCGACAACTGTGGGCAGCATTTGCCCAGTCTTCTGCGTTGTCACTTTTTAAATTGTCAGAAATGGAGTCCAGCTTGCGCAACTCATCTGGGACGATTGAACTGAGGTGCTCGTCGATCCGAATTCGGTGAATATCAAAAATGTCTTCGGACGCCGATGAAACACGAAGTTCAAAGTGTTTTGTGAGCACGTAGTCAAAAACAAAACTCTTTCTAGACGCCAAATCGCGCTTCGCGGAGTGATAGTCTCTCTCGGCAGCTTTCTCCTCGACGACGTTTCTACTTGGTGCACCTACATACTGCCTAGGGTTGGCTGAAGATACACTCACAGGCTGAGGTCGGCCAAACTCCATCCTCAGTCGCGAACTTTCGACTTTTCCCTCCAAGGCGTCAATTGGATCAAGATTTGCGCGTTCTTCAACCTTTACGGAATCACCCTTGCCTTTTTTCTCATACTTATACACTCGGCCAGCTAACTTGCAGAATTCCCATACTTCACCAGAAACACCGGCAGGTGACGTTGGATAACCTCCTTGTTCATACTGAAAAACTCTTAGAAAAGTCATATCGCCTGTTAGCCTAGCCAATCTGGCAGCTTTCATTACGCAACTAGACAGCGGCAGCCTATCCAGTTCCAAATCCGCCAACAGTTCACTGGTTAGATCCAGCGCTTCCATCCCAATGAGTTTGGACTGAGACATTAGAAGTCCTTTAACTTCGAAAATACTTAGTGATGTTCGAAAATATTATGGCAACGTCACACAACGTTGAGCTTATGACAAGCCTGAGTTGAGCCCATTGCTGCGCGCGATTGACCGCCGACATCCGGTAGTGCCTCAATGATACGGTTGGCTTTAAAGCACGAAACTTCCCTGTTTTAAGTCAAGAAAACACAAACAATTCCGATAGTTAGATCGGAAGAACAACTGTGTTAGATCTGTGTCATCTTTGTTTGAAGATAGACCATTTTAATGTGCATAGTTGCGCGCACCTGCGCATTGCACGGCAAAACCTGCACGTAAAAACCGCTAAAAAGTCGACAAATATTCAATAATTTCATATAGTTAACTGGCGACCCCGGCAGGATTCGAACCTGCAACCTGCCCCTTAGGAGGGGGCTGCTCTATCCAGTTGAGCCACGGGGCCACGCAGGGGCCTTCTAACCCCGGCTTGTGTGTTTGTCATCCTGCGAATTTCTAGAAAACAAGGTTCAGAGATGCGTTTCAAAAGCGGCCACAACCTGCTCATACACCTCACGCTTGAACGGCACGATATTGGCCACCAACTGGTCCGCTGGCAGCCAGCGCCACTCGGAAAACTCCTGATGGTCCAGCGCGATATTGACCTGCTCATCACGGCCCTGAAACCGCATCAGATACCACTTCTGCTTCTGGCCCCGGTACTTGCCTTTCCAGATGCGCGAAGCAATCTCCAGCGGCAGATCATAGGCAATCCAGCCCTCGGTTTCGGCTTCAATGGTCACCAAAGACGCCGACACACCGGTCTCTTCCTCAAGCTCGCGCAGCGCGGCGTCGCGCGGCGCTTCACCCTTGTCGATCCCGCCCTGGGGCATCTGCCAGGCCGGCTCCTTGCTGTCGATGCGCTGGCCCACAAACACGCCACCCTCGGCGTTCACCAGCATCACGCCCACATTCTTGCGATACGGCAGCTTTTCCAGCTCTTCAGGGGTCATTTGCGCACTCCAAACACAGATCTCTCCCCGTCCTAGCGAAGCGCCTCCCCGGACGCAATGCGCCTGGGCTTCTCCTTCCCTAAATATCCCGGGGAGTCACAGCCTGCTGTGACGGGGCAGCGCCCCTCAAACCAAAACGGGCGCCCCCACCGGGACGCCCGCAAATCTCACGCACTGCGCAGCTTACTCTTTTGGACCCAACGCCGACAGACCGGTCAGGATGTCCAGCGCATAGGCCAGTTGATAATCCTCTTCGCGCAGCTTGGCGGCTTCTTCCGCCTTGGCACGATCTTCCTCGATCTGACGCACCTCATCCTCGGACAGGCTGTCGTTGTTGAGGCTGCCGCGCAGGTCCGCCTCAGAGCGGGTGCGGCGGTTGGTGTCCTCTTCCTCCTCCGGCGTCTCTGCAGCCCGGCGCGGCTGTTCCACCACAATGTCCGGGCTCACGCCGAGCGCCTGAATGGAGCGGCCCGACGGCGTGTAATAGCGCGCCGTGGTCAAGCGCATCGCGCCATCGCCGCGCAGTGGCATCACCGTCTGGACAGAACCTTTACCAAAGCTCTTTGTGCCCACAACAATCGCACGACGGTGGTCCTGCAGCGCACCGGCCACAATCTCAGACGCCGAGGCAGACCCACCGTTGATCAGCACCACAATCGGCTTGCCTTCGGCCAGATCCCCTGGCGTCGCGTTGTAGCGCTCACCATCTTCTGGGTTGCGGCCGCGGGTAGAGACAATCTCGCCCTTTTCAAGGAAATTGTCGGAGACCTTGATTGCCTGCGTCAGCAAACCACCGGGGTTGTTGCGCAAGTCCAGCACAATCCCGTTCACGTTCTCCATGCCACCCAGCTCTTCAACCTGCTTATTGAAGCCTTCCACCAGGTTTGGCGTGGTCTGATCGTTAAAAGTGGTCACCCGCAGCACCACGCTCTCGCCGACATTGCGGCTGCGCACAGCGGTCAGCTTGATGGTGTCGCGCACAATCGTCACGTCAAACGGCTCCGGTTCGCCTTCGCGCACCACGGTGATCACGATCTCGCTGCCCACTGGGCCGCGCATCTTTTCAACCGCTTCGTCCAGGGTCAGACCCAGCACACTTTCGCCATCCACATGGGTGATAAAGTCGCCCGCTTCGATGCCCGCCGCATCCGCCGGGGTTTCATCAATTGGCGAGACAACTTTCACAAAGCCTTCTTCCTGCGTCACCTCGATGCCCAGGCCGCCAAACTCGCCACGGGTCTGCACCCGCATGTCATCGGCATCATCCGGGCTCAGATAGCTGGAATGCGGGTCCAGAGAGGTCAGCATACCGTTGATCGCCGCTTCGATCAGATCGGCGTCATCCACCTCTTCCACATATTGAATGCGGATGCGTTCAAAAATGTCGCCAAACAGGTCCAGCTGTTCATAGACATTGGACTTGCGCGCGCTTTCCTCTGCCAACAGCGGCCCGGCCACCTGTGTGGTGACCAACAGACCGGCCACAATGCCTCCCGCTGCTGCGGCGACGAATTTCTTCATAGGTTATCCATCCTCATTCGTTTGGAACCACATTTCCGGGTCCACAGGCGCTTTGCCTTCTCTGACCTCTATATAGAGCGTTTCTGAGCGCGCATTGCCAGAGGCTTCACCAGACTGTGAGAGAATTGCGCCACTTTCCAGCCCATTTCCTCCCATTAGGCCAATTGGCGCGCCCTCAGGAATCACTTCGCCCGCGTCCCCGTAAACCTGCGCCAAACCTCCTAGCACAAAGAGTACGCCAGGTTGCGGCTCAAGGATCATCACATTGCCGTAGTCCAACAATGGCCCGCGATAGCGGATTGTCGCCGCTGTGGGGGAGACCACCAAAGCGCTAGGTCGCGTCGCCAGCACCAGACCGGGGCGTCGAATGCCCGCCGCGTCCGCCTCTCCTGCGCGGCGCAGCATGCTGGCTTCCACCGGCAAACGCAGGCTGCCTTTGCGGTCCATCACATCCGGCAGGACGATCTCTGCCATGCCCTCCACCTGCAAATCCACCAGCGCACTGGCAAAGCCTTCCAGCGTTTCGGTGGAGGCAATCAGCAGCGCGGTTTGCACCGGGTCTTCCGTGAAGCGCTTGGGCAAATCGGTGCGATCGGCAATGGCTTTGGACAATTCGGTCCGCGCGTCCTGCGCGCCTTCCAGCCCGTCCTGCAACGTATCCGCAGCGCCTTCCTGCAGGCTGCGCAAGATAGTCACTTCTTCCAAATCCCGCCGCAACTCTGCTGCGCTCTTCTCCAACGCAGGAGTCACATCCGCAAGGATCATGCCGGACCGTGCCGTGCCCATTGGCCCACCAGGGTGCACCATGATCACCTCCGGCGGGCCTTTTCCCATGCTTTGCAACACGCCCAGCAAACTGGCAATCTCCGCCTCTTGCGCCTTGAGCTGCTTGGACAACTGCGCCTCACGAATGGCCGCACGCCGCAGTCCTGCCCGCAGGGCCGTCAACCCGGTCTCATAGGCCTGCACCACACCGGTCAGCGACTTTACCCGATCGCGCCCGCCTTTGGCCTGTGCCAAGGCCACCGAGGCCGCCTCCAGCTGATCCACAGCCTCCCGCGCCGCCGTCGCCGGATCTGGCTCGCCCCACGCGGGGACGGCCATCAACGCCAAAGACGCCGCAAGGATATATCCGCGCAGAGCCCTCAAACGATCAGGCTCTCTCCGGTCATCTCTTCCGGCTGCGCCAGTCCCATCAACTGCAACAGGCTGGGCGCCAGATCGGCCAAGCGCCCGGCCCGCAAGCCAGCGCCTTCTGGCCCATTCACCAGCACCACAGGCACCAGATTGGTGGTATGCGCCGTGTGCGGCCCGCCGGTCTCGGGATCAACCATCACTTCGCAGTTGCCGTGATCCGCGGTGACAATCATCGCCCCGCCAACCTTTTCCAGCGCTGCGCGCACCTTGCCCAGCCCGCGATCGACTGCCTCACAGGCCGCCATCGCCGCCTCAAGGCTGCCGGTGTGGCCGACCATGTCCGGGTTGGCGTAGTTGGTCACGATCAGGTCATAGCCATGCTCAATCGCGGCAACAAACTTCTCGGTGACCTCATCGGCGCTCATTTCCGGCTGCAAATCATAGGTCGCCACTTTTGGCGACAGCGGCATAAACCGATCCTCGCCTTCAGAAGGCGTCTCTTCCCCGCCGTTCAGGAAGAAGGTCACATGCGGGTACTTCTCGGTCTCCGCCAAACGGAACTGCGTCTTGCCTTTCTTGGCCACCCATTCGCCAAGCGTGTTTTTGATTTCTTGCTTGGGATAGGCGGTGGTCATGTAGCCATTGTGCTGTTCGGAATAGTCCACCATGCCCAGCACCGCAGCCCAGTCAGGACGCGCGGAGGCATCAAAGGCGTCAAAATCCGGCTGCGCCAGCGCCGCCAAAATCTCCCGTGCCCGGTCGGCGCGGAAGTTCAAACAGAAGAACCCGTCGCCGTCTTTTGCGCCCGCATAATCGCCAATGGTAGTCGCCACGATAAACTCATCGCTTTCATCGCGCGCATAGGCCGCTTCCACCGCCGCAACACCGTCTGCCGCTTTGTACTCTGCGTCACCTGTCACCCAAGCGCCAAACGCCTGAGACACTCGCTCCCACCGATTGTCGCGATCCATTGCATAGTAGCGCCCGGTCACGGTGCCAACTTTGGCGCCTTCCGGCATCTGCGCTTGCAGGGCTGCAAAGTATTCCAGCGCCGACTTCGGCGCCACATCACGCCCATCCGTGACCGCATGCAGCACCACAGGCACGCCCGCGTCCGCAATCGCTTTCATTGCCGCCAGCACATGGGTGATATGTCCATGCACCCCGCCGTCAGAAACCACACCCATCAAATGCGCTGTCCCGCCGGTGTCTTTCAGCTTGGCAATAAACGCCTGCAGGGCCGCATTCTCAAAAAACGATCCGTCTTCAATGGCCAGATCAATCTGCCCGAGATCCATCGCCACCACTCGGCCCGCCCCGATGTTGGTATGGCCCACCTCGGAGTTGCCCATCTGCCCGCTTGGCAGACCGACATCCGGCCCATGGGTGATCAACGTCGCATGTGGCCCGTCGGCCATCATCGCATCAAAGTTTGGAGTTTTCGCCAGAGAGGGCGCGTTTGCCTCGGTTTGATCGGACAGCCCCCAGCCATCCAGAATGCACAATACAACGGGCTTTGGCGCCATGATCACTTGCTCCAATAGGTAGGTCGGCCTCAATTACAGGCGTTCTACCGCGCAGGCTGCCGCGAAGGAACCGGTTTTTGGGGTAGCTGGGGTGGAAAGCGCCCGCCGGTGGAGAAATGGGGGCCAACCCCCGCCGCCCTGACGGGCGACTCCCCCGGGATATTTGGGGCAAGAAGAAGCAGGGGAACCCTACCGCCGACCTTCGCGCAGCCACCCCATCAGGATAAACCCGGACGCCAAAAGCAGCACCAACCAGCCCGGCAACAGCGGCGCCCGCGCCACGTCCAGCGTCTCAAATGCCTCCCTTGGTGTCAGGCCAATCCAATTGCGCCCCGCCGCTGGGCGGCCTTCGCGCACATTGCGCACGCCCGGCACGCCGTCTTCCAGCCTCAACACCCCACCTCGCGTTGCCTCCAGTAGCGGCGTCAACGCTTCCGCGCTTGCGATGGTGGTCTCAAACTCCCGCGGTGCCGCAGGACCAAGCCCCACAACGGTTTCCATGTCATCCTGAGCAAGGCGATAAAGCCCCATCTCCAGCCCTTCAAAGGTAGTTTCAAACTGCCCCGGCGCGCCCTCGCGCATCTCCAGCGTGACCGTCTCGCCGCTTGGCGTGGTAATGGTCAGCGGTCCCACGGCCTCTTCCAGACTGCGACGCACAATCCGCAGCGTCTGCCCCGTGGGCTCGGCCCAAAGCGCCTCTTCTTCCAGCTCCGGCTCGCCCATCATCCAATGCGCCAACCGCCGCAACAGCTCCAACTGCGGGCCGCCACCTTCATAGCCTCGCGCCCAAAGCCAGGCGTGATCGGAAGCCAAAAGCGCCACGCGCCCCTCTTCCACCCGATTGAGCACCAATAGCGGCCGATCCTCACTACCGGTCATCAACACATCGCCCGCATCCGGCGTCACCTCAATCTGCCGCAGCCAGCGCCCCCAGGTCTCTTGCTCCGGCAAGCCCGCCGTCACCGGATGGCGCGCCCCAAGCTCTGACACGGTTGGCGCGTAGGCCTCATCCACAACCCGCGCCGTTGGGCTGGCGGGCAGCACTTCGGCCAATGGCGAGCGAAAAATACTATCAGCCGAGGCATAATCCGGCCCCGCCGCGACAAGCACCGCCCCACCTTTACGCACGTAATCCGCCACGTTTTCCAGATACAGAGACGGCAAAATCCCGCGCCGTTGATAGCGGTCAAAGATGATCAGGTCGAAATCCTCAACCTTCTCCAAAAACAACTCCCGCGTTGGGAAGGCAATCAACGACAACTCGCTCACCGGCACGCCGTCTTGCTTCTCCGGGGGACGCAAAATGGTGAAATGCACCAGATCCACACTGGCGTCCGACTTCAGCAGGTTGCGCCAAGTCCGCCCGCCTGGATGTGGCTCACCGGACACCAACAATACGCGCAACCGATCCCGCACGCCGTTGATCTGCACCAGCGCGGCGTTGTTGCGATCGGTCAGCTCTCCGTCAGCCATCGGCACCGAAAACTGGATCACATTGCGGCCACCATGGGACAACGTCACCGGCAGATCAATGTCACGATCCAACGGCACAGAGAACCGCTGCGGATCGTCGCCATCAATGGAAATATCCACCTCCACACGGTCGGTATCGGTGGGTGCTGCGCCAGTGTCCTCAATCCGCAGGGTCAGCGTCACCGGCTCACCCAGAATGGCAAAGGCGGGGGCGTTTTTGATGCTCAACCGCCGATCCCAATCGCCTTCACGCCCGGATTGTAGCAAATGAAACGGCGCCGGCAGGTCGGGTGCGCGATCCATGTCATGCACCTGCCCGTCACTCAAGGCCACAATACCGGCAATCCGCCCACGCGGCTCCTGCGCCAAAGCCTCAGACAGCGCCGCCATCAACTCCGTGCCGCCGTCACCATCCGCATCGCCCACATCAATCCGGCGCACTTCGGTGTTGTCCCGCGCCGCCAGGCGTGCCTCCAAAGCCGCCGCCGCGTCTTCGGTCTGCGCCTCGCGATCACTCAACCGCTGGCTGGCAGAGCCATCCACCAGCATCAGAACAATATCACTCAGCGCCGCGCGGTTTTCGGTCTGCAACACCGGCCCCGCCAAAGCTGCCAAAATCACCAGACCCGCCGCCCCACGCCAAGCCCATCCGGCCAAGCCGCGCCACAGCGCCACCGAAATGGCCACCGTGCTCAGCACCGCCAAAACCGCCAAAAGCCACAGCGGCACAATCGGATCAAACACCACGCCCGTCATTGGCCCAACCGATCCAGCAACGCAGGCACATGCACCTGATCGCTCTTATAGTTCCCGGTCAGCACATGCATGATCAGGTTCACTCCAAAGCGATAGGCCAGCTCCCGCTGCCGCTCACCCGCTCGACCGCGGCCCACCGGGAACAACGTGTTGCCACGTGTGTCCACCGCCCAGGCCGCACCCCAATCATTGCCGCCAATCACCACCGGTGTAACCCCGTCATTCAGATTGCGAAACGGCATGCCTTCAATCTTTTCCGCATCCGCAGGCGCCGCCTCAACCCAGACATCACGGCTCATGTAGCGCCCCGGAAAATCCTGCAGCAGGTAAAACGTCCGCGTCAGCACATGATCCTCCGGCAGCGGGTCAAGCGGCGGAATGTCCAAACCAGCCGCAAGCCTCTGCAACTTCCGCCCCGTTGGGCTGCTCGCGCCAAACCGCGCCACATCGCTGTCGCGCGTGTCAAACAGGATCATACCGCCACTGCGCAGATAGGCGTTGAGCTTGCCATAGGCCTCTTGCGACGGGGTGGGCTGATCCGGCGTGATCGGCCAGTAGAGAAACGGATAAAACGCCAGCTCATCGGTCTCCAGATCCACTGTCACCGGGTCCGCAGGCTCCACCGACGTGCGGAAGTAAAGCACATTGCTCAACCCCCGCAGCCCCGCCAGCGCGATGTCATCGACCTCACGATTGCCGGTACGCACATGGCCCAACACCACCTCCTGCGCATGGCTGGCCGTGGCGGACACTTCCTGCGCAAAGCCGTCTGCTGCTGGCAACATCAGCGCCAAGGCCACAGCCGCCAACCGCGCGCCCCAAAGCCGCCCGGACACAAACAAAGACGCCAGCACATCCAGCGCCAAAATCACCAAAGCCGCCGCAAGGAAATAGCCCGACAGATCCGTCGTCACCGCCCCGCGCAGCCCTTCTACCGGCACGGTTACTGGCCAAGTTGCAGGCGCCAGCTCTGTGTCACGCGCCATCACATGCAGCGCCAACACCTTCTCCCCATCCCGGTACAACCCGGGCTGCAAGTCTGGCCCCACGCGCCCCTCTGCCAAGGTCTCGCCCGCCACGCCGGGCAGGGTCTGTGCATCTTCCAAGCGTCCAAATCCATCCAGCACTTTCAGCGGCTGCCAAGTGGTGCCCGCCAAGCGCGCCTCGGCCTCGTCCCCCACCGCACTCAGCACCGCTAAACGGTCCAGCATCTGCACAAACAGACCCGACAAAGGCAACCCGGACCACTCCGCATTGGCGGTCACATGCACCAGCACCACCTGCCCCTGCCCCACAGCCTTACGCGTCACCAGCGGCGTGCCATCACTCAGGCTGGCAATCACCCGCTCCGCCAAAGTTGGGTCCGGTTGCGCCATCACCTGCGCCGTCACGGTCACCTCATCGGGTACCGGCAAGCCATAAAACGGGCTCTCCACATCAAACGGCGCCAGCGACTTAGGCTCGCCCCAACTCATCGCGCCGCCGACACTTCTGCCACCCGCACGCAGGCGCACTGGCAACAACGGGTCTTCCTCGGTGCGGCTGATCTCACTCGCCGCCAAACGCGGCCCGGCAAAGCGCAACAGCAGCCCGCCGTTTTCGAGCCACTCAATCATCGCCGCGGTCTCGCCCTCAGACAACACCGCCACATCGGCCAAAACAATCACGTCAGGATTGGCGGGCAGAATGTCACTCAACGCGCCTTCGATCACATCCGCCGTCGGCACCAAGGCCTGTCGCAGATAGTGCAACGGCGACAACAGCTGCAGCCCCTCGCGGTCTTCCCGCCCGGCAATGAGCGCCACCTCGCGCCGCCGCAGGCTGTCATCACTGAGCGCAACTGCCCCCGCCGAACGCACCCCCGCAATCTCAAACCGCGTCAACCGCGCGCGCAGCTCGCTTGGCAAGACAAGCGCGTTCTCGCTCGACTGCGCGCCTTCTTCAAACACCAGCGGCAAGCTTGCCAAAACCTGTTCCGTGCCACCGGGATCGGTGCCGATCGCCAGTGCCGTGACCTCCTGCGCAATCGCCACCTCGCTGCGCTGCGCGGTCATCACCAGTTTGCCGTCTTCATAACTGGGCGGCATCAACGCCATGGCCCCGCGCCCGGTCTGCACCACCCGCACCGCGCCCTTGTCCTGCAACGCCGCCAGCAAATCATCGCGACCTTCGCGGGCCACACCGTCTGACAGCCACACCGTGTCAAACCCATCCGCAGCCGCAAACGTCTCGGCAAACGCGGCCATCGCCGCTTCATCCGCCGCCCAGGCCATCGGCACCACGCCCGCCATGCGCGACTTCCACGCATCCGCCTGCAGGAACAACAGCGGCTCCGGCGCGCTCAACCGCTGCACCGCTGCCACGCGCCCATCCCGCGCCGCTTCATCCAGCAGCGCTGTGACCATATCCCGCCGCGCGTCCCAATCCGGTGCCGAGGCCCAACTGCCGTCCATCAAAATCAACAGCGGCCCGCTACCAGCCTCGCGAGTTTGTGGGTTCAGCACCGGCCCCGCCAGCCCGACAATCACCGCCGCTACCGCCAGCATCCGCAGCAACAACAACCACCACGGCGTGCGATCCGTGACCGTGTCCTCGTCGCTCAGCCCAAGCAGCAGCACCACGCCGGGAAACCGCCGCCGGATTGGCGCCGGCGGAATCGCCCGCAAAATCAACCACAGCACCGGCAGCGCGATCAGTGCCACCAGCACCCAAGGGGCGGTAAATCCTATGGGCAAGCCAAAGATCATCCGCGCCGCTCCAATGCCCGATGCAACCACAACAACGCCGCCTGCGCGGGTTGCCCCGTGCTGTGATGGCCATAGAGCCAGCCGGTAGCACGACATAGGTCTTTCAAAGCCGCCTGCCGTTCTGCCAACCGCTCCAGATACCGCGGCCGCAGATCATCCGCTTTCTTGGTATCGTGGCTCAGACTGCCGCCCATGCTCTCAAAAATCGCCCGGCCCTTATAGGGAAAATCCTCTTCTGCCGGGTCCAGCACCTGCAAACACGCCCCCATGACCCCACGATCCGCCGCTTTGGTCAGCGCCGCTTGCACCGCGTCAAAATCCCCCATGAAGTCAGAGACAAACACCGCCCGCGCATGTGGCAGCATGGCCCGCGACTCTGGCGTGCCATAGTCCGGCGTCTCGCCACCGACATCGTCGCGCAAAAACATCTCCGCCAGCCGCAAAATCTGCGCCTCTCCCCGACGGGGCGGCAAATCCGTGCCGGTCAACCCGACCCGTTCGCCGCTGCGAATGAGCAGGATCGCCAAGGCCAAGGCCAAAAGCCGCGCCCGATCCGCCTTCTGCGGTGTTTCCTTATCGCTGGCAAACAACATCGACGGGGCCGTATCGACCCACATCATCACCGACTGGGCCACCTGCCATTCGCGCTGCCGCACAAACTGCGCATCCGATTTGGCCGACCGCCGCCAGTCAATCATGCGCAGGCTGTCGCCAGGCTGCACCGGCCGGTACTGCCAGAAATCATCGCCCATGCCTGCGCGCCGCCGCCCATGCTCGCCGAGCAACACCGTGCCCGCCAAATGCTCCGCATGTGCCAACAGGGGCGGTAGGCTGGCGGCCTCCGCCTCAGCCTGACTGCGCAGATAGGGCGCTGCACTCACGCGGCGGCTCCAACATTGTCAAATCGCGACACCGTTTCGGCAATCAGCCACGCAAGGTTCTCGCCCCGCGCCCGTGCCGCAAAGGTCAGCGCCATCCGGTGGCTCAACACCGGACCGGCCATGTCAATCACGTCCTGCGCATTGGGCGCGAGCCGCCCTTGCAACAACGCCTGCGCCCGCACCGTCATCATCAAGGCCTGCGCCGCGCGGGGTCCCGGCCCCCAGGCCACATTTTCACGCACCGCCTCGGTCGCCGTCTCGTCATCCGGACGGCACGCCCGCACCAGATCCAGGATCAGCTCCATCACGCTTTCGCCAACCGGCATACGCCGCAGCAGCGTTTGCGCCGCGATCAACTCCTCTGCGGTAAACACCGCATGGGCCTCTTCCTCTTCCACACCGGTGGTGGCCAAAAGAATATCGCGCTCCGTGTCACGATCCGGATATGGCACATCAATCTGCACCAAGAACCGGTCCAATTGCGCCTCCGGCAACGGATAGGTGCCTTCCTGTTCAATCGGGTTTTGCGTTGCGAGCACATGGAACGGCGCATCCAGCGGGCGATCCGCCCCGGCCACCGTCACCTGTTTCTCCTGCATCGCCTGCAACAGCGCGGATTGCGTCCGCGGGCTGGCGCGGTTGATTTCATCCGCCATCAACAGCTGACAAAAAATCGGCCCCGGCACGAATCGGAACTCCCGCGTGCCGCCTTTGCCTTTCTCCAAAACCTCAGAACCGAGAATATCGGCGGGCATCAAATCCGGGGTGAACTGCACCCGGTTGCCATTAAGCCCCATCACAGTCGACAGCGTGTCCACAAGGCGGGTTTTGCCCAGGCCCGGCAGGCCGATCAGCAGCGCATGCCCCCCACAGAGCAAGGCCGAAAGCGTCAGATCAACAACCTGTTCTTGTCCGATAAAGCGCTTGGTGATCGCCGCCTTGGCCTCCGCCAATTTGCCGCCCAGCTCTTCAATCTCTGCGACAAGGTTGTCCACATCCGCCATACTGTGTCTCCCGTAACTCTACCTGCTTACGTTGACAGTAACGCGCTCAGATGAAATGGCAAAAGCAATGAGGGAACAATTTCCTGTGAAAGTGAACGCAGACACCATCGCCGCCTCCGCCACCGCCGCCGTGAAAGCGCGCGGCCCGGCACCTGTGCACCTGTGGAACCCGCCTTTTTGCGGCGATCTGGACATGCGCATCGCCCGCGATGGCACTTGGTTTTACGAAGGCAGCCCAATCAATCGCCCCGCCATGGTGAAAATGTTCTCCAACATCCTGCGTAAGGATGGCGACAAATACGTGCTCGTCACGCCCGTCGAAAAGGTCGGCATCACGGTCGAAGACGCGCCCTTTGTGACCGAAGATTTCGAGGTGATGGGCGAGGATGACACCCAAGTTCTGACCTTCGAGACCCACGTCGGCGACCTTGCCACAGCGGGGCCGGACAATCCAATCCGCGTCGACATCGACCCGGAAACGGACCAACCTGCCCCCTACGTCACTGTCCGCGCCAACCTCGAAGCCCGCATCACCCGCAAGGCGTTTTATCGCCTTGTGGAGCTGGGCACGCATCAGGACGTCAACGGCCAAAGCATGTTTGGCGTGATGTCTTCCGGCGTGTTTTTCCCCTTCCTGCCATCAGAGGCGCTGGACTAAGGCAAACTTCCGCCAAACCGTTCAAACTTGCGGAATTTCAGACTGTTCCGCGCGCGGCAAAGCTGGAATAACCCTCGCCAGAGGAGACACCGATGCCCAGATTTGCCGCCAACCTGACCATGTTGTTTGCCGAATTTCCGGAGTTGGACCGTTACGAGGCCGCCGCCGAGGCAGGCTTTGAGGCGGTGGAAATCCTCTTCCCCTATGAGACTCCCGCGCCGGAAACCCAGCGGGCTTTACTGCGCAACGGCCTCTCGCTGGAGCTGATAAACTGCCCGCCGCCCAACTACACCGGCGGCGACCGTGGCTTTGCCGCTGTGCCCGGTTTAGAGGACCGTTTTCAACGCGATTTCCGGCGCACTCTGCGCTACGCCGACATGCTGCGCGCCCGCATCGTGCACATCATGGCGGGCGTTGCGTCAGGTGATGACGCCCGCGCCACTTTTGTCGAAAACCTGAAATGGGCCTGCGCCTTCGCCCCCAAACAGCAGCTCACCATCGAGCCGATCAACGATGTCGATATGCCGGGGTACTTTCTGAACAACTTCGATCTGGCGGCGGAGATTTTGGACGAGGTCAACGCCCCCAATCTGGCGCTGCAGTTTGATACCTATCACGCCCATAAAATCCACGGCGACGTGCTGGGCTGCTGGGACAAACATAAGGACCGCGTGCGCCACATTCAGATCGGCGGGTTGCCAGACCGCAAAGAGCCGGTGAAGTCAAAACACTTCGACTATCCGGCGTTCTTCGAGATGCTGGATGAAACCGGCTACACCGGTGCCGTCAGCGCCGAATACAATCCAGCCAAACGCACCGAACAAGGCTTGGGCTGGCTTTCATAAGGATCGCGCCCGAGCCTGGGTGGGGGCTGAAAGCGCCCTCCCGTGGGGAGGGTCGGGCGCGGTCCGGGCTTGCAGCCCGAACTAACCACCTTAATGCGCCTCGGCCCAATTGGCCCCACGCCCCGCATCCACTGTCAATGGCACGTCCAGCTTGATGGCAGGCTCCGTGGCCCGCTGCATCACGTCGCGGGCGACCTCGATGGTTTCGTCAACCGCCGCATCCTCGACTTCAAAGATCAATTCGTCATGCACCTGCAGAAGCATTTTCGCAGGCAGCTCCTTGATCGCCTCCGGCATACGGATCATTGCGCGCCGGATGATGTCCGCCGCCGTGCCTTGGATCGGCGCATTGATCGCCGCGCGATAGGCAAAGCTGGCGCGTGGCCCCTTGGCGTTGATCTCCGGCGTGTGGATTTTACGGCCAAACAGCGTCTGCACATAGCCGTGCTCTTTGGCAAACGCCTTGGTCTGATCCATATAGGTCCGAATGCCCGGGAAGCGCTCAAAATAGCGGTTGATGAAGTCCTGCGCCTCGCCGCGCGGAATGCGCAGATTGCGCGCCAGACCAAAGCCGGAAATGCCATAGATCACACCAAAGTTGATCGCCTTGGCACGGCTGCGCACCTCGCTGGTCATCTCTTCCATCGGCACATCAAACACCTCGGACGCGGTCATGGCGTGGATGTCGTGCCCATCGCGGAACGCCGCTTTGAGGGCATCAATCTCGGCAATATGCGCGAGAATGCGTAATTCCACTTGCGAGTAGTCGAGCGAAATCAGCGTCTTGCCTTCCTCCGCCACAAAGGCCTCGCGAATGCGCCGCCCTTCCTCGGAGCGCACCGGAATGTTCTGCAGGTTTGGATCGGTGGAGGCCAAACGCCCGGTGTTGGCCCCGGTCTGCACATAAGACGTGTGCACCCGCCCTGTGTCCGCGTTGATGTGCGTCTGCAACGCGTCGGTATAGGTCGACTTCAGCTTGCTCAACTGCCGCCAATCCAGCACCAGCCCCGGCAGAGCGTGTTCAGTGGCCAGATCCTCCAGCACGTCCACACCCGTGGCATAGGCCCCGGTCTTACCCTTCTTGCCGCCCGGCAGCTCCAGCTTATCAAACAGGATTTCACCCAGCTGCTTGGGGGACCCCACGTTAAACGTGCCCCCTGCCAGTTCGTGAATCTCCGCCTCAAGCGCGGCCATTTTCTGCGCAAAGGCATTGGACATCCGCGAGAGCGTGTCGCGATCCACTTTGACGCCATGCCGTTCCATCTGCGCCAACACCGGCACCAGTGGACGCTCCAGTGTTTCATAAACCGAAGTCACCTGCCGCCGGTGCAGCTTTGGCTTGAACAGCTGCCACAAGCGCAGCGTGATGTCGGCATCTTCCGCCGCATAAGGCAGCGCGTCCTCAATTGGCACCTTGTCAAAGGTGATCATGCTCTTGCCACTGCCAATCAATGACTTAATCGGCACCGGTTGGTGACTCAGATAGCGCTCGGACAGCGCATCCATGCCGTGATTGTGCTCACCCGCGTGCAGCGCATAAGACAGCAGCATGGTGTCATCAATCGGCGCCACGGTGATGTTGTAATTGGCAAACACCTTGCAGTCATATTTGGCGTTCTGGAAGATCTTCAGCACAGCCGGATCTTCCAACACCGGCTTCAGCGCGTCCAAAACCTCATTGAGCGGCATCTGCCCCTCTTGCAGCTCATCGCCCCCAAACAGGTCGTCGCTGGCGCCCTTCTTATGCCCCACCGGGATGTAGCAGGCCTCACCCGGCTCCACACTCAAACAGATCCCCGCAAGCTCCGCGACCATCTCATTGAGCGAGTTGGTTTCCGTGTCCACCGCCACATAGCCACGTTTCATTATGGCGGCGATCCAGCGGTCCAGCGCCGCGCGGTCTTTCACCCATTCGTATTTGGACGCGTCAAACGGCACATCATCCTGCGCAGGCACCTCATCCGCGGCACTCGCGACAGGCTCCGGAATGGTCGGCGCTTCCACGCCCAGCTTGTCCGCCGCCCGTTTGATCTGTGTGCGGAACTCCATCTCCGCCAGGAAACCCAACAACGCTTCCGGTTCCGGGTCGCGCACTTCCAGATCGTCCAGCGTGAAGTCCAGCTCCATCTCGCAGTCCAGCTGCACCAATCGTTTGGACAGCTCAATCTGGTCGCGTTTTTCGATCAGCGTCTGGCGACGTTTGGGCTGTTTGATTTCTTCCGCCCGGTCCAGCAGGCTTTCCAGATCGCCATATTCGTTGATCAACAAGGCCGCAGTCTTGATGCCAATGCCCGGTGCGCCCGGCACGTTGTCCACGCTGTCACCGGCCAGCGCCTGCACGTCCACCACACGCTCCGGCCCAACGCCAAATTTTTCATGCACCCCGTCGCGGTCAATGCGCTTGTTTTTCATCGCATCGAGCATTTCCACGCCGTCGCCGACCAGCTGCATCAGATCCTTGTCTGAACTGATAATGGTACAGCGCCCACCGGCGTCCCGCGCCTGACAAGCGAGCGTGGCGATGATGTCATCTGCCTCAAAGCCTTCGACCTCTTTGCAGGCAATGTTGAAGGCTTTGGTGGCCTCCCGCGTCAGCGGAAACTGCGGCACCAAGTCTTCCGGCGCAGGCGGACGGTTCGCCTTGTATTGATCATACATCTCATTGCGAAACGACTTGCCGGAGTAATCAAAAATCACTGCCACATGGGTGGGCGCATCTGGCCCGGAATTGTCCTCCACATAACGCTGCAACATGTTGCAGAACCCCGCCACGGCCCCCACAGGCAAGCCGTCTGACTTCCGCGTCAACGGCGGCAGCGCGTGATAGGCCCGAAAGATAAAGGCCGACCCATCGATCAGATGCAGGTGACATCCTTTGCCAAAACCCTCTCCAACACTCATGGCGCGCTCCCGTTTTGTTCTGCTTTGGCCCCGTTGTGCCATGCCGCCCCTCTCGGTGCCAGTCGAAAACCTGCGCAAGGGGGGCGCTGCCCCCATCGCCGCATGCGGCGACTCCCCCGGGATATTTGGAGAAGGAGAAGATGGAGGCAGAGCGTGGCGGGACCTGCCGCGCAAAAGACGCAGCGGCGCGGCTCTTGCCATCGTCGCAAGGGGCTGATCTATGGAAATGCGAATATGAGGGGAGCCAAGATGACTCATCTTTGGGTACGGGCCGAACAGCGGCCAAATGAGGAGCGGGTGGGGCTAACACCCGAAGGTGCAAAAGCACTGCTGGACAAGGGCATCCGCGTCACCGTGGAGGAAAGCTCGGTGCGGGCCATTCCGATTGACGGCTACAAAGCCGCAGGGTGTGACATCGCCGCGGAAAACAGCTGGCCGGACGCGCCCCGCGACGCCATCATCTTTGGCCTCAAAGAACTGCCCGAAGACGGCACGCCTCTGCCACACCGCCACATCATGTTTGGCCACGCCTTCAAAGGCCAGCATTCTGGCGTGGCCCTGCTCAAGCGCTTCAAAGAAGGTGGCGGCACGCTGTATGATCTCGAATATCTGGTGGACGACACCGGCCGCCGCGTTGCCGCCTTTGGCTATTGGGCGGGCTATGCCGGGTCTGCCGTGACCCTAAAATCCTGGGCTGCCCAACAACGCGGGGAGCTCTGCGCTCCGGTGGGCGTCTACGCAGGCAAAGACGCCCTGCTGGCAGACCTTGGCGCAGAACTCGACGCGCTGTCCAAAGACCGCCCCTCTGCCATCGTGATTGGCGCGCTGGGGCGCGTTGGCACCGGCGCTGCCGACCTGCTCGAAGCCATGGGCTGCACCGTCACCAAATGGGACATGGCGGAAACCGCCTCTGGCGGCCCGTTCCCGGAAATCTTGCACCATGACCTGTTCCTGAACTGCATCTTTGCCCGCCCCGGCACGCCCGTATTTGTGCCAAAAGAGGCCCTTACGGCCGACCGCAAACTGACCGCCATTGGCGACGTGGCTTGCGATCCCGACAGCGACTACAACCCGGTGCCGATTTATGACCGCGCCACCACATGGGAGGCCCCCGCCCTGCGCGTGGCCGAGGCCCCAGTGCTGGACGTCATGGCGATCGACAACCTGCCATCCATGCTGCCGGTGGAAAGCTCGGAAGACTACGCCGCGCAGCTGCTCGACACTTTGATGAAACTCGATGACCTCAGCGACGGTGTCTGGACCCGCGCCGAGGCCGACTTCATCACCCATTCCAAAAATCTCTGAGGGGAGAAGAGACATGACAATCCACTGGTGTGGCACCGGCCTCTCGGCCATTCCCGGCCTACGCCGCCTGATCGAAGGCGGCCGCGCGGTCACCGTCTGGAACCGAACCGTTGAAAAAGCACAAGAGGCCGTCGGCGATCTGACCAAAGACATCCGCGCCTTCGACATCGCAGCGCTAGGAGCTGTGCTTGAGTCTGGCGACGTTGTTGTCTCCATGCTGCCGGGCGACTGGCACGTGCCGCTGGCCGAATTGTGCATCGAGAAAGGTGCGAACTTTGTCAGCTCCTCCTACATCGCGCCAGAAATGAAGGCACTCGATGCCAAGGCCAAAGAGGCCGGCATCGCCTGCGTGAACGAAGTGGGCCTGGACCCGGGCATCGACCACCTGATGGCGCATGCTCTGGTGGCCGACTACCGCGCCTCCGCCGCCTATGACACAGACAACACCCTCAGCTTCATCAGCTACTGCGGCGGCGTGCCCAAACATGCCAACCCGTTCCGCTACAAATTCAGCTGGTCCCCGCTTGGCGTGCTCAAAGCCCTGCGCTCGCCCTCCCGCTCGATCCGCGACGGCAAACCTCTGGACGTGAACCGTCCTTGGGACGCGATCAGCAGTTATGAGGCGCCGCTGGCGGAGGCAGAAACCTTCGAGGTCTACCCGAACCGCGACAGCATTCCCTTCATGGAAGACTACAAATTTGACCCAGCCTGGAAGGTTGACACCTTTGTACGCGGCACTTTGCGCCTGAACGGCTGGGCCGAGGCGTGGTCCGACGTTTTCCACGAAATCGAAACGCTTTCCGGCCCCGAAGGCGACGCGCGTCTCAAAGAAATGTCCGACCAGTTCTGGGACGAAAACTCCTATGACGAAGGCGAGCCGGACCGCGTGATCCTCTGTGTCGGCCTCAAAGCCGAAAAAGACGGCGCCGAGGTCTACCACAAAACCTACGCCATGGACGCCTGGGGTGACGCACGCGGCACCGCCATGGCGCGTCTCGTGTCGATCCCTGTGTCCCTCGCCATTGAGGCCGTGCTGGACGGCAAGATTGCCCCCGGCGTGCACGCGGCGCCGTCTGAAGAAGCGCTGTTCTCCGAGTGGCTCGACCACATTGGCACACTGGCGCAACACATGCAGATCGTCGATCACACCGCTTGATCTTTTAACACTCCGGCGCAGCCCGTACTTCTTGGGCTGCGCCCCTCTCTCAAATCCCCTTGCCATTCCCATCTGACTGCGAAAGTCTGCGCCACAACCCGAAGGTGAGGAGCGCGACATGTCATTGGAAACCTGGATTGCCTTTGTATTGGCCAGCGCGCTGGTTGTGCTGATCCCTGGACCCAACATTGTTCTGACAATCAATCACGCGGTGCGCTCTGGCAAACGCTCAGGCCTCGCCACCATTCCCGGCATTTCTGCAGGGGCCTTTGTCGGCATGTCTGTGTCCCTTATGGGCGCAGGCGCGGTGCTTTCGGCCTCCACCACGCTTTTTACGCTGATGAAGCTCATTGGCGCGGTGTATCTGGTCTGGCTCGGCATCAGCCTCTGGCGCGCACCCGCCGAGAGCATTGGCTCAAACGAAGTAGATCAAAAACCGCTCAGGCCCTTGTTCTGGCAGTCTTTCCTGATCAGCGCGCTCAACCCCAAAGGCCCGGCGTTTTACATCGCCTTTGTGCCACAGTTTGTGACCCTGTCGCAGCCGGTGCTGCCGCAATTCGCGATCCTGATCGCCACCTTTGTGGGTGTCGCCACGCTCAACACCGTGTTCTGGCTGCTCTGCGCAGATGGGCTACGCGGGCTGTTTCAACACCCGCGCGCCATGCGCAGCCTCAATCGTGCGGGCGGCGGCTGCCTGATGGCGGCGGGCGTGTTGACCACACGAGTCTCACGCCACAGCTGACATCGCTCACACCGCCTGCGCGCCAATCCGGGCCGCTTTGGCCAGCCATTTCTCAACCGCGCCCGCCTTGGGATGGCTGGTGCCGTTGAACTGCGTCACCTTCACCGGTTTGATGCCGACAAACTCCAGAATTTGCTTCTGAATCTGCACGATCAGCGCGTTGCGATAGAACAGGCGGAACAGGAAACCCGGCGTGTCTGACAGAACCAGAACATGCCCAGTCTTGTCGGTCAGCAAAGGCGCCGGCAGGCCCAGCTTGGTGGTATTGCGCGTGTCAAAGGCGCGGCCAGGCAACAGAGCACGGTCAAACAAACCTTTCAGCTTTGCCGGCAATCCGCCCCACCACATTGGGGTCGCGACCACCACATGCTCGGCCCATTCCAGATCCTGCAACACCTGCTCCAACTCCGGCTCCAGCGGTTTTTGGTTCACATAGCCGCCAAAGCCATAATCCGGATCAAACTGCAGATCATGCAGATTTGTCATGCGCACCTGATGCCCGGCCTTGCGCGCCGCATTGGCATAGCTGTCAGCCAAACTCCCTGTCAGCGACTCCGCCGCCGGGTGTCCGTTCAAGATAAAAATCCGTTTCTGTGTCATTGCGAATCTCCAAATATTGACCACGGTCAATTTCATCGCACACAAAAATGACCGCGGTCAATTACAAATTTGACCACGGTCAAAATTCATGTCAAAACAGGCCATGGCCAAAGCAGTTCAACAACGCACCCTAAAAACCCGCGCCAAGCTTTTAGACGCCGCCCAAGCGGTGGTTTCAGAAAGCGGGTATGAAGCCATGCGGGTGGAGGAAGTGGTCTTGCGCGCAGGCGTCGCCAAAGGCACGTTTTTCTCTCATTTCAAAGACAAAGACGCGCTGATGGACCAACTGATCGGCGCGGAAATCGACCGTCATCTGGATGGCATAGACGCGCTGGACGCGCCGACGTCCATTGCAGAGATGGCCGACGCCATGATGCCTCTGATCACCTTCATGACCTGCGAGCGCTATGTCTTTGACGTGATTCTGCGCCACTCCGGCGCGGCGGCCAACGCAGACATTGGCCCCATTGCCATGACCTTTGGCCGCCACGCCGAGGTGGTGACCAAATGGCTCTGGGACCGCCCCTTCCGCAAAGACATCTCCGCCGAACTTCAGGCCGAAGGCGTGCAAGCCTTTATGGTACAAGCGATATCGCTGATGTTTTGCAGCCTGCACAACTCCGTCGCCCCGCGCGAACGGCTGGAAACCTACCTCGCCGCCTGGCTGATGCCATCGGCCTGAGCTCAGGCCGCCACGCGCACCAAATCGCGAAACACCGGACGCCCTTCTGCCATCTTGCGCCATGTCTGCGCCTCATGCGCCTTCATCGTTGGCAAAGCGGTCTGGGCAAAACGTGGCTTCAACCACGGCTTCGCCTCCAAAAGCTGATCCAACTCGGCCCGCGCTTCCACATCCAAGCTGTCCAACGCCTGATCGCCCAGAAACAGACTCTCCGCTTCGGCCCCATTGGCCTCCACAATGTGATGGCGATCAAACATCAAGTGCACATAGTCCACCCCGTCGCGCCACTCGCGCCCCGGAATGCCCGGCTGCGGCGCAAGATGTTTGGCATGCGCAAAAGCCGCCTCAGATGCGGACAGCATCTCCACCTGCCAGCCCCGCAGCGCAATGCGGTGCTGTTGCGAGACCCACAAATCCTGCGCAGGCATCCCCGGCGCAAGGCTACCCGCATCAATGCACACCGGGCGCAGACCTGCGTTCTGCAACATCTCCGCATAGGAAAAATGGCTTTTTGCCACCCAAAACACCTTGGCCGGTTTGCCTTTTGCAACACAGACAAAATCACCCGGTTGCAAGCTTTCCACTGCGCGCAGGCTGTCTGGGGTGGCAATCATGGTGCCCGGCAGGAAACACACCGGAATATCCTCCGGCGTGCGATCCGGTTTTTTCAGATCAAAATCGTCATCGTCAAACTCGTTCATGTCGTCTTCGTCGACATCCATCTCCGGGAAGAAGAACACGCGGGTGGACTCGCCGGGCTCGGGGTAATCCATGATGGTGATCACCGCCATCTCCTGTCCCCAGAACTGCTCGGGAATGTCGTCGTCTTTGGGCACTGTACCGGTCATCTCAAAACGAAAATCATATTCCTCGCCGTCGATCTCCACCGCCGTGTCCGGATCGACTTTCTTGCCATCGTTCTCCAGCACCAGATCGCCATCCTCACCTTTGGGCACAAAGGTGATCTCCTTGGCCGGATCATCGGTAGGCTCGATCTCTTTGTCTTTGCGGTGATTGTCGTCAAAACGACCCCAGAAACTGGACATGGGCGACCTCCTTCTGCACGACAGACCTCCCAACGCCGCCCCATGGGTTGCAAGGTTCAGACACAAGACAAAAGGGCACCGCCCGCAAAATGCAGGGTGCGGATGTTTCTTAAAAACAGGCGCAGCGTCAGTGGATCATGTAGTGGATCGGGCGGCGCGCAGGCGCGTCAGCCCTCCCTCTCGAGGCGCACATAAGAAGGCACTTTCCAAACGTAAAGACCCGCGCCAAAGCATGGCGCGGATCCCAAATCTGTTGGCGTAAAATCGCAAAACCTGTGGGCCAACCAGCCAATTTGTGCCGATAAATCAGCCCCGGCGGACCAGATCGTCCTCTTCATCAGACAGAGAAATGCCCAGCGCTTCCATGCCGTTTTCCAGATGATCTGACAGATGCGGCGAACCCAACAGGTAGTCAGCGGTTGGCACGGTGTTCTCGGTTTTGGCGGTCATGATCGCCTCTTCCAGATCATCGGCCATAAAGCTGTCGCGTCCGATCCACATCACCGCCACCAGGCTGGCCTGTTCGTCTTCATTCAGCCGATCAATAAACGCACGCAGCTCTCCCTCGGCCCGGTCCAGTTCCCGGGACATCAGCACAACCTGCGCCACCTTCCATGCAGAAATCTCAAGCATTTTTCGCGCCTCCAATTTGGTTTGGCCCAGTGTCACCCCCAGCATGCCCCACGTCTTTGACATGGCGCAAACTGTTTCTGACCACCGGGGCGCTGCCCCGGACCCCGGGATATTTGACGAATGAGAAGAGGCTTAGCTGTCTGGCTTGGTCAGCGGCACAACTTTGTCATCATCGGTCTGCGCAAGTTCTTCGAAATCGAAGTTGTCGAGCCGCCGCGCCCGGCGCCCCGCTTTGTCCGCGCTGATCTTGATCTCACTGATGTCTTTGGCTGCCTGGCCAAAGTGACGATCCAGATTTTCCACCCGCGTGCCCAGCCTTTCAACGTCAGAGTAAAGCATACCAAGCTCCTTACGGATCGCCCCGGCCTGCTCCCGCATCCGCGCGTCTTTCAGGATCGCGCGCATAGTGTTGAGAGTCGCCATGCAGGTGGTCGGCGAGACAATCCACACCCGCGCCGCAAAGCCCTCCCGCACCAGCTCCGGGAAGTTCGCGTGCAGCTCGGCGTAGACCGCTTCGGAGGGCAAGAACATCAGCGCGCCATCGGCAGTCTCGCCTTCGATGATGTATTTCTCTGAGATGTCCTTAATGTGTTTCTTCACCGAGGTGCGCAGCATGCGCGCCGCCTCATTCAGCTGCGCCTGAGTTTCGGCAGTGCGCAGCATCTCATAAGCCTCCAGCGGGAACTTGCTGTCGATCACAATTGGGCCCGGCGGGTTGGGCAGGTGGATCAGACAGTCGGCGCGTTTGCCGTTAGACAGCGTGTGTTGCAGCGCATAGCTGTCAGACGGCAGCGCTTTGGACACAATATCATGGAGCTGAATTTCCCCAAAAGCCCCGCGGGTTTGCTTGTTGCTCAAGATATCCTGTAGGCTCAGCACATCACCACTCAACCGCGTGATGTTTTCCTGCGCCTTGTCGATGGTCTGCAGACGTTCCTGCAACTGCGTCAATGAGGTGGCCGTCTGCTTGGCGTTGCCGCTCAAAGACGCGTTTAACTTCTCCTGCATCTCATTCAATGCATGCCCGGTGCGCATCTGCATATTGGCGAGGTTTTCCTGCATCTGAAGCTGCTGCGTCGCCAATGTGTCTGTCATCTTCTGCTGCATGCTGGCGAGGTTCTCACCGGTGCTGCGCTGCACCTTGGCGAGGTTTTCGTGCATATTGACCTGCACCTCGCCCAGCCGCTGCTCCATCAGCGTGGCGATCTGCCCCTGAGACTGCGCCTGCGCCTGCAGGTTACCATCCAAATGGGCCTGCCCAGTGGCCAATTGATCGACCCGCTGCGCCATCTGCCCCATGTGCTGGGCAATCACCGCTTCGGTCCGCTCTGCCCGCTTCTGCCCCGCCCCGCGCAGCAGCAAAAACAGCACCAGAACTGCAAAGCCAATCCCAGCCGCCGCATAAAGCGCCATGGCTTCCATATTGGCCATCGCTTCGTCCATACCTTCCATCACGTCCGTCCAAACAGCCGCTCAATATCGGCCAGTTTCAATTCCACATAGGTTGGCCGCCCGTGGTTGCATTGCCCGGAATGCGGCGTCGCCTCCATCTCCCGCAGCAGCGCGTTCATCTCTTCGCCCCGCATCCGCCGCCCCGAGCGGATCGAGCCATGACAGGCCACACGACTGAGGATCGCCTCCAGCTTGGCCTGCACCAACATGCTTTCGCCCGCATCATCCAGCTCATCGAGAATATCAAGCACCATGGCCCGCGCATTCACCTCGCCCAAGAGCGCAGGGGTTTCGCGCACCGCCACCGCGCCGCCGCCAAAAGCCTCAATCGTCAGCCCCAGCTTGGACAGTTCGTCGGCCACGGTCATGATCCGCGCGCAGTCGCCTTCCGAGAGTTCAACAATCTCGGGAATTAACAAGGCCTGCGCCGCCACGCCGTTCTCCGCCATCTGACGTTTGAGTTTCTCGTAAACCAGCCGCTCATGTGCCGCGTGCTGATCGACAATCACCATGCCGGTCTCGGTCTGCGCCACGATGTAATTCTCATGCACCTGCGCCCGCGCCGCGCCCAGCGGCAGCCCTTCGGCAGGCACCTCCTGTGCAACCTCGGTCTCCACCGGTTCCACCCGCGCGGAATAGGCCTCGGTCAAATCCGCAAACCCCGGCTCTTGCGGCAATGGCGCCTGCGCCTGATAGGCTGCTGTGCGGGCGCCCAAACTTGGCCGATCCATTTGGTAAACCCGAGCGGGACCCGCGGGCGCGCTAGGCGTCGCCCCCAAAGCGCCCATGTGGCCGAGCGGTTCCGGTTTGAAAGCATCCAACGTCGAGTTTGCCACCGTGGTCGACGCACGGTGGCCTGCTTCCGCCAAGGCATGGCGCAAGCTCGACACAATCAGCCCGCGCGCCAGCCCCGGATCACGGAACCGCACCTCAGATTTGGCCGGGTGCACGTTCACATCCACCAGATGTGGATCACAATCAATGAACAGCGCCGCCGCCGGATGGCGATCCCGGCTCAGGTAGTCAAAATACGCCCCGCGCAGCGCGCCGACGAGCAGTTTGTCCTTCACCGGACGCCCGTTCACAAACAGATACTGCGCCACCGACGACCCGCGCGAATAAGTTGGCAGCGCCGCATAACCAATCAGCCGCAGCCCCTCCCGCTCCGCATCAATCTTCAGTGCGTTTTCGGCAAACTCCTTGCCCAATATCCGCGCCAACCGGCCATGCAGCGCGTCAAACAGGTCGCCGTTTTCGGCCTCCACGCGGAAGGTCACGCGGCCTTCGCCCCCGCCGGTCACATCGCGCAATGTGAAGCCTACAAACGGCTCCGCCATCGCCAGACGCTTGACCACATCGGTAATCGCCTGCGCCTCCGCCCGATCGGACCGCATAAATTTCAACCGCGCCGGCGTGGCGTAAAACAGATCACGTAATTCCACGATGGTGCCGCCGGACAGTGCCGCCGGTTTCACCGCGCTCATCGCGCCACCTTCCACAGAAATCTGCGCCGCAGACGCTTTGCCAACCCGGCTGGTGATGCTCAACCGTCCTACCGCGCCCAAGCTAGGCAACGCCTCTCCGCGAAAGCCAAAGGTGTGAATATCCAGCAGGTCCGTGCCATCAATCTTGGACGTCGCATGGCGCGACAGCGCCAACGGCAGTTGTTCCTCGGTGATGCCACAGCCATCATCGGTGATGCGGATCAGCGTCTTGCCGCCGTCAGCATAGGCAATTTCAATCCGCCGACTGCCCGCATCAATGGCGTTTTCCACCAGTTCTTTCACCGCAGAAGCTGGACGTTCGACCACCTCACCGGCAGCAATTCGGTTGATCGCAGCGTCGTCCAGTTGCCGAATAACAGGCAAGGAAGGAGCGTTTTCGGAGCTTATATTGGGGTTATCCACAGGCATAAGACGAAATCTAGCATGTTCCCCTTTGATTCTACCACCAAGATTGCGGTTCCTCTGCGTCGCTTTTTCCCAACCCGCTGTCGCTCTTTCTCTGGACAGGATCTCACCGCGACTCCATAATTTGATCAAATTTCAAAACACGCAGGAATCACCCCTGCCGCTTAGGGAGCACAGCCATGAAAGACGACAACTTCCTGACGGAAAACAACGCCCGCCATCTCTGGCATCCGATGGGCGCACCAGCGGACAGCCACAGCACCCCACCCAAGATCATCAAAGGCGCGGAAGGGGTGAACATCACCGACATCGACGGCCATTCCACCGTGGATGCGGTGGGCGGCTTGTGGTGCGTCAACCTCGGCTACTCCAACGACGTGGTGAAAGAGGCCATCGCCAAACAACTCTATGATCTGCCGTACTACTCCGCCTTTGCCGGGACCTCGAACCCACCGGCCATCGAGGCCTCCTATGCGGTGCGCGAGTTCTTCGCTGAGGACGGCATGTCGCGTGTGTTCTTCACCTCCGGTGGCTCGGACTCCGTGGAAACCGCCCTGCGTCTCTCCCGCCAGTACCACCGCCTGCGTGGCGAGCCGACCCGCACCAAATTCATCAGCCTTAAAAAAGGCTACCACGGCACGCACTTTGGCGGCGCGTCGGTAAATGGCAACAACCGTTTCCGCATCAACTACGAACCGCTGCTGCCCGGCTGTTTCCACCTGCCGTCGCCCTATACCTACCGCAACCCGTTCCACGAAAGCGATCCGGCCCAGCTGGCGCAAAACATCGCCGCCGCTTTTGAGGACGAGATCGCCTTCCAAGACCCAAAAACCATCGCCGCCTTCATCATGGAGCCGATCCAGGGCGCGGGTGGTGTGATTGTGCCAGACGCCTCTTTCATGAAGCTGATGCGGGAGATTTGTGATCGCCATGGCATCCTGATGATTTCTGACGAAGTCATCACCGGCTTTGGCCGCACCGGCGACTGGTCCGGTGCGCGGCACTGGGGTGTGCAGCCTGACATGATGACCACCGCCAAGGGCATCACCTCCGGCTACTTCCCAGTTGGTGCCTGCATGGTCGGCGACAAAGTTGCCGACGTGTTTGAAAACGACCAAACCGGCGAAGCGGGTATCTTCCACGGCTACACCTACTCGGCTCATCCGGTTGGCTCCGCCGCCGTGATTGCCACTTTGGCAGAGACCACCCGTCTCGACCTGAAGACCAACGCCGCCGCCCGTGGCACGCAACTGTTTGAAGGCGTGAAAAAGCTGGCTGAGAAATACGACATCATCGGCGACATACGTGGCGGTCACGGCCTCATGACCGGCATCGAGCTGGTCTCTGACGCCACCGCCAAAACCCCGATGGACATGGCCACCATGAAAAAGATCCATGAGGCCACCTATCAGGCCGGCTCCATGGTCCGCCTTGGCGCGCATAACATCCTGATGTCCCCACCGCTGACCATTTCCGAGGGCGAGGTGAACACCATCCTCTCCGCTTTGGACACCGGCTTCGCATCCGCCTAAAATCCCTGCGGCTCGGGGCCCATCGCTCCGGGCCGCGTGCTCCAGACGCTCGTTAACCTGACGTGGACGTCACTTTTTGCACCTCCGCAAAACAGTCGCGATACCGACGTAATACCGACGTCCCATCCGGCCAAGCGAACTGCGTTAACCTTTGAGCCGCGTCCCTATCTGCCAACAAGTTTTCCCGTAAGGGTTTTCTTATTCCATTTTTGGAATATATAGAGTGCACCCGCGACTCTCATGAGGCCCCCATGCCACACCAGCTCAAGCGTTACTTCCCGATCCTAGATTGGGTAAAAACCTATGACCGTCAGATACTTGGCGCCGACCTTATGGCCGCCGTAATCGTGACGATCATGCTGATTCCGCAATCTCTGGCCTACGCCCTGCTCGCCGGTCTGCCGCCCGAAGTGGGCCTTTATGCCTCCATCCTGCCACTAGTCGCCTACGCCATCTTCGGCACCTCCCGCGTGCTCGCCGTCGGCCCCGTCGCCGTGGTCTCCCTGATGACCGCCACCGCCCTCGGAAACGTCGCTTTACAAGGCACAACAGACTACCTGATCGCGGCCATCTCACTGGCCTTCATGTCCGGCGTCATGCTCACCCTGATGGGCGTCTTACGCCTTGGTTTCCTTGCCAATTTCCTGTCCCATCCGGTGATCGCAGGCTTCATCACCGCCTCCGGACTCCTGATCGCCACAAGCCAGTTGAAACACATCCTCGGCATCACCGCCCACGGCCATACTTTGCCCGATTTGCTGGGATCTTTGGTGACTCATTTGCCAGAAGCCAACCTCTACACAGTTACCCTTGGCGTAACCGCCTTGGCCTTCCTCTTCTGGACCCGCAAAGGCCTCAAACCGCTCCTGCTCAAGCTCGGCGCCGGTCCTCGCCTCGCGGACGTCCTCACCAAAGCCGGCCCCGTCGTCGCCGTCGCCGCCACCACGCTGTCCGTATATGTCTATGATCTTGCGGGGAAAGGCGTGGCCATCGTTGGCACCGTACCAACCGGCTTGCCGCCACTTTCAGCCCCCAGTTTCTCCCCGGACTTGTGGTCCCAACTCTTCTTGGCCGCACTCCTGATCTCCATCATCGGCTTCGTTGAAAGTGTCTCTGTCGCCCAGACCCTCGCCGCCAAACGCCGCCAGCGCATCGACCCGGACCAGGAACTCATCGGCCTCGGCACCTCCAACATTGCCTCAGCGATTTCAGGTGGTTACCCGGTCACCGGCGGATTTGCCCGCTCGGTTGTGAACTTCGACGCAGGCGCACAAACCCCCGCCGCCGGGGCCTTCACCGCCGTCGGCATCGCCGGTGCCGCGCTTTTCCTGACCCCGCTATTGTTCTTCCTGCCCAAAGCCACCCTCGCCGCCACCATCATCGTCGCCGTGCTCAGCCTCGTCGACCTCTCCATACTGCGCCACGCTTGGGGCTATTCCCGCGTTGATTTTGCCGCCGTCGCCACCACCATTGCACTCACATTGGGCCTTGGCGTCGAGGTTGGTGTCAGCGCCGGTGTGATCCTCTCCATCGCCTTGCATCTCTACAAAACCAGCCGTCCGCATGTGGCGGAGGTCGGCCTTGTGCCCGGAACACAGCACTTCCGTAACATCCTGCGCCACACGGTAAAAACCGCACCGCACTTGGTCACGCTGCGCATTGACGAAAGCCTGTATTTCGCCAACGCACGATTCTTGGAAGACTATGTCTATGACCGCGTGGTCTGTGACCAACCGATCACCGATGTGGTGCTCATGGCCTCAGCTGTGAACGAGATCGACATGAGCGCGCTGGAAAGCCTTGAGGCGATCAACAGCCGCCTCAAAGAACTCGACATCCGCCTGCATTTCTCAGAGGTCAAAGGCCCCGTCATGGACCGTCTCAAGCGCAGCCATTTCCTCGAAGACCTAAGCGGCGAGATCTTCCTGTCTCAATATGACGCGTGGACAGAACTCACCACGACAGACAGCAGTCAAGCGGCCTAAACCGCTGGCGCCCCGCTGCGATGCCGGTGGGGTGCAAAACACGCTGCAATAGCAAGAATAATCCCGGACACCGTAGCGATCATGCCCGCTGCGCTCACCGCATTGTCAAAACCCAACCACAATGGCCCATATCCGGCAAAGACATAACCAAAAACAGCAGAAAGCACTGCAAAAACAACGCTCCAGCCCACCTGATGTTCCAACCGGTTGGTCATCAAACGCGCCGCCGCCGGCGGGCAAATGAACATCGCGATCACGATGATCGACCCCACCGCATCAAACGCCGCCACCGCCGCCAAAGCCGCCACCATCACCAGCGCCACGCCCACACGGTTGGTCGCAATGCCCATGGCCTGCGCAAAACTCTCGTCAAACGTGGACAACACCAGTGGTCGCCAAAACAGCCATAGGAACGCACAAACACCGAGCAACGCGATCACAACCCGGCCCAACTCCGGCGGCAACCCCGCCAAGGCAACGGGGTCAAGCAAGCTTTCCCAACCGATTGCATCCAGCCAGATCAAGCTCTCCAGATTGCCATACAGCGCGTGCTCCACGTCCAGATGCACAGAGGACGTATCACTTTGTTCCAAAAGCAAAACACCGGCTGCAAACAATGTCGTAAAGGTTAGCCCCATTGCCGCGCCGGGCTCGATATTGCCCAGCCGCCGAATGGCTTCAATCATCACCACAGACACCAAAGCCGCCCCTGCCGCACCCAACATCATTGGCGCGGCCGCCACCACACCGGTGATCAAAAACGCCACCACAATGCCCGGCAGCACCACATGGGAAATCGCATCCCCAATCAGCGCCTGCTTACGCAGCACCAGAAAATTACCAGGCAATGCGCAAGCCACCGCTGCCAACACACCAATCAACATCGGCGTCAACGATAGTGGTACAAATTCTTCGCCACTCATGATGCCACCCCCTGCGGTCCGCCAATGCGTTGATCTATTTCCGAAATTTGATCGCCAGTCAGCACGGTCTCAATGTCGCGCAACCCGTCGTAAAGCGCGGCGGCACTCTCAAATGCTTGATCCGCCCGCACGAGCTCCCAGCGCTTTTCGTCCCGCAACGCCTTCGCAGCACGTGCCCGTCCTGCTTCGGTTGGGACGCCATCGGCATGCGCCAGCCCAGCCTGTTTCAACAGGCGCACCGTATATGCCTCATAAATTGGCTGCCCCTGTGCTAAGGCAAGCAAACCTTGGCGCAGATGCACCCGCCGCTGAAACCGCACATGCCGCAAGTAAACTGCCAAAACCCCGCGATTTGGCGCCAACAGCAGCGAAGCAACAAACAAGCCAAAGCTCACCAACACAATGATCGGCCCGGTAGGCATCGCCGGTGCCACGGCGGATAGCCCCGCACCAATCCAGGCGGCCAAACCACCGCAAAGTCCTGTAATCATCACCATATGATCGGTGCGCTCGGTCCAGAACCGCGCTGTGACCGGCGGAATGATCAGCATGGCCACAATCAGAATGAGCCCCACAATCTTCAGGCCAATCACAGTTACCGCCAATGCAAGCGCCATAATCGCGAGATCCATACGCCCGACGTTGATGCCGCGTGCCGCCGCATATTCCGGATCAAACGCCAACAACGTCATCGGACGCCGCAGGATCAGCACCGCCACCAGCGTCAGCGCGCCGCCGCCGGCAATCACCAAGGCATCGTTGAACAACATGCCCGCCGTAGCGCCAAGCAGGAAGCTTTCCAAACCGGCCGCGCGCCCTGCGCCCATGGTTTGGATCACCGTCAGCAACACAATACCAAAGCCAAAAAACACTGACAGCACCGCGCCAATCGCGGCATCCTCGGACAAGCGCGTCCGTTGCGTGAGCCAACTCACACAGAGCAATCCAACCCAGGAGGACACCGCCGCGCCCAGTAACAAGCCCGGCAAGGCCCGCCCATCACCACCCAAAAGAACCATGAGCATAAAGGCAATGCCCACCCCAGGCAGGGTTGCGTGGCTGATCGCATCACTCACCAACGCCCGCTTGCGCAGGTACAAAAACGTCCCGGTTACCCCCGCCGCAATGCCCAGCAAGGTCGCACCAATGGTCACCAGCGTAGCGTTATAGCCAAGCTGCAAAGTCAACGCATTCCAAAACATGAGTTAGCCTGCTGCCAGCTCCAGCTGGTCGATCTGGCCAGTCGCCAACCGCCCGCCGTAGGTCTGGTTCAAGTTCTCAGACGTAAAGGCGTCATCCACCGTGCCTTCCGCCATCTTGCGTGTGTTGATCAGGAACACCCGGTCAAAATAACTGCGTACCGTTGTCAGGTCGTGATGAACCGCCACAACGGTTTTGCCCTCAGAACGCAGGGACTTCAGCACATCAATGATGGCTTTTTCCGTCGCCGCATCAACACCGGCAAAAGGCTCATCCAGCAAATAGAGATCCGCCTCCTGTGCCAGCGCTCGCGCGAGGAACACACGCTGTTGCTGCCCACCGGAAAGCTGCCCGATCTGGCGATCGGCAAAATCTGTCATGCCCACCCGCTCCAGACAGGCCCGCGCCTTTTCAATGTGATGCGGACGGATGCGACGCAGCAAGCCCAGCTCGCGATAGAGCCCCATCAGCACCACATCAATTACGCGGGTCGGGAAATCCCAATCCACGCTGGCGCGCTGCGGCACATAGGCAATGCGATGGCGCGCCGATTGCAACGGTTTCCCGAAGACCAGAGCCTGGCCTGCCAGCGGCTGCACAATACCCAAAGCGGCCTTCAACAACGTGGATTTACCGGCACCGTTGGGGCCAATGATCGCGGTCATCGAGCCCTCGGCCACCGTCATATCCACCGAGAACACCACCGGCTTCTGACCATAGGAGACGGTCATGCCCCGGATCACCATCGGGCTGTCCGCTGGGATCTCTGCTTTAGGCGTTGCGCCCATATTTGCTGCCACTTCCAGGCTCATGGTCTTGTCCTTACGATCCCGCCGACAGGCGATTATTCATACCGCGTTCCGGTACATCCCCGCCCAGCGCATCGCTGATGATGGTGATGTTGTGGTCAATCATGCCCACATAGGTGCCCTCATAGGTTCCATTCGGCCCCATCGCGTCCGAGAACAGCTCGCCACCAATCGCCACTTCATGGCCTTTGGCCGCCGCGCCTTCAACAAGCGCCCGAACGGTGCGATCTGACACGGAGCTTTCAACAAATACGGCTTTGATGTCGCGTTCGATCAATGTGTCCACCAAGCTGCTGATCCGATTCAAACCGGCCTCGCTCTCAGTGGAGATGCCCTGAACACCCAGAACCGAGAAACCGTAGGCCGCGCCAAAGTAGCCAAAGGCATCATGCGCTGTCAGCAGAATACGCGCCTCTTCCGGCACCGTGGTCAGCGACTTCTCTGCGTAGGCACTCAAGTCTGACAGCTCTGCAAGGAAGGTGTCGGCGTTGGCCACAAACTGCGCCTCTGCCGCGGGCATTTTCTCGATCAACGCATCACGCACCCGTTCAGTTACAAACACCCACAGCTGTGGATCCATCCACACATGGGGGTCAAACTTATCGGCATAATCGTCATGTCCACGTAGCATCTCCCGAGGCAGCGTGTCGGTCACTGCAACAACCGTTCCCCGCTGCTCCAACTTGTGCATGAAGTCTTCCATTTGCGCTTCCAGATACAGGCCGTGCCACAACACAAGGTCAGCTTTGGTCATGGCAACAATATCTGTGCGGGTCTGACGGTAAGCGTGCGGGTCAACACCAGCGCCCATAAGCCCTTTGACCTCAACGGCATCCCCACCAATACGCCGCGCGGTATCAGCAATCATACCCGTGGTCGCCACAACTTGCAGGGCCTCATCCGCAAACGACGGTGTCGCCGTGCTGAACATGGCAACGACTGCTGCCATCAAAAAATTTCGCCGAGGGAATCGCATTGTCTCTCCTATTGCGCTGTTTCTAGCTGATTATGAGAACCATTCGCAAGTAAGTCAACGCAATTGCGACTTATTCTCATCTTTTTGTTGACTAAATGGTCAAAAAAGTAGCTGACGTGTCGTTCTGCGACTTGCCAAGGCCCATATTTCTGAGGCATTTTGGTCCCTGTTTTCCGCAACAGGATGGATCGATGCACACGCCCACCACGACTGCCGAAGGGCATCAGCTGCCCACTGCGCTGGAACCGCGCAACCCCGGGATGGCGCTGGACCTTGATTGGGTTCGCACCGCGCAGGCCAATACCTCGGCCATCGAACGCCGCGCCAAGACCTTGCCGGGCCGCCGCTCGGTCAAAAAGGACTATCAGGCCGCCTGGCTGTGCAAGGCGATCTCCCTGATCGACCTGACCACCCTGTCCGGCGATGACAGCGAAGGCCGCGTGGAGCGTCTCTGCGCGAAAGCCAAACAACCGGTCCGCGCCGACATTCTCGATGCACTTGGCATGACCGGCCTGACCACCGGCGCAGTTTGTGTCTACCACGACATGATCGAAACCGCCGTGTCCTCACTCAAAGGTACAGGCATTCCAGTGGCGGCCGTTTCCACCGGCTTCCCGGCGGGTCTGTCGCCTTATCACTTGCGCATCGCCGAAATCGGCGAAAGCGTGAAAGCGGGCGCAGAGGAAATCGACATCGTCATCACCCGCCGCCACGTGCTGCAAGGCAACTGGCAGGCGCTCTATGACGAAATGAAAGAAATGCGCGAAGCCTGTGGCGACGCCCACGTCAAAGCCATTCTGGCCACCGGCGAACTTGGTACCCTGCGCAACGTCGCCCGCGCTTCTCTGGTGTGCATGATGGCCGGCGCTGACTTCATCAAAACCTCCACCGGCAAGGAGAGCGTGAACGCGACCCTGCCTGTGTCCCTGGTGATGATCCGTGCCATTCGCGACTACTATGACCGCACCGGGTTCCGCGTCGGCTACAAACCAGCTGGTGGCATTTCAAAAGCCAAGGACGCGCTGGTCTACCTGTCCCTGATCAAAGACGAATTGGGCGATCGCTGGTTGCAACCGGACCTGTTCCGCTTTGGCGCGTCCTCCCTGTTGGGCGACATCGAACGCCAGCTGGAGCATCACGTCACCGGCCAGTATTCGGCCAACTACCGCCACGCGATGGCGTAAGGACAGTCCGGTGAGCGCATCCGCAGACACCAACGCCTCTGTGCCGGACCAGCACCTTCTGCGCATGAAGGTCTGGTCCCAACGCACATGGGTCGCCCGCTGCGACGACCACCTCTCTGGTGCAACCCTGGAAGGCCGGCTTGCGGACTTCCTGCAGGAAGCCTTTGAGTACGCACACACACAGCCGGACCTGCTTGACAAAACCACCGCCCAAATTGCCGAAGCCGTAATGGCCGGAATTTTACACAGCGAAACAGTGCCAGCCGACGCGTTGCAGGCCGCACTTCACAAGATAACCTCGTAAGGGGAAGACACATGACCGTTAAAGAGATCTTCGAAACCATGGATTACGGCCCCGCCCCCGAAAGCGCAGCTGATGCGCTGGCCTGGATTGTCGATCAAGGCGCGGCCTTTGGCCACTTCATCGACGGTGACTGGACCACACCACGCAAGGACTTCCAGTCCAAGAACCCCGCCAACGGCGAGACTCTCGCCGACCTGACGCAGGCATCTCAGGACGAGGTCAATGCCGCCGTCAAAGCTGCGCGCAAAGCCCAAGCCAAATGGGAAGGCTTGGGCGGTCATGGCCGTGCCAAATATCTCTACGCCATTGCCCGCCTGCTGCAAAAGCACAGCCGCCTCTTCGCGGTTCTGGAAACTCTGGACAACGGCAAGCCGATCCGCGAAAGCCGTGATATCGACATCCCACTGGTGCAGCGCCATTTCTACTATCACGCAGGCATGGCGCAACTCATGGAAGCGGAACTACCCAACGCGCAAGCGCTCGGAGTCTGTGGCCAGATCATCCCATGGAACTTTCCGCTGTTGATGCTGGCGTGGAAAGTCGCGCCTGCTTTGGCGATGGGCAACACGGTTGTGCTGAAACCTGCCGAATACACCTCTCTCACCGCCATGGCTTTTGCCGACATCTGTCAGCAAGCAGGCCTGCCAGCGGGTGTGGTCAACATCGTCACCGGCGACGGCACAGTGGGCGAAATGATCACCGCGCATGAAGACATCAACAAGGTCGCCTTCACCGGCTCCACCGAAGTGGGCAAGCGCATTCGCGAAGCCACCGCAGGCTCCGGCAAATCGCTAACTTTGGAGCTTGGAGGCAAGTCGCCTTATATCGTCTTTGAAGATGCCGACATTGACTCCGCGATTGAAGGTTTGGTAGATGCCATCTGGTTCAATCAGGGCCAGGTCTGCTGCGCCGGCTCCCGCCTCCTGGTGCAAGAAGGCATTGCCGAAACCTTCTACCGCAAACTCAAGGCCCGCATGGATGGTCTGCGCATTGGCAATCCACTGGACAAATGCATCGACGTGGGAGCTGTGGTCGATCCGGTGCAGCTCAACACCATCACCGAGATGGTCGAGAATAACACCGACGGCGAAACCTACCACGCCCCCATCGAGATGCCTGCCGAGGGCTGCTTTTACCCGCCAACCCTGATCACCGGCCTCGAGCCGTCCTCCAAGCTGATGCAGGAAGAGATCTTCGGCCCTGTGCTGGTCTCCACCACTTTCCGCACCCCGTCTGAGGCCGTGCAGCTGGCCAACAACACGCGTTACGGTCTCGCGGCCACGCTCTGGACGGAGAACGTGAACCTCGCACTAGACATTGCGCCGAAACTGGTCGCCGGTGTGGTCTGGATCAATGCCACCAACCTGTTTGACGCGGCTGCCGGCTTTGGTGGTGTGCGTGAAAGCGGCTACGGACGTGAAGGCGGCTGGGAAGGTTTGGCGGCCTACTCCAAGCCCAAAGGTGCCCCCAAGGCGCTCAAGCCTGTCGAAGCCTTTACCGGCGACAAAGGCCCAACCGACCCGCTGGACCGCACCCCCAAACTCTATGTGGGTGGCAAACAGGCCCGCCCGGATGGCGGCTACAGCCAGAACATCTACGGCAAGTCCGGCGCCCTACTGGGCCAAGCGCCGATTGCCAACCGCAAGGATGTGCGTAACGCGGTTGAGGCCGCTCATGCCGCCAAAGGCTGGTCCGGCACCACAGGCCACCTGCGCGCGCAAATTCTCTACTACATCGCGGAAAATCTCTCCGCCCGCAAAGACGAGTTTGCCACACGCGTGAACCTCTTGACCGGCGGAAAGACCGGCGCTGCAGAGGTCGAAACCTCGATCCGCCGCCTTTTCACCTACGCCGCATGGGCCGACAAATACGATGGTCAGGCGCATGGCGTGCCGATCCGCGGCGTGGCCTTGGCGATGAAAGAGCCCGTGGGCGTGATCGGCGCGCTCTGTGCGGATGACGCGCCGCTTCTCGGCCTGATCTCCGCCATGGCGCCCGCCATTGCGATGGGTAACCGCGCCATTTTGGTCGCCTCGGAAGCCTACCCGTTGGCGGCGACAGACTTCTATCAGGTGCTCGAAACCTCCGACGTGCCGGGTGGGGTTGTCAACATCCTGACCGGATCCCACGCCGAACTGGCTGGACCACTCGCAGGTCACCTCGATGTGGATGCGGTCTGGTCGTTCTCCTCCTCGGATGTGTCTGCGGAGATCGAACGCGCCAGCGCGGGCAACCTCAAGCGCACTTGGGTCAACAACGGCCTGTCGCGAGACTGGATGGGCGCCGAAGGCGAAGGCCGTGACTTCCTGCAAGCCGCGACCGAAGTCAAAAACATTTGGGTGCCTTACGGCGAATAAGCCTAGCCCAAACCAACAAAAAAGCGCCGGTGGGTCCCCACCGGCGCTTTACTTTTTTCGATACCTAACCAGATCAGGCGGCGGCCCAAGCCTCGTCATCGCCATCGTTGTCAAACATCTCGACATCACCGGTCTGCGGCGCAACCGCAGCCACACGGAACCCGGCCAGCGCATCGACAAGACGATCCACCGCCATGTCCAGGCTGGAAGTCGCCGCAGAGGCCTCTTCCGCCCGTGCCGCATTGGCCTGCGTCTCGCTGCCAATGGTCTGCATGCTGCCGCGGATTTTCTCAACCGATTGTGCCTGTTCACTGGACACATCCGAGATTTCCGCCACATTGCCAGACACTTGGTTCACGTCACCCAAGATCGCCTCCAGCGCATCCCCCACCTGACGCACCAGCGCGACGCCGTTGGTCACATGGCCGTTGCTTTCCGAAATCAGCGTGTTGATGTTCTGCGCCGCCTCTGCCGAGCGATGCGCCAACTCGCGCACCTCAGAGGCCACAATCGCAAAACCTGCGCCCGCTTCCCCGGCCCGTGCCGCTTCGACCCCGGCGTTGAGTGCCAACAGGTTGGTCTGGAACGCAATGTCTTCGATCAGCGTCACCACATGGTCAATTTGCGCCGAGGAGGCTTCGATCTCATCCATCGTGCTCACGGCCTGACGTACCACTTCGGCCCCGTTGCTGGTCATGTTGCGGGTGTTGTCAAACCGCTCTTGCGTGGACTTGGCCTTCTCAACCGCCCCGTTCATCGCATCGGCAATCTGCTCCACCGCATCGGTCACGCCTTGCAAGGCACCTGCTTGTTTCTCGGTGCTGTGCGCCACGCTGTTGGACACCTCAGACAACTCGCGGCTGTCCACTTCGATCTGGCTCGACACGGATGTCACGGAGGTCACGATGCCACTCAAAGACTTGACCGCGTCGTTGAAGCTCTTGCGTAACGCCTCATAGCTTTTGTCAAAGGAATGATTGATCGAAGCATCCAAATTGCCACCGGCAATCCGTGTCAGACGCTCGTGCAGTGTTTCCACAACATCCGCCTGCGCCTTCTCACGCGCTTCAATGCCCGCCTTCTCAACCTTCAGCGCGTCCATTGTCTCCGACAGCACTGCTTGCTCTTTGTTGCGCTCATTCATCTGACGCAGTGTCGTCATGACAGAAGTCAGCAAAATGCCAGTTTCCGCAATCACAACAACAGCGTGCAACACTGTGCGGCCAATGTTTTCCATCAAATCCACCGACGGATACACCATCGCCGGCCAGAAAAACGTCAACGCCAGATGGTGCACAGCCGTCACGCCCGCTCCTACCAGCAAAGCTGTCGGACAAGTCATCAGGGTCAGCATCGCCAGCGCGGCAAAGAACACCATATGCACGTCAAGTTGCCATGCGTGTCCCGTCATAGACGCAAGGATCAAAGCAATCTGACCAATTACGGCCACAGTCACGCTCACACGCGCCGCAAGATTGCCGCCCAACCGATAGGCATAAAACGCCAATGCGGCAAAGGCGCCTGCGGAGGCGCCGATCATCACAACTTGGCCGCCTCGCATAAATGCAATTGTTGCCGCCGCAGCGCCAAGAACCGCCGCCACGATGGCCAAAACTTTCACACCCGTCTGACGGGCTTTCGTCAATTTGAGATCTTCTGTCATATCGTATCACCACACAGCCAGGCCAGCGCTTCGCCGTCCAGAATGGCCCAGGCTCCATTCCGTTTCAGTCTCTGTTCAAAGTCTTCGCTTTCTGACGCCCCCATCACAGCGAGCGGGGCTTGTGTCACGCCCACGACATGTCCGCCGGATGTCTCCACGAGTTCTGTCAGATCTGTGCCCGGCCGCGCGACAATCAAAACCGGCCCCCCTGATTTCACAGGGGCGCTGACAATTGCCAGAACCGGGGTCACGGTCAGGCAAAAGACAACAGCGAGAATCGCCGGAAGATATTGCATGCGTTGGGTCATCCTGCCCTTCTTCGGACAAAACAGTTTCCAGCCGCTTAATTTCGGAAGGGCAATTAGTTTGCGCGGCGAAATTACCCCACGTCAGATTGCCCCGCACAGGCCAAAAGAAAACGCGCTGGGAAACCCAGCGCGCTTTCAAAATGTCCATTCCGATTATTGGGACAGGTACTTAGCCTGGCAACTTGGTGGTGCGCAGGTATGGGAAATGGGTTGTGAACTCACCGTACTTCGCCTTCGCATCCTCATCGCTCACCGCAACCGGGATCACCACATCGCCACCTGGGGTCCAGTTCGCAGGCGTCGCGACGTTCTCTTTGGCCGCTGTCTGCAGACCATCCAGCGCGCGCAGCACCTCGGCAAAGTTCCGGCCCACATTCATCGGATAGGTCATCGACAGCTTCAGCTGCTTGTCCGGGCCGATGATGAACACCGAGCGCACGGTGGCGCTGTCCGCTGGAGTGCGGCCATCTGGCAGATACGCCTCGGCTGGCAGCATATCGAAAGCTTTGGACACAGCCAGACCGTCATCGGCAATGATCGGGAAGCCCGCGCCAGTGCCCGCATAGGACTCGATGTCTTTCTTCCAGCCTTTGTGGTCTTCCACTCCGTCCACGGAGACCCCTATCACCTTGGTGCCGCGCTTCTGCCACTCATCGGCAAGCTGCGCGACCGCGCCAAACTCGGTGGTGCAGACCGGCGTAAAGTCTTTTGGATGGGAAAACAGGATGGCCCAGCTGTCGCCGATCCAGTCGTGAAAAGTGATCGTGCCCTGATCCGTCTCGGCGGTGAAATTTGGCACAACATCATTGATTCGCAGGCCCATGGGTATCTCCCTCTCTTTGGGTCGCACACTCCGCCCTGCCAGCTTGAGGCGAGACAATTCTCGCGGGTGGGGCGATATGTAAAAACGGTTCTCTGTCGCAAAGCGACTTTGCGCAGACTACATCCGTCTTTTTTGAACGCCACCCCTTTACCGGAAGAAATAATTTGATCAAATTGCTCGTGACCGCGCGTCGCGCCCACTTGCGGCCCCCCCGTTTTGCCGCGCAGAGTGACGCCAAGATCGAGAGGGAGTGAACACCATGATCGAGAAACGCCAATTCTACATCAACGGCCAATGGGTCGACCCTGTTGCCGCCAATGACCTGCCTGTCATTGACCCCGCTACCGAGGATACCTGCGCCGTGATTTCACTCGGCGATCAGGCGGACACCGACGCTGCCGTGGCTGCCGCACGCGCTGCTTTCCCCGCCTGGGCGGACACGCCTTTGGAGGAGCGCGTGGCGCTGGTCAAAAAGTTGCGCGACATCTATATGGCCCGCCGTGATGATATGGCCGAAGCCATGCGCCTGGAAATGGGCGCGCCCACCGATCTGGCCAAGAACAACCAATGGGGCGCTGGCGTCTGGCATCTCGATGGCTTCCTCGAAGCTCTGGAAAACTTCGAGTTCGAATACGCCATGGGGGCCGATCGCATGCGCAAAGAGCCAATTGGCGTCTGCGCCATGATCACCCCATGGAACTGGCCCATGAACCAGGTGTTCTTGAAAGCCATTCCGGCGCTGCTGGTCGGCTGCACCATGGTGCTCAAACCGTCTGAGATCGCGCCCCTGTCCTCCATCGTCTTCACCGAGATGATGCACGAAGCTGGCTTCCCGGCGGGTGTCTTCAATATGGTCAACGGCGACGGTGTGGGTGTCGGCTCGCAACTGTCCGCGCATCCAGACGTGGACATGGTGTCCTTCACCGGCTCCACCCGTGCGGGCATCGCCATCTCCAAAGCCGCCGCCGATACGCTTAAGCGCGTCAGCCTTGAGCTTGGCGGCAAGGGTGCCAACATCATCTTTGCAGATGCAGACGAAAAAGCCGTCAAACGCGGCGTGATCCACTGCATGCAGAACTCCGGCCAATCTTGTAACGCCCCTACCCGCATGATGGTCGAAAGCAGCCGCTACGCCGACGCCGTAGAGCAAGCCAAAGCTGCAGCCGAAGCGACCCAAGTTGGTGCCACCACGGAGTCCGGTCGCCATATCGGCCCGGTGGTCTCAGAGTTGCAGTTCAACAAAATCCAGGGCCTGATCGAGACCGGCATCAAAGAAGGCGCCACGCTGGTCGCAGGCGGCCTCGGCCGTCCGGAAGGCATGAACAAAGGCTACTTCGTGCGCCCAACCGTATTCGCCGACGTGACGCCGGATATGACCATCTACCGCGAAGAAATCTTCGGCCCGGTGCTGGCGATCTCTCCGTTTGAAACCGAAGATCAGGCTGTGCAGATGGCCAACGACACCGTCTACGGCCTGACCAACTACATCCAAACGCAAGATGACGACAAACGTCTGCGCGTGGCGCGTCAGGTCCGCTCTGGCATGGTGGAAACCAACGGCGTGTCCCGCATCAACGGCTCGCCCTTTGGCGGCTACGGTCAATCCGGCAACGGCCGCGAAGGCGGCTCTTGGGGACTGGAAGAGTTCTGCGAAACCAAGGCGATCTCCGGCGTGCCCATGGGCTGAGCCGCACGTTGACACAAAAGAAAAGGCCGCAGCATCCCGCTGCGGCCTCTTTTGTTACGCTGCCGGCTTGCGCGAGCGGTTGCGCCGCCGCCGAGGACGACCGCCTCCCGGCTTGTCATTGCCGTTGGCCGCGCTGTTTGGCTTGCCACCTCCGGGTTTTCCCCGGCCTGACTTGCCGCCGCCACCTGGCTTGCCGCCGCCACGCTTGCGGCCCTCTCCACCAGACCGTGGCCCCGCGCCGTATTCTTTCTTCATCTCACGAAGCTCATCAGTAGGCCGGTCAAACTGACGACCAATCAGCTTCTCGATGTCCTTCAGGTAATCCCGTTCATCCAGCGCACAGAAGGAAATCGCCCGCCCTTCGCGACCGGCGCGCGCGGTGCGGCCAATCCGGTGCACATAGGCCTCGGCCACGTTGGGCAGATCAAAATTGATCACCAGCGAAATCACCGGAATGTCGATCCCACGCGCCGCCACATCGGTGGCCACCAGAATGGTGACCTCGCCTTCGCGGAACGCCTTGATCGCACGATCCCGCTGCCCCTGGCTTTTGTTGCCGTGGATCGACGCCGCATTGAAGCCCTCGGCGACCAACTGCTTCATCATCCGCTCCGCACCGTGTTTGGTGCGCGAGAAAATCAGCGTGCTCTCACCCATGTTTTCGGACAGGATTTCCCGCAGCCGTTTCCGCTTCTCACCCTTCTCGTGGTATTCCATCGACTGGGCAATCTTATCGGCGGTCTTGCCGGGAGGCGCACATTCCACCCGCTTGGGCTTGGTCAGATAGCTCTGGCTCAGCTCTTCCATCTGCTTGGGCATGGTGGCCGAAAACAGCATGGTTTGGCGCGGCCTGCCCAGATGCGGCGCAATTTTGCGTAAGGAGTGAATGAACCCCATGTCCAGCATCTGGTCCGCTTCATCCAGCACCAGATAGCCCACGGTCGACAGGTCGATTTCCTTGCGATCCAGCAGGTCAATCAACCGGCCCGGCGTTGCCACCAGAATATCCGTGCCGCGTTTCAGCATGGCAATCTGGCGGTTGATGGACTGCCCACCCACCACAGTCATCACCTTCATCGGTGTGCCTTGCACCATCGGGCGCAGGTTGTCGGCGATCTGGTTCACCAATTCCCGCGTCGGCGCCAGCACCAGCGCCTTTACCGATTTCGGCATCGGCTTGCCCGGGGTCGCCAACAGGCGGTCCATCATCGGCAGGCCAAAGGCCAGCGACTTGCCGGTGCCGGTCTGCGCCAGCCCCAGAATGTCATGGCCCTGCAAGGCCAGTGGAATGGCCTTCTGCTGGATTGGCGTAGGCGCATCAAAACCAGCCGCCTTGAGGCCTTTCAAAAGTGTGGGCGACAGGCCCAGGTCTTCGAACGTCGACACAAAATGTCCTTTCAAACCACACGCGTGACAGCGCATGGCATGGCGTCAACGGCCCACACAGGAGCCGCGATCGGGTTCGACAGCACCGCCACCGCGAAGCACATTCCGCGCGGCCCGGTCTGCCAGTCAGAACCCTGCGTGATGGGAACGAAAGCGTCGCTGATGCGCCCGGACGGTTCTTTTAAACCCGGCGCGGCCTGCTCACGCGGCTGCGCAGCGACCTGCTCCACATAAAGCCTCGCGACACAAAGTCAACTGTTGGCCAATAGACAAAAAGGGCCAGCGTCCCGCGCCAGCTCCTCTTTTTTTTATCTCAAGCCACCTAAGAGCGTCAGGCCTTGCCTTTCCACGGCACGAGGTATTTCTCTCCCCAGCGCATCAGCATATCGATGCCAAATCCGATGATCCCGATGAGGATAATGCCCATCAAAACGATGTCCGTGTCCTGAAACTTGGACGCCGCCACAATCATCTTACCCACACCTTTTTCCGCCGCCACAAGCTCTGCGGCCACAACCGTGCCCCAGCAAACGCCCATCGCCACCCGCGCCGCCGTAAATATCTCCGGCAGGGAGTTTGGAATGATCACGTGACGCAGGATCTGACGCTTATTGGCCCCCAGCGAGTAAGCCGCATGCACCTTGGTGATATTCACCCCCGACACACCGGAGCGCGCGCCAATCGCCATGATCCACAGCGCGGCAAGGAACAGCAGGATGATTTTGCCCTGCTCGCCAATCCCGGCCCAGATGATCACCAGCGGGATCAAGGCCAAAGGCGGCACCGGCCGCATGAATTCCACAATCGGATCAAACCAGCCTCGGAACCAGTTGGACAGCCCCATGGCGTAGCCCAACGGAATACCCACTGCCGCGCCCAGTGCAAAGCCCACGATCACCCGGAACAGGGAATAGCTCAGATGCTCCGCCAGGGTGACGTTTTGGTATCCGTCCTGGCTCACCGAAATCAGACGCTTCCATACGCTTTCCGGCGCAGGCAGCCAGATGTTCTCCATCTGCCAACCTTTGGCCGGCTCAAAGTTCAACGTGCCTTTGTCGGTCAGCGCCACGCGCCCAAAACCAAGTTCGACATCGGTCTCACGATCAATTGGCTGGCCATCCACCGCGACGATCTTCGCCCCGTCTTTGCGGGTTACCTCATCGTTGGCATCCCAGCGCAGCAGTTTTGACCGGTAAGCCTGCACCACAAGGGAATCATCTTTGGCAATCCCGTCATTCTCCGCAACAACAGGTGCGTCCGGCTTTTCGCCAGCTTCATGCACCAGCACACTGACGGTGGCGTCCGCCGTCTGACCGCCTTCAGCTTCCACCGTGTAGGTAAAGGTCGCCTCCCCCACAAACGGTCCCGGTGCGTGTAGGAATTTCGGCAACAAGGAAGATCCGGTGAACGCGCCCCAAATCACAAAGATCAGCACAATTGATATCACCGAGGCCGCTTTGTTGGAGATCACGGCGCTCTCATCCCCGAAGGTCACCGTCTTAAGCGATGTATAGTCCCGAACAGGCGTCAAGCGACGTTTGACCTGAGTATACAAGGCATAAGCCAAGAGGATCAGGCCAACATACAAAATCAAATACGGCAGAGCGCTGACCACAGAAATAAGAAGTGTGATCAGTTCACCACCGAGGTCTGAAAAAATCTGTCCCATGTTATGCGCTCTCCTCGGTGCGGCCCATGATCTCTTCTTCCATGTTCCAGATCATGTTGAGGATCTCTTCGCGGGTTGCGGCATAATCCGGATGCTCCTTCACCTCCCGCAAATCTGCGCCCACGCCCATGTCCGCAAAAGGCAGGCGATATTCTTTGTGAATCCGCCCCGGCCGCGGTGCCATCACCAACAGGCGCTCCCCCAACAACAGCGCTTCATCCACCGAGTGGGTGATCAAAATGATTGTTTTGCCAGTCTCTTTCCACAGCTTGAGCACCAGGCTTTGCATCTTCTCCCGCGTCAGCGCGTCGAGCGCCCCCAGCGGTTCGTCCATCAGGATCACATCCGGATCATTTGCAAGGCAGCGGGCCAATGCCACACGCTGCTGCATTCCGCCGGACAGCTCATAGACCATTTTTTCCTTGAAATCCTGCAGCCCCACCACGTCGAGCAAATGGTCAACGATCTCTGCGCTCTCAGACTTCGGCATGCCCTTCATATCCGGTCCAAAACGCACGTTGTCCCGTACGCTCATCCACTCAAACAAGGCGCCCTTTTGAAACACCATGCCACGCTCGGCATCCGGCCCAAGCACTTGATGCCCGTTCAGCATAATCTGGCCTTCTGTCGGCGCCAGAAACCCGGCCACAATATTCAACAAGGTGGTTTTGCCACAGCCCGAAGGCCCCAGCACACTCAGCAACTCGCCCTGTTTTAGATCAAGGCTCACGTCCTTTAGCGCTTGCACATGACTGCCGTTGGGCAGGTCAAAACGCATGGACAAATTTTGTATGGATAATCCGGTCATGGTCCCTATCTGACGTTGGGCATCGCCCCCGCGACGCACGGCGGTTGTCCCGCCTGTTCTCATTGGGAAATCATTGAAAACAAGGCCCACATCCAAAGGTGCGGGCCTTGTCCTTACATGCGCTTACATGCCTTTGGCAGCTTCCAGCGGTCCGGTGTTGACCGCGCCGTCATAGCTGTCCAGCGCGCTTGGAATGGAGCCTGCGCCCACAAACACGCCCGCCACACCTTTCATGAAGTCCTGCGCCGTACCGCCCAGCCAGGCACCGCCCAACTGATCGTCCACGGTTGGGAACTTGAAGGTCGCCAGCGTATCTGCGGTGGACTGCTCATCCATACCCGCGTCTTTCGCGATCACCGGCAGCATCTTGGCGTGGTTGGCTTCATCCGCCCACATTGCGTTGGCTTCGGCGGTCACCGCCAGGAACTTCGCCAGCATCTCGCCTTCTTCGGCAATGTAGGACGCAGGCGCGGTAGTGGCGTCAAACACCAGAATGCCCAGCTCTTCTTTCTCCGCACCGGTCAACAGCACGTTGCCATGCTCTTTCATGCGACGCAGCGCGCCACCCCAACCACAGGCCATGTCCAGCGATCCTTGCGCCAGTGCCGCAGCGCCTTCCGCTGGTGCCATGTCGACCACTTCCATAGACGCCACATCCACACCGAAGTGGTTCATCTGGCTGAGGAAACCATAGTGCGCCGCGGTGCCCAGCGGCACAGCCACCTTCTTGCCGGCCAGTTCAGCGGCGCTGTCCTTGTCAATCTCAAGACCAGAGGCCACCACACAGTTGTCGTTGTCAGAGTAGCTCACCGCCACATCCACGATCTGGATGTCCTGACCTGCAGAGGCTGCAACCACAAACGGTGGCACACCTTGGCTCACAGAAATCTGCACGTCGCCAGAGGCCATCGCCGCGCTCATCGCGGTGCCGGTGTCAAAGCTGACCCAGTTGATCTTGGTGCCCATGGCTTCTTCATACATGCCGGTCTGCTTGGCGTATTGGAACGGCATCGGCCACTCCAGGAAGTAGGCCACGGTGATCTCGTCGGCCATCGCTGCCTGCGCACCCAGCAACATAGCGGTGGAGGCCGCCGCACCCATCAGCGTCGTTTTCAAGCTCATAATCATTTCTCCCGTTGTCGATTCTGGCGCGAAATTCGAGCCGGGTTCGTCGGGCCTTGAGCCTCTTTTTTGATCACCGGCAATGCGCGTCCTCCTTGAGGGGAGCGGAAATTCGGGCACCGATCAATGTTTTTTTCAGCAATTCAACGTCACGAACCCGTGTCTTGGCCCCGCCAATTAAATTTGACCACTTGGTTGAAAACGTTATAAAATAGGGATTTGAAGCCCTCTTCACGGATTTGTGGACGCAGCCCGTCGGAATACTGGCCTTACAGAGCCAAATTTTTTGGCCCTATAAACCTGCTTGAAAAAGTCGCGAGGATGTCACCGAAATCCACGTAGCGGGCGGAGTTTGCGCCCGAAAAACAATCTAAAGTAGATTCTCAATCAGGGAGACTCGCGCCATGGATGGCACATTGAAAGACAACGACCTTAGCCATGTCGTGAACGCTGACAAAGCCCACGTCTGGCATCATCTGGTGCAGCACAAGCCGTTCGAAACAAACGACCCTCGTATCATCATCGAAGGCAAAGGCATGCGCGTGTGGGATCAGAACGGCAAAGAGTATATCGACGCTGTGTCTGGCGCGGTCTGGACCGTAAACGTCGGCTACGGCCGTGAGCGCATTGCAAACGCCGTGCACGCCAACCTGATGAAAATGTGCTACTTCGCCAATGCCGCGGGCAACGTACCCGGCGCGCTTTATGCGGAGAAACTGATCGACAAAATGCCCGGCATGAGCCGAGTCTATTTCACCAACTCCGGATCAGAGGCCAATGAGAAGGCCTTCAAGATGATCCGTCAGATTGCGCATAAGAAATACGGCGGCAAGAAACACAAAATCCTTTATCGCGACCGCGACTACCACGGCTCCACATTGGCGGCGATGTCCGCGGGCGGTCAGGATGAACGCAACATGCAATACGGCCCCTTTGCACCGGGTTTTGTGCGCGTGCCGCACTGTATGGAGTACCGCAAAGACGAACTTGGCCTCGGCCATCTCTCCGGGCGCGAGTTCGGCATCGCTGCGGCCAACCTGATCGAAGAGGTCATCCTTAAGGAAGGCCCGGACACCGTGGGCGCACTCTGCCTTGAGCCTGTGACCGCAGGTGGCGGCGTCATCACCCCACCCGAAGGCTATTGGGAACGGGTGCAGGAAATCTGCAAACAGTATGACATCCTGCTGCACATCGACGAAGTGGTCTGTGGCATTGGCCGCACCGGCACTCATTGGTTTGGCTATCAGCACTACGGCATCAAGCCGGACTTCGTGACCATGGCCAAAGGCGTGGCCTCCGGTTATGCCGCCATCGCCTGCATGGTCACCACCGAAGAGGTCTTTGACCTGTTTAAATCCGACGCGTCCGACAAGCTGGACCACTTCCGGGACATCTCCACCTTCGGCGGATGTACCGCTGGCCCTGCGGCCGCGCTGGAAAACATGGCGATCATCGAAGAAGAAGGCCTGCTGGAAAACTGCACCGCCATGGGCGAGCGCATGATGGCCAACCTGCAGGCTCTGATGGAGAGACACGAAGTCATTGGCGACGTGCGCGGCAAAGGCCTGTTCCTTGGCTGTGAGCTTGTGAAAGATCGCGAGACCAAGGAGCCTGTGGACGAAGCCGACATCGCCGCCGTGGTCGCCGACTGTGGCGCGCAAGGCGTGATCATCGGTGCAGCCAACCGCTCCGTGCCGGGCCGCAACAACGTGATTGCCTTCTCCCCGGCCCTGATCGCCACGGCAGACGACATCGACGCCATCACCACGGCTGTCGATAACGCCCTGACCAAAGTGTTTGGCTAAACAGAACTGCAACGTCCGGTGACGGCATCCTCCCCCGTCACCCCGCGCCGCTTGCCCCTCGGGGCAGGTGGCGCTTGTGTCTGTGAAAGGAAAACCCATGTGGCCTGCCCCCATCACATTGACCGGCACCCATGTGTCATTGGCGCCTCTGTCACAGGACCACGCGAGTGATTTGGCCGAAGCCTCCGCAGACGGGGATCTTTCCTCCCTGTGGTACACCATGGTGCCAACACCCGAAGAGGTGCCGGCCAACATCGACGCGCGGAATGCGACCTCAGGCATAACGCCTTTTGCCATCCTCGACCCAACAGGCAAAGCCGTTGGCATGACCACCTTTATGAACGCCGACGCAGCCAACCGGCGGGTGGAAATCGGGTCCATATGGTATCGCGCGGCGGCCCAACGCAGCCCAATGAACACCGAATGCAAACTGCTGATGCTGCGTCACGCCTTTGAAGAATTGGACTGCATTGCCGTAGAATTCCGCACCCATTTTCTAAACCAACAATCACGCCGCGCGATCGAACGTCTTGGCGAGAAATTCGATGGCGTTCTGCGCAATCACATGATCATGGCCAACGACACATTGCGCGACACCGCGGTCTATTCGATCTGCCAACACGAATGGCCCGCCGTGCGCGCAAATCTTAAGCACAAGCTGGCACGCATGGCACAAGCGTGAAAGTCCAGTTTGCCAGCGCGATAAGTCCAGTATAGCCTCCCGCCCATGGCCATATCTGTCGAAACCTTCTTCCTCGCGCCCGGCTTTCAGGGCACACTTCAGGCGCAAATCCAGCAATTGATCGCAGAGGGCATCCTGTCCGGCCGCTTCCGTCGCGGCGAAAAACTCCCGTCCTCGCGCAAACTCGCCACCCACCTCGGCGTGTCACGCATCACTGTCACCCTCGCCTACACCGAGCTTCTGGCCAACGACTACCTGACTTCACGTGGCCGATCCGGCTACTACGTCAGCGAAAACGCCCCGGTTCCCCCATCTTTTGATCCACCTAAACCACGCGAAGACCGCATCGATTGGACCCGCGCTTTGGGGCGTCGCTTCACCGGCGGTGACACTCCGGACAAACCCAAAGACTGGGCCAACTACCGCTACCCTTTTGTTTACGGACAAACCGATCCCAGTCTTTTTGATCACGCCAACTGGCGGCTCTGTGCTTTGCAGGCTTTGGGCCAAAAAGACTTCACCGCGCTCACTTCGGATTACTATGATCAGGACGACCCCGAGTTGGTCGAATTCATCGCCCGCAACACGCTACCCCGTCGTGGCATCATCGCCCGCCCTGAAGAAATCCTGATCACCTTGGGTGCCCAAAACGCGCTCTGGATTGCTGCGCAGGTGCTGCTGACCCAGCGCCGCATGGCCGCAATCGAAAACCCCTGCTACCACGCCCTGCGCGACATTCTGAACCAATCGCGCTGCCATGTGGACGCCATCAACGTAGACCGCGACGGCCTCAACCCCGACCTGATCCCCTCTGAAGCGGACGTGATTTTCACCACCCCCAGCCATCAATGCCCAACCACCGCCACCATGCCGATGGCCCGCCGCCACGCCTTGCTGGAGCGTGCCCGCGACATCGACGCGCTGGTGGTCGAAGATGACTACGAATTTGAAATGTCCTTCCTTGACGCCCCCTCCCCGGCCTTGAAATCACTCGATACCGAAGGCCGTGTGATTTATGTGGGAAGCTTCTCCAAGTCGCTGTTTCCTGGCCTGCGTCTTGGATATCTGGTCGGCTCCGAAGCCTTCATCCGAGAAGCCCGCGCCCTGCGTGCCTCCGTCATTCGTCATCCTCCCGGCCACATCCAACGCACTGCCGCGTATTTCCTATCCCTTGGCCACTACGATGCCCTCATCCGCCGCATCCGCGAGGCCCTCAAAGCCCGCCGCGCCGTCATGCAGGACGCCATTGATCAATCAGGCCTGACCGTTGCGGGCAAAGGCGCCTTTGGCGGCTCATCTTTTTGGATGCAGGCCAACCCCGACGTCGACACTGAAATCTTGGCAGAAATCCTCAAATCCGAAGGTGTCCTCATCGAACCAGGTCATTCGTTTTTCACCGGCGAAACCCCACCAAAGAACTTCTACCGCCTCGGCTATTCCTCCATTCCCTCCGAACGCATCCCCGAGGGCGTGGCCCGGATCGCCCGCGCGCTTGGCTCTGGCTGATCTGGACACATCCGGGCACCCCATCTGGCCCTAACGCCAAATTGCCGCAGTTCGTACTTTCCATGCAAAAGGAACGCCCACCGAAAGAGTCGGGCGCAGCATGGAGTTTGCCTCATGAAAATGACCACCGAAGAAGCCTTTGTGAAAGTGCTTCAGCGCCACGGCATCGAGCATGCCTTTGGAATCATTGGCTCCGCCATGATGCCAATCTCAGATCTCTTCCCCAAAGCGGGCATCATGTTCTGGGACTGCGCCCACGAAGGCTCCGCTGGCATGATGAGCGACGGCTACACCCGCGCCACCGGCAAAATGTCGATGATGATCGCGCAAAACGGCCCCGGCATCACCAACTTCGTGACCGCCGTGAAAACCGCCTACTGGAACCACACGCCGCTGCTGCTGGTGACCCCACAGGCCGCCAATAAGACCATCGGTCAGGGTGGTTTTCAGGAAGTTGAGCAGATGGCGCTGTTCAAAGACATGGTGGCCTATCAGGAAGAGGTCCGCGACCCGTCCCGTGTTGCGGAAGTCCTCACCCGTGTGATTGCCCAAGCCAAGCGCCTCTGTGGCCCGGCACAGCTCAACATCCCACGGGACATGTGGACTCAGGTGATCGACATCGACCTGCCCGATCCCATCGAATTTGAGGCTTCCTCCGGCGGCACGTCTTCTGTGGCAGACGCGGCCAAACTGCTGTCTGAAGCTAAGAACCCGGTGATCCTCAACGGTGCCGGCACGGTCCTGTCTGAAGGTGGCATCCCAGCGTCCATCGCGCTGGCCGAACGCCTCGATGCGCCTGTGTGCGTGGGCTATCAGCACAACGACGCCTTCCCCGGCAACCACCCACTGTTTGCAGGCCCACTGGGCTACAACGGCTCCAAAGCGGGCATGGAACTCATCAAAGAGGCTGACGTTGTTCTGGCCCTTGGCACCCGCCTGAACCCATTCTCCACCCTGCCCGGCTACGGCATGGAGTATTGGCCAGCAGACGCAAAAATCATTCAGGTCGACATCAACCCCAACCGCATCGGCCTGACCAAGAAAGTCGAAGTGGGCATCGTTGGCGACGCCGCCAAAGTGGCCAATGGCATTCTGGAGCAACTCTCCGACACCGCAGGCGATGCAGGCCGCGAAGAGCGCAAAGCGCGCATTTCCAAAACCAAATCCGCCTGGGCACAGCAACTGTCCTCGATGGACCACGAAGATGACGATCCGGGCACAACCTGGAACGAGCGCGCCCGCGCCGACAAACCAGACTGGATGTCCCCACGCATGGCCTGGCGCGCGATCCAATCCGCTCTGCCGCGCGAAGCCATCATCAGCTCCGACATCGGCAACAACTGCGCCATCGGCAACGCCTACCCCTCCTTTGAGGAAGGCCGCAAATACCTCGCCCCCGGCCTGTTTGGCCCCTGCGGCTACGGCCTGCCTGCCATCGTGGGCGCCAAAATCGGCCAGCCGGATGTGCCGGTCTGCGGCTTTGCCGGTGACGGCGCCTTTGGCATCGCGGTCAACGAGCTGACCGCCATCGGCCGCGGCGAATGGCCTGCAGTGACCCAAATCGTCTTCCGCAACTACCAGTGGGGCGCTGAAAAACGGAACTCCACCCTGTGGTTTGACGACAACTTTGTGGGCACCGAACTGGACACCCAAGTGTCCTATGCTGGCATCGCGCAAGCCTGTGGCTTGCAAGGTGTTGTGGCCCGCACCATGGACGAGCTGACCGCCGCGTTGAACAAAGCCATCGACGATCAGATGAACCACGGCAAGACAACGCTGATCGAAGCCATGATCAACCAGGAACTGGGTGAACCCTTCCGCCGCGACGCGATGAAAAAGCCTGTTTCCGTGGCCGGTATCGACGCGGCTGACATGGTCAAACAGACCGGAAGCTGACCCCTTGAAGCCGCTCCGCCAGATACTTGGTGCCGCCAGCGGCTCTGACAAAATCATCGCCCTTTCTGAGGGCGATGATCCCCGCGTAGCTGAGGCTGCGCTCATGATCCGCAAAGAAAAAGTGGCCCGCGTGCTGCTGGTGGGGGACCCTCAAAAGATCGAAGACAATCTCGCCAGTTGCGGCACGACCCCTGAGGAAGTTGCCGGCGACATCGAGATCCACGACCCCAACACCTCCCCACTGATTGACGAATTCCGCGAAACGTTGGTGTCTTTGCGCGCCCACAAAGGCATGACACCGGAAATAGCCTCCGCACAAGTCCGTCACAGACTGACCTATGCGGCCCTTCTGGTGCAAACCGGCCGCGCCCACGGCACCGTCGGCGGCGCCGCCGAAACCACGTCCGACACAGTCCGCACTGCCCTACAAATCATCGGCAAAGCGCCGGATGCGGCGATGGTCTCCTCGTTCTTTTTTATGCTCTACTGCAAGGAGCACCACACCGTAAAAGGCGCGCATATCTTTGCGGATTGTGGTCTTGTTGTGGACCCTGACGCAAATGAAATGGCCGAAATTGCTCGTGCCTCGGCGGCGTCTTACCGGGCACTCACCGGCGAGACGCCACGCGTCGCCATGTTGTCTTTCTCAACGGCAGGTAGCGCAGATCATCCCAAAGTGTCCAAGGTTGTGGCGGCCACGCATCTGGCCAAAGTCGCCGATCCTGATCTCATTATCGACGGAGAGCTTCAGTTCGACGCCGCCTTTGTGCCTGAGGTCGCCGCGTCAAAAGCCGAGAAATCTGCGCTTGGCGGCGCAGCCAACGTCTTTGTCTTCCCCAGCCTGAATGCCGGCAACCTAGGCTACAAAATCGCCCAGCGCGTTGGTGGGGCAACCGCCATTGGCCCGGTGCTGCAAGGCCTGGCCAAACCTGCCAATGACTTGTCCCGAGGATGTTCCGCTGAGGATATTTTGCACATGGTTGCCGTCACCGTCGCCCAATCTGATGCATTGGATCAGACCCAAAAGGCGCCGGAGGGGGCCGCATGACCCCCGCGCCTACATCAATCCAGCGCCAGCGTCACAACGGTCGCGGCCACAATATCCTGCGCGCTTGCCCCACGGCTAAGGTCGCACACCGGCTTTTTGAACCCTTGCAGGATTGGCCCCAAGGCTTGCGCACCTCCCAATGCAACCGCCAATTTGTAAGCGATATTGCCCGCATCCAGATTCGGGAACACCAGCACATTTGCGTCGCCGGTCCCCGCGCCCTTACGCGCGGCCACGTCGGGGATCAGCGCGGCGTCACCTTGCACCGGCCCCGTGAAACCGCTCAACTCGGCCGCCTCGCGCACTTTGTCAACACCGGCACCCGCTCCGCTGGTGCCGGTGGAAAACGACAACAACGCCACCCGCGCCTCACCCAGCAAGGCTTCTCCGCTGCGCGCCGAGGCTGTGGCAATCGCCGCCAATCCTTCGGCATCAGGGTCCACCGTCAAACCGCAGTCGGCAAAGACCAACGACCGGCCATCCGGGAAATTCATCAAGAAAAAACTCGACGGCACGCTCACCCCATCGGCCAAGCCAATCGACATGGAGGCCGCTTCGATCACACGCCGCGTTGGCGCTTCAGCACCCGCAGTCATCGCGTCGGCCTCACCGGCCGCAACCATGGCCGCCGCCCGATAGAGCGGCTTCTCCACAAGACGTCGGGCGATCCGCTCTTTCATACCGCGCGTCTCGATCAGCGCCTGTACGTAGCGGTCGGTGTTGTCACCAAGCGTCATAGGCCGACACAGACCATCCCGATCCAGCGCCCGCATGGCTTCGGCTGTGCGCGGCTCTTTGTGTTCGGGGAACACCACCCGCGCGTTTTTCGCCGCCACCTTGGCCGACAGCGCATCCATAAACTTCATGTATACCTCCGCATACGCAACAGGAGCCATCCGTGACCGAAAACGTCAAGATCAACCGCGGCCTCAAGGGCATTTATTTCGAGCGTTCTGGCGTCTCCCATATCGATGGCGCCAAAGGCGAGCTGTCCTATCGAGGTTATTCCATCCACGACCTCGCCACGCAGTCTACATTTGAGGAAGTCTGCTACCTGCTGATCCACAGCGAGCTGCCCACCGAGACACAACTGGCTGAATTCGACGCCGCGCTCAAGGCCGCCCGCGAGCTGCCTGACCAAATCTTCGACATCATCCGCGCCACCAAAGACGGCCACCCTATGGACGTACTGCGCACCGCGGTCTCCGCCCTCGCCGCACTGGAGGCAGATAGCCAGAACACTGGCACTGAAGCTTTTCTCGCCAACGGCCTGCGCCTAACCTCGCAAGTCTCGATGATCATCGCCGCGCATGAAAACATCCGCAACGGCCGCGATCCGATCCCTGCGGACAAGACTCTGTCCCACGCAGCCAACTGGCTCTGGATGCTCAAGGGAGAGAAACCTTCCGAGGACGCCGCCAAACTGGCCGATGTCGACTTCATCCTACACGCCGAACACGGCGCCAACGCCAGCTCTTTTGCCGCCCGCGTCACCATTGGCACCGACACCAATCTGCACGGCGGCGTCGTCACCGCGCTGTCCACTTTGGCAGGCCCCGCCCACGGCGGCGCAGCCGAAGACGTGATGAAAATGGTGCACGAGATCGGTACGCCCGACAACGCCGCCGCCTACGTCAAAGCCAAGCGCAAAAACCGCGAGGCGGTCACCGGCTTTGGCCACCGCGTCTACCGCGCCGAAGACCCGCGCGCGCGCCACATGCGCGACGGTGTGAAAAAACTTGGCGAAGAAATGGGCGCACCAGAGTGGTACGAAATCCTGCAAGGCGTGGTCGAAGCGATGAAGCCCTACGCCCGCCATGGCCTCAACGTGAACGTCGATTTCTACTCCGGCGTGATCTACCAGTTGCACGGCATCCCGATGGATCTCTATGTGCCAATCTTCGCAATCGGCCGCATGCCGGGCTGGATCATCCAGTGTATCGACCAACAAGAAAGCAACATCCTCATCCGGCCACTGACGCTCTATAACGGCCCTGACATGCGCCCTTATACCCCGATGAAAGACCGTTGATGATCGACGCCCTCGCCCTGCCAACTGACCACTTTGTTTGGCTCATCCTGATTTGTTTCGTCGCCGGTATGGTGCGCGGGTTTTCAGGCTTTGCCTTATCTGCGGTTGTTATGGCGATCGCCGTGATGTTTCTCGCCCCCATAACACTGATCCCCATCCTTTGGTTTCAGGAGATGACCGCCTCCCTACTGATGGTGCGCGGCGGTATGAAAGACGCCAACCGCCGCGTGGTCACCGGGCTGGTGCTAGGCTCGGCGTTTGGCCTGCCCATAGGTCTCAGCTTAACCCAGTCCCTGCCGGTCGACACCTCCAAATTGGTAGCTTTAAGCGTGATTGTTGTGCTTGCCGCGACGCAGCTCGCCAAACTGCGCCTGCCGGTCTTGGCCACACGGCCAGGCCTCTGGGGATCGGGCATTTTGGCGGGCATCGTGACCGGCCTGGCCGGTGTTGGCGGCATGGTCGTTGCGCTCTATGTGTTAGCCTCCAACGCCCCCGCCCGCGAAATGCGCGCCTCTCTGGTGATGTTCCTCTTTGCGTCTTCCGTCATTTCACTGGCAACCTTGACCTATTTTGGCGTGATGAACACCGAGTCCGCCCTGCGCGGCCTTGCATTAGCACCGGCATCCGCTCTGGGAGTTATCGCCGGTAAGTCCCTCTTCCGCCCCGCGTGGGAGCCATATTACAAACCGTTTTGCCTCTGCCTGCTGATCGGATTGGCGACGCTGGGGATCCTCCGTCAGGGGATTGGTGCATGACCAACATCCCTGACTTTACGGCACGTACGCAACACGTCCTTGACCTACACGCTCAATCTGCCACAGCTTCTGCAAAGAAGGATTTCCGCGCGTGACCCAAGCAGACAGAACAAGCTCCCAACCTGACCGCCTTACGCAGATCAAAATGCGTCTACGCGCGGATTTTGCCCGTTATTTCCCCGGCGTTGCGGTTGCCGTCACAGTTGCGGCCACGGCGCAATTGCTGTCTGAGCACCATGGCGCCCCCGCCATGTTGCTTGCCCTGCTGTTTGGCATTGCCCTCAATTTTTTGGGCGAGGAAGGCCGCACCGTTGAGGGCGTTGGCTTTGCCGCAAAAACAGTACTCCGCTTGGGCGTGGCCCTGCTTGGCGCCCGCATTTCAGCGATGATGGTCATGGAACTGGGCTGGCAACTGTTGCTGCTCATCATCCTCGGCGTGGTGGCGACAATCCTTTTTGGTCTGCTCGTAGCCCCTTTGTTCGGTCACAAATGGCGCTTCTCTACGCTCACTGCCAGCTCCGTTGCCATCTGCGGCGCCTCTGCTGCCATGGCCGTGGCTGCAATCTTGCCCAAAGACGCCCGTTCTGAGGAACGCCTGCTCTTCACCGTCATGGGCGTCACCGTTATGTCCACCATTGCCATGATCGCGTATCCGCCGTTGGTGGAAGTCTTCGGGCTCAACGATCAAATGGCGGGCGTCTTCCTTGGCGGCACCATCCATGATGTCGCCCAGGTTGCTGGTGCCGGCTTCTCTATCAGCCAAGAGGCAGGCGACACCGCCGTACTGGTCAAGCTGATCCGAGTCGCCATGCTGGCCCCAGTGGTTCTGATCACCTCCATGCTGATCCGCACCTTTGCTGAAGCCCCCACATCCGGCGAGCGCCCGCCAGTTTTGCCGGGCTTTGTGGTCGGTTTCCTTGCTCTCGCAGCTCTGAATTCGCTTGGTTTCATTCCCGCCTTTCTTTCTGACCTGCTGGGCGAAACCTCTCGTTATCTCCTGCTCACCGCCGTCGCGGCTGTGGGCATGAAAACCAACCTCAAACAGGTGCTCGGCGTCGGCGGCGCAGCCATCGCGCTCATCTTTGTCGAAACCCTCTTCATCGCAGGCTTCATTCTCGCGGGGATTTACTTGCTCACCGGATAAACGCGCCCAAGGGAGGCCAGATGACGTTCCAGCAACCCGACCTCAACACCAGTCCGAAAGTCTCTGACGAGATACGTCAGACGACCTGTTACATGTGCGCCTGTCGCTGCGGCATCAACGTGCACATGAAGGACGGCCCCGATGGCAAAAAACAAGTGGCCTATATCGAAGGCAACCGCGACCATCCGGTGAACAAAGGCGTGCTCTGCGCCAAAGGCTCCGCCGGCATCATGCAGGTCAACGCGCCGTCTCGCCTGAAAAAGCCCCTTAAACGGGTCGGCCCACGCGGTTCCGGCGAGTATGAGGAGATCAGCTGGGAAGAGGCCATGAGCACAGCTGTCGGTTGGCTTACCGAGCTACATGAAACCGCGCCGCACAAATTGGCCTTCTTCACCGGCCGCGACCAATCCCAAAGCTTCACCAGCTTCTGGGCACAGCACTTTGGCACGCCCAACTATGCGGCCCACGGCGGTTTCTGCTCCGTCAACATGGCAGCGGCGGGCATCTACACCATGGGTGGGGCTTTTTGGGAGTTTGGCCAACCGGATTGGGACCACACCAAACTCTTCATGATCTTTGGCGTCGCCGAAGACCACGACAGCAACCCAATCAAAGCTGGCATTGGAAAGATCAAAGCCCGCGGTGCCAAAGTCATTGGCGTGAACCCTGTGCGTTCCGGCTACAACGCCGTTGCGGATGAATGGGTGGGCATCACGCCCGGCACCGACGGCCTCTTCATCCTCAGCCTCGTGCATGAGCTGATGAAGGCCGGCAAAATCGACCTGCACTACCTCGCGCAATACACAAATGCCGCCGTGCTGGTGGACGCCGAAACCGGCCTTTTGATGCGCGACGCGGATGGCAAACAACTGGTGATTGACCGCAAAACCGGCAAGCCCGCACCCTTTGACAAGAAAGGCGTGCGCCCAGATCTGTCGGCCACCTACCGTCAGGCCGGTGTCACCCACCGTACAGTGATGCACCTGATGGCTGAGAAATATCTCGACCCGCAATACGCACCGGAAAACGTCGCCGAGAAAACCGGCATCTCCGCCCGAAAAATCAAAACCATCGCCGCTGAACTGGCGCGTGTGGCCTTTGACGAGGCCTTTGAGCTGGAGCAGGAGTGGACCGACTTCCGCGGCGAGGTCCACAAAACCATGACGGGGCGGCCGGTCAGCTTTCACGCCATGCGCGGCATCTCCGCCCATTCCAACGGGTTCCAGACGTGCCGCGCCCTACACGTGCTGCAAATCCTTTTGGGGACCGTCGAAGTCCCCGGCGGTTTCCGTTTTAAGCCGCCCTATCCCAAGCCGGTTGAGGCGCACCCAACACCCCACGGCTATGGCCGTCCCGGCAAGCCACTAGCCGGTCCACACCTCGGCTTCCCGCGTGGCCCCGAAGACCTGCAGATCAACGAGGACGGCTCCGCCTGTCGCATCGACAAAGCCTTCACATGGGAAAACCCTATGTCCGTACATGGCCTGATGCATATGGTGATCTCCAACGCCCACGCACAGGATCCGTACCCGATCGACACCCTGTTCATGTACATGGCCAACATGTCCTGGAACTCCTCGATGAACACCTCGGGCGTGATCAAGATGCTGACCGACCGCAACGACGACGGCGGCTACCGCATCCCACGCATCATCTACTCCGATGCCTACAGTTCCGAAATGGTCGCCTATGCCGACCTGATCCTCCCCGACACCACCTATCTGGAACGCCACGACTGTATTTCGCTATTGGACCGCCCAATCTGCGAAGCGGACGGCGCGGCCGACGCCATCCGCTGGCCGGTGATTGAACCAGATCGCGACGTGCGCGGCTTCCAATCGGTGCTGATCGAACTTGGCGCACGTATTGGCCTGCCTGGCTTTCTCAAAGAAGACGGAACCGCCAAGTGGAAAGACTACGCCGATTACATCGTGAACCACGAACGCCGCCCTGGCGTGGGTCCTCTTGCTGGTTTCCGTGGAAACGGCGACCAATTTGGCCGCGGCAAAGTCAATCCAAATCAACTTGAAGAGTACATTGCCAACGGTGGCTTTGCCATCGAACACGTGCCGGACAACGCACTCTACATGAAACCTTGGAATCAGCACTACCAAGACTGGGCCGTTGGCATTGGGCTCTATGACGCCCCCCAACCCTTCTTGTTCCAGCTCTATGTGGAACCAATGCGCAAATTCCAACGTGCCGCCGAAGGACATGGTGACATCCAGCCTCCAGACCATCTGCGCGACCGTCTGAAGGAGGTTATGGAGCCGCTGCCCATCTGGTACGCGCCGCTGGAGGACGCCCGTGTTGATCCAGACGAGTTGAACGTGCACGCCCTCACCCAACGCCCAATGGCGATGTATCACAGCTGGGGCACCCAAAACGCTTGGCTGCGCCAGTTACACGGCGAAAACCCGCTCTACCTCCCAACCAAACTCTGGAAGAAACACGGCTTTGCCGAGGGCGACTGGGCCCGCGTGACCTCTGCCCACGGCGAGATCACAGTGCCTGTGGCCCATCAGGCGGCTCTCAACGAGAACACCGTCTGGACCTGGAACGCCATTGGCAAACGCAAAGGCGCCTGGGCGCTTTCTGAGGACGCGCCGGAGGCCAACAAAGGGTTCCTGCTCAACCATCTGATCCATGAATTGCTGCCGCCCAAAGGCGACGGCTTGCGGTGGGCCAACTCGGACCCCATCACAGGCCAAGCCGCGTGGTTCGACCTGCGCGTGAAAATCGCGAAAGCGGATGCGCCTGAAGAGAGCCAACCGGCCTTTGATCCTATCAAGTCACCAGTGCCCCAAGGCCCGGATCATTTGGAATGGAAAGTAGGCAAATGAGACATCAAGGCCTCAAAATCCGCACCTCCGCGATACAGTCGCAATACCGACGCAATACCGACGTGAAAAAATGACCGATTTACCCGCCAAAACCGACCGCACCCTCGGCCTTGTGATCGATCTGGACACCTGCGTCGGCTGCCACGCATGCGTGATATCCTGCAAAGGCTGGAACACCGAAAACTACGGCGCGCCGCTGTCTGATCAACGCCCCTATGGCACCGAACCCATGGGCACATTTCTGAACCGCGTACACAGCTATGAGGTGCAGCCAGAGCAAGGCAGCGCGCAGACCGTACACTTTCCCAAGTCTTGTTTGCATTGCGAAAATGCCCCCTGCGTCACAGTCTGCCCCACCGGCGCAAGCTACAAACGCGTTGAGGATGGCATTGTGCTGGTCAACGAAGACCACTGCATCGGCTGCGGCCTCTGCGCCTGGGCCTGCCCTTATGGCGCGCGCGAGTTGGATCAAGCCGAAGGCGTGATGAAGAAATGCACCCTCTGTGTGGATCGCATCTACAACGAAAACCTGCCGGAAGAGGATCAAATCCCCTCCTGCGTCCGCACCTGCCCAGCGGGTGCAAGACACTTTGGCGACCTGTCCGATCCCAAATCTGACGTCAGCCAACTTGTTGAATCCAGAGGCGGATTTGACCTCATGCCGGAAATGGGCACCTTGCCCGTCAACAAATATCTGCCACCCCGCCTCAAAGATTCCTGGGACGACCAAAGCCTTTTGGCCCCACTTCTGGAACCCGTTGCCGAAGAACCCCAAGGCTTCCTCGGCTGGCTCGACAAGGCCCTCGACAAACTGCCCGGAGGGACCGCCTGATGCATCCAGCCCCATCCGTTATCGTCTTCTCAACGCTCTCCGGCCTTGGCTTCGGCCTCCTGTTCTGGCTTGGCATTGATCCGACGCCACCCACCGGCCTCACAGCTTTTGTATTCTTTGCAATTGCTTACGCCCTGTCCGTTGGTGGCCTGATCTCCTCCACCTTCCACCTCGGCCACCCTGAACGCGCCTGGCGCGCCCTCTCCCAATGGCGCAGCAGCTGGCTATCACGCGAAGGAGTCAGCGCCATCCTCGCCCTTCTTTTTATGGGGCTACACGCGATATCGCTGATTTTCCTTGAAATGAACGCCACCGCATTGGGTCTGATCGGTGCCGCCCTATCGCTGTTCACCGTCTTCACCACCTCAATGATCTACGCCCAGCTCGAAACTGTGCCACGCTGGAAAACCCCTTTGACGCCAGCACTTTACCTGAGTTTCTCTCTGGCTGGAGGCGCATTGCTTTCGGGTCTCGTGAACATGGCCATCCTGCTGCTTGTGATCGCCGCGATCTTCCAATTCATCTGGTGGCAACGTGGTGACGCGGCCCTATCTGACAGCGGCACCGACCTTGGCACGGCCACGGGATTAGGCGAGCGCGGCACGGTGCGCTCCATGGCACATCCCCACACCGCGCCCAATTATCTGGTGAGAGAATTCATCTACGTCATTGGCCGGAAACACGCGCAAAAACTGCGCCGCATCGCTTTTGGGCTCACCTTCGTGCTGCCCATCATCTGCCTGCTGCTGCCCTTCAGCCACGTCTTGGCAATCATCGCAGTCCTCAGCCACGTCGCAGGTGTCGCAACCTCGCGCTGGCTGTTCTTTGCAGAGGCCGAGCACGTGGTCGGCCTCTACTACGGCATGCGTTAACGCGCCTTCCCGCGCCAGGTGTCCAGCCAGGCGCGGAACCGCCCGCGCTTCTCAGCCAGATTGTCGCCTGCTGCTTCCAGGCTGTCTCCCATGTCCTCAAGCACCGGATCAATCCGCGCCTGACGGAAGCGCCGCCAACGCACGTAAATCGCCCAAACAAAAGCGAAAAACACGGTCAGGATCAGGATGTTCAACCATGGAATAAAGGTCACATCTGACCCTTCTACGGCTTTCACTCCCACGGCATTTGGGTAGATCGATAGGAACTCATTGCGCCAGCCGTAGTGCTTTACAGCCACCCATTGCGGCGCGTCCGCAGACGACTTCATATCCGCCGCTTCGGCCTGCAAATTGGCGGTGTCAAACTTGAAGTACGGCGGCCACCCGGCGGACGTATCTTCGTTGCGATAGACCATCACCTTTTCATTCGGAAACTTGGTCTGAATGAAAAACACATCGCGATTCACGTTGCCGGTTGCATTGCCACTGTCTTCTTTGGCCCAGAAAATCGAGTTCTCGCCAAAATCGATCCGCTTTTCATAGGTGTCGGTGATCCGCACGACATCGTGCTGCGGCAGTGTGTAATGAAAAAACGCCGCCACAAACAGCCAGAAGAGCGTCCAAAAGCCCCATTTCACATAGACCATGTCTTTGGTCCCCCTAGTGGAAATTCATAAAGTAGATCAACGCGATCACGATGGTCACAGGGATGATATAGACACCCCAGATCAATTTGCGACGCAAAGAGCCGTCATAGTCCTGCAACCCTTGCTCTACAAAGGCATCCCGGTCGCCGCTCATACCCTCACGGTCCCATTCCGCCTCAAGCTTGTCGCGCCGTTTGGCGCGCGAGTAGAGCGACAGACAGATGTAGACAATGGTGAGCACGACAAAGCCCACGACCGACAATCTTGCCAATGCAAACATGATCTACCTCCTCACCGCGCCCCACGGACCAACCCGTGCGATCATATCCTCAGACGCCCGCCGCGTCACACGGGGCATCTCCAGTGGTGCGTCAAAGCCAAACAGAGCCTCGCGCGCGCCAACCTTGTCGACCTGATACTCCCGCTCCAGGAAATCCGCCACAAAGCTTTTTTTGGTCTCTGACCAGCCTTGATAGAGGCGATAAAACACCTCCTTGTGGCAGATAAACAGCTGCCGGATGTCCTTGGGCGCCAACTCTGCCAGCAGCATATTCACCAGATCGCGCTGATCCGTGTCTGTGGCCCGCAGCGTGTAGAAATAGGCGGGGTGATCGCTGGTGATCTTCGGCCATTTGCCATCACTTTCCGCCCAATCCACCATCTTACGCAGCTCATGGTATTCAGGCGGCAGTTGCTCCGCATGCTGTCGCGCCAGACGGCGAATGTCGCTGCGCGTTGCCCCAGTAAGGTCCACGCCGGCTTCCTGCGCCGCGTCCACAACGATGAAATCCATCTTCTGGCGCAAAATCGCCGCGCCATCCACGCCCCGCGCTTTCACAATAGGCTCGGCCAGATCGTTGTAGTCCAGAAACTTCGCGATCTGATTTCGGTCTTTGAAATCAAACGTGTATTTGATCGGCAGCTTGCCCAGGTCAGCCTTGTCACCCGCCGTGATCACCGCTGGATGCGCCAAGCCGCGGAACAGGTAGACCCCGCCATAATGCGCGGTCCAATAGTCTTGCTGATCAAACTCCATATGTTTGAGCTTCACCGGATTGCGCGTCACATCGCCAGTGCGTATTGCCAGCGTGATCATGTCAGCAATCAGCACATCATCAAACCAGCCGTCTTCCTCCTGCTTGAACCGATCCGCCAGTTCGCCCAGCTTCTCCGCATCGCGCAGCGTGCCCTCAGTCGTGTCCGCCTCAATCGTGACCTTGCGAATGTCCATCAGCTTGCCGGGCTGGCTTACGGAAAATACCGAATTCACCAACTCGCCTGCGACGGCATCCCGCGCGGTCAGAGCAAAGAGCTGAGGCTCGTTTTCCTCAATGAAATGCCGCAGAATATCGCGGCTGGTGGAGAACTTGATGTTCAACAGCGGCGCGGATTTCTGATCCGTGGTCAGCAGGATGAACTGCCGATTGCAGCCCCCGTGATTGAGGTAGAGATGATCGTTTAGCTCGTCGCCAATCTCCGGCGAATAACCCGAGATATCGATGTGGAAATCGGTAAGATTGGTGGTCTTGCCCGTCAGATGTTTCAGCGCCCGGTTATAGCGCTCCACCAAAACCGGCGAGGCCACCTCGATCAGGTTGCCAAACATCAGGCCGCGTTGGATCAGTCTATGCATTTTAGGCCAACCTCTTTAATTCACTTTCAATAAGCTCCCACTCAGCACGAACAATCGCCCGACAAAGTGCTCTAAACTCCGGAACTTGAACCACTCCAATGGCACTATCTTCACTATTACCGCCAAATAGATGTGTAATTGTGCCCAAAACCGCTTGATCGAACTCTTCTGGATCAACAACTTTAGCGCGGATTCTCGATGCAATTTCCCATGAAATCAGCACCATCTCTGACATGCCTTTCTTGACATCCTCTTCGCTGAGACCTTCATTCGAAGCGTTCCGAAAGCAAATGGACTCAACTAAAGCATAAATTCGGTCCACTTGTTTGATCAACTCATCGAAGTTTTCTTTCCGGTACTCCGAGAGCTTTACTCTACCGGCCAATCGAATTTCGTCAGCTTTGGATTTGTGAACCAAATAACTGCCAAAAAAGCCGACGAAAACTGTAAAAACCGGTATCCCCAACGAAACTAGTAGTGCTTGGTTTGCTGCTAACCACTTGCTGATTTCTGTCACTTTTTAACCTCCCGCCCGGCCTTAAGTCGGGCCGCGCCCGACCTCCCCCCGGAGGGCGCGTTTGCACCGTCCACAACACACACAAACACCTGCGCTCCTTGCGCCAAATCACCAACTCCAAAACAATCCAAAGCGCCCACCAGGTCGGGCGCGGCCCTCATCTCCATGCTCACCGCTCCACTGCCGCACTATCCTGCCCGCGCCGCGCTTCCACACCCTGCGCATGGCCAAACCAGGCCAGCCCCAAAATCGGCGCCCAGACAATCGCCGCCATCAGCGACAGTCTCAAATGCACCCAGGCCGCACCCAGCGGATCAATCTCAAAATGCCCCACGGCCTCAAACCCGCGCATCTGGGTGAGACCTATCGAAATCATAAACCCAATCGCCACCAAAAACGCCGCAGACAGCGCAATTCCGTGCAGCACCTTGCCATGAGAGCGCGTCTCACGATCCACCAGCACACGCGGCAACAGCACCGCCAACAGCGCCAAGACGCCGAGCGGCACCGCCGTGTTGAAAAAACCGATGCTGTCGATCACAAACACAAAGGCTCTCCCCCGCAAAGTTGGGCGTCAATCGGGTTCATTTTGCCACTCCGGATGGCCAGCTTGCGTCGCGTTGGACTGCTAAGACAAGCGTTACAAAGGGCACGAGAAGGAACATCGCCTCCCTAAACACTTGGTACGCAAAGTCCCTTGGGCACCAATCGAAGTAAACGCACGCGTGCAGAACACCTGTGTCCCAATTCCAAACCCCAACACGATAAAGTTCGATGAAGGCAGCGCCACTTGCGATGAACACGCATGACAGCGCACCTGCCAGCGCCCAAAGCCACAGATTTTTGGGCAGTGCCACACGAGTCAAGCGACACATGCAAAAGCTGACCATCAATAGGAGAGGCACCGCAGTCCAACTCACCCTTTGCCCTCCAGATACCGCCGCTTCGCCGCCTCGGACCGCTGCATGTCGCGCACCATATTGGAGATCGCGACCTCGTCGGATTTATCGGCATAGCGGAACTCACTGTCCGCATAGCGGTTGATTTCCTGCACCACCATGTCGGTGGTGATCGGCACCCGCAGTTCGTTTATCATGGCCTTCTTGGTGTCGTAGTCTTTGGCCAAAAACAGCTCTGGATTTTCCATCCATGCGTCCGGCAATTCAAAGTCCATCGCCCGCACCTTCACAGCGTCAGTAATGTTCTTGATCGCCCGCCCCGTAAAGCGCGGATCAGCCTCCTGAATGGCCTTCAGATACGTACCCATCTTAGCAATGGTGTCCAACTCGCCTACCTGAGCATGAACCTTGTCGAAAACGTTAAGCAAGCCTTCCTCATGTGGCCGGTTGTGGCTCTCAAAGCTCGCCGCTACAGCTTTCTGAATGGCCTGTGCTTCAAACAGTTCATGATCACCCAGCGCAATGTCGTGGTTCTTGCCCATCAACAGAGCGAGGATGTCGATGTAATCCTCCCGCGTCTGCGGCCCATCCACCAAGAACCGCGCCCCGGCCCGCTGACGCAGCGCGTCGTCTACGTTCTCCGGATAGTTGGAGAACATGCCAAAGGTGCAGTTGCCGCGCACCACGGTGTTGGCGCCCGCAAAGGCCTCCATAAACACCGCCGTGACCTCCTGCTGCCCTGCCGAACTCTGCCGATCCCCGCGCTTGCCCGCGATCTGGTCGATGTCATCAATGGTGCCAAAGCCAATCACTTGCGGGTCGAGCACATTCTGCACAAAAGCCTTGGCGTTCTGCCCCGACTTGCCCTGATAGCTGTCGATATTGTCGATGCCAAAGTTCTGATAGCGGAAGGCATAACCCGCCACCCGGCAATAGTCGTTGATCAGCCCCGCCATCATCTGAATGAGCGTGGTTTTCCCGGTCCCCGGCGCGCCGTCGCCCATGAAGGTAAAGATGAACCCGCCCAGCTCCGCAAACGGATTGAGCCGCCGATCAAAATCATAAGCCATCAGCATTTTCGCGAGCTTCATCGCCTGGTATTTTGCAATGTGGTTACCGACCACCTCATTGGGTTTCTTGAAGGTCATGGTCAGCGTCGAACCCTTCGCAGCCCGCGCTGGCGTAAACCCGTTGATGGTCAGATCGTCGGCCTCAACCTTCCAACTGGCACCAACAAAAGCCGCAAGCTGCGGCGCATTCTGCGCCCGCAAGGCGACCTTCTCCATCAACTGCTCAGCAAACGCACAGACACAGGCGACCAGCCGATCCTCATCAGAGACCAGCGCAGCGATATCCTGATCCAACTCCCACAATGCGCCATGCAACGCCAGTTGCGCATTGTCGGTCAGCACCTCTTCAACTTCGCCCACTTCAACCTGCGTCTCGCCCAGCAGTGGCGCGAGCAGAAACGAGGTTGCATTGGCAAACACATAGCTGACCGCCAAAGCCTCCGCTGCCAACAATTCGGAAAACGCCGTCTTCTTATCCGCGCCCAGCGCGCCTGCGAGATTGTCCCGCTTCAAATCCGCCAAACCGGAGGCCTCGGCGAAGTTTTCACCCACCGCCAAAGCAATCGCCAAAGCCCGCCGCATCCCGTGCAGCACATTGGCTTGAATAGGGGACACCAGCGGATCTTCCCCCCCCGCGCCCTCAATGCGCTCCACCAGATGCACGCCTTCCGGCCGCGCGGTTGAGCGTGTCACCAACCCCGGCGTGGTGCTGCGAAAGCGCCGCCGCGTGCCAATCCCGCTGGACCGCTCCGGGGCGGCCACAGGGTCCTTGCCCTTGGCAATTCGCGGCGTGTGATCAAAGCCGTCCAGCATCCCCACCGCCGCATCATAATGCTTGCGAATATCCTCTTCGCGCAGCTCCATCTGATCACTTGTCAGGCTCATCTAAATCTCCACCCCAAACTTCATCTTTTTAAATTCCTCAAGCCGATAGAACGGCCAATTGTTCACTGACTATCTTTGTACCGCGGCTTCAAACTCACACCATTTTCGTTGGCCATAGTCTTCAGGCAACAACTCTCCTTCCCAAGTTCCGGCGGGCCAGGATTTGTCCACGTGCGCAATCGCAATGCTATCGTACCGATAATCCTCGCTGGATACGCATGCCAAAATCACTTCACTGGACGTGCCTGCACTTTCCTCGACAACCCGGCTGAAGCAAATTGCTGCATTGGGTTTCTCCAGCATCCAGCCCACTGGGCGCATCGAACAGGGAAAACGCCACTTCCCAGTCAAAGGATCGAAAAAATCGTTCTCGGCGACAAAGCTATTTTGCAAGGCCCAGCCTTCAAACTCCGCCAACGAATAGTAATTTGCGTAGGCCCAAAACACGTCGGTTCGGTCCAATTTTGGCTTCGACAGGAACAGAGTTTCTCCGACCACCAAGGCCAATAAGCCCGCCATCAGTATCCACTTGAACCGTCTCAATACCGCAACACCCGCCCCTGCGAGCTCACCACATATTTCGTCACGCTGCCAAACCCCGGCGGGTTGAGCTCTTCCAGCGCCTGAAACGGCCGCTGTGGCAGGATGATCGACCGCTCCATACTCGTCGCCCCGGTGTCCGCGCCGTGCCCCGCAAAGGGATCGAGGGCAAAGACCTGCCGCTCCACCGTGCCAAACCAGCCAGAGCGCTCATCGGTAACGCGCTCACTTACCAAATCCTCGGTGGTCCAGGCCAATGTCCAATCTTCGCCTTCCGGCGCCCGTGCGGCCTCCAGCACCTCACGGATCGGCCCCGACTGCCGCGTAAAGGCACTCGAATACATCGGCCCCACATGGATACGCCGCAGCCGTTTCGGGTGCAGGTCGTCAAAGCTCTCGTCAAACCCTTTGGCAATGGTCACCAACTTCAAGCCGCCCACCGCCTGCGCCATCAGATGCGCCTGCACTTCCGGCCAGCGCCGCTCGTCTTTGGGCAAAGCACGACGCCCGGTGTCCTCTAGGTCCATCAAGTAAATGGTCGGCAAATTCACCTGACTGTCATAAACCGCCCAATGCAGCAGATACTGACGCCGCCGCTCCGACAGATTGCCCTGCCAGCGCACTTCCGGATGGTTCTGCGCCCAGAACAGCTCTCCTTTCAAAAGCTCCTCATAATAAAGCCGTTGGCTCAGCGCGAACTGCAGCTTCGTCGGGATCTCCTGATCGCCAATGATGGCGCGCAGCATGTCATCCTTGAGCTGTTCCGCGCTTGGCATATTGCGCAAATGGCTTTCGGCCTGCTGCGCATCATTCGCCATGACCAGCAGCTCGTTGAACACCGGAAAGCCGCTCTCCACCGCGTCCATCGCAAGGCTGCCAAAGAACTGTCCGGTCTGCCGCCCAACCAGAAGGTACTTCATGCTCAACGCTTTGAAAGTGTAGCCAATCGACGCCAAATAGCGCGTGAGGATTTCCACCTCATTCTGCCCAATCGCCCCCTCAGCCGCGCGCGCCGCCGCCACCTGTGTCAGATGCTCGGTGATGCGCTCAAACTTCTGAAAATACCGCCGCGACGCGCGGGTCTCCATCAAAGCGGTGTGGTCTTCGATTGTGTCAGTCAAGGTCTCAAACTTCCATCACGATTGATCCCAGAAAACCACATTATCGCAGGTCCCGAAGGACCGTCGCAACGATCCTGCCATTTCTCCAGCTGATAGTGATTATCTGCCATCTTTGTCACCTTCCACATCCAACGATTGAAGAGCGGGCCGATTCCTCCAAAAACTACAAAGAGAAACGCAACGAAGGCCACTGCACGCCCTGCCGAGTCACAAGGGCCGCTGCCAAGCGAGCAGGGCGCAATGGAATAAGCCTTCAATGCCAACGCAACTCCCGCCGCAACACACAAAAAACACCGAAGTCTAAATGGAAGCATCACGCCTCTTTGCCAATTGAAAGCCAAGCCAAGTCACCCACCAGGCAAATACGAACGCTAACCCAATCATCGAATTTGGCACGCCAAATATTCGTTCAAACTCGCCGGAGGCAGCCACAACGTCCCAACAGAACGCCCCGGTCAATAAAAACAAAGTGGGCCAAGCGACTTTCGGCCCAATTGCCCAATCTAGGAAGAATTCCCAAGCGTGCCTCATCACGCCCCATAAAGGTTCTTGTCGTGCTTCTCGACAATCTTCTGGAACCGCCTCGCAAAGCGTTCGTCCGCCTTGGCCTTCGCTTCCAACACGTCGCGCGCAAACACCATGTGCTCCTCATGGGCTTCCATCATATCGGCCATCTTCTGGTTGGTCGCCGTGCCAATCGCCGCCATAGACGCCTGCGCTTCTTTGTCGGTCTCCACACCAATCTCGTTGATGCGGTGCGCGATGTCCTGCTGCTGCGCGGTCTTCAAAGATTTGGTCAGCGCATCATAGAGCACCACGCGCTGCTTGGTGTCTGTCTGCAGCTTGTTGATCAGCACCATCTGCGTCGCCGCCTGATTTTGCAGGGAGTCGACCCAGGTCTTGCCCTTCTCGATATAACGTTCCAGCGTCTGGCTTTTGGACAGTTTCACCTGCTCCTGCTGCACCAACGCATTGTAAGCCTTGTTCAGGTCCGCCAGCTCGGTTTCCAGCTTGGTCCGCGCCGCCGCGTCCTGCTCCACCGCAATCTTGTTTTCGATCTCGATGATCTTGGGATCCATGCCCAAAATCTCTGCCCGCAGGCTTTCCAGTTCCCCAACCGTAAACTCGCGCTCATCCAGCGTCTCGCTCAGATTCGCTTCAACCTTCACCTTCTGCTCTTCGAGCACAGCCAGTTGGCTTTCGAGCAGCTTGGTGATCACGTCGGATTTGGCAATCAGGTCCTGCAGCTTGTCATCAATGTTGGCCGTCTTGATCCGTTCCGCCCGCATGGACTCGGATTTGCCACGGCTGAAGATACCAACAAAGCTCTCCCAGCCGGTCTTATCCCGCATCTGGTCAAAGTCTTTGGAAAACGCTGCGGTGACGTCATCCAGCCCCATGATCAATTCAGCGATATTGGCGTTCATCACATCCGTATGCGCATGCACATCGTCCAATGTTGCGTTCTCGATATCAATCGCAACATCATCGCCGGTTTTCATCTTCGCCCGCGCCGCATCAATGCGCCCGGTCAGCTCGGCAATCTTGTTTTGTGCTTCGGCCACCTGCGCTTGAGACTCACGCACTTGGGTTTCAAAATCTGCCATAAAACACTCCCTATTTCCAATATGTTGAGACTGATATGGGGAATGTTATGCCCATTTACATCAATCACAGATCCAATTTGGGCAGAGTGTTGCAAATGTGCACGGCAAAAGAAAGGGCTTGCTGTTACGCACCCGCATTTCGCGAGGTTTTGGCCACGTGATCGCGCAGCCAAAACCCAAGCTTGTCTCACATCGCCTTACCCGACAACGTTGAACTCCGGCCCATAGGGATAGCCAGTGATGTTCTCATTGCCATCGTCGTTGATCACCAGGATGTCATGCTCTCGGTACCCACCGGCACCGGGCTGCCCATCTGCGATGGTCAACATCGGCTCCATGGAAATCACCATACCCGGTTCCAACACTGTCGGAATATCTTCGCGCAGCTCCAATCCAGCTTCACGGCCATAGTAATGGCTCAACACGCCAAAGCTGTGACCATAGCCAAAAGTTCGGTATTGCAACAAATCACGTTCAGCGAAGAAGTCATTGATTTGCTCAGTAACCTCCGCGCAGCTCGCTCCGGGCTTCAGTAGAGAAATCCCCAGTTCATGCGCACCGACATTGGCCTCCCAGATCTTCAGACTTGCGTCATCCACTTCACCGACAAAAAGCGTGCGCTCCAGCGCTGTGTAGTAACCGGAAATCATCGGGAAGGTGTTCAGCGACAGAATATCGCCCCGCTGCAACTTGCGCGCGGTCACAGGGTTGTGCGCCCCGTCGGTGTTGATGCCCGATTGGAACCACACCCAGGTGTCACGATACTCCGCATCCGGGAAGCGTTTCGCGATCTCCAGCTCCATCGCATCGCGACCGGCCATGGCCACGTCAATCTCGCGCACACCTTCTTTGACGGCATCGCGGATCGCATAGCCCCCCACATCGGCCACAGCAGCACCAGCTCGGATCATTTCGATCTCCGCCGCGCTTTTGTGCATCCGCTGACGCATTGTGGGTTCATATAGATCAACCACTTTGGACGGAGCCAAGAAGCTCTCTAACTTCCCTTGCTGCAGAAGGGTCAGGTGATCGCCCTCAATGCCAACTACCACACCACCGCCAGTGATCGATTTGATCGCCCGCCAATAGTTGTCGCGCTGCCAATCGGTATAGGTGATGTTGTCACCATAACACCGCCGCCAAGGCTGCCCTGCGTCTATGCCAGCGGAAATGGTCACACATTCGGTGGGCGTCACCACCACCGCATAAGGCCGCCCAAAGGCACAGTATGTGAAGCCCGAGTAATAGGACACATTGTGCATCGACGTGAAGACAGCCGCGTCGACCCCATGCTCAACCATGATGGCACGCAAACCGGCCACGCGGTTGGCATATTCAGCCTCGGCAAATTGCAACGGCGCTTTCTCGCCATTGTGGAAACGATAGAATTCTGGACGTGCAGTCATTTTGACCTCCGATCAAAGAGGTCCCGGCGTTCAGGACTGGAAAGATTGGTGCGCATTCCGGTTGGGAATGTGGCGACGCCATCGCCAATGCTGCGGACATTCTGCCAAATCCCCCGACACAGGGACAAGCAAAATCCGACACAGATGTCTCAACCGCGACCTTGCGCCTAAAATTCACGCGCCTACTGTGACCCGAACAGGAGGCGCTAAAATGCAGACCGGACTCAGAAACCTGATCACGGACATTGCCGGCTTGCGCGTCGGAAACGCGCAGGACGACAACATCAAAACTGGCACCACTGTGCTGATTGGCGATGCGCCTTTTACCTGTGGCGTCTCTGTGATGGGCGGTGCGCCAGGCACCCGTGAAACCGATCTTCTAGCCCCAGACAAAACCGTGCAGCAAGTCGACGCGCTCACCTTGTCCGGTGGTTCTGCCTTTGGTCTGGACGCGCCATCCGGTGTTGCAGACGCGCTCCGCACCCAAGGTCGCGGCTTTTCTGTCGGCGATCAAACTGTCCCGATTGTGCCCGGCGCGATCCTCTTTGATCTGCTGAATGGCGGTGACAAAAAATGGGACTCGAACCCCTACAAAGCCCTCGGCGCGGCGGCCTTAGAAGCAGTTTCCGAGGATTTCACGCTTGGTTCAGTCGGAGCGGGTACAGGTGGCACGCTCGCCACTCACAAAGGTGGACTTGGTTCAGCCAGCATGGTGCTCCCATCGGGTCACACGGTTGGCGCCTTGGTTGCTGTGAATGCCCTTGGCGACGCCTCACCAGATGGCAAACATTTCTGGGCCGCGCCCTGGGAAGTGGGCACCGAGTTCGGCGGCAACGGCCTCATGCCTTCCGCTCCCAGCGACTTACCCAACACCAAACTCTCCAGCCACAACACCACCATCGCAATTGTCGCCACTGACGCTGATCTAACCCAAGCGCAATGCACCCGCATGGCCACCGCCGCCCATGACGGCATGGCCCGCGCGTTGGTGCCGGCGCATACACCGATGGACGGTGATCTGATCTTTGGGGTCAGCACAAACGCCAAACCTTTGGACAACGACATTGCCGACACGCTCTGGTTGGGCCACGCGGCCGCCACCTGTCTCGCCCGAGCCATTGCACGCGGCGTGTGGCATGCCACCCCCAAGGAAGGTGACACACTCCCCTGCTTCCGCGCTTAGGAAAACAGCATCCGCGCCATATCGCTGTCAGGATCGGCAAAGGCGTCAATCACATCAAAGTGGTGCTTGCCGCCTGCCACCACCAGATCACAGCCCCAAGCGTCCGACAACCATCGTGCTTGGTCTAAAAACACTGGCCGCTCAGCCGCCCCAACCAGCACCGTCACATCGACACCTGCGCGCGGCGCCTGCCACATTGGGCTTTCCGCATCCGCCTCCGCCGCATCCAGTTGCAGCTTGTCATTCATCGCCGTCATCATCAGCGGACGCAAATCGGCCAGCGGCGAAATCGGCACAACCCGAGATACCCGCGCGGCCACATCCTCCGGTAACACCCCATCACAGATCATCCGCGCCACAAGATGCCCGCCTGCCGAATGGCCGGCCAGAACAACAGGGCCATCAACGAGCGCACAAGCCTTGGTCACAGCCGCTGCAATCTGCATGGTAATCTCGGAAATCCGCACATCGGGCGCAAGATCATAAGACGGCAACGCCACCGCCCAACCACGCGCCGCAGCCCCGCGTGCAAAGTGGCTCCAATACGACTTGTCAAACGCCATCCAGTAGCCGCCGTGCACAAAGACCAACAAGCCTTTGGCCGTCCCTGAGGGCCTGAACAGATCAAACTTGTGACGCGCACCGTCGCCGTAAGCGACATCCAGCTCCACGTCTGCAGTTTCGCGAAACGCAGCCGCCTCGCGCTCCCAGCGCGGCGGATAGCCCTCTGCGCCCTCAATATAGGCGCCATTTGAATATGCGTCGTCCCAGTCCATAGTTTTCTCCCCACAGCTCGACAGCACTCTGGGCGAAACTATTTCAAACCTCAAACATCTTTTGCGACTCCTGCTCTAGGCTTTAACAAATCTGTCACTCGCCCGTTACAGATGCGTCACCTGTCCATGCGATGCCCCTGCGCAGTATTCAACATGGAGACGCACAGATGTTGCTTCGCAGCCTTTGCCTGACCTCCGCGCTGGCCCTGACCGCAGGTCACGCCGCCGCAGAGATGAACTTCAACCGGATTGCCCCTTTCCCAGTGGTCAAAAACATGGCCGCAGGCGAAGACACCAAGCGCGAGACTTCTCCGGAAATCATCGCTGCCACTGCTGATGGCATGACCTTGGTATACACCGACAGCCCGCTGGGCGTTTTGGGCCGCATCGACATCACGGATCCCGCCAACCCCAAGCCTCTGGGCAACATTGCTCTGTCTGGCGAACCTACTTCTGTGGGCGTTCTGGGGGACTTTGCCATCGTTGGTGTGAACACCTCCGAAAGCTACACCGCTCCGTCGGGCAGCCTGCAAGCCATCAACATTAAAGACGGCACAGTCGCCGCGTCCTGTGACCTCGGCGGCCAACCTGACAGCGTTGCCATTGCACCGGACGCCTCCTTCGTGTCCGTCGCCATTGAAAACGAGCGCGACGAAGACCTCGGCGACGGCCGCACCGGGCAGATGCCAGCGGGTATGCTGGCCATGGTCGACTTGAAAGACGGCGCGCTGGCCTGTGACACCCTGCGTTTGGTGGACATGACCGGCCTCGCCGAGGTCTCGCCCGAAGATCCGGAGCCAGAGTATGTCTCCATCAACGCTCTTGGCGAAACTGTGGTCACCCTGCAGGAAAACAACCACATGGTGGTTGCCTCCAAGGACGGCGACATCATCTCGCATTTCTCCGCCGGCGCGGTTGACCTTGAAGGCATCGACGCAACAGACGAACGCGGCGCGCTGATCTTCACCGAAAGCCAAGCAGGTCGCCTGCGCGAGCCGGACGCCGTCGCATGGATCGACGACAACCACTTCGCCACAGCCAATGAAGGCGACATGGACGGCGGTTCTCGCGGCTGGACCATCTTCCACAAGGACGGCACCGTTGTGTACGAAAGCGGCACCGACTTTGAGAAAGCCATCATCCAGATCGGCCACTACCCGGACAAGCGCTCCGACAGCAAGGGCGTGGAACCCGAAAGCGTAACCTTCGCCACCTTCAATGGCACACCTTACGTGTTTGTCGGCGCCGAGCGTGCGTCCGTAGTGGGTGTTTATGACGTCACCAACCCCGCCGCGCCTGTGTTGAAACAGTTGCTGCCCTCCGGTGTAGGTCCAGAAGGCTACGTGGCCATTCCAGAGCGCAACCTGTTGGTCTCCGCCAACGAAAAAGATCTCATTGAGGACAAAGGCGCCCGCGCGCACGTCATGCTCTTTGAGTATCAGAACGCGCCAGCGACCTATCCGCACCTGACATCTGAAGGCGCGGACGAGCTCATCGGCTGGGGCGCGATTTCCGGTATGGTGGCAGACAAGGACGGCATCGTCTGGGCTGTGAATGACAGCTTCTACGGCTTCCAACCCTCGATCTTTAAGATCGACACCAACCAGACCCCAGCCAGCATCGTGGATGTGATCCGCGTCACCCGCAACGGCGCACCAGCGCAGAAGCTTGACCTCGAAGGCATCACGCTGGATGGCAAAGGCGGCTTCTACGTGGCATCCGAAGGCCGCACAGAGCGCCTGATCCCGCACGCGATCTATCACGTGCAGGCCGACGGCTCGATCAAGAACCTCAAAGGCGAATTTGGCATCCCGGCAGAGCTGGCCGCCGTCGAAAAACGCTTCGGGTTTGAGGGCATCACCAAGATCGGCGACACCCTCTGGATGGCCGTGCAGCGTGAGTGGAAAGACGATCCAGCGGATCACGTGAAACTCGTGTCCTACAACCTTGAGACCAAGGAATGGGGTGCTGTGCACTATCCGAAGGCTGCGCCTGCCACCGGCTGGGTAGGTCTGTCCGAAATCGTCGCCCACGGCGATTGGGTCTACATCGTGGAACGTGACAACCAGCATGACCACCGCGCTGTCACTAAGAAGATCTACCGCGTCCCAGCATCCGAAATGGTACCAGCCCCTCTGGGTGGCGACTTGCCGGTTGTCTCCAAAGTTCTGGTCCGCGACCTGCTCACCGATCTGACCGCTACCGGTGGCTACGTTCTGGACAAGGTTGAAGGCCTGGCAATCTTCGAAGACGGCACCGCCTACTTCTCCACCGACAACGACGGTGTCGACGATCACTCAGGTGAGACGATGTTTGTGAACATCGGCAACATCGAACCTGCCGCCAACTGATCTGACCCTCCCCGTCTGATTGGAAGCAAGCCCCGGTGCCGTTTGGCATCGGGGCTTACGCTTTGAGCCGAGCCAACAAAAGATAGGCCGCCACCCCTAGCGCCGCCAAGCTGCCGGTCCAAACCAATGCGGTCTGATACCCAAGCCAATCGGCCAAAATCCCCATAGCGCCCGCACCCAAAGCCGAACCACCAGCGGCAATCACCGCCCACAGGCTCATAACGCGCCCGCGCATGTCATCTTCCAAATCCAGTTGAATGGCTGTCTGTGTCGAGATCGCCGTCACCGTGGTCACAAAAGACATCCCTGCGGCCACCACCAAGGCCACTTCCCAGATCGGCGACACGCCAAGAACTGCGACAAGCATCAACCCAAAAACAATCGCTATTCTCGTGGTCAGCGGCAGCCGCCCTGGCTCTTGCTGCGGCAGCGCCGCTTGCGAGAAGCCACCAAGAATAGCGCCCACGCCAGTCACGCTCATCAACACGCCAAGCCCGTCCGCGCCGCGCTCAAACACCCCGTCCGCGAGAGGTGGCAAAACTTCCAGCGCGCCCCGTGCCACCAAAGCCAAAACACCCGCGATAAACATCGCCTCGCGCACCGTCTCTGTTTGCCACACGTATCGTACGCCAGCCCCCAATGCCTTGAAAAAGGGTTCCTGCGCGCTTCCGCTGTCTCGCCGCGGTCTTAGGGTCAGCCGCGCAATCACAAACAGATAGGGCGCAAACAACAGCGTCTGCACAAAGAGCGTTTCCGCCACACCGATAACAGCGATCAGAAAGCCACCAACGGCAGGCCCGACCATCCGCGCGATGTTGAAATTGATGGCCACAATTGTGACCACTGATCCCAAGTACTCGCGCCGTACCAGCCTCGGCGTCAACGCCATCCGCACCGGATGGTTGGCAGCAACCACCATGCCAATCAGAAGTGTTATCAATGCAATCAAAAACGGTGTCGCCCAACCCAGCGCCACAACTGCCCATAGCACGGCACTCAACATCGCATTGATGCTTTGCAACACCAACATCGTGTGTTTCACGCGCCAGCGGTCCACCCAAACGCCAAACAACGGTGACAGCACAATCGACGGCGCAAACAGCAAAAACGCCACCGCACCAACAAAGCTGGCGGAGTCCGTCATCTCCCAGGCCAACCAGCCAATGGTGACCCGCTGCATCCAGATCGCCAGCAGACCAAAGGCGGCGCCAAAGACATAAGCGCGGAAATTTCTGGATTTCAAAGCGCCCAGGTTCACGCGCCACTCCCGATTGTTGGAAAACGTCCGGCCAACATGCCCTTCACAGGTTAAGAACACAACCAATCAAAAACGCGCGCTCCAAACGGAACGCGCGTTGCCCAAATGGGCCTGACAACAAGGGAAGGAAGTTTGTCAGTTAAAGTTTGGAGGTCAGTTGACGGCTTTGGCGTCGACCACATCCTGCTCAACGGCTTTGGTCGCACCGCTGGAAATTTCAATCCGGCGCGGCTTCAGCGCCTCGGGGATTTCACGTTCCAGGTTGATGTGCAGCATGCCGTCTTCATGGCTTGCGCCGGTCACACGCACATGGTCCGCCAAATGGAAGCGGCGCTCAAACGCGCGGGTGGCAATGCCACGATGCAGATAGGTTTTGTCCGAAGACTCTTCGCCTTTCTTGGCGGTCACAACCAAAGCGTTCTGCTTGACTTCGATATTCAGATCATCGGCCGAAAAACCAGCCACAGCCAGCGAAATGCGATAGGCATCATCAGCGGTTTTTTCGATGTTATACGGGGGGTAGCTCGGCTGGGCGACGTCATTGGACAGAACACGGTCCATCATATTTGCCAACTGATCAAAACCAACGGTCGACCGGTACAGCGGAGCCAGATCAAAAGTGCGCATGGGTTATCCTCCATTGAGCGACAACGATATGTAGGTGCCTTCCATTCGGACAGGCGATGAATGTGTAAGACCCGATCATCGGCGCCTTACGCATACAGACCTATGTTGGCAAAATGCGGTTTCAACCCCCGCGCATCAGGGCTTCACAAATTTTGCGCCGCCGCCGCTGCGTGTCCCAACTTGAATGCGTGTCACACCTGTGGCGGTTTTCACTGCCGGACGGTCACCCACACGCATCCGATGTTTGAGCCGCTCGACAACTTCTGGAAGTTCCATACCAAAGGCTACTTTCTGCCCATCCCCATTGTCTCCTGTCGCAGACACCACAGACAAAATCCGTACGCGGTTGCCATAGCGCACAAAAACCGGCGCGCCTGATGAGCCAAAGGTCACGTTGCAATCAAAGGTCAAAATGCCCCAACCGCGCTCCAAAATGGAACAATCGCGCTGCCAAGAGAGGTGCTCACTTCGGCCACGGCCGTAACTCAGAACAGACACCTTTTCCCCTTCCTGAGGATCAACATGAATGGCAAACGGATCGGCTTCTCCTGTGGAAATGGGCGACTCCAGCCGTAACAAAGCCACGTCGTGTGGAATCATCCGGGTGCTAATCTTGCCATTGCCCGCGTCACGATAGCCACTATCCACCACAACGCGATCAACCCGCCGCTCCGCAAGAGCGTCACCAGAGACATATCCAGATCGAAAAGTGATCTGTTCCGGCGGCACCGGCGCGCCATTGCTGTCAAACACGCAATGGGCGGCGGTCAACACCTGATCCGGCGCAATCAAAACACCGGAGCAAAAGCCTGTGCCGCGCATATCCAGTCGCCCCAGCGCTTCCCATCCCAGCAGGTCGCCACGACTGGTCAAAGGCTGCAACCTCTCACCAGCCATACCCTGCCCCGCACAAAGCACGGCTATAAGCAGACTCAAAAATCTCGGAAAATGCATGGAATAACCTCCTAAACCCACCCGCAAATTACGGGCGCACAAACTTCGCACCGGTGCTGTTGCGTTGCTGTAGAGAGGTTCTTGCCCCTTGCGCGGACGCCACCCCACGTGCGGCAAACAGCTCTGGCAGGCTGTGATCCAGCGCCGTGCCAAGCGCCACTTTGCTGCCCCGCACCTCTGCCTTGGCAGCCACCACCGACGCGATCCGCACCGCACCATCCTCAAACACAAAAACCGGCGCCCCGCTGCTGCCAAAATCGATGTTGCAAGACAGCACATAGACGCCGCGCTGACGCCCCATCACCTGACACACTTCCTGAAAAGACGGCGCCGCCTCGCGTCCAACCGCATAAGACACCACGCCGATTTTTGACCCTTTTCTCAGATCCGTGGACGTTTCAAACGGTGCAATCCGGTTGTTGCGAATGGGATGATGCAGCTCCAGCAACGCCAGATCGTTCTGCACAGTCTCGATCTGCGCATCGCCGCTATAAGCGTATTTCGGATGCACCACCGCGCGCCGCACAGAGCGATACGCTTCCGCCCGCCCATTGCGCCACCCGGCGCGGAACTCGATCTGCTTCACGTCGTAGGCCGCGCCAGTGCTCTTGTCATAAAGGCAATGCGCCGCTGTCAGAACCAGATCCGGCGCAATCAGAGCACCGGTGCAAAACCCGCGCCCATCAATTTCCAACCGCCCGACAGCACCCCAATCGCGACTGTCCTCGCCGGTATCCAACCGTTGAAGTGCTGTGTCCTGGGCTGCGGACACGCCCGCCCAAAGGACTGCACCCAGAATTGTTAAAAGTCGCACCACAGCCTGCTCTCCACGCGTCGTTTCCACCGAAGTAATAGCACCCTGCGGCAGAAATAGGGCACACGCTTGGCAAGGCGAAGATCAATCCATTAACGCAGGATAGGGATTTCTGGTGCAGTCTTTCCTGGCTCGGTCAACGCGCGCGGCTGCGGCCCGCCGGTCGCCCAATCGAGCAACTCAACGGTATGGACAATCGGCACATCGGTGCCCGAGCCAATCTGCATCATGCAACCGATATTGCCCGCTGCGATGATGTCCGGGCTCTTGGCCTCAAGTGTACGCACCTTGCGCGCCTTAAGTTGCCCGGAAATCTCCGGCTGCATCAAGTTATAGGTCCCCGCCGAGCCACAGCACAAATGGCTATCTGCGGGCTCAACAACCGTAAACCCTGCCTTCTTCAGTAGGTCCTTGGGATACGTCTTGATTTGCTGGCCATGCTGCAAAGAACAAGCCGCGTGATAGGCCACTATGGTATCCTTACCCGCCCCATCAGGCAGGTCCAAGTTCATCAAAACCTCTGACACATCCATCGCAAGGCCACTCACCCGCGCTGCGTCGGCGGCAAGATCATCATTGCGGAACATGTGCCCGTAGTCCTTCACCGTAGTGCCACAGCCCGACGTGTTGATCACAATCGCATCCAGCCCTTTGCCATCCATCTCCGCACACCAGGCTATGATGTTCTTGGCGGCAGTCGCATGGCTCTCACTGGTTTTGCCCATGTGATGCGTCAGTGCCCCACAGCAGCCAGCACCCTCCGCCACGACCACTTCGCAGCCCAGCCGCGTCAACAGCCGGATGGTGGCATCATTGATATTGGTGTTCAGCGCTTTCTGCGCGCAGCCCGTCATCAAAGCCACCCGCATCTTTTTCTCCGTCACCGGTGCAAAACTCTGCGGATCATCGTTTCGACTGACCGGCGGAATAGACTTCGGCGCCATATCCAGCATCGCTTTGAGGCGTGCATCCGGCATCAAAAACCGGAACGGCCGTCCCAGCTTGGCACCAATCAAGGCCCAACGGAACCGCATCGGATATGGTAAAATCTGTGCCAACACCCAGCGCAAAACCCGATCACTAAGGGGACGCCTATAGTTCTCTTCAATGTACTCGCGCGCGTGATCCACCAGATGCATGTAATGCACCCCACTTGGACAGGTGGTCATACAGGCCAAACAGCTCAGGCAGCGGTCAATATGCTTGACCGTTTTGGCGTCCGGCACCCGCTCGTTTTCCAGCATATCCTTGATCTGGTAAATCCGCCCTCTTGGGCTGTCGAGCTCATCGCCCAGCATCTGATAGGTCGGGCACGTTGCGGTGCAAAACCCGCAATGAACACAAGCGCGCAAGATTTCATTGGCCCGCTGAATACCCGGATCTTTGAGTTGGTCTTCGGTGAATGTGGTTTGCATCGAATTACCCCATCAATCCCGGGTTCAAAATGCCGCGCGGATCAAATTTGGCCCGCAAGCCTTGCGACAAGGTCGCCAACGGCGCCGGTTCCGGATGGAAAACCGGCAAAGAGGCACGGGTCTCACGCGAGCTCCGGATCAAAGTCGCGTGCCCTTCAAAAGCCACCGAACGCACATCGGTTCCCGCTGGCACTTGCACCCAGACCAATCCTCCGCCCCAATCGTACAAAACCCGAAGATCTGCATAGAGAGCCCGCAATTTTTCAACGACCTCAGGCCCATCGCTTGGCTTGACAGAAATCCGCCAGACATCACCTGCACCGCCTTGCATCGCCGCCACATCGCGCACCCAGGCCCAGCCGACCGCAACCTTGTCGGCATCGCGCTCAACACTCACCTCACCGCCAAACCTGGCCAGGACGTCCGTTAACTTCGCCGCACGATAGGCCACAGAAGCCTCCAGCCCCTCAATCCGGATCATTGTCACCGGATGCCCATCCACACCGGACGGCGCATGCGCCGCGCCGCTCACATCAAATGGCGACCCAAGCGCCGCACTCATGGCCGCCACCGCATCCTCGTCCGATAATCCGTTGATCAGGACACAGCCGACGGCCTCAGGCAATGCCTGCACCTTCAGACTCACCTCGGTCAGCACGCCCAGCGTGCCCCAGCTCCCGGCCATCAGCTTTACCAAGTCATAGCCGGTGACATTTTTCATCACCCGCCCGCCATTCTTCAACACACGCCCGGCGCCATCGACAAACCGAACCCCCAACAGGCTGTCGCGGCAAGCACCCACTTGAATGCGGCGCGGTCCGCTGATGTTGCCCGCCACCACGCCGCCAATGGTCGATGTGCCGGTGGTGCCAAGCAAACCGCGATGATCCACCGGCTCAAAGGCCAGCCTCTGCCCCTCTACCGCCAGAGTGTCCTCTATATCCGCGAGAGGCGTACCCGCCACGGCCACCAAGGTGAGCGCTCCCGGCTCATACAGCGTTACGCCTGACAAGCCAGCGGTCGACAACACCTCACCTTGCACAGGCGCGCCGATATCTCGCGTGCCGCCGCCCTGAATGCGCAACGGCCCCTTCGCGCCTGCAATCACATCTGACAGCTCTGCTTCTGTTAAGGGTGTCATCATTTTCTCTTGGCCTTCAAATATCCGCGATAAATTGGCAACTTGGTTGCCATTAGGGTCTGGCCCCTCCCTGCTTGTCATTCTGCCGCCATCCGGCGCGCTTCCTGGAGGCCAAGGGAAACACCTTGGCCGGGTTCAGCAACCATTTGGGATCAAACACATCTTTCACCGCCATCTGGATATCCAGATCTTCTGGCAAGTATTGATCCACCATCAAATCCCGCTTCTCAATGCCCACGCCATGCTCGCCAGTCAGACAACCGCCAACTTCGACACAAAGCCGCAGAATATCCGCGCCAAAGGCCTCGCATTTTTCCAGATCACCCGGCTTGTTGGCATCAAACAGGATCAATGGATGCATGTTGCCGTCGCCTGCATGAAATACATTGCCCACATCCAAACCGTAGTCTTTGCTCAGCTCTCCAATCCGGCGTAGTACATACGGCAACTGGCTCACCGGGATGGTTCCGTCCAGGCACATGTAGTCATTAATCTGCCCCATGGCGCCAAAGGCGGACTTACGCCCCAACCAAATCCGCGCGCTTTCATCTGCACTGGTGCTTTCACGCAGTTCGACAGGACTGTGCGCCCGCGCAATGGCCAAAATACGTTCCAGCTGCGCGTCGATTTCCTCGTCAGAGCCTTCGACCTCGACAATCAAGAGCGCCTCGCAATCCGGGTAGCCAGCACCAGCGAAAGCTTCGGTGGCTCGGATGCAAGGGCGGTCCATAAACTCAATCGCCACAGGCAAAATACCTGCCTTGATGATGTCGGACACGCACTGGCCCGCCACTTCGTTGCTGTCAAAACCCATCAACACAGGCCGCGCGCCTTCTGGTTTGTGCAAAATCCGCAAGGTCGCTTCGGTCACGACACCAAGCTGACCTTCGCTGCCGCAGATCACGCCCAATAGATCCAACCCGCCAGCGTCCAGATAGGCACCGCCTATCTCGACGATCTCACCCTCCATGGTCACCATGGTCACGCCCATCAGGTTGTTGGTGGTCACGCCATATTTCAGGCAATGTGCCCCGCCGGAATTCATTGCAATATTGCCCGCAATCGCACAGGCCAGCTGGCTGGAAGGATCGGGTGCGTAGAAGAACCCTTCTTCCTCCACGGCGCCGGACACGCTCAAATTGGTGCGACCGGTTTGCACGCGGATGAAGCGGTTTTCATAATCCGTTTCAAGCACTTCCGTCATACGCGCGACGCCAAGGATGATGGAATCCGCTGTCGGCATGGAACCGCCCGCCAAAGAGGTGCCCGCGCCGCGCGGCACAACGGGTACATTCTCGGCATGACAAACTTTTAACACCGCCGCGACCTCCTCTGTTGAGGCCGGCAAGACGGCAGCCAAAGGCGGGCAACGGTAGGCGGTCAGTGCGTCGCACTCATAGGCGCGGACTTCGACCTCGTCGGAGATCACGGCATCGGCTGGCAGCACCTCTTTTAGACGCGCGACGATGCGGGCTTTTTTGGCAAGCACCTCGGGATTTGGGGCTGGCATGTCCATGGCTGACCTCCGCTACAATTGGTAAACTAATATAACCAATAATCGAGGCTGGCAAGCGCAACCGCTTCACGTTAGGGTGCGATCATGATCAAAGACACCCTCCTCGCACAGTTTTCCGCCCTCGATTTCATCGCGGTTTTGACCATCCTATCGGCTTGGGCGCTGACCACGCACCTTATTGAAAACCCACCAAAAAACCGGCCTTCCGTGTCGCGCCTGATGGCGTTTTATCGGCAGGAATGGATGGTGCACTATGTGGCACGGGAGGTGCGGGTTTTTGATGCGCAGATCATGGGAAATCTGCGGCAAAGTACGGCGTTTTTTGCCTCCTCCTCGATGATCGCCATCGGGGGCCTGGTGGCATTGATCGGGAATACCGACCAAATTGCCGGGGTGACCAAAGACCTCACCCAGACCGCGGAGCCGGCCTCCGTCTTGGAACTCAAACTGGTTCTGGTGCTGCTGTTTATCGGCAATGCATTTCTGAAATTTGTGTGGTCTCACAGGCTCTTCGGCTATTGTTCGGTGCTAATGGCGGCGGTGCCAAATGACGCCAAAGACCCGACAGCGCTGTCGCGTGCGAAGAAGGCGGGCACCATCAACATCACCGCCTCACGCAGTTTTAATCGGGGGATTCGGGCGATCTATTTTGGGTTGGCGGCGGCGGCCTGGCTTTTGGGGCCGGTGATGCTGCTGCTTGGTGTATTGGTAACAGTGGTTGTCCTGGGGCGGCGTGAGTTTGCCTCCCAATCCCGTGCCGCACTGCTGCAGGAACCGCGCTGAGTTAACCAGTCAATTTCCACGTCGGTATTGCGTCGGTATCACGACTGTTTTGCGGAGGTGCGCTTTCGAAGCACCCACCCAGGTTAACATTTCAAAAGATGAGGAGAGATTTAGACGCGGTGGTAAGGTGCACCGGCCAAAATGCTGGCGGCACGATAGAGCTGCTCGCTCAGCATCACCCGCGCCAGCATGTGTGGCCAAACCATTTTACCAAAGCTCAGCTTGGCGTCTGCTCGTGCGCGCAAACTTGGGTCAATGCCATCCGCCCCGCCAATCACAAAGGCCAGATCACCGCGCCCATCGTCGCGCCAGCCACCCAGCTTATTGGCAAACTCAGGACTGCTCATCAGCTTGCCGCGCTCATCCAGTGCACAGATCACGGCCCCCTTGGGGATCACACCTTCGAGCAGACCGGCTTCAGCCGCCATACCGCCGCCCTTGCGGTCTTCCACCTCGTGCACTGCTACCGGACCCAGGCCCAAGGCCCGTCCGGTGCGATCAAATCGGGTGAGGTAGTCATCAAGGAGGTCGCGCTCGGGACCAGACCGCAGCTTTCCCACGGCGCAGATATGCACCTTCAGTGCCATGTCATGCCCTCCGGCCTGCAAGCACAGTGCAGGCCGCCAGAAGTCTTATGCGGTACCGTCAGGCACCCACATCTTTTCGAGCTGGTAGAACTCACGCACCTCCGGACGGAAGATGTGCAAGATCACGTCGCCGGTATCGACCAGAACCCAGTCGCCTGTGTCCTTGCCTTCGACCTTGGCGCCGCGTCCAAACTCGGACTTCAGCCGCTCAATCAGCTTTTCAGCAATCGCCGTCACCTGACGCGAGGAGCGCCCGGAGCAGATCACCATGTAATCGCCAATAGAGGTTTTGCCGCGCAGATCGATCTGCACCACATCTTCGGCTTTGTCTTCATCCAGAGAGGTGAGAATACGGGCAAGCAGTGCCTCGCTTGTCGTATCCGGAGAGTCCGACGTCACAATCGAACCAGTGTCAGTAGCATTGGCCACGTCAGTGTTCAGAGACAGAAGTCTGTCCTCCTTGTAGCGCACCCGTCAGCCCCGGTGCCGAGCGTAATTTCAAGATAGCACCGGTTGGCGGTTTTCTCAACGAAAGGCAAGGGGGATTCGCGCCTCTCAGCCGGTTTGGCGCGGTTTTCAGCGGTTTTTGGCAGAGGGGGCCAGCCCCCACGCTTGGCCAAGCCAAGCGCTCCCCCGGGATACTTAGAGAATGAGAAGGCGCCTAAGGGAGGGTAGGCTGCCCGTCCTCTCCCTCCAACATGCGCACCTCGCGCTGTGGGAAGGGCAGCGAAATGCCGTGCTCGTGGAAGGCATCCCAGAGCGCGAGATAGACATTGCCGCGAATGTTGGTCAGCCCGCCGGTGGGATCTTCGATCCAGAAGCGCAGGATGTAATCCACGCTGCTGTCGCCAAAGCCGACGATGTGACAGACCGGCGTGTTGGGGTAGCGCAGCACTCGTTTGACCGACTGTGCCGCCTCCACCGCCACCTTGCGCACCAGATGCGGATCGTCGCCGTAAGCGGTGCCAAAGAAGATATCGAGCCGCACATAGGCGTCCGAGTGCGACCAGTTCACCACCTGATTGGTGATCAGGTCTTCGTTGGGAATAAGGAATTCTTTGCCGTCGCGCGTGACCACAGAGATGTAGCGCGCGCCCAGCGAGTTGATCCAGCCAAAGGTCTCGCCCAGCGAAATCACGTCGCCGGGTTTGATCGATTTGTCCATCACAATGATCAGGCCGGAGACCAGATTGGACACCACCTTTTGCAAGCCAAAACCAAGTCCAACGCCAATGAAGCCGGTGAGGAAAGCGAGGCCCTGCAGATCAAAGCCGATGATGCGCAGCCCCACAAAGAAGGCCGCTGTGTAGAGAAAGACTTGCAGCAGCTTGCCAAACAGCACCCGCATGGACGGGGAGATGTCTTCGCTGCGCTTGAGCCTTGCGTCGGCCTGGCGCGAAAGCAGCCGCGTGACGGCAAAGGTCAGACCCAGCAAAACAAGCGCTTGCGCAATCATCCATAATGAAATGCGAGTCTGACCAAACACCAATGCCATGCTGTCCATCAGCTGCACCGCATCGTCGCGCAGGCCGGTGAGCACCAGCGTGACCCAAATCCAAGCCCCATAGCGCAGGAAGGTGCGCAGAGTGGTGTTCTGCACCACCCGCAGAACCACCACCACCACCAGCCAGGCCAGCGCCAAATTGGCCAATCCCACCAACAGATAAGACCGACTGGGCCAGGTCACCGCGCGCATGCCCCAGACCGTGAACCAGATCAGCCCGTTGAACACGATCAGCACCATGCGACGGTGCACCATCATCGCGTAGCGATAGCGCAGCTTGGACCAACCCTCGCGGGTTTTGAGCCAGGCGTAGAACCGCGGTTTGATCACTGCCGCCAGCGCATAGGCCAGTGCGAGCAGCCCCAACGCAATCAGCACCTGGTAAAACGCCCAGGGCCGCAGGAGGCTTTCGCCAAAATCCACCACCTGATCCCAGATGCTGAGCGCGATTTCGGTGGTTTGCGTGTTGCTCTCGCTGGGTTGGGCGGCCACAACCTCACGCTCGGCCCCGGCGATGCGGTCGAGCTCGGATTCCTGCGTGTCGCCAGTGGTTTGGGTCTCTGTGGTGTTCTCCTCAGCCATAAATGCATCCTTGCACGGGCTCTGCCTCTGCGGCAACGCGTGTGTGTCGGATTGTGTGCTTCTGCTTGAAGGAATCTGCGCAACCCTGTAGGGGAGAAGCATGAAACGCATCTATGACATCTCTGACCGCGCCTTTTTGCCTTGGCGATTCTTTGGTCAGTCCAAGTCCGTCATCGCCGCGCTATGAGCTTTTGGCGCAGCTGAGCTGTGCCCGTTAGTCAGCCATATTTTCAGCTATCCAAACAAAATGGAGAGGACCGATGTCCCCCAAAACGCTCTATGATAAAATCTGGGATGCCCATGTTGCGCATGAAGCCGACGATGGCACCTGCCTGTTGTATATTGACCGTCACCTCGTGCACGAAGTGACCAGCGCGCAGGCTTTCGAAGGCCTGCGCATGGCAAACCGCAAGGTACGCGCACCAGAAAAAACCATCGCTGTGCCGGACCACAACGTGCCGACCACCATGGGCCGGGAAGATCCGGCGCAGATGACCGAAGAATCGCGCATACAGGTGGAAGCGCTGGACAAAAACGCCAAGGAATTTGGTGTGCACTACTATCCGGTGTCTGACGTGCGTCAGGGCATCGTGCACATTGTGGGCCCGGAAAACGGCTGGACCCTGCCGGGGATGACTGTGGTGTGTGGTGACAGCCACACCGCAACCCACGGCGCCTTTGGCTCTCTGGCGCATGGTATCGGTACCTCTGAGGTGGAGCACGTGCTTGCCACTCAGACGCTGATCCAGAAGAAGTCCAAAAACATGAAGGTGGAGATCACTGGCAAACTCAAGCCGGGCGTGACCGCCAAAGACATCACGCTGGCCGTGATTGGCGAAACCGGCACCGGTGGTGGTACGGGTTATGTGATTGAATACTGTGGGGAAGCGATCCGCGATCTGTCCATGGAAGGTCGCATGACGGTTTGCAACATGGCGATTGAAGGCGGCGCCCGCGCCGGTCTGATCGCGCCAGATGAGACCACCTTTGCCTACTGCAAAGGCCGTCCACATGCGCCAAAAGCTGGCGCATGGGAGCAGGCGCTGGAGTATTGGAAGACGCTCTACACCGACGAAGGCGCGCATTTCGACAAAGTGGTCACCATCAAAGGCGAAGACATTCAGCCGGTGGTGACCTGGGGCACCAGCCCTGAGGATGTGCTGCCGATCACCGGTGTGGTGCCAGCGCCAGAAGATTTTGAAGGTGGTAAGGTGGAAGCGGCCCGTCGCTCAATCGAGTATATGGGGCTGACCCCGGGTCAGAAGCTGACCGACATCGAAATCGACACCGTGTTCATCGGCTCTTGCACCAACGGCCGCATCGAAGACATGCGCGCCGCCGCAGAAGTGCTCAAGGGTAAGAAGATCAAAGAGGGCATGCGCGCGATGATCGTGCCGGGCTCTGGTCTTGTGCGGGCGCAAGCGGAAGAAGAAGGTCTGGCGGATATCTTCCGTGACGCAGGCTTTGAATGGCGTCTGGCTGGGTGTTCCATGTGCCTGGCGATGAACCCGGATCAACTGTCAGAAAACGAACGTTGCGCGTCCACCTCGAACCGCAACTTCGAAGGCCGTCAGGGCTATAAGGGCCGCACGCACCTCGTGTCCCCTGCCATGGCCGCCGCTGCCGCGATCACCGGCAAGCTCACTGACATTCGCGAGCTGATGTAGGCAATGCTGGCTTTCTTCAAAAAACGCTTTTGGTGGGCACTGTTTACAACAGTGTCCATCATCTCGTTTTTTTGGAGTGGCCCAGCTTGGTTTGCGTGCCCAAACACAAAACTTCTCACAGATGGAACGCATATCTCACACTGCCGAAGCAGCGGTAAGAATGAGTACTGGTTTAGTGCATCCGCGAAACGCGAAGATTTCTTTGTGTTTCTCGATGCTCTCGCAGCCTCCAACCAAGGCGAATGGGAGCTCGCGAAAAATACAGCTCAAACGGAAGAATATGCGTTTGACCGTAGCGACGATGTGCTTGTGAGACGTAGTGCATATTGGGTGGATGGAGAAATCCATTACTCTCAGCGCAAACCAATTGTTTTATCGGATCGCAAAAAGAAAGAATGTGCGGCCTCAGACGAGTCCAGAGGCCGCTGCACCGAGACTTAATTGCGCCCTGAGCGCATTGGAGTAACACGATGGAAAAGTTCGAAACCTTCTCCGGTATCGCCGCGCCTATGCCGCTGGTGAATATCGACACCGACATGATCATCCCAAAGGTGTTCTTGAAATCCATTGCCCGCACCGGCTTTGGCGCCAATCTGTTTGATGAGATGCGGTTCAACCGTGACGGCACAGAGATACCTGATTTTGTGCTGAACAAACCACAATATCGCAACGCGCAGATCCTGATTGCGGGCGACAACTTTGGCTGTGGCTCTTCGCGGGAACACGCGCCTTGGGCGCTGGATGATTTTGGCATCAAAGTGATTGTGTCGACGTCGTTTGCCGACATCTTCTTCAACAACAGCTTCAAGAACGGCATGCTGCCAATCGTGCTGCCGCAGGAGCAGTTTGACGTGCTGATGGCAGACGCGGAAAAAGGCGAAAACGCCCGGATGACCGTGGACCTGGAAGCGCAGGAAATCACCACATCGGATGGCGAGGTGATCAAGTTCGAAGTGGATGCGTTCAAAAAGCACTGCCTGCTGAACGGCTTGGACGACATTGGCCTGACCATGGAGAAAGAAGCCTCCATCGACGCCTATGAAGCCAAAGCGGCAGCGGAGCGTCCTTGGGCATAAGCCCGTCGACCGCTGATTGACATAACCCTGCACAACCGCTCAAGTTGTGCGGGGTTTTCTTTTGGGTTGATTTGCATGTTTAAAAAACTGTTCAGGCAAAAAAGCCGCGTGGAACGTATCCACGACGAGTTGAAGGTACTAATCGAGCTCTTGGAAAGTTCCGAAGGGCGGGAATTTTGGGTCAGCCAACTACGCAGCCTGATGAAGGCCACAAACGAAACCCAGCTGTGTAACGCCGTCCAAACTATTTACGGCGGCATGGGTTCATTCAATGACATTGTGTTCCACAAATTAAATGGAGATACCGGCACCGAAGAGGAGCTTAACGGTTTGAACGAGCGATTTCATCACCACAAAACTCGCCTATATGGCCTTACCCAAAAGCACACTTGATTATGGAAGAAACAATGGGATCCATTGGGCCGATTGATAGTTTTTTGGACTTCTCCATAGATACCGAACGCCTGCTGCTCCGCCCCTGTCGGATGGAAGACGCAGACGCGCTCACCGCCTTGATGACGCCTCAGATCAGCGACCGACTTGCAACATGGCCCACCCCGCTGTCGTTGTCTGAGACACAAACAATTTTGCGGAACTCTCGCCAACATGCAATGTGTGGCACATCCTTCCCTGCAGTTGTGATCGAAAAGGCGTCCAGCACTATAATCGGATGGTGCAAGCTGGATTGTGCGGAGGGGCAAGCGGACATGGGGTATTGGATTGGTGAAGCCTACCAGCGACGCGGCTTTGCGCTGGAAGTCGCGAAGGGCGCGATTGGCTTTGCTTTTGAGACCTTGGATTGCCATCAAGTGCGCGCCGGGGCGCGGGTGGACAATGCGGCCTCCCTTTCTCTGCTGAAAAAACTAGGGATGTCGCCCCAAGGCATCCAATCCTTTTGGACGCCTGCGCGCCAGCGCTACGAAGATTGCGCGTTCTGGCAACTGAACCGAGACGATTGGCGTCGGCCTCGGTAGGTAACCTTCGCAACCTCAGCAGCGATCGAGCCGAGGGGTGAAAGCGAAGCGCCCGCGTTTTGCCGAAGGCAAACCTATGGTTTGACGGGGGCGGTTTGGGCGCTCGCCAAAGCGGTGCTTTGGCGTCTTATCGCAATCTAGCCCCACATCACTCCGCAGGCACAGCCACCTGACGATCTGTGCCGCCCAAATGTTTGGCATTGAGCTTCAGCACCAACCAAATCATCGCCACCTGCAGGGCAATCGCCACGGCGGAAATCAGCAGATAGGCCAGCGAGAATTTGTCGACCAAACCGCTCGCCACCAGCCCTTTGTTTAGCCAGAAGTGCAACATCACCGACAGCGCCACACCGGGGCAGACCAGCGCGTAGGAGCCTGCGGATTTTTCCTGCCCGGTGATGAATGTGGACACATAGCCAAAGCGGCGCAGCACCGTCAGACCAAGTGCCAGCACGGCAAGCTGCACCATCAACAGGGTTGTCAGCATGGAGAGCGTTTCGCCCGCGCCGCCGTGCACGTCAAAATGCACATGCAAACCGTGGTTCTGACGCATCCAAGCGATGGTGATCACTGTGATCAGCGGCACAATCACCAGCAGGGTTGGTGCGCTTTTGGCTGTGGCGCCGTTTTCCATCATCGCCCGCAGGCCCAAGATCACATTCGCCACGGCCAACAGGATTGCCACCACAATGAAGAAGCTCGACAGGATAAAGGACACGCCCGCCACCAAAGCGGAGCCGCTCATGGCAGCGGGAGCGGCCAGGCCAACGCCCACCATGGCGAAGGCAAAGGCGGGCAGAACCTGTGCAAAGCTGTTGTTTTTGGCGCAGTCAAAGCCGCCGTTGATCAGCACGCGGCCAAAGAAGTCGCGCATGATCCTCAGCCCGTAGCTGCCAATCAGGACAAAGGCGATCATGGCAATTGGGAAGAGGTATTCGACCACGGTCCACAGGCCGGGCACAAACACCAAACCCACGATAAAGCCGCCGTTCACCACCATCGCCAGCGCAAGCGGGATCGCCATAAGCTGGGTTTCGGCGTTTGACGTGCGCAGCGCCTGATAGGCAGGCGTAGCCCGGAAAGCCGACAGGTGGCGCAGGTTCCAGATCAGCGATTTGATCAGCAGAAAGGTCAGCCCGGCGATCCCAACCATGGCGACCACAATTGCGGTCTGAAGCGGGAGTGCTCCAGATAAGAAAGCGGCGGTGATGTCTTCAAAAATCGGTACAGGGCGCCCGGGATGCGGCACCCAGAACATCAGGAACATAAAGAAGGTCACCATCAGGCCGCCGGAGCCCAAGGTAGCAAGAAAATAGAGGGGAGAATAAGGCGTGTCTTCACGCGTGACAGAGGGGGACGACATAGGATTTCCTTTCACATTCCATAAAAAGAATATGAGTCAGATTTTGCGCTACCTTGATCTAAATCAATACATATTCATTATTTGGAATGTCTGGAAGTTGAATTAAGGCAAAAATGTGGCGCGCCGTTTTACGAGGCGGTCACATTCTCCAAAACCCTTGTGGCCCCGCCAAATTCGCCCACCAGATTTAGTATCACCCTGAAAAACAGTGCTTTTTTGAAAGGCACAATTGATGCATTCGCGCACCAGTCTCTGTCTCAGACCGCGGCTTGGTTGCCAAAATCCAAACAAAACCTTGAGACTTGCCAAGATCCAATGGCACAATAAGGCATAAATGAGGCACCCCGCCATCAGAGCGGGATCAAGTTGGAACAAGATCGCACGGCCAAAGAGCCACAAAACGCGACATCCGGTTTGAAGGGACACGAGCTGTGATAGGCAGAATCATTGGCGCGGCAACGCGTGCGGGACTGGTGGCATTGCTGTTTGCCTTGCCAGCCATCATCTTGCCCACTGTGAGCGAAGATGTGGTGCACATTGTGCTGCTGTTTGCGATCTTCAGCTCGATCCTGGTGTTCATCGAATATGTGACCACCGCGCCGTCGTTCATCGAATTCCGCCACGCGCCGCCGTTCAACCGGATGCGCTTTCTGGCGATCTTTCTCACCGTATTTGCGCTCTCGGTGATTGCCCGTGGCGAAGTGGCGCCCAACGCCTTCACCGCCTTTTTGCATGCGCTTGGCATCATTGTTGGCGACGCGATTGATTTCCCCTATTCGCCGGTGCGGCTGATGGTCATCATGTTGCCGGACAACGCCACGCCTGAGCTGATCAAAGAGGTGCGCACCGCGTCTGGGCTCAGCTATCTGATCTCTCTGATGACGCTGGCGGTGTTCTACTTCTTTGTGCGCGTTCTGGAATGGCCAGCGCGCAACGGGGCGTTTAACGTCTGGATCAACCTGCCGCTGTTTGACCCCACCGCAGGCGGCGACGTGCTGCCACGTCTGCAACGGGATGGCCGTCTTAACATTGCGTTAGGATTTCTTATGCCATTCTTAATCCCGGCGATCATTCAGATGATGTCGGACCTGATTGATCCGATCTACTTAAGCGATCCGATGACAATGATTTGGACCATCAGCGCATGGGCTTTCATACCGGCCAGCATGATCATGCGCGGCATTGCCATGAGCCGCATTGCCACCATGATCGACGAGAACCGCCGCCGCGCCTATGCCGCGTCGCGTGGTACACATCCGGTGTCCTCTGCCGCCTGATTGGCGTTCTGTTTTTTGTGAGTTTTGCGCATGCGGAGACGATCCGCGTAGCAACCTATGATGTGGAACTGAGCCGCAAAGGGCCGGGCCTCATGCTGCGCGACATCACGCGGAGCGATCCGCAGGTTGTGGCGATCACTCAGGTGGTGACACATCTCGCGCCGGATATTCTGTTCCTGCAAGGCGTGGACTATGACGCGGATCTGTTGGGCGCCAAGGCGCTGCGGGACCACTTTGGCAAAAGAGAGCTGGACTACCCGCATGTTTTTTCGCTGCCCCCCAACACCGGCATTCCCACTGGCTTGGACATGAATGGCGACAGGCGATTGCACACACCAGCGGATGCGCAGGGCTATGGCAAGTTTCGCGGGGCCGGTGGTATGGTGGTTCTGTCGCGCTGGCCCTTTGGCGAGGCGCGGGATTTCTCGGTGCTGTTGTGGCGGGACCTGCCGGAGGCCACATTGCCCGGAGTAAATGGGCAACCGTTCCCCTCAGAGGAAGCACAAGCCATCCAGCGGTTGTCGTCCAATGGCCATTGGGTTTTGCCCGCGCTGCATCCCAACGGCCCAGTGACGCTCATGCTCTTTGCCGCAGGGCCGCCGGTGTTTGACGGGCCAGAAGATCAAAACGGGTTGCGCAATGCCGATGAAATCCGCCTGTGGTCTCATCTGCTGGACGGCAAGCTGGGGCCCGCACCAGAGCCGCCGTTTGTCTTGATGGGCGGTGCAAACCTTGATCCACAAAAAGGCGAAGGGCGGCATGAAGCCATTCAAGGCTTGCTAACTGATCCACGCCTACAAGACCCGCTGGAAAAGGCAGGCCCCACCGTGGATTGGCGCGAGCCGACGCCGGGGGATTTGCGGGTCGATTATGTCCTGCCCAGCGCCGATCTGAAGGTGATCGACGCTGGGGTGTTTTGGCCGAAACCCAAAGAACCGGGCCATGAGCTGCTATCGGAGAAAGACATCGCCGCCAGCCGCCATCATATGGTTTGGGTCGACATCGCCTTCTGAGGCACCGCCGACTCTGGCAGTGCAGAGGCCAAAGCCTTGTGCAACTCGGTAGGCTCAAACTCCGGCAGCAATTCCTCAAACCGAGCGCTATCCAATCGATGCGACGTGTTCCACAGGTAGCGCATTTCCAGCAGGTGCGGCGCCAGTTTCCACACCGGCGAGGCCAATTGGATTGCCCACCACGCCATGGATTTGACCTTCAACGTGCGCCCTAGAACCTGCTCCAACGCCTGCGCCATATCGTTGCCGGTCAACGTGTAGCCCGGAAACGGCACGTCCTCGAAACGGTTCAACTGATCCCGCTTCTCCGCCAGCATCACAGCCGCGCGGCAAAGATCCGGCAAATAGGCCCAAGCGTGATCCACATCGCGTTTGCCCGGATAGGTCAGCACACCCCGGCCAATCTTGGATGTCATGATCATGTCAAACCAATTGCCCGAGGCCTCTGTGTCGATATAATCCCCAGCGCGCAGAATGATCGTGCGCACCTCGCTAAAGCGATAGGCCCGCTCCATGTCACGCCGGATTTGGCCCAGCGGGTTCTCTGCCTGATGCGGGGTGGTCACGCCCCAGGGGCTGGGCGTTTGTGCGCCGTAAACATAGACGTTGCCCGGCACAATCACCGTGGCGTCCACCATTTTGGCGGCGGCAATCACCTCATCGTGCAGTTTTGGCACCTGTGCGGCCCAATCAAAGTATTGCGGGTTCCAGGCGTTCACGATCACCTGCACCCCATGCACCGCCTCACGCAGCCGGTCTTTGCTGCGATCAAAGGGGCGCACATCCCACCCCGCCTTGGCAAAAGCCTGCGCTGCGTTGCGTCCAAACCGCCCGTTTGCGCCAAGTATCAAAACCGTCTGTGCCATGATCTCTCTCCTGCTGTCTGGCGTCTTGACACCAACATGCGGCATTCGAAGACAGTTAGGTATTGGCGAAATTCGCAGCCGTGATATTCATAAATGAATGGAAAAGGCACTCTCAAACCTCGACTGGTCGTTGATCCAGTCCTTTCTGGCTGTGGCGGAAACCGGCTCCCTGTCTGGCGCGGCGCGGCAGCTCAATGCCTCCCAACCCACGTTGGGACGCCATATCAAAACGCTCGAGGACACGCTGAAGGTTGAGGTCTTCCACCGCCACGCGCGGGGTTTTGAGTTGACCGAAACAGGACAGGCCTTACTCGCACCCGCGCAACGTATGGCCGCCGCCATGGCCGACCTGTCGCTGGCCGCCGCCGGTGGGGAAACCGACCTGGCCGGCACCGTGCGGATCTCGTCATCCATCTTCATGGCGCATCATGTCATGCCGAACATTCTGGCCGATCTGCGCCAGAAAGAACCGCAAATCCAGATTGAGCTGGTGCCGTCGGATCAATCGCAGAACCTGCTGTTTCGCGAGGCCGACATCGCTGTGCGCATGTACCGCCCCGAGCAGCTCGACATGATCACCAAACATCTGGGCGACATCACGCTGGGCATGTTCGCCGCCGAGAGCTACCTCGCCCGCAAAGGTCGCCCGTCCGGGGCCGAAGACCTGCCCCATCATGACATCGTTGGCTATGACGCCAATGACGACATCATCCGCGAAATGCGCCGCATGGGCATCCCCGCCAATCGGGATTGGTTTCCGGTGCGCTGTGACCATCAAACCACCTATTGGGAATTGGTGCGCGCGGGCTGTGGATTGGGGTTTTGTCAGCGCCACATTGCGCGGCAAACCCCGGGAATCGAAGAGATCAAAATCGACTTTCCAATCCCACATTTGCCGGTCTGGCTCACCGCCCATGAAAGCCTGCGCCACACCCCGCGCATTTCCCGCGTCTGGACCCTGCTGGAGAGCGCATTAAAGCCCTTTGTTTCTTGATCTTTCACGCGCCACTCGGTAACCCGTAGCGAACCTATTTGATCAAGGACGCATCGCAATGAGCAACCCTTCGCTTCTCATCCTCGCCGGCGACGGCATCGGCCCCGAAGTCATGGACCAGGTCCAGCGTATTATTGGCTGGTTTGGCGACAAGCGTGGCCTGAAATTTGACGTGAGCGAAGACCTTGTCGGCGGCGCGGCTTATGACAAACACGGCGTGCCGCTGCATGACGACACCATGGCCAAAGCGCAAGAAGTGGACGCGGTGCTGCTGGGCGCCGTAGGTGGGCCAAAATACGACGATCTGGACTTCTCCGTGAAGCCAGAGCGCGGCCTGCTGCGCCTGCGCAAAGAGATGGACCTGTTTGCCAACCTGCGCCCGGCGCAGTGCTTTGACGCGCTGGCAGATTTCTCCTCACTGAAAACCGACATCGTGTCCGGTCTGGACATCATGATCGTGCGCGAACTGACCTCCGGCGTGTACTTTGGTGAGCCACGCGGCATCTTTGAAGAAGGCAACGAACGTGTTGGCATCAACACCCAGCGCTACACCGAATCCGAGATCGAGCGTGGCGCCCGCGCTGCGTTTGAGCTGGCGATGAAGCGCGACAAGCGTCTGTGCTCGATGGAAAAAGCCAACGTGATGGAAAGCGGCATCCTGTGGCGCGAAGTGGTCAACGAAGTGGCCAAAGACTACCCAGAGGTGGAAGTCTCCCACATGTACGCCGACAATGGCGCAATGCAGCTGGTGCGCGCACCCAAGCAGTTTGACGTGATCTACACCGACAACCTGTTTGGCGACATCCTCTCGGATTGTGCCGCGATGCTGACCGGCTCGCTTGGCATGCTGCCCTCCGCCTCCCTGGGTGCACCAATGGACAACGGCCGTCCAAAAGCGCTGTATGAGCCGGTACACGGCTCCGCGCCAGACATCGCAGGCGAAGGCAAAGCCAACCCATGTGCCTGTGTGCTCTCCTTCGCCATGGCGCTGCGCTACTCCTTCAACGAAGGCGCAGAAGCAGACCGTCTGGAAGCGGCTGTGGAGAAAGTGCTGGCAGATGGCGTGCGCACAGGCGACCTGATGCAAGCAGACGGCGGCACCCCGGTGTCCACCTCCGAGATGGGCGACGCCCTGCTGGCCGCGCTGGACGCAAGCCTCTAAGCACAGGCCACAGCTTGAGAAATTGCGAAGGCGTCCTTAGGGGCGCCTTTACCTTTTTGGCAATTTGTTTTCCGCGGGCTTCTGCAAGCTGCTACCACTAAGGCAGGCAAGTTTTGGAGGTCGACATGAAGCATGTCCTCGGGGGCGCCCTCACGCTGGTTCTAAGTACCGCCGCCACAGCAGAAACCTTCAAGGCGGACGTCTGGGCCGACAATTGGTTTGCCCTCTATGCGAACGGATCCTTGGTGGGACAGGACCGCATCTCCATTGCCACGGAACGCTCGTTTAACGCCGAGAGCTTCACCTTCCGCGCCGAACGACCGTTTATGCTGGCGCTGATGGCGAAAGACTTCAAAGAGAACGACACCGGGTTGGAATACATCGGCACCAACCGCCAACAAATGGGTGATGGCGGCGTGATCCTACAAATCAAAGATGCCGCCGGGGACATCGTGGCCGTGTCTGACAAAGACTGGCGCTGTAAGGTGATCCATGAGGCACCGCTCAACAAATCCTGCACCAAGGAGCGCAACCCGCGCGTGGGCGAAGGGCCGTGTGGGTTTGAAGCAAGCAAGCCGCCGCGCGGCTGGACTGCCGAGTATTTTGACGATTCAGATTGGCCTCGGGCGACGGAGTACAAGAAACGTCAGGTGCGGCCGAAAGACGGCTACAACGATATCAAATGGGACCGGCGGGCGGAGTTCATCTGGGGGCCGGATCTGGAAACCAACAACACGATGATTTGTCGGTTGCTGATCCGCTAGCGCAGCGCCGGGCGCGGGTTGCGTTGGCCGTGGCTGTAGATGGTTTTCACGCTCCATTCCACGGCGCGACGCATGGTTTTGCCCAAGGCATCATCAAACGCCACCACCACATCAGACATCTCTTCGCTGGGCGACATGATGACTTTCTCAAAGGACTTTGACCCAATGATGTGATCGTCATAGGCGTCCACAATCTTGAGGTTCATGCGCACATGCACTTCCAGCGCATTGCTTTCGGTTTCCACCGCCGGAATGCGCGCCTGAAACTCGCGCAGGTCTGACACAATCAGGAAGTCCGGACGCAGCGCCACGGAGGAACGGCCCACGGCGGCCACCTTACCGCTGTTTTCAAAGCTCTCGATCAGCAACGTCTGCACAATCACCGGCGCGCGATCGACCCAACGCGCCACGGGCAGATATTCAAACTGATAGGGCGTCGGCTGCACCGCGATCTGGTCGGTGTCCACAGCGGCATGGGCCGTGGGCTCCTCGATCACAATCTGATGGCTGAGACGGGGCAGGCCCGACGAAAACGTGCTTTTGGGCGTCAGCGTATAGAGATCCGTCGGCGAGGCCGCGCGGTTCAACGTGCCCAACCCGCCGCAGCCCGAGAGCGCCAGCGCGCCCACCAATACCGTTGCCCATCCCCATCGAGTCATCGGCTAAACTCCGATCCTTGCGTGCCGAGAAGAAACCGTGCCGGATCGCGTTTGATCCGGGCCACCAGCCGGTCAAGGTTGCCAACCAGATAGCGGGATTCTTCCACAAATTTAACAGTTTGCGGCAAGCCCAACCGCAGGAATTCCGACACCTGCCGCTCGTTGCGTTGCACAATCTCATTCACCGTGCCGAGCAAATCAGATGCGGATTGCGAGGCGGCCAGCACCTCGTCCGACGCCTTGCTGATGTCATCAGAGACACCTGTAACCGTTCCGGATACCGCCGCCACTGCACCGCTGATGTCGGTCATAATCTGGTCCACATCCTCATCAAGAATCTGGTTCACCCCGCTGAACGTGTCGCCCGCCGTGGCCAGCGTATCGTCGGCGGTTTCCATCGCCTGATAGATCGCCTCCAGGGTGCGATTTGAGCGCTCAAACGTGTCGATCGCTGTCGTCAACGCTTCGCTGGCCTGTGGGGACAGCGTGGCCAATTGGCCGGTGGCGTCCACGGCCAGCGTGTCGATGCTGGCGATCATGGTATTGGCGGCTTGTGCGGCTTCAGAGATGTTTTCCACCACCTCCGGCAGGCGCTCATCCACGGTCACGCGGATGGCATCCAAGGCGCTGCGCGCGCTGGCCGCGGCTTCGCGGGCATCCTCGACCATCTCGGTTGCGCCGCCACGCACCAACGTGTTCACCGCATCCGCCGTGTCATCCAACGACCGCAGCATTTCATCCGACAGCTCCAAAGCCTCGTTGAAATTCGCAAGCGTGCTACGTGCCTCCACCAAGCGCGCCGTGGCAGTTTCCAACATCAGCGCGCCTTGGTCTGTGATCTCCTCCACGCCGGTCTCAATCGCCACCAGCGTCTCGTTGGTCTGATCAATCAAAGGCGAGACTTTGGTGGTCGCGATGTCGCGCACCGTGGTCAGCGCCGCTGTGGCTTCATCCGCCAACGGCTGCAGATCGGTGTTCATCACTGTGGTGGCCGTATCCGAGGCCACCCGCACCGAATTGAGCGTGTCGGTCGCCGCATTGGTGGCGGTTTCAAAGGCCGATATGGCGGTCTGGGTCTGCTCCACACGGGCCTGCACGCTGGTGCCGACCTCCTCATACCGCGCCATCAGGCTCGACGCATCGGTGCCGACCTTTGCGATCTGGGTTTCCATCACTTCCGCCGTGTCTTGCACCTGTTGCACCAAGGCGGGCAGGCGCTCATCAATCAAAGCCTGCGCCGATTGCATCGCGGAAATCGCCGAGGGTTCTAGCACCTCCACCACATTCTCCAGCGCAGCCGCCGCATCTGCGCCGCGTTGAATAAAGTCTTTGAGGTCTTCTTTCATCAGGCTATCCGCTGTGGCAAAGGCGCTTTCCGCATTGTCCAACGTGCCTTTGGTGCGCTCAGCCGCCTCCTTGATGGAGCCCAGCGCGCCGGTGGCCTCGACCAACGTTTCTTCGGCGGTGTCCGACAGGGCCTCCAAACGCGTGGTGAAGGCGGCGATTTCACGTGCCGCGCTGCCGACATCTTCGGACAGCTCTTCAAACTCCGCCAAGGTGCGGTCCAAACGGCCCGAGGCGCTGGCCAGATTGCCCAAGAGTTCATTCACCGCAGCGGTGTTTTCTTCGCTCACCACGCCTTGCAGGTTTTCCAGCAGGCCAATCGCCTTTTCCATCAGCTCCGGCGCGCCTTGGATCACAGACTGAAGCGCGCTTGGCTCGGTTGGGATTTCGCCAAATTGCTCCAACGCCGCCGCACCCGCCGTGCCGCCAGACAGCGCCACAAAGCTCACGCCGGTGACACCCTGCCCTTGCAGCTTGGCAATAGTGTCGGTCTTCACCGGCGTGTCTGCCCCCACCTCAATGCGCACCCGCACCAGTGAGGGGTTCTCCTCGTCCAGCTCCAGCATCACAACCTGCCCCACCGGCAGGCCGTTGTAGCGCACGCCACCCGCCATCCCGAGGCCGGAGACGTTGTCAAACAGCACGTCGTAATAGGCGTATTGCTTTTCCAGATCGATCTTGGCGAGCCACAGCACAAACAGGAACGAGCCGATCAGGCCGACCAGCGCGAACACCCCAATCAGGAGGTAGTTTGCCCGTGTCTCCATGCCCTATGCGCCCCCGGTTTCGGTGTCGATGCCTTTGACCTGCGCGGCCCGCGCACGTGGGCCGGTGAAATACTCCTGCACCCACGGATGATCGACATCCGTCATTGTTTCTATTGGACCTTCTACCAGAACTCGCTTCTCGGCAAGCACCGCAATGCGATCACAAATCGCGTAGAGACTGTCCAGATCATGTGTGACCATAAAGACGGTGATGCCCAGACTGCGCTGCAACTCGCCAATCAGGTCGTCATAGGCCGCCGCCCCGACGGGATCGAGGCCCGCTGTGGGCTCGTCCAGAAACACAATCTGCGGGTCGAGCGCGAGCGCCCGTGCCAAGGCTGCCCGTTTGCGCATCCCGCCCGACAGCTCGCTGGGCAGCTTGTCACAGGCGAGCTGCGGCAGCCCCACAAGGCTGATCTTGAGCGCGCCGAGTTCCTTCATCAAATTGGTCGACAGCTTCAGATGCTCGCGCATTGGCGCCATCACGTTCTGCAACACCGTGAGCGAGGAAAACAGCGCGCCGTCCTGAAAGGCCACACCCCAGCGGGTTTCGACCTTGCGCCGTTCCTCTTCCGGCGCGGTGAGCACATTGGTGCCCAGCACCTCAATGGTACCTGCTGCCGGTTTGTTCAGGCCAACAATGGTGCGCAGCAGCACCGATTTGCCGGTGCCAGACCCGCCCACAATGCCCAGTACCTCGCCGCGCCACACGTCCAGATCGAGATTGTCATGCACCACCTGTGGCCCAAACTGGTTGCGCAATCCGCGGACCTTGATGATGGCGTCACGCTCTGGGATATCGCTCATGCTCACACCCCCAACTGCGCAAAGAAGATCGAGAACAGCGCGTCGAGCGCAATCACCAGAAAGATGCCCTGCACCACGCTGGAGGTGGTGCGTTGGCCGACGCTGGTGGAGCTGCCTTTCACCTGGAAGGCCTGCCAACAGGCCACCACCCCAATCACCAGCGCAAAGAACGGCGCTTTCACCATGCCCACCAGCAGGTGTTTCACGGCAATGTTGTCATGCAGGCGGGTGAGGAACATGCCGGGGTTCACATCCAAGCTCACCCAGCTCATCAGCGCGCCGCCAAAGAGGCCAAACAGATTGGCGATGAACCCCAAAAGCGGCAACATGATCAACAGTGCCAGCACCCGTGGCACCACCAGCACCCGCACCGGATCAAGGCCCAGGGTCTGCATGGCGTCGATTTCCTGCTGCACCTGCATCGACCCGACCGAGGCCGTAAAGGCAGAACCGGAACGACCGGCCACAATGATCGCAGTCAGCAGGATGCCCAGCTCGCGCAGCACCGAGATGCCGATCAGTTCGACCACAAACACCTCTGCGCCAAACTGCTGCAACTGGCTGGCCCCCTGAAAGCCCAGCACCACGCCGATCAAGAAGCCCATCAGCGCCACAATCGGCACCGCGTTGAAGCCGACGTCCTGCATATGCGTGAACAGGCTCGCCCAGCGAACTTTGTGCGGACGGACAATCACATCCGCCAACCCGGCGAGCGTTTGCCCGAGAAAACTCACCAGTGACAGCGCGTCACCCCAACCGGACACCAGCTTGCGGCCAATATCCGCCACCCATTCCCAGCGTCCGTGTTCCGGCAGCTCATGGGGTGTCTCTTCCGGCGTGGCGGTGGCCACTGTTTCGATCAATGCAAGATGATCCGCCGCGCCAGTGATCTGCACCTCGGCGCCCTGTGTCTGCAGACGCGCACGCAGTTGAGAGACCAGCCAAGCCCCCCCTGTGTCAAAGGCGGTGAGCGGGGAGAGGTCTATGTCGACGTGCGTCTCAGTTGGCGCAGCCTGTGCAAACGGCGCTTCCATGTCGGCGAGAAACTCGGTCAGCAAAGCACCTGACAGGCGGACAGTGGCGCGCCCATCCTGGGCCGCAACCTGCAGGTCTGGCGCCGCCAAAACGCTCATGCGCGGCGCACTCCGCATTCCATAGTGTCCGTCAAACCCCGGATCATCCTGCCCTAATTCTGTTACCTCAAACCGTTTCGAAAAAGCCTAGCCCAGCGCCACCTGCCGCTCAAGCTCTGCCACCTCTGGCCGCTCCAGCCGGGTCAGCGCCTGCATCACCAGCCACTGCGCCCGTGCGCCGGGCCAATCAGACGGCAGAACCGCATCTTGAACAGCGCCATGGCGCAGCCGCAACCGCCGCCAGTGGTGCAAGATCACCAGCCGCAGCGCGGTACGCTCCAATGTGCCTTCCGGCGTGCTATGCGCAAGCACACGCCCGACCGCCTCTGACAGCGCATCATATTCCGTCGCCAGCTCGTGCGGGACCAAAGCAGTGACCGCCCACTCCGGCACACGCTCCGGCGTGAACTTGCTCAGCAAAACCTCCTCACTCGGACGCACGGTCCCGGTCCCCAGCGCACTGCGTGCTGACAAAGCAACCGCGTGGGTCGGCAAAAGCTCCAGAAACTCTGCTGCCGTCAAATTCGGGCCACCTACCGCCAACCAGACCGCCTCCGCCGTATCTGCTGTGCCATAAATCTGCCCGCGCACTGCTTCGGTCTCGGCCCAGCCTTTGGCCGTCAATTGATGCGCCGACAACCGCCCGCGCTTCTCCGAGGTGATCCAACCATCCCGGCGCAACCGGTGTACCGCCACGCGCAACGCCTGATTGTTGATCCCGAGCCGACTTACCAATGCATCTAACACCGGCCCGGACAGCCAGGCCTCTTCGCTTTGCAGCAGGTCGCCCAGAATGGTGACCACAACCGACCAGACTTTGATCGGGCCACAGGCGGCGACGGCATTGATATCTTCTTGCAGATCAACAGTTTGCATGGGCCAATTCTACGCCGCCCAAGCCTCAACAACAAGCTTTGGCCGCAGCGTCACAATCACGCTGCCTTGATGCGCCCGCGCCGGCGGCTCAGAGTGATCTCAATATCGGGACCGCTCAGGAGGAGGAGCCCCCATGTCGTTTGAGACACAGATCACGCCCAACGCGCCTGCGTTTGGCGAAAACCGGGATGCAATGTTGAGCGCCGTGGCGGAACTGCGCGCGCTGGAAACCCGGACGGCGGAGAAATCCGAACAACGGCGAGGGCGCTTTGCCGCACGGGGGCAAATCACCCCTCGAGAGCGGCTCGCCCGCCTGCTGGACCCCGGCCTGCCGTTCCTGCGCCTGCACAGTCTCGCGGGGTATCTGCAAGACAGCGATGACCCAGAGAAATCCCTGCCAGGCAGCACTTTCCTGATGGGCATTGGCTTTATCTCCGGCGTGCGCTGCATGGTGATTGTGGATGACAGCGGCATCAACGCGGGCGCGCTGTCTCCGATGTCGCTGCAAGCCATGCTCTCCGCCCAGGAAATTGCCCTGCGCCAGAAGCTGCCCTTTGTGCATCTGGTCGAAAGCGCGGGCGCCAACCTGATGAATTACCGCGTCGAAGACTGGGCTCTGGGCGGCGGCGTGTTCCGCAATCTGGCGCGTCTTTCGGCGGCCGGTTTGCCCACCGTCGCGGTTTTGCATGGCCCGTCCACTGCGGGCGGCGCCTATATGCCCGGCCTGTCGGACTATGTGATTGGCGTGAAGAAAAACGGCATGGCCGCACTTGCCGGGGCCGCGTTGGTCAATGCCGCAACCGGCGAGGTCGCGAAAGACGCCGATTTGGGCGGCGCGGAAATGCACGCGACCACCTCCGGTCTGGTGGAATACCTCGCCGAAGACGACGTGCACGCCATCGCGCTGGCCCGCCGGGTCATGGCGCGGCTGGACTGGAACCGTGACATGCCCAAACCAGAGGCGCGCGCCTTTGACGAACCGCGTTTTGACGTGGGTGAAATCGCAGGCGTGGTGCCCGCCGACTGGTCCACGCCCTATGACGCGCGCGAGTTGATCGCCCGGCTTGTCGACGGGTCCGATTTTGACGAATTCAAACCGGATTTTGGCCCCGCAACCCTCTGTATTCAAGCGCAAATCCACGGCCACACCGTTGGCATCCTTGCCAACAATGGCCCCATCGATCCGGCGGGCGCCAACAAGGCCACGCATTTCATTCAGGCCTGCGAACAGGCGGGCACCCCGCTTGTGTTCCTCAATAACACCACCGGCTACATGGTCGGCACGGCTTATGAACAGGCCGGGATGATCAAACACGGCTCCAAAATGATCCAAGCCGTGTCCAATGCCCGCGTGCCCAAAATCACGCTCTACTGCGGCGCCAGCTTTGGCGCGGGCAACTACGGCATGTGCGGCATCGCCTATCAGCCGGATTTCCTGTTTGCCTGGCCGACCTCCCGCTCCGGCGTCATGGGCGGCGCACAGGCCGCAAGAACCATGAGCCTCGTCGCCCGCGCCGGGGCCGCCCGCAAAGGCGTCGACGTGGATGAGGCCCGCATGGCCCAACAGGAAGCCGCCATTCAAGGCCTGTTTGATGCGCAAAGTTCCCCTTTCTTCACCTCCGGCAAAGTGCTCGACCACGGCGTGATCGATCCCCGTGACAGCCGCAAAGTGATTGCTTTCTGCCTTGCCACCGTGGCCGAGGCCCGTCGTCGCGATCTCAACTCCAACAGCTTTGGCGTGGCGAGGATGTGACCATGAGCACGTTTGACACCCTTCTGATTGCCAATCGGGGCGAAATTGCCTGCCGCATCATCCGCACCGCGCGCGACCTCGGCCTGCGCACTGTTGCGGTCTATTCGCATGCCGACGCAAATGCGCTGCATGTCTCGATGGCGGATGAGGCGCACCCCATCGGCCTCGCGCCCGCCGCCGACAGCTACCTCAACAGCGACGCTATTTTGGAGGCCGCCAAAGCCTCCGGCGCGGGGGCAATCCACCCCGGTTATGGCTTTCTGTCTGAGAACGCAGATTTTGCCCGCGCGGTTGAACGCGCAGGTCTTGTTTTTGTAGGACCATCCGCCGAGGCCATCGAGATCATGGGCAACAAAGCCATCGCCAAGGCGCATATGCTGGACGCCGGAGTGCCCTGCGTGCCCGGCTATCAAGGTGATGATCAAACTGACGCGACATTGCTGTCTCACGCACGCAACATCGGCATGCCACTCATGGTCAAAGCCGCAGCGGGAGGTGGCGGCAAAGGCATGCGGCTGGTCACGGATTTGGACGATCTGCCCGAGGCGCTCACCTTGGCCCGAGCGGAGGGCAGTGCGTCCTTTGGCAATGGCACGCTGATCCTCGAGCGCGCCGTGCAAAGCGCGCGACATATCGAAATTCAGATCTTTGCGGATCACGACGGCAATACCATTGCCTTGGGGGAACGAGACTGCACTGTCCAGCGCCGGCATCAGAAGGTAATAGAAGAAGCCCCTGCCCCCGGCATGACCCGAACCATACGAAAGCGTATGGAAAAGGCCGCCATCGCAGCAGCTCAATCGGTGGGCTACGTCGGCGCGGGCACGGTGGAGTTTCTGCTCGATGGAAACGGTGAGGATTTCTATTTCCTGGAGATGAACACCCGCCTTCAGGTCGAGCATCCGGTCACCGAGATGGTCACGGGCCTGGACCTCGTCGCACTGCAACTCGCTGTCGCGCAGGGCGCGCCCCTGCCCGTCTCCCAAGAGGACATCACACTCTCAGGACACGCCATAGAGGTCCGGCTCTACGCCGAGGACCCCGCCAATGGCTTCCTGCCATCCATTGGGAAAATTCATAAATTTGAAACAGATAACATCATCCGCATCGACACCGGCGTGCGCAGTGGGGACGAAGTCTCTCCGCATTATGACCCAATGCTGGCCAAGCTCATTGCCTATGGTGACACCCGCGATGAAGCCCTGCGCAAGCTGAGCCAAGCACTGGACAACACGGCAGTTCTGGGTGTGACCACAAACGTGTCGTTCCTGCGCGACTTGCTCGATCGCACCGAGGTGCAAAACGGCACGGCTACCACATCTTTTCTGGATGACGCCTACCCGAATGGCCCTCCGCAGACCGCCGTCACGTCCCAAACTGTCGCCCTTTCTGCCGCGCTTTTGCTGCGCAGCGAAAGTGATAAAGCACAAGCGCAAAGTCTGCTGCCGGACGCCTCCCTCGCAGGGTTCTCCAGCGATGGCGGCCTGCCTATTCCGCTGGATCTCTCGCTTGACGGAGAACTACATAGTATCACCGCAACGAGTGTTGGCACGGACCAGATCACGGTTTCTGGTGACGGCTGGACCCACAACGTTTCGAGCGACCTCCGCATCGACGGACACCGCACCACTGCGCATCACGCGCCTGACGGTATGAGGGGGCTTTATCTGCAAACCGCAGGCCACCACCTGCATGTCACCCGCGCACAGCCCTGGGCCACAACTGACGCCACCGCCACCGGCGCCCTCACCGCGCCGATGCCGGGCCTGCTGGTGGCGCTCAACGTGGCCGCAGGGGACACCGTCCAAAAAGGCGACACGTTGGCCGTGCTTGAAGCCATGAAAATGCAACATCAATTGACCGCCGCCGCCGACGGCGTTGTCGCCGCGCTCCACGTTGAGACCGGCCAACAGCTGTCCAAAGGCGCGCTGATCCTGACCATGGAAGACCCAACATGACCCTCACCCAAGCTGATGATTTTCTCACCGAGTCCGAAGTGCTGTATGACGCCCTGTCTGGTTTGTCGGACGCGGAGCTGCGCACACAAACCCAGTTCAAAGGCTGGACCGTCGAAGACGTTTTGGTGCACCTGCATTTCTGGAACACCGGCGCGGACCTGTCTGCCTCCGACGAAGCCGCCTTTATGGCGCGCATGGGCGGCGCGATGGCCTCGCTCAAGGCCTCGGGTTCCCTGCGCAGCTATGAGAATGAAACCATCCCGGAGCGCGGCGCAGACCTGCGTGCCCTCTGGATCGAAACGGCGCGCGACGTCGCCGCCCGCTGGCGAAACATGGACCCCAAGGCGCGCCTGCCCTGGGTCGGCCCGTCGATGTCGGCACGCTCCTCTATGACCGCCCGGCAAATGGAAACCTGGGCCCATGGGTTTGAAGTGTTTGACCTACTGGGCAAGGTCCGCGCAGACAGCGACCGCATCAAAAACATCGTGATCCTTGGCGTGAACACCTTTGGCTGGTCCCATCAGGTGCACAGCCTGCCGGTGCCCGAGGCCATGCCCAGACTCACCCTGACCGCACCATCCGGTGCCACATGGGAGTTTGGCGAAGAGGGCGACAACAGCATCGCAGGCCCTGCCGCAGATTTTGCCGCCGTGGTCACTCAGACCCGCGCCTTTGCCGATACCGCGCTGACCGCCACAGGCGAAGTTGCCCAGACCTGGATGGCCAACGCCCAATGTTTTGCGGGTCCGCCAGAAACGCCGCCCGCCCCCGGCAGCCGCCACAAACAGGAGCGCTGAGATGGACAAAGCCATCCTCACCTGTGCGCTCAACGGCGTTCTGACCGATCCGACACAGCACCCCGTGCCGGTCACGCCCGCGCAATGCGCCGCCTCCGCGCGCGAGGCGATGGACGCGGGTGCCGCCGTGATCCACATCCACTTCCGCCAGCAGGAAGAAGGCAAAGGTCATCTGCCAAGCTGGGACCCAAAGGTGGCGACGGAAATTGTTGGCGCGATCCGCGATGCCTGCCCCGACATCCTAATCAACGCCACCACCGGCGTGGTAGGGCCGGATTACTCCGGCGCGTTGGACTGCATTCGTGTGCTCAAGCCCGAAATCGCCGCCTGCAACGCCGGCTCGCTCAATTATCTCAAGCTACGCAGCAACGGAGAGTGGGCTTGGCCGCCAATGCTGTTTGAAAACCAGCCGTCCAAAATTCAGGACCACCTCGATGTGATGGCGGAGACCAACACAATTCCAGAGTTTGAGTGCTTTGACACCGGCATCGTGCGCTCTGTGGCGATGTATGTGCAAAACGGCATGACCAGCTGTGCGCAGTACAACCTTGTCATGGGCGTGGCATCGGGCATGCCCGTGGACCCGAAACTTCTGGAATTCCTCATGCCCTACATGCTGAAAGACAGTTTCTGGCAAGCCACCCTGATCGGGCGCAGCGAGCTTTGGCAGAGCCACCAAAAGGCCGCCGAGCTTGGCGGCATGTTGCGCACCGGTGTAGAAGACACGTTCTACCTACCGAATGGGGACAAGACCCGCTCCAATGGGCCGTTGATTGAAGCGCTGGCCACCTGCGCCACAAACGCCGGGCGCGCAATTGCCAGTCCAGCAGAAGCACGGGAGATGTTGGGCATTTCGCCAGAGCGGTCGTAAGCGGGGGCCAGCCCCCGCACCCCCGGGATATTTTTGGCAAGAAGAAGCCCAAGCCGGAAGAAAGCTTGCACTGGGAGACCCACTGCTCATAGTGGCGCCATGATTGACCTGCTCCCGCCAGACCTGTCCCAAACCCATGCAATCTTCCTTTTGGCGGTGAGCTTTGCCACCTCATTGATGACCGCTGCTTTTGGCATTGGCGGCGGTGCGATCTTCCTGGCGGTGACCGCGGTGATCCTGCCGCCAGCGGCGCTGATCCCTGTACATGGCGTGGTGCAACTGGGCTCCAACGCCGTGCGCGCCATCATGTTCAGCAGCCACATCTTGCGCAGCGCCTTGCCCGCCTTCACCATCGGTGCCCTCATCGGTGTGGCCATTGGCGGCAGTGTGGCGGTGAGCCTGCCGCCTGCGACCGTGCAAATTGGCATTGGTCTGTTCCTGCTGTGGGTGGTGCTCGGCAAGACGCCTGCTTGGATCGGAAAATGGCCGATTGGCGCGGGCGCGTTTTCTTCCTTTCTGACCATGTTCTTTGGCGCCACCGGCCCGTTTGTCGCCGCCTATGTGAAAACCATGCAGCTGGACCGCCACACCCATGTCGCCACCCACGCGGCGCTGATGACGGTGCAGCACGGGCTCAAGGTGGCGATGTTTGCGGCACTGGGGTTTGGCTTTGCCCCCTGGGCGCTGTTCATCGCCGGACTGATCATCTGTGGCGCAGCGGGCACTTGGGTGGGCAAACATGTGCTGGGCCGGATGAGCGACCACGGATTTCACAAGGTGCTCAATGTGTTGCTGATCCTGATTGCGCTGCGTCTGTTGTGGGGCGGGGTCAGCACCTTCCTCTGACAAAACGCCACAGGGGACTGAGTCTTGATAGACCTTTAAAATAGGCGTAATGGGGCGCTATGTTTACAGTCTGCGCTCTCTATCACTTCACCACTTTTGACAACCACGAGGCCCTGCGGGCGCCCTTGCTGGAGTTTTGTCAGAAGCACAACATCACCGGCACCTTGTTGTTGGCCCATGAGGGCATCAACGGCACCATTGCCGGGCCACGCGACGGCATTGATGCAGTAATTGGCTACATCCAAAAGCTGCCGGGTTGCGCCAACTTTGAGTGGAAGTTGAGCACCGCGGCGGAAAAGCCGTTCCCGCGCATGAAGGTGAAGCTCAAGAAAGAGATCGTGACGCTGGGCCAGCCCAACGTCGATCCGACCGCGCATGTGGGCAACTACGTGAACCCGGAGGACTGGAACGAGCTGATCCAGTCGCCGGATGTGGTCACCATCGACACGCGAAACGACTACGAAGTGGCGATTGGCACCTTCCAAGGCGCAATTGACCCGGAAACCGCGACGTTCCGCGAATTCCCGGCGTGGTGGGAAGCCAACAAAGAGCGCTTCCACAACAAACGTGTGGCGATGTTCTGCACCGGGGGCATTCGCTGTGAGAAATCCACCAACTTCCTGATGAGTCAGGGTGTCGAAGATGTCTATCACCTGAAAGGTGGCATTCTGAAGTACCTCGAAGAGGTGCCACAGGAAGAGAGCAGCTGGGATGGCGAGTGCTTTGTGTTTGACGGACGTGTGTCGGTTGGGCACGGGCTGAAAGAAGGCCCGCACCTGCTGTGCCATGCCTGCCGTCGACCCATCCTACCGGCAGATCAGGAGCGTCCGGAGTATGAGGCGGGCGTGAGCTGCCACCAATGTGTTGGCGAGTATTCGGAAAATGACAAAGAGCGGTTCCGGGAACGTCAAAAGCAAATGACTCTGGCACGCCAGCGCGGCGAGCAGCACATCATCGGTCTGGACTGATCCCTAAGTCACCAAGCCAAAGAACAAAACGCCCGGTCACTGACCGGGCGCATCTTTATGTTCTGTAGAAATAATAGCGCTCTGGCGCCACGGTTGTTGGCCCGCGCACCTGTTCAAATCCAACCAATGGCTGACCTGACACCAGCACGCCACCGGGCAACATAATCTCTTTGATCATTGCCGACAGACGCGCCGCCTCGGCCACGTCTTTCTCTTTGTCGCCAAAGCCAAAGTCATAATGCGCCATGGCCACTTTGGTGCCGTCTGTCGCCATCTTTTTCAGCATCTCTTCGGCTTCACCCTGAAGGAAATCCTCCTCCGGCGGCACGCAGGAAGGGTGGCAGTTCAGCGCGCGGTCAATCACCCAGATGCGCCGCTCTGGAGCAATCTCGCGGATGTGGTCATAGGTGCGGCCATTGCCCAGCCCCATGTCGAGGAAATCCCCCTTGAGGCTGTCCACCATGGTGTTGCCCCACTCCAGCCCATCGGCCTGCGCTGCCAAGCGACGCATCATGCTGTTCAAACGGCTCATGAAATGCCCTTTCCATCATGGCGATAAAGCCGCACTGGCCCTTCGCAAATTTCCTGCAAAAACTGCCGCGAAAACTCCCAGATATCGGCGTCATGCACAAGGTGGTGCGTGAGATATCCCAGGGGTTCTTGATTGTCCGTGTGACCCGCGCGGCGGTCTTGTAGCAGCTTGACCACTTGAGACAGCAATGTCTCTACATCCACCAACCCTCTATGGCCGCGCCAGAAAATCGGATCAATGTGCGTGTTGATCTGCGCCACACAGGAGGCGGCCATGGCGGTTTTACGAGGGTTATAGGTCGACACCGCGTCAAAACCAGCCTCGGCCAGCCCGGCCACAACATCGGGCGCAATCCGGTTCCACGGCGGCACAAACATCGGCGCCAACTTGTCGCCAAACAGGGCGCGAAGTCGCGCAAGGCCTTGAGACGCATCCGCCAGTGCCGCGTTGGCAGGGCGGCCCGCCCCAAACTCTGCGTTTTTCACACCCTCCGGCGTGTGGCTGACATGGGCCCAGCCGTGCACAACCGGCACAAAGCACGTCGCCAAGTCCTGCGCCAAAGCCTCGTTGGCGTCTTTGGGTATGATCGCCAAGTGTACCGGAACTTCCGTCGCTGTGCTTAAAGACGCAAGCTGATCAAGCGCCTCGGTGGGGGCAACCGCGTCGTCATCGCGCCACCACAAGGGCAGCACCAGACCTTCTGCGCGCCATTGCGCCAGTTCCGCCCGCAGCGCTGACCAGTCGATCCTCACCCGCGCAGCTCCGCCAGCATGGATTGGGCAATACGCACGCTCTCAGCCGCGCCATTCATACGCAGGCCGGACGGGCTGCGGCGGTCTTTGGAGGCCACACGTTTGATCTCTGCCATCAGGCTTTGCGGGGTCAGGTCGGTGGCGCTGAGCACTTCGATGCCGGGCTGCACGGAAAGGGCGCGCGCGCGCAGGGTCTGCTCCACTTCCCCGCCATCATCAAACGGCACAAACACCGCTGGCACGCCGGTTTGCAGCACATCGAGCGCGGTGTTGTAGCCGCACATGCTGACCGAGGCGGTCACATGGTGCAGCATTTGCCGGAAATCGGGCCGCACCGGTTCAATCTTGATCATCGGATCATCGGCCAGCGTTTTGAGCTCTGCAATCCGCGCCTCGGCATTGGCCCCGCCCACCAACAAGCGCCACCGCAACGGGCTACGTTTGGCGGCTTTGATCGCACATTCAAACAGCGCCTGTCCGACCGCGCCGCCCCCGGCGCTGACCACAATTTCACCGGCACCTGCGCTGTCCGGATGCTGTTGTGGCGCGGGCGGCGCCACGTAGCCGGTGTAGCGCAGCATCGCCGTCACATCGCTGGTCAATGGCCAGCTCATGTCGAGTTTGGTCAGCTCTGGGTCGGCATGCACCAGAATGCCGTCGTAATACTGTTTGATCACCTCGCGGGCGCGAGCCGCTTTGGAGGCTTTCGACGGCGGTGCAAGGATGTCGCGCACCGAGACCAGCACCAAGGCAGGCTGCGGCAATGATTTGGCGGCGTCTAGCAAGGCTTCAAACTCCGCCGACAGGCTACGACGGCCAAAGGGGAAGAGTTCGGTGATCACCACATCGGGCGCCATGTCCTCTACCGCTTTCACCATCATCGCCTGACGCTTGGCCAGATAGGCGGCATCCGCCTCCACGCCCAATTCAGTCAACAGCTTGGTGAAATCCACACCATCCGAGGCCAGCGGCGGCAGCTGCACCAATGCAATGCCGTCCTTGTCCAGATGCTCTGCAGGCATGCCGCCCGACAGCACCACAGCCTCGTGGCCATCACGCGTGAACGCGCGGGCAAGTGTCAGAGCGCGGGACAGATGCCCGGTGCCCAGAAGATGGGTGACAGCGATCAAAACTTTCATGCGCTGCGCCTTTCCAATCGCACAATATCAGGGTCTGCGACTTTAACCGTATCCCCCTCAATTTCCACCACAAACAGCCGGTTGCGCTTCACCGCAAACGGGGCCGGGCCGTCAAAATCCCAGCCATGCGCCTTGGCCAAAATCATCCGCATGATGCCGATGTGGCAGACCGCAATGCAATCCCGCTTTAGGCCAAACAACCACGGCGCCAAGCGGTCCCAGACCATCTGCGGGCTTTCCCCGCCCGGCGGCTGGTAGTCCCAGCCCCACTGCTCGATGTCGCGAAACCCGCTGTTGGGATCGGCCTTAAGGTCCACGCCCTTTTTGCCTTCCCAATCCCCCCAGTCCATCTCGATCAGCGCGTCGACCACCGCTGGCCTGCGCCCGGTGACAATTTCGCCGGTTTCCTGCGCGCGGAGCAACGGGCTTGCCACCAGTTCGGCGGCGTCCCAGCCTGCGGGCAGTTTGAACTCTGCCAGACCTTCGCGCGCCTCATCGTCCAGCGGAATGTCCGTGCGCCCCTGGATTTGTCCGGCGCGGTTCCAATGGGTGTGTCCGTGCCGCAGCATGGCCAATCGGATCATCATGTCTCTTTCATCAATGGGTTCAGAACCTCCCACACGGTCTGCCGGGCGGCTGTGAGCAGGTGGTGGTTTTGCACCAAATCCCGCGCCTCTTGCGCCCGCTGCCGATGGGTTTCATCGTCATTCAACACCGTCAAAAGCGCCGCTGCAAGCGCATCCGGGGTTGGGTCGGCCACCAAGCCCTCTGCCGCGACCACATCGCGCACACCGGGGCGATCCTGTGCCACCACCGGCACACCATGTGCCTGCGCCTCCAGGTAGACCATGCCAAAGGCCTCGTTTACGCCGGGCCAGAAAAAGACGCGCGCGCGCTCGTACGCCTGCGCCATTTCCCTGGCGTCCAGCTGTCCCAAAAATCGCACCCGACCCCCATAGGGTGCCATCAGCGCCTCAACCTCAGCACGACACGGCCCATCTCCAGCAATCTCGACCTGCCAGTCGCCAGTCAGATGCCCCAAGGCCTCCGCGATGATGCTGTATGACGCCAGTTTGTCGCCCTTGCGCATCATGCCCGCCACCAGAAGGGTCGACGCATCCGGCTCCGCTTGGGTTGGCAAATTCTCCTGCGCCAGAAACGGCGGCAGATGCACAAGCTGTTGCCCGACTTTCAGATGACCCCGCAAAGCCACTGCATCGCGCCCCGTGAAGTGAAACAACACATCCGCCGCATCACAGGCCGCCTGCGCCTTTTTCTCAAAAGCATCCCAAGGCCCGCCCAAGCGTTTGTTGGCTCTCGTGGCCTCAAAGGACACATAGGGAATGCCCAAAGCCGCGCTCACGGTTGGCCCCAACAAATCCGGCGCTTTGTAATAGCTGTGATAGGTCGCCCACAGCGCCCAGCCCTCGGCCCGCCCCTTAGCAATCAGCGTCGGTATCTCCGCCTCCGCCTGTGCCAGCAGCGCTGCCTGCACCGCACCATCGCCGTGTTTATCAAAGCTGCGCAGCTCAGAGACCAACTGGGGCACGACGCCATCGCGCGTCAGCAGCTGCATCAGGTTGCGCGCCATCTGGCGCTCGCCGGACGGCACCGGATGATGCGGTGATTTCAGAGGGGCATAAAACGCAATCGGCCCCATGAGGTTAGGCCTTCGCCGCAGCCGCTTGCAGGCGCGCGTCGAGCTGGGCAATGCCCGGCTGCATCAGGAAATGCGCCGTCAGCCGACCATAAGCCGCCTCGGTCAACGTCTCCCGAAGCTCCGCATCCCGCGCCAGCCGCTCCATGGCCGCCGCAAGTGCCTCTGGCGCGTCGCTGGACAACACGCCATGTTCGCCGTCGGTGATGAACTCCGGGATCGCAGACACCGGCGTGGACAACAGGCACAGATTTTGGCTCGCCGCTTCCATCAGCACATTTGGCAAGCCGTCACGGTCACCGTCCTCGGCAATCCGGCTTGGCAGCACAAACACGTCGGACACCCGCATCGCCTCGATCACTTCGGGCTGGTCGCAGGCCCCACGCCAGGTGATACGATCAGCAATGCCAAGGGTCTCAGCCTGTACTTTCAACAAGCTGCCGTCCCCGCCGCCGCCAATATGGTCCCAATGCCAATCGAGGTCTTTGGGCAAGAGTGCCAAGGCAGAGATCAGACGGTCAAAGCCCTTCTTCTCCACCAAACGCCCCACAGACAGGAAACGCACACCACCGCCCTCAGGCCGCTCTGTGGGTGGCTCTGGAAAACGGGTCAGGTCCAAGCCGTGATATACCAGTTCCACGCGATCCGGCCTGTCGGCCAGTTCAGCCAAGTGATCCGCGCCGACCTTTGTACAGGTCGCCAAAAACTCCGCGCCAAAGGTGCTGTCTTGCAGTTTTTCGCGCTTTTCCCACTCCGGCGAAGTCCAGATGTCCTTGGCATGGGCCGACACCGACCACGGCATGTCGCGTATGATCGCCGCATAGCGTGTCACCGAGGCCGGCGTGTGCATGAAATGCGCATATAGCAGGTCAATGTCGTCCGGCAGCTCCCGCGCCAGAACACAGGCCTGCCCAAAACGGCGCACCCGGTTGCGGGTCACATCACGACGGAGGTCTTTGAGCCAAGCTCTCGTGGCGGCCCAAAACCGTTTCTTGAACAGTCCCGCAAAAACGCCCTTGAGCACACGCAGCGGCTCCTGATGCAGATATTCCGGCAGGTAATGCACCGGCGCCTGCAAACGCTCATGCAGCGGGTGGCGTTTCTTGTCGGTGGGGAAGCGCAGGGACCACATCGACAGGTCGTATCCCGTCTCTTCCAGGGCCACAATTTCCTGCGCAATAAAGGTCTCGGACAGGCGGGGCCAGCCTTTGACCACCACCGCCACCTTAGGTCTTTCTGAAGTCATGCAGCGCCTTGAGATCGGGCAATGCCAAGCATCGCCAAAGTACGTTCGGAGACCACGTCCAACCCGTCGAGCAGACCGGGCACAAAGGCGTGGCTTGGTTTTGGTTGATCCGGCAACGCGCGAATGGCGGCGATCATCGCCTGTGGCGTGAAGCCGTCGCGCTGCTCGTCCAACATGCGCACAAGGCCAAGGCTTTCGGCCCGGCTGGCGCGGATATGTTGCTCCATGCGGGGGCGTGTGCGCGGCACAATCACCACCGGTTTGTCAAAGGACAGCACCTCACAGAAGGTGTTGTAGCCGCCCATCGAGACAATCCCCATCGCGCCCTTCATCAGGGTTTCCATACGGCTGTCAAAGCCCACGGCTTGCACCCGGCCATTGAGCTTGGCAACACGGGCCTCAAACTCGGCGCGCACTTCGCCGCTCAGGAAGGGGCCATAGACCAGCACCGCACGTGGAGACAACTCCGGGTCCTGCTCATAGGCCGACAGCACCAGATCCACCATGCCTGCACCATCGCCGCCGCCACCGGGGGTGACCAGCACATAGGGCTGCTCTGGGGTTTCGCCTTCGCTCAGCGCTTCGCGGTGCAGATAGCCGGTGAATTTCATGCGGGAGCGGAAATTTTGCGACAAGTTCAAACCGGCCACCGGATCATAAATCGAGCGCAGCCCGTAGACCCAAGTCTCATCGTAGTATTTCTCAGCCGCTTCCAGAGCGCCTTTGCGGTCCCACTCGGCCGCCAGCACGTTTGGTTCGTCCAGCACGTCGCGCAGACCCAGCACCAGATGCGCCTTGCGCTTGGCCTTGAGCCATTCCAGCGCCGGCAACAGTTCGCCGCGAAAGCCGGTTGGCTCTTTGTCCACGATCAGGATATCGGGATCAAAATGCTCCACCGTGGCTTTGATCAGCCCAGCCCTCAGCGCCGTGGTCTCATCAATGTGCAGTCCCAGACGCTCGCTCTCATAATCCCCATCCGGCGTTTTGGTCACGCCGGGCAGGCGAATGTGGTCAACATTGTCCGGAAACGGGAAGCGCCCCGCCACTGGGGAGCCGGTCAGGATCAGCGCAGAAATCCGGCTGTCCGCCTGTGTGATCGCCGTGGCCAGCGCACGCGAGCGTCGCAAATGGCCCAGACCATAGGTGTCGTGACTGTAAAACAGCACGCGCGGCGACGCATTGGCCGCCAAATCACCTGTCAAAGAAATCGCCTCGGACACGTCACCCGCCTCGCTCTATAGCCGCCAGTCCGACTCGGACTTCGGCAAAACCCCTTTGATATCGTAAAGCAAAGCGTCCGGCTTTCCGAGGGCTCTTATCGCCGCGCTGTCCAACTCGCGGAACTGGCGATGCGCAACGGCAACGACCACGGCGTCATACGCCCCATTTTGAGGCTGATCGACCAAGGCATAGCCGTAGTCCGCATCCAACGCTTCAGGGTCCACCCATGGGTCCCAGATGTCGACCGTCGCAGAATAGCTTTTGAGCTCATCCACAATATCCACAACACGCGAATTGCGCGTGTCGGCACAGTTTTCCTTAAACGCCAGCCCCATGACCAGCACCCGCGCGCCAGCGGCATTGGTGCCTTTGGCCAATAGCCCTTTGATCAACTCCTGCGCCACATGGCGGCCCATGTGGTCGTTGATCCGCCGCCCCGCCAAAATCACCTCGGGCCGATAGCCGAGCTGCTCTGCGCGATAGGTCAGGTAATAAGGGTCGACCCCAATGCAGTGCCCGCCGACCAGACCCGGCGTAAACGGCAGGAAGTTCCATTTGGTGCCTGCCGCTTCGAGCACTTCCAGCGTGTCCAGCCCCATGCGCGCAAAGATCAGGGAAAACTCATTCACCAGCGCGATGTTCAAATCCCGCTGGGTGTTTTCGATCACTTTGGCCGCCTCAGCGGTTTTGATCGAACTGGCGCGGTGCAAACCTGCCTTGATCACCGGGCGGTAAATGGCATCCACACGGTCCAGCGTTTCCGCGTCCTGCGCCGCTACGACCTTGACCACATGCTCCAGCGTGTGCTCCGCATCGCCGGGGTTCACCCGCTCTGGCGAATAGCCCAGTTTGATGTCTGTGCCTGCTGTAAGCCCGCTGGCTTTCGCCAAGGCCGGGCCGCATACATCCTCGGTCACACCGGGATACACCGTGCTTTCCAAAATCACCAAAGCGCCGGGCGTCAGATACGGCGCGATGGTGGTGCAGGCTCCCAAAACCGGCCCCAAATCAGGTTCCTTGGCATCGGTGATCGGTGTGGGCACCCCCAGAATAAACGCAGTGCGCCCTGCCAGATCGGCAGCGTCGTCAGTGAACACCGCCGTGCTCGCTGCCAGAGTATCGGAGGACACTTCACTATTGGGATCATCGTTGTTGAGCAGACGCGCCACCAACCGGCTGTTGGTATCAAAGCCCACCACATCAAAGCCCGCCCGCGCCAAGCCTAAGGCCAGCGGCAGGCCAACATAGCCCAATCCCAAAACGGCGATTTTTTCTGTCTTTGTCAGGCTCACGTCTCTTGTGCCTTTGCGAAAATGCGTATCATTTCCCGTTGCCTCCGCGCTATCGGGTTTCCCCACGGATGTCACCCCCAAAGCGCCGCAAACCCATGCAACAGAGCCGCAAATTGCCCCTCCCTCGCGGTAATCTGTTTTGCCCCACCGCATTGTTTGTGTAAGACCAAGATAAGACGACAGGAAAGACCACCCCATGATCCGACTTCTGCTTGCCGTTCTCTCGGTATGTCTCTTTTTGCCTTTGGCCGCTGTTCACGCGCAGGAGGCCGACACTGCTCCTGCCTCAGACACCATTTCTCAGCTTGTACAACAGGCCAGCGAAAGTGGCATGACTGTCATCATTTTGGATAGCAACGGCAACCCGATGGCGCCGGGCGAGCCCGCCGAACCCGTTGAGACAATCAACGAAACCACCAACATGACAACGGTGATGCGCCTGCAGTGGGAAATGGAAGGCTTCAACAAAGTCCTTCAGGATCGCATTGAGCACCTTCCTGTCGCCATCAACGAGGTACTCTTCATTCTGCGCGCCTCCAGCCCGGATGGCAGTATTCTCTTCTTTGCTAAACAACTGGTGATCACCCTGCTGTTGCTGGGCGTTGGTGTCATTTTTGAGAGGCAAGTCTACGGCCGGAGGTTGGCGGCACGCTTTGTTGTGCCATTGATCAGAGAAGTCCCAGAAGGATACACCCAGAAACTCCCGTTTTTGGTTGTGCGCTTTCTCGCCGGTGTTATCGGTTTGTTTGTGGGCATGGCTTTTGCGGCTCTGATTGGGTTGCTGATTTTTGGCCCCTCAGATGACACGGCCGTGCGTTTCACCAATGCTTCGATTTTTGCGGCCTACGCTCTGTCCCGCATGATCGCTTTGACTTGGCGCATGATCCTGTCGCCGTACCTGCCGCAGTATCGGATTCCGAAATTCTCCACCCATGACTCCAAAAAGCTGCACTACTGGGTCACTGGGCTGGGCATCGTCGATGTCACCACGATTATTTTTGGCGAATGGCTCAGTGAGCTGGGCCTGGTCTACGACGTCTATGCCGTGAACACTCTGGTGCTTTCCAGCCTCTTTGCTCTTGGCAACATCGCGCTGGTCTTTGCCAACTACCGCGCCATTTCTTTTGCCATTCGCAACGGCCGCGAAGCGGATCGCGTTCCTTTGGCAACCCGCTGGGCCAGCACCCTCTGGGCACCGATTTTCATTGTCTATGTGATTTACGGTTGGGCGCGCATGTCCTGGGATTTGATCCTCGGCAATGAGACAGAAATCCCCCTGATCGCGGGCGCCTATATGATCCTCACCGCCGTACTGGTGGTTTACGCCACCATCAACTTCGGCATCGAACGCTACTTTGAGCGCAACCGCGCTGTGAAGGAAATGAACGACGCGGCGGACGCGCTGCGCGATGAAGCCGTTGAGGAGGGCCATCTGTCCGAACAGCAGGAAGCGGAACTGTTCCAACTGGAAAACATCATCGACCACCGTCAGATGAACACCTTTGAAGAACTGGCACGGCGGATTTCCGGCGTGCTGGCGCTGGTCGCAGGTCTTTATGCTGCGCTCTACATCTTCAACGCCGACAACATCATGAACGAAGACATGGCCGGCGGGCGGTTCCTCGACGTGATTGTCATCCTCTTCCTGGGCTACATCGGTTTTCACGCGTTCCGCATCTGGATCGACAACCGCATTCGAGAAGAACAGCCAGACCCGTCAGAAGCAGGGGAACTCGGCGATGAGGGCGGCGGTGCCAGCGCCTCCCGTTTGGCAACTTTGCTGCCGCTGTTCCGCAACTTTGTCCTGCTGGTGATCCTGGTCACCATCATCCTGATTGTGCTGATGGAAATGGGCGTGAACGTCAGCCCCTTGTTTGCCGGTGCTGGTGTGGTGGGCTTGGCCGTCGGTTTTGGCGCGCAATCCCTGGTGCGCGACATCTTCTCCGGCGCGTTCTTCCTGTTTGATGACGCTTTCCGCAAAGGCGAATACATCGACATCGGCTCGGTGAAAGGCACGGTGGAAAAGATCTCCGTACGTTCCTTCCAGCTGCGCCACCACCTTGGCCCGCTGCACACCATCCCATTTGGCGAAATCCAGTATCTCACCAACTATTCGCGTGATTGGGTGATCATGAAGCTCAAGCTGCGTGTGACCTATGACACCGACGTGGAGCGCGTCCGCAAGCTGGTGAAAAAGCTTGGCATCGAATTGCTCGACGATCCGGTGATTGGCCACAACTTTATCCAGCCTTTGAAATCCCAGGGCGTGGTGGAGATGCAGGACAGCGCCATGATCATTCGGGTGAAGTTCATGACCAAACCGGGCGACCAATGGCTGGTGCGCAAACGGGTGTATCAGGAAATCCGCGAGCTGTTTGAGCGGGAAGGCATCAAATTTGCCCACCGCGAAGTCACCGTACGCATTGCCGATGATGCCAATGCCGAAGACCTCACCCCAAAACAGCGTGAAGCGGTTGTGGGTGCTGTGGAAGCGGCGATGGATGAAGACGCCATGGAAGGTGGTCCCGCTGGCGGGGATGACCGGTAAGCGCTGAACGCGCTATCAAAACAAGCAAAGGGCGCGTGTGACAAACACGTGCCCTTTTTCTTTGGCACTGGCTGTCTTTGCGGTGGCGTTAACCAAATGCAGTATACTCCTAAACGTGCACTTAAGAAGATACTTAGAATTTTAGCCAAATACTTGATGAATGAAGCTCAAAGGCACACACTCATCCCATGGCACATGATCTCGCATACGCTTACGACCTTCTGCAGGTCACACCCAATGCCTCCGAAAAGGAGATGCGGGCCGCGTGGCGCAGACTGGCGCGGCGCTATCATCCTGATGTGGCCAAAACCAATCCGGAAGAAGCCGCACGCCGCATGAGCGAGATCAACGCCGCTTATGATGCGGTGGCCCACCACATTGCGCGCCAAAACGCAGGCGCTGCGCCAAAACCAAGCCTCCACCGCCGCCCACGCACAGCGCGTCAGACCGCAGAATGTCAGGCATGGCGCCGCCAGCGGGACGCCATGGCGCGCAAAGCGGCCAAAGCGTGGAAAGCTGCGCAAGTAGTTGCGACACCTGAGCATGTTGAGCCAACCCCGCAACTGGACGCGCCAAAGCCACTCCAGATTGCGCCAAAGGCCGCTGCAAAGTGGAACCGGGCGGAACAATCCCTGATCAACTCAGCCCGCGCCGCATTTGAAGGCACCCGCAAGACGCTGGGCACCGGTGCGCCACGCCCGGTGTTCTCCGCCTGTCATTAATTTTCAGCGTTTTTAAAAATTGCCGAACCGCAGCCTTAGCTCCGGTTCGGGTCCATCGCGTCGCGCAAACCGTCACCAAAGAAGTTGAACGCCAGCACCACAATCACAATCGGCAGCATCGGGATCGCCGTCCAGGGGTAGATCTCGATCGAGGCCAGGTTCTGTGCGTCGTTCAGCATCACACCCCAGCTCACAGCCGGTGCCCGCAAGCCAAGCCCAAGGAAGGACAGCGCGGTTTCCCCCAAAATCATCGCCGGGATCGACAGGGTTGCGCTGGCAATCAGGTGGCTGAGGAAGTTGGGCAGCAGGTGTTTCTTGATCACGCGGCTGGGTTTCGCGCCCATCATTTCCGCTGCTTTCACAAATTCTTCCTCGCGCAGGCTGAGGAATTTAGAGCGCACGGCACGGGCCAACCCGGGCCAATCTAATATTCCAAGGATGATCGAGATGATGAAGAACACCGACACCGGCCCCCAATGCGAGGGCACCGCCGCCGACAAAGCCAGCCAAAGGGGCAGTTCCGGCAGGCTGCGCAGCACTTCGATCACACGGTTGATGATCCAATCGAGGAAGCCACCAAAGTAGCCGGCAATAGACCCAAGCACGATGCCAATCACAAAGGATACAGTGATACCCACCAGCCCCACGGTCAGCGACAGCTGCGCCCCATAGAGAATGCGCGAGAACACATCCCGCCCCAGCCGGTCCGCGCCAAACAGGAACATGGTGGCGCCTTCAGGGGCGCAGAACAGATGGGTGTTGGACGGGATCAAGCCAGCCAGCTTGTAGTCGGAGCCTTCGCAGAAGAATTCCAGCATCGCTGGGCTGCTGGTGTCCGGCACATATTTCCAACTGAAGCTCTCCAAGTCCATCTCTGCCGTGGTCGGATAGACATGCGGCCCGATGAACTTGCCTTTGTGGAAGAAATGCATGCCCTGCGGCGGGGCGTAGATGTAATCCTCCAGCCGCTCATTGGGCGAATAGGGCGCGATGAACCCCGCAAAAGGCAACGACAGGTAGGACAGCAACAGGAAAATGGCCGAAACCAAGCCCAGCTTGTGTTGCTTAAACCGCAGCCACAACAGCCGCGCATTGGACATGTCCAGCTCAGCGCTGCGCGCCTCGGCGGCGGCTTCGGGATCATACGGCGCCTGATCGACGTACCGGCCATCCGGTTGCATGGTCATCGCTCCCGCCCTCCAAATCGAATGCGCGGATCAAGTAGCGCCAGCAACAGGTCAGAAATCAGCGTACCAATCAACGTCAGCAGCGCCACAAACATCAGCACAAAGGCCGAGAGGAACAAGTCTTGCGATTTCAGAGCAGAGAGCAACAGCGGCCCAATGGTCTGCAAGCCAAGCACCACGGACACAAGAACCGAGCCAGACACCAAAGACGGCAACAGCGTGCCAATGTCCGCGACAAAGGGGTTAAACGCCACCCGCAGCGGGTATTTGGTCAGCATGCGCGGCTCGCTCATGCCCTTGGCCCGCGCGGTCTCCACATAGGGTTTGCCCAGCTCATCCAAGAGGTTCGCACGCAGACGCTGCATCATCGCCGCCGCGCCGCTTGTCCCGATCACAAAGGTCGGAATAATCAGGTGAATGAGCACCGACTTCATTTTGTCAAAGCTCATCGGCTGGCCTTCGTATTGCGGGTCCATCAGGCCGCCGATGGGCAGGTTGAGATAGCGGTTGCCGTAATAAAACAGGATCAGCGCCAGCAGGAAGTTTGGCGTCGCCAAACCCAAATAGCCGACAAAAGCCGAGGTATAATCCACCCAGGTTTTCGACTTCGCCGCCGCCAGAATGCCCAGCGGCAAAGCCACCGCATAGATGAACAGCACCGCCGCGAGGTTGACCAGAACGGTCATCCACAACGCCCCGCCCACCAAATCAGCCACCGGCTTGTCAAACTCAAACGACCAGCCAAACTCGCCTTGCAACAGCCCGGCAAACCCATGCGGCCCCGGCATAAACCCGGCCCAGATCAGGTATTGCTTCCACAATGGCTGATCGAGCGAATACTCCGCCCGCAGGAATTCTGCCTTGGCGATACCCGCTGACTGGCCCGTGGCCCGCAACTCGTTGATCTGGTTGGACAGGTAGTCCCCCGGCGGCAGGGTGATGATCAAAAACACCAGCACCGACACCACCGCGAGGGTCGCCAGCATGGTCAGAAACCGGAAAACTGCAAACCGCAGCAGAGCCATTCTGCGCTCCTATTCTGCGAAGAAAAATTCATCAGGGCGATGCACCCCGAAATGCGCGCCCGGCGACCAGGCCCAGATGGCTTTCTCCGGCACATTGCGCAGGTTGTTACTCACTACAACCGGCTGCGGCGCGCCATTCAGAATGCCAATGGCAAAGACGTTGTCGGCGTGAATATCCACCATCTTCTGCCAGATCAGGCCACGATCCACCGAGGAATAGGCCTTGGTCCATTGATGTGCCAAGTCATTGAGCTCAATCGCCGCCGGCAAATCAGGTGGCTCGCCCACGGCGCCGTGGTTCTGATGGTACTGCCCCCACTTTGGCCAGGCCTGAAACGCCTGATCCCAAGGCGCCAGATAGGCAGGGGAGGTATAAGGCTGCGGCAACCCGTTGTCCCAACCAAACCAGGTCGAGGCCATGGTTTCCCCGGCATACACACGGTTGCGCAGGATGTCGCGCTCCAACGGACGCATGATCAGCTTCACGCCAATCTCGGCCCAGTTGTCGGTGATGATCTGCAGCGCGTTTTCCACTTCCTGACGCTCACCCGCAGTCTCAATCACCACCCAGGCCGGACGGCCATCAGGCAACAAGCGGAAGCCATCTTTGTCCCGCTTATCCATGCCCATCTCGTCAAGCAGCGCGTTGGCCATTTCCAGATCGCGGATCGCCCAAGCATCGCGGTTCTCTTCTTTAAAGAACGGGCTCACCGGCAGAACCGTCATGCCACCGGGCTTCGCCAAACCAAAATACAGACCCTTGTTGATGGTCTTGCGGTTGATCGCCAAGGACAGCGCCCGGCGGAAGCGCACATCGCGCATGGTCTCGCGCCAACCGTCATCGTTGTAGTTCAGGTTGGGGTAAATCGCGATCTGGCTGGCGGTGCCATTGCCCCACAGCTTGGTCTGATAGCCACCCGACGCTTCGCCCTTTTTCAAGATCGCCGCGTCTTTGAAATCCAGACCGCGCGCCTGCAGGTCTACCTCACCGGCATTGGCTTTGGCCGCCACAAGCCCCGGTGCCACCACCTGCATTTCGACCACGTCGATATAGGGCAGCTGCACACCATTGGCATCGACACGGTGATAGTAAGGGTTGCGCACAAACAAGAACCGGCTTTTGCCGTCTTTGGTCGCCATCATCCAAGGCTGCAACGTCGGCAGATCCGGATTGTCGAACTTATACATGTTGTCTTGACGGTTGTGCAGCGCCGCCCAGCTGCGCACCCGCGCCTCATACAGGCGCTCACGCAGTTCTTCTTCGTCGGTGTAGGCCGCGTGGTAGGGCTTCAGGTAATGCGACGGGCGGTAGATAAACGGGGGCCGCGCCTCGGCCAGCATCTGCAAAAACTGCGGATTGGGCTTGGACCACTCATAGATAACCGTATGTGCGTCCGGGAAGCTGACCTTGGGCAGCTCGCCTTCGACCCGCAGGAAATCCACCGGACCGGAGGGCGACAACAGCTCGTTGTTGGCCACGTCTTCCCACCAGTAGCGGAAATCCTCGGACGTAAACGGATGCCCGTCAGACCACTTGTGCCCCGGGCGCAGATGCATGGTGAACTTCTTGTCGTCCTCATTCTCAATGCTCTTGAGAATGTCGGCGACCAGCTCATAGCGTTCGTTGAACCCCACCAGGCGCGCATAGCCGTAGACCACCATCTGACGCACGTCTTTGGAGCGCGTCACCATGGTGCGCAGAGTGCCGCCTTGCTGGCCCAGCTCACGATTGCGCAGCTTGAGGTCGACAGTTTTGGGTGCCTCGGGCACGCGCTCCGCCACCGGAGGCAAGCTGCCTGCGTCCACATCGGATTGCCAGAACGCGCTCTCCTGATACTCGGCCTGCGCCGCGCTTAGGCCGAATACGGCAAACGCCGCCGCAAGGATCGGGGTTTTAAACATGGGCACGCACCTTATGTCCGGGGTCGGTTTCGGTCAGCGGAGGGGCATCCGCGCCGACAAATCTGAATTCTTCGGGCCAGGACGACGGCTCGCCCGCCCCCTGCGCCACAATCTTGAGGTCAATGGGCCGGGAGATATCCGGCTCTGGCTGCGCCGCGATCAGCGCCTTGGTGTAAGGGTGTTTCGGATTGTAGAACAGCTGCTCCGGCGGGCCTTGTTCCACCACCAGACCGGAACGCATCACCGCCACCTCGTCCGCAATCCGCGCCACAACGGCAAGGTCGTGGCTGATGAACAGATAGCTCAGGTTCAACCGGTCGCGAATGTCTTCAAGCAGCTGGAGCACCTGCTCCTGTACCGACACATCAAGCGCGGAGGTCGGCTCGTCGCATACCAACAGGATCGGGTTCAACATCAGCGCGCGGGCAATCGACAAACGCTGCCGCTGCCCACCCGAAAACGCATGCGGATAGCGGGTGAGCATGTTTTCGTTCAGCCCAACCCATTTGAGAATTTCCACCGCCCGATCAATCCGATCACTGGGCGAACCAATGCCGTGAATCTCGAGAGGCTCACACAGCGCGTCTTTCACCCGCATCCGCGGATTAAGCGTGCTGTAGGGGTCTTGAAAGACCATCTGCGCCTTGCGCTGAAACTTCAGCCGCGCGTCGCGGTCCAAGTCTTGTAGATTCACCGGCTCCGAATCTGCCGTCTCCCGAAACAGGATCGACGCCCCCGCGTCCGCCCGCTCCGCGCCCAGCGCCATGCGGGCACAGGTGGTTTTGCCCGACCCGGACTCGCCCACCACGGCCAGCGTCTTGCCACGCTCCACGCCAAAATCGACACCGCGTACGGCGTTCACCACCGTCTTGGGCTTCCACGGCGCGCTGCCTTTGAGAATGTAGGTCTTGTTGACGTCGCGCATTTCCAAAATGTAATCGCGATCAGCCTCATCGGGCCGATCCGCGGGCGCGGCCGGAATCTCCGGCGCCGCCGCCATCAGGTCTTTGGTGTAGGGATGTTTGGGATCGCCAAGGATCAGCTCGGCAGAGCCGCTTTCCATCACCCGGCCGCGGTTCATCACAACCACGTCATCGGCCATGTTGGCGACCACCCCGAGGTCATGGGTAACCAAAACCACCGCCATGCCATACTCGGCCTGCAGGTCTTTGATCAGGCCCAACACCTGCGCCTGCGTGGTCACATCCAGCGCTGTTGTCGGCTCATCCGCGATCAGAATATCAGGCCGCCCAACCATCGCCATCGCGATCATCGCCCGCTGCCGCATCCCGCCAGACAACTCAAACGGATAGCTCTCATAAACGCGTGCCGGATCAACAAAGCCCACACGCTCAAACATCGCCAGCACACGTTTCTTGCGTTCCGTCGCGCTAAAGTCCCGGTGCAGCTTCAACGCCTCTGACACTTGGTTGCCAATCCGGTGCAGCGGCGACAAAGAGCGCATAGGCTCTTGAAAGATCATCGAAATCCGGTTGCCGCGAACGTCCTGCATCTTCCGTTCGCTGAGCGACATCAGGTCGACCGGATGCCCCCCCTCGCGATCACACAGCACAATCGACCCCGACCGTACCTGCGCCGCCGCCGGCAAAATCCGCAACGCGGACCGGCAACTCAAGGTCTTGCCCGAGCCACTTTCGCCCACAAGCGCCAAGGTCTTTCCGGCCTCAACCGTAAAGCTGACATCCTCGACCACAGGGGCATCGCCCCCAAAGCCAATACTCAGGTTTTCAACAGTCAGAAGTGCCGTCACACCAAGTTCCCTCGCCACGCTCTCGTTATTATCCACCACGTGGCGGAGCGCCTTGCGTTAACTCAACATGATTATCCCTGTCGGAGCAAGCATCTAGGCTGTCCCTACCTGCCTTCCGCCTCAGATTTGTGCGCCAATCGCGAAAACCGCGCCCTTGCAGACGCACCTTAGGCAATCCCGCCTTGCAATGTTCTGGACCGGATGCGACTAAACAGTCATATTAAACCAAGAGCATATAACTGCCCGCGTGTTCTTTGGACCCATTTTAGAACCATATCCTTTGGCAATTGGCGCAGCCCCGCTGCGGAGACATAGATGACGACAGAGACTTCCAGCTTCTTGGCCTTTGCCGAACGCCGCTTTCGTCTAAGTGGCCGTGCCCTGATCGAAAATGGTCATCCTTACTTCGTTCCCACCGACGCCTTGGAAGCCCGCGCAGACCAGTGGTCGGGCGGCTACCTGTCGATGTCGCACTACGACTATCTCGGCCTGATGCATCACCCCAAAACTGTCGCCGCCGCCAAAGACGCAATTGACGCGCAAGGCACAGGCGTGGGCGCCTCACGCCTTGTGGGTGGCGAACGTCTGGCCCACCGCGCGCTGGAAGAAGACATGGCGGATTTTCTGGGTGTGGGCGGCGTGCTCTCCGTGATCTCGGGCTACCTCACCAACGTGTCCGTTATTGGCCTGCTGCTGGGGCCGCGTGATCTGGTTCTGGTGGATGAGCTTTCCCACAACTCCATTGTAGTCGGCGCGCGCGGCGTGAAAGCCCGCATGGAAACCTACGCCCATAACGATCTGGATGATCTCGAACGTCTGCTGCACAAACACCGTGCCGACTATGGCCGTGTGCTGATCTGCACCGACGGTCTGTTCTCCATGGATGGGGACATCACCGACCTGCCGCGCCTGCTGGACATGAAAGACGCCTACGACGCCTGGCTTCTGCTGGATGAGGCGCATTCCTACGGCGTGCTGGGCGCAACCGGCCGTGGCCTGTGTGAACACTTTGGCGAAGACCCCAAACGCGTGGAAATTGCCATTGGCACCCTGTCCAAGAGCTTTGCCTCTTCTGGTGGGTTTGTGGCCGCCAATGCCGACGTGATTGAATGGATGCGCTTTTGCCTCCCCGGCTTTGTCTATTCCGTCGGCCTGCCCCCCGCGACCACGGCAAGCGCGCACGCCGCCCTGCGACTATTGCGGGAGGAACCCGAACGCGTCACCAAACTGCGTGCCAACTCTCAGTATTTCATGCGCAAAGCAGCCGAGGCCGGATTGAACACCGGCACGGCCATTGGTGAGGCCGTGGTGCCCATCCTGTTTGAAACCCCTGACGACTGTGTCTTTGTTGCCGAAGCCCTGATGCAGAAAGGCATCTACGCGCCACCGGTGGTGCATGTCGGCATCCCCAAAGACATGCCACGCATCCGCTTCTTCATTTCCGCCGCCCACTCCGAGGCGGACATCGACCGTGTGATAACAGCTGTTGCGGCGGCCCACACCACGGCCACCGCCACCCGACAACGGCTCAGCGCGGAATAACGACATGACCGGGCACGCACTCACGACTTTGCCGCGCCTGTGCCGGGCGATGACGGGCATCTGCCTGCTGGCCCTTGTGACGCTCTTGCTTCCCCTGTCTGCATCAGCGGCCAAACCCGCGCTCACCCATCTGTCGCGCAGCGAAACCCCGCAGCTGCCGCATGTGAACCGCGCGTTTCGGTTTCCCTCTGACGCGCATCAACTGTTCTTTCTGCAACGCACGCTGAACGCCAATACCGTGGTCTACACCGCGCATTTTGACAAAGCCGGCAACCTGAACCCCGACGCACCGGTGGCGGTCTACTGGCGTCGGTTTCAGGAACAGGGGCAGGTCATGGCCCTGCGCTGGTATGAACGCGCCTTTGGCTTTGGCGTGCGTGTCCAAAATACCGCCAATCCACAAACGCTACGTCTGACCTTCAATGGGCTGAAATCCCAACAATTGGAATTGCGCCAGACCGCCCCGTTCAAAGCCGCGCTGTTTGCCCGCATCGAAGACCGTGAGTATCGCCTGATCTACGCCTATCTGGACGTGGACGAGAGCGGCCTTTTTCCCAAAGTCACGCGCCTGCGCCTCTATACAAACGACCCGCAAACCGGTCTTTATGTCACTCATACCATTGCCGTTTCCGGCGGAGCTTATACCGAATGACCCACGCCTCAGCTTCCTCCCCCATCCGCACCGTCATTGTTGGCGTTGGCAATTGCGCCAGCTCGCTGATCCAGGGGGTGTCCTACTGCCGGGCCTTAGGTGATCAGGCCGTGGGGGTCAGTTTTCCGGAGCTGGCGGGGTACACCCCGGGAGACGTGGAGCTGGTGGCCGGGTTTGACGTCGACAGCCGTAAGGTCGGCAAAACCCTGGGCGAAGCCGCCTTTGCCGCACCCAACTGCACTGAACAATTCCACACCGATCTGGCGGATCAAACTGCCCCCGTGCTGCGCGGCCCCGATCTGGATGGTGTGGCGGCGCATATGCTGGCCAATCCCGCAGACCGCAGCTTCCGCCTGTCGGACGCGCCCGCGCTAAGCAAAGACGAGATCGTCGCCAAGCTTAAAGAATTCAACGCGGACGTCATGATCATCTTCCTGCCGGTTGGCTCCCAACAGGCGGTGGAGTTCTACGTCGAATGCGCGCTGGCCGCAGGCGTGGCGGTGGTCAACGGCATCCCCGTGTTCATCGCCTCCCATCCGGTTTGGGCCGAAAAATTCCGCGCCGCAGGTCTCCCGATCCTTGGCGATGATTTCAAAGCACAGATGGGCGCCACCATCCTGCACCGCACCCTCGCCAATCTGGCGGAAATGCGCGGCGTGGAGATCGACCGCACCTATCAACTCAACGTGGGCGGCAACACCGACTTCCTCAACATGAGCGAAAACGCCCGCCTGACCAACAAACGCGAAAGCAAGACCGAGGCGGTGCAATCCGCCATGGAGCAGCGGCTGGACGAAAACGACATTCGCATCGGCCCGTCCGATTATGTGCCGTGGCTCAAGGACCGCAAAGTGGCTTATGTGCGTCTGGAAGGCCGCCTGTTCGGCGGCGCGCGTACCAACATCGAAGTGCGTCTGGACGTGGAAGACAGCCCCAACGCCGCCGCCGAAGCGCTGGTGGCCATCCGTTTGGCGCGCATCGCAAAGGATCGCGGTTTGGCGGGCCCCATTTCCGAGGCCTCTGCCTTCCTGTTCAAACACCCGCCGGAACAGATCGAAGACACCGACGCGCATGACGTGGTTCTGCGCTTTGTGAACGACGAGGCCTGATGCCCGCGGCCTTCATAACCGGCGGCTCTAGCGGCATTGGCTTTGCCGCCGCTTGGGAGCTGGCGATCAAAGGCTACAGCCTCGCGCTGTTTGCGCGCGACGCTGCCAAACTTCTGGCCGCCCGAGACGCGCTGCTGGAGGCGGCCCCGGACATCGAAGTTGAAGTCTTCGCCGTAGATGTGGCCAACCGCGCAAGCTTTGTCGAAGCGCTAAAAGCGGCAGTGCGCAAAATTGGCCCACCGGACATGGCCATTGCCAGTGCGGGCATCGCCGAGCCGGGCCTGTTCCGCGAGCAAAGCTTTGAACAGCATCAGCGCCATATGGACGTGAACTATTTTGGCACGCTCACCTTCATCGAGACCTTGCGTGGGCCCATGGCAGCCTCGGGCGGCGGGCGCTTTGGCCTGATCGCCTCCGGTGCGGCTTTCTTTGGCATCTACGGCTATGGTGCCTATGCGCCCTCCAAATTTGCCCTGCGCGGATTGGCGGAAATCCTACATCTGGAGTTAGAAAACACCAACATCTCGGTGACGCTGATCTACCCACCGGACACCGACACGCCCCAGCTTGAGGCGGAAAAACGCACCAAGCCTAGCGCCACGCAAGAAATCACCGAAGGTGGCGGATTGTGGCAGCCGGTGGATGTGGCTGGCCGCCTGATCAAAGGCATGGAAGAGGGCAAACCGGTGGTCACACCGGGGCCGCAAATGCTGCTGCTGAACGGTCTCAGCAGCCTGATTTCGCCCATCCTGCGCTGGCATCAGAGGCGGATCATCCGCAAACACGAGGCCAAATGACCACCCTCACGTTACCCCAGGTTACCACCGCAATTGTCGCCATCTACGCCTTTGGTTTTGGCATCATTGCCGTACTCGCAATGATCCCCGCCCGCCGCAAAGACGCGATTGAGTTTGGCAAAACGCTCGGCACCGCCGTTGCCTTGATTGCTGTGCTGACGGCGCTGTTTTGGCTTGGAGATACCGCGCTATTCATCGCCCTTCCCGCAATCGTGGCGCGCATCAGCTACGAAGTTGTCTTTGTGCGCCTGCCCTCAAAACAAACCGCCTTCCTGCTCGGCCTCGCAGCAGCCGCATTGGCCTGTGCCGCCATGGTGTTTGAATGGGGTGGCTTGGCCGCTTTGGGCCTGTTTTTCATTGCCCTCGCCCGGCTGATCATCGGACGGCGCAAAGCCATCGCGTCCACGCTGGTCTTCCCAATCCTGCCCGCCTGCCTGCTGGCCTCAGGCACAGCCGACCCAGCCCTTGCCGCACTCCTGCTCGCCACCTACCTGATGGTGGAAATCTTCGACAGCTTTGCGCTGTTCTTCGGCGCCATGTGGGGCCGCACCAAAGCCTTCCCCACTCTCAGCCCCAACAAAACCGTTGAAGGCCTGCTCGGCGGCGGCTTCGCCCTGCTGACCCTCTCCCTGATCACCGCCGCCTTCCTCGACCTGCCACTCTTGCCCGCCGCCCTCACCGCGCTGCTTGTCGGTGTCCTCGCAGTGGTCGGCGACCTCGCCGCCTCGCGCCACAAACGCATCGCAGGCGTGAAAGACTTCCCGCAAGTCCTGCCCCGTCAGGGCGGCCTTTTGGACAGTCTCGACAGCTGGATCGCCGCCGGCGCGGGCATCACCGCCCTGCACACAGTCACGCAACTGTGGTGAGACCCTTGCCAGCCCCCGCCTTGGCAGAGACACTCACCCCATGAGACAACACCGCCCTCACACACGCAAATTTGTGCTGCCCCTGCCCCGGCTGCCAATTGTGCGCGTGCTGGGCAAGCCGTTGATCTTGCGGCTGTTGCTGCTTCTTTTGGTGATCGAAGCCATATTCCTCGCCGAAAGCTTCACCACTCTGATGGAGCATGCCCTACGCTACGAAGGCACCGCACGCGACGTGCTGCATTTGCTCAGCTTCAAGACACCCGAGATCCTCGACCTCGCCCTCGCCATCAGCCTGCTGATCGCCACCTATTTTGCCACGCAGGACGCCCGCAATCGCGGCGAGCTGGTGATCCTCGCCACCGCGGGCATCCACTGGGGCCGCGTGATCGCCTTTGTGCTGCTGCTGGGCACCTGCGGCGGGTTGCTCAGCTTTCTCAACGCCGGGCTGGTGCTGCCGATGGCCAAATACGGCGAACGCCTCGCCCTCGCCGCGCTGCAAAAAGACCACGTGCTGTCCCGCATCAACACCAGCACCGATCACACCACCCTGCAAACCATCCGCGACACCACTTTCATTGCCACCCCACCGCAGGACGCAGCCCAGTCTCGCGGCCAGCTGTTTGTGTTTCAGCCAAATCAAAACGGCAACTGGCGGGTGGCGCAATCGCAGGACTGGCAGGTCACCGACCCAGCCCCGGCCGATACCCACACCATCACGCTCCAATCACTTTCTGTGCTCGAAGCGCCCTACCCAAGTGGACAACCCAAACCGCTCAACCGGTTTAAGACCGCCCAAGCCAGCTTTGCCTTTCAAATGGCGGACGCCCTGCCCACACCGGACACCACCCGCACCGCCGCGGAGCAACTGCTGGATCTGAACGCCAATCAACCCGCCCAACTCACCCGCCTTGTCACTCGCGCGCTGATGGTGCCCATGGCAGGGCTGCTGGCCTTGGCCGCCTTGCTGATCGGGGGCGCGGGTCCTTGGCGTCATGCCGCCCTGCCCTTGGTCGCGCTGCTGATGATGTCCGTCGATGTGGCCAGCCGCGCCCTGCTGGCGGAATGGTCCGCCACATTCCCAACACCAGTTCTCTTGCTGCTTGCACTGGCCTTTTACCTCGGCCCTCCGCTCACCTACCTGCTCTGGCGCGGCGAAGCGCTGATGACCCCGCAACGAGGCCGCACATGAGCTGGCGCCGTCACACAGGCTTGGCCGTGCGCGCCATGGTGCGCGGCGATCTCGCCGCCATTGGCTTCATGATGTTCATCCTGCTGGTTGTGGCCCTGACCATTGATCTGGCCAAATGGCTCGACACCGTCCGCGCTCGTGCGGAGGCCACGGACAGCCCGCTGTGGCAGGTGCTGTTGCCTTACATTGGCTACCGCAGCACCGACATCGTGACCCGCCTGCTGACAATGGCCTGCGTCGCGGGCGGCTTTGTGGTGACCCTGTTGCGCCATCAACGGCTGGATGATGTGGTGCTGGCCGCCGCGGGTGCCAGTCCAAGCCTGCGCCTCACGGCCCTGCTGATCTCTGGCCTATTGCTGGGCACCGTGCAAATGGCCGGTGAAAACTGGCTGCGCCCCACTGCGGTAGAGGCTCAAGTCGCGGCCAATCTCGGCGACTATGGCAACCGCTATTACGACACCGACGTGGGCACGCAATGGGTGCTCACCGACACCCGCGCCTTGCGCGCCACTGTCACCCGTGGCCCGGAGGCCCAGCTCAGCAACCTGATGCTGTTTTACGGCATCGATCAGCCAGCGCTCACCCACGTTTTGCACGCAAACACCGTCACCCCACGCGGCCTGTTAAATGTCTGGACCCTCAAAGACGTGACCATTTGGGACACCACCAAAAAGTCACCAGAGATAGAGCCCAAACTCGACCTCGCGCTGAATATCTCCGCTGAAAAGCTGCGCTGGTACGGCATCGACGGCTACTACCTGCCCAACGACGTCGCCCGCATCATTGCCGCCACCGACACGTCTGAGGCCACCCCCACGGCCACAGACGCAGGCACCGCACTCGCCGTGCGCAAGGTTGCGATCTTCTTGCCCAGCATCTTTGCCTTCTTGGGTGTCAGCCTCGCAAGCCTCGGCACCCAAGGCCGCCGCTTGTCGCCGTTCAAACTGCTGGCGCTCGCCACGGTAGGCTACCTCGCTGTGGTGTCCGTGAAAGTCTTCTGGGCGCTTGGCATCCATGGCGTTGTGCCACCCATGCTGGCCGCCACCCTGCCCGCGTTCTTTGCGCTTGGCCTCGCCACGCTCCTGCAACTGTATCAAGCTGGTTACCTGCCACACCTGCGCCGCACCACACGGAGCCTGCCATGAAGATTGTGCAGCTGACGCCCTACGCCATGGACCGCCCCGGCGGGGTGCAAAGCAACATCCGTGACCTCGCCGCTTGGTGCCGTACCCAAGGCCATGAGGTGCGCATCGTCGCGCCGCCGGGTAATCCGGCGCACAAAGAAGAGGGCCTGATGACGGTTGGCAGCGCCCGACCGTGGTCGATCCATGGCACCAGTTTCGAGGTCAGTCGCGCCACGCGCCAAGACATCAAAACCGCCGTGTCAGAGCTGCGTGACTGGGGCGCGGAGGTCATCCACATGCACACGCCATGGACCCCGCTTTTGCCGTGGCAGATGTGGCGCGCCCTCAAGCTGCCCAGCATCGCCACCTTCCACGCCACCCTGCCGGAAGGCGCGGGGTTCGACCCCATGTCCGCCGCTCTGCGCCGCGTGGGCCACTACTTCAACCGTAGCATCAGCCGCGTAGTCGTGCCGTCCATGGCGCCGTTTCGCCAATGGGAGGCCGCCGGTGCCAATCCTGTGCCCGTCATCTTGCCGCCCAGCATCGACCTGTCAGACTGGCGCGCCGCAGGAGAGTCTGCAAAGCCATCCAAAGCCTTCCGCGTGGTCTACATGGGGCGTTTGGAAGCCCGCAAAGGTGTGTCTGTTCTGCTCGACGCTTGGCACACCGTGACCACAGCCGTCCCCAACGCTGAATTGATCATCGCAGGCGCAGGCGAAGAGGAACCCGCCCTGCGCCTGCAAGCGGCCAACTTGCCGAACATCACCTTCAAACCGCCGCCCAGTGATGCCGAAGCCCGCGCCCTCATTGCCTCTGCTGATGTCTTCGCCGCTCCTGCCTTGCATGGCGAGAGCTTTGGCCTTGTGCTGATCGAGGCCATGGCCGCAGGCACCCTGCCAGTCGCCGCCGCCAACGAGGGCTTTGCCACCGTGATGACCGGAATAGGTGCGGACCTGCTGGTGCCGCCCGGAGACGCCGCCGCTCTGGCGCAAACGCTGATCAACCTGGCAAATGATCCCGACAATCGAGCCCGATTGAGCAAATGGGCGAGCAAACACGCCATGGAATTTGACGTTGCCACCGTAGGCCCCGAATACGTGAAATTATACGCACAGGCCTTGGCCGCCCCGACCTAAGGCGTTCCGGCCCTTGCCAAACTTGCCGACCGCATGCCACACCTGACTCAAGATTTTTGCCTGTGACAGGCGCTTTTTTAGGACGACGTTTTTTGAGGTGCGCCGCGTGACAAAGGGCGATTTGGTCATATCAGCCGACTTTGGCACCTCCGGCGTGAAGGTCGGCGTGGTGGACAGCAGCCTCTCTGTTTTGGCCCGCGTCACCGAGAGCTATCCGTTGGTTCTGAAAACCGGCGGCATCGCCGAACAATCCCCCGACGATTGGTGGGGCGCATTGGCCCATGCGCTGGCCACCCTTCGCCAAGAGGTGCCGGACCTGTCCAAACGCGCCGCCGCACTGGTGTTTTCCTCGCAACTCTGCGGGCTGGTCTGTTGCGACGCCAATGGCACGCCCCTGCGGCCTTGCCTGACATGGCTCGACAAACGCGCCGCCCCTTTGGGCAAAAAACTCACCGGCGGCTTTCCGGAGGTGCATGGCTATAACCTCCCACGCCTGCTCAAGTGGCTACGCCTGGCCAATGGCGCGCCCGCCAAAAACGGCATGGACCCCACCGCAAAGATGCTCTGGGTGATGCGGCAGGAACCGGAAATCTACGCCAAGACCCGCTGGATGGTGGATGTGAAAGACTGGCTGGTGCACCGCGCCACCGGCGAGATGACCACCAGCCCCGAAAGCGCCAATCTCAGCTGGGTCATGGACAGCCGCACCGGCCGCGAAGGCTGGTCCGATGCGCTTTGCGCCTTCACCGGCATCGAGCGCGCCAAACTGGCCCCGATCACCCAAGCCGACACCATCGTGGGCACCCTCACGCCCCAGGCTGCCGCCGAGCTTGGCCTCGACGCCACGGTCAAAGTCTTGGGGGGCACGTCTGATGTAATGGCCTCCGCATTGGGTTCCGGCGAAGTGAACGACGGCGCGCTGCACATCTCGGTGGCCACCTCCGCCTGGATCGCAGGGTTCTTCCCCACCCGCCGCCTGTCTGTGGCGCATTCCTACGCCACCATCACCTCCGGCCTCGGCTACCGCCCCCTGCTGATCGCCAGCCAGGAAAACGCCGGGTCCGCGCTTGATTGGGTCTGCCAACTCACCGGCAACGGCGCCAAAGACACCCGCTTTGCCGCCATCGGCACACCCCAAGATGATGACCCGTTCTTTCTGCCCTGGCTCGCGGGCGAACGGGTGCCGGTGGACAACTCCGCCCTGCGCGGCACCTTCCACGGCCTGAGCCTGCACCACGACAAAAATGCCCTGCGCCGCGCCACCATCGAAGGCGTTGCGCTCAATCTCCGCTGGGCCATGTCCAAAGTCGCCCGCGAGAAAGGCGCCCAAACCCTCGGCCCGCTCTCCATTGTCGGTGGCGTCGCCTCTGACCCGGTCTTTGCCCAAACGCTGGCCGACGCGCTCAACCGCGACATCCGCGTCTGCTCCGCCCGTCACGCCGGTATGCTTGGCACCGCCACATTGGCCGCGCCACTGATGGGCTGGGCAGGTAGTGTGTGCGATGCCGCCGCCACGCTCAAAACCCGCACCTCCGCCAGTTACACGCCTAACCCAACACGCACCGCCCAACTCGCCGCCCGCGCCGAACAACTCGCCAAAATCCGCCGCCTCGCGATCCGCAGCTACACCTGAAGGACACCGCCATGATTGATGGCCTGATGAAATCCACCATCGACCCGCTGTGGGAGGCCATGGCCACCCCCTTGGTCAAAGCCCGCCTGACACCCAATCAGGTTACCTTCATCGGTCTGGTGCTGATCCTCCTCGTTTCGCTGGCCTATCTCTGGCACCAATCGCCCGCGCTGTACGGCGCAACCCTGATCGTGGCCTTTGTGTTTGACGCGCTGGACGGGGCGGTCGCCCGCCGTCGCAACATGTCCACCAAAGCCGGCGGCTATTTTGACGCCATGGTCGACCGCTACCAAGAGCTCGCCGTGCTCGCCACGCTGGCGCATATTCATGACGCCTGGCCGCTGGCGCTGGCCTGTTTCTCAGGCTCGATCATCACCTCCTACGCCAAAGCCCGCACCGCCATCGAAATGCCCGTGTCCAACACCGACTGGCCCGACTTCTTTGAGCGGATGGAGCGCGTGATCTACCTCTGCGCCATGCTGCTGATCGCAGGCGTGCTCGGCGACACCGCCATCCTCTGGGGCCTTGCCGGGTTTGCCATTCTTGCCCACGTCACCGCGCTACAACGCGCCCGCCGCGCCACACAGATGCTGCGCGCTCAGGACGCCTCCAGCGACGAATAGTGCGCCCGGCTTGCCTTCCAGGCACACCACATATCCGGAGCATAGCTCATCACGTAAAACAAAAACGAACTCAGAAGAAACAACTCCGTGCTGACATAGGCCAAATAGACCTCGAACCGGATCGAGTCTGGCGCATAGCCCTTCCCCAAAAACAACGCCAAGTAAGCCAGTCCCAGATAAATCGGCACCCAAACGTACACCCGCCGCCACCCGGCAAACCGCGGTGACCAAACGCGCCCGGCGACTTGACCTTCTGGACCCAATGCGGCGTAGCTGCGGGACAACACCTCGCCAAAGACCACAACAAAGGCTTGGCTGAAGAAGAACAAATAGCTACCCGCCATATGCTCATCACGAAAATGCGGAAACCTGTATTGGCTTAGGATCACCAGACCAACACAGGCCAAGAGTTGCAGCACCACTACGATCCAGGTGAGCACGGCAATCCGCCGCGTGCCATTGCCGCTGGCTTGCAGCTCCCGCAAAGTTGGAAGCGTCAACAGGCACACGCCGACAAACAGGACCGGCGCGCCAAGCAAAAGCCAATCCGCAAAAGGCTCGCCAATGCGCGGATCCCCAATGGACTCGCTGATGGTGTACGGCCGCTCGGCGGTTTTCTCCGGGTAAAACCCCGCAAATTTCCACCGCGCGGGATAGATTTGCGCATTCACCAACAGGGTGACAAATCCGGTTGTGACCAAAGACACCAGCATCGCCCAACCAGTGCTCAGCGCCGGGCGCCATTGCGTTTCACTCATACCTTCAAACCTCTTTGCGGCGCGGCATACGCTCATCTGACACGATGCGCCCCGAGTCCATTTTGATCAAGCGATCACATTTCCCAAATTGGTGATCATCATGTGTCACCGCTACGACAAGCCGCCCCGATGCTGATAATTCCGGCATCAACACGTCATAAAAGAACGCCCGGTTGGCCGGGTCCTGATCGGCAGCAAATTCATCCAGTACAATGATCGGCCGCTGCTCTGCCAAAGCCACGGCCAGTGCCAAGCGGCGGCTTTGCCCGGCCGACAAAGACGTGTTGGAAAACTTGTCGCCCAACAACTGCACCCGCTGCGCCAGCCCCAGCTGCGCAATTCGCGTTTCCAATTCCCCCAGCTCCGCGGCGGTCAGCCCATAGGCATGGTCAAACAGGTGGTACTGCGCAAACACCGCCGAAAACAGCTCGCGATAGCTGGCGGTTGTGCTGTCCGTCAGCCCGGCACCATCCAGCGTGATCTCTCCCGCCTCAGGATGCCGCATCCCGGTAATCAGCGACAACAGCGTGGTTTTGCCAGAACCATTGCCCCCACAAATGAACACCGTCTCTCCGGGGTGAAAGGTCAGGTCAATCGGCCCCAGATGAAATGGCACCACACCGTCGCGCGCCTCGCCAACATTGGCCTCAACACCACGCAGTGCAATTTCGTCAAAGCTTCTGCGCAACTCAGGCGCCGCCGTCAGCGCCAAACTCTGCGCCGCACTCAACTCCATCTCCACAGCTTTGATCTTGTAAAAACTGTTCTCCGCCCGGCTCAAAACCGGCAGCGTGTTGAACACCAACTCCGTCGGACCGTTCACCAGAAAGATGATGGTCAGCACCTGGAACATCACAATCGCATCGCCGCCCTGCAACTGTGGCAGCACAATCACCACAAAACACATCAACAGCGCCACCGCGACCTGCCCGCCGCCGGTGCTGGCCGCAAACAACCGTTCAGAGCGCATTTTATGCGCCACCTGCGCCGCAATCACGTCTTTGGTTTCCGCCTCCAGCGCCGCGCGCCGACTGGCCCGCAGCCGCAGCTCTTTCCAGCCACCCAACATATCACTAACACGGTCACAATAGGCGGCAAAACTGTCGGACGCCTTTAAGGCCCAAACCCGCGCGGGGCCGTCCATCAAGGCAAATCCAATCCCACCAAGTGCAATGGCCGCCACGGCGGCGACACCGGCGATCCAGCTCACGAAAAACAAGTAGGGAATGGCAAACAGCAGCACAATCGCCGCACCAATCGCCTCCACCAAATGGATCACCGCCTGCGCCAGTTGGTTCACCTCCGCCGTCATTGCGCCATAAACTTTGCCGTGCCGTCCAGAGATCAGGAAATCGATGTTGGCCCGCAGCAGCAGCTCGGACAAGCGGAGGCGCATCTGCGCCTCAATGCGGGTGATCAATGTGAAGGCCCGCACCTTTTGCAGGTACGCCGACACAACCATGCCCGCTGCACAGAACAGCAACAGCCAAACGGACCAACCCAGCCCCTCGGCATGGCTGCGCGCGGTTTCGTTGATGGCAAAGATCATGCCCGCACGGCTTATCCCGGAGATCAACGTGAGGAAAACAATTGGGTCGCGCAGGCCCAGACCGGCATCCAACAGGAACCGTGCCACCTCTGCCCGCTGCCGCAAAACGTCGGCCACACCCGGCTTACCGGCGCTGTCTGATATATCCGCGTTTGAATTCATGTCTAAAATATTTGGCCTTCACGCCCTTGCGTTAACGGTTTTTGCCCGCAAAACCGCCACCTCCGCAATACAGTCGCGATACCGACACACTACCGACGTTGCAATTTTGGACCGGTTTTTCGCGCTTTTGCCCCGAATCTCAGGCCAAAGTCGCCGGGAACCACACGCGGAATTCGGTGCCTTGGCCAACCAAGCTGTCCGCCTCGATCTCTCCATCGTAGCGCTCCACCAGCTTGCGGGTGATCGACAGGCCCAAACCGGTGCCTTCGCCTTGTTTTGTTGTAAAAAACGGATCAAATATCCGGGCCAAAACGTCACTGTCCATGCCCATTCCTGTGTCTTTCACAAAGAGCAGAACCCCCGCTTTTCCATCCCGATCCGCGTCTAATGCCCCCACGGTCAAAGCCCCGCCCTCTGGCATCGCGTGGATCGCATTGACCATCAGGTTGATCAGGATTTGTTGCAGCTCCGTGCGGTGGATCGAGATTGCCTTAAGGCTTTCAAGCTCCAGCGAGAGCGCGATATGCCCTTTGCTCAGCAAATGCTGCACAAGCGGCAACGTATCCGTGATGATGTCGGCGGGGCGATGCTCCTCGCTGCCCTCGGCATATTCGTCCGGCCGCGTGAACTGTAAGAGCTTGTTCACAATCAGGAAAATCGAATGCGTCTGCTCATCAATCAGCCGCAACTCAGTCTTCACCAGGTCTGCATCGTCGCCCAATTGCACCCGCAAAACATCCAGATTGCCCTGAATCACCTGCACCGGATTGTTGATCTCATGCGCGATCCCGGCCGCGATCTCGCCCACGGCGGCCAATTTCTCAGACACCACCAACTGTTTCGAGGTCGCCTCAAGCCGCCTATTGGCGTCTTCCAGGTCCCGCGTCCGCGCCACCACCCGCCGCGTAAGTTCCCGATCTCGCTCCTGAATTTGCTCCAGCAGGTTGTCCATCTGCGCCGCAACACGGCCAATTTCACCGCCATCCTCAACCCGCGTCCGCGCGTTCAGATCGCCCTCCTCCACTCGTCCAATGGTCCGCACCATCCGCTCCAGTGGTGCAAAAATCTGCCGCGCCCAGCGCAGGAAAATTGGCACGGAAATCAGAATGATAACCACAAAAGCAACGGCAAAAGTCAGGATGGTCGAGAACTTCGCATCCCGAAACGGCTGATCCAGAAAACCCACATAAAGCATGCCAACCCGCTGTCCAAAGCTGTCGATGATCGGTTCATAGGCCGAGATGTACCAGTCGTTCACCACAAAGGCCCGATCCAGCCAAACCTCGCCACGTTCCAGCACGGTTTCATAGACCGCCGCCGACACCCGCGTGCCTAGGGCGCGCTCGTCCTGAAACAGGCGCACATTGGTGGAAACCCTTACGTCTTCTAGGAAAAGCGTCGCTGTGCCTTGGCTGCCTTCGGTCAAACTCGCAGTGGGATAGACCAGATCGTTGATTGTATCGATGAAGGTCAGATTGCGGTTCAACAACACGCCCCCAACCAGCGCCCCGCTACGGCCGCTGCCCTCAACCGGTGTGGCGGCATGCACCACCATACCCCGGGTTTCCTCGGTGCGTTCTGTCGGCACAGCCGCCTGCGTGGACACCAAATTGATCCTCGCCTTTTCCGCAAGATTGTCAGAGACTTGCCCTAGGTCAAACTCGCTAAAAATATCAATCTGCGCCGAGCCTGTGCCGGCCAATGCCTGCGACACCACCGGCCATTTGGTGAGCCCCATATCATCCACAAACCGCGGCGAGGACCACACCGCCCCGTCGGCGTTGATGTAGTAGAGAAAATCGAGCCCCATCTCGGCTTTCTTGTTGTCCAAAAGCGTCAAAACCGCATTGCGGTCTTGAGACACCACGCGATCCACAAAGGCAGAACTCTCCGCTAGCGCCTGCATCCGCAGGTCACTGTTTTCCAACAGTTGGCTAAGGAATTGCTGCGCGATGGTGAGCTCGCCATTCACTTTTGCAATCAACAGGTTGTCAAACCGCGAGGACCAGTTGACCGCCGTCACAATGAAGAACAGCGGCATGATCACCAGTGTTGGCAAAAGCGCAATGGCCAAAAGGCGCATCCGCACGGACGCGCCGCGACGCTTTGCTGGCGCCTGACGGGGAGGGCCTTGAGACTCTGAGGTCTCAGTCATTCCACATCGCACATTTGCGGTCGATGGTTTTGCGGGAAATGCCCAAGCGTCGCGCCGCCTCTGCCCGGTTGCCGTCGCAGGCATCCAACACTGTCAGGATATGCCGCCGCTCCACTGCCGCCAGGCTATCCACGGCCTCAACCTCTTCGTCCGATCCGCCCGCCGCAAACTCTGACGCCCATTCCCCCACAATCAGGGACCGTTCAATGAGATTGCGCAATTCCCGCACGTTACCGGGCCAGTCATAGCGCGCCATATTGAGCAAAACGCCCTCGGACAGGGTCAACGGCGGCACCCCCAATGACTTGGAAATCTGCTGAATGAACATCAACGCCAGCTCTTTCAAATCGCCATTGCGGGTGCGCAGCGGTGGCATTTGGATGTTGAGCACGTTGATCCGATGATAGAGGTCCTCGCGCAAGCGCCCTTCCTGCACCGCCGCTTCCATGTCTGCGTTGGTGGCAAACAGGAACCGCAGGTCCAGCGGGACTTCGCGCGATGAGCCAACCGGCCTGACTTTTCGTTGCTCAATCACCCGAAGCAATGCTGCTTGAACAGGCAGCGGCAATTCCACAATCTCATCAAGATAGAGCGTGCCGCCATTGGCGTTCATAAACACCCCGTCATGGCGCACCGTGCGTCCACCTGCGTCCTGGCGGATATGACCAAACAACTCATGTTCAATCATGTCCCCGGCAATGGTGGCGCAATTGATGGGCACAAAAGGCTTTTCCGCCCGAGGCGACATCATATGGATTGCGCGTGCGCAGACCTCTTTACCCGTGCCCGTGTCACCGGTCAGCAATACAGGTGTCGGCAAAGGCGCCGCCCGCGCCATGGTGGCACGGATTGTCTCAATCTCCGGCGAACTGCCCAACAGGCGCGAGCGCACCTGCTCATTGCCAGAGGCCAGCTCGTATTTCAGTAGGTAGTTTTCCCGCCGCAGGTTCACCCGATCCACACAGCGCGCCACGGCGTTGAGAATTTGATTGGACCGGAACGGCTTCAGGACAAAATCCACCGCGCCCGCGCGCATCGCCTCAATCGCCGTGTCCATATCGGCAAAAGCCGTGATCAAGATCGTGTCGGCAAAGAACCCCAACTTGCGCTGTTCGCTGAGCCATTCCAACCCCGTGGTGCCTGGCATCACCTTGTCCAGGATCACAATGTCAAAATGGTTCGCATCCAAAAGCCGGCTGGCAACCTCGGTATTAGCCGCCTGCTCGACACGGGCGACCACAGGCTCCAGTATTTTCACAATAAAATTGCGAATGCCCGGCTCATCATCAACCACCAGAACAGAGGCCGCAGACAGCCCCATGCCAAATTCGGAAGACGCGCGGTCTTTGCTCCGGGAGTGTGGTCGCTCGAGGTGGTTCATTGATTAGTCCAGTCGTACGGAAGGTCCGCTGCCCGCTTCTGTACTGGAAAAGCCCAGGGTGTGCAGCCCGTAATAGGCCACAACAGAAATCCCTGCGACGGTTACACAGGCTAGCAAAAAAGTTTTCATCTCAGTCGTCCTTGATGTCGCTGTAAGTCCGCAGATACTCGATGAGATCTGCACGATCCTCGGCGCGGGCGATGCGCTGAACTGGCATTTTTGTGCCCGCAATATACACGTCTGGTCCCAAATCAAAAAGCGCATCAATGGTTTGCGCGGACCAGACGATGTCTGATGTCTGTAACGTGTCGGAATAGCTGTAGTCGGCCACGGCCCCGGCACGGCGGCCAAACACGTTTTTAAGCGTTGGCCCGGCGCGACGCGCACTGTCTCCGGTCAATGTGTGGCAGATGGAGCATTTGCGTTGAAACTGACGCTCGCCGTTGGAAGCGCTGTCGTTGCCATTCAGGAAGGCACGGTCCTGTTCCACCATGCGCGGGGCGTCATCCTGATCTGACAGAGGCCAGCTAAACAGAGAGTCGTCTAATCCACCGGCATGGATGTTCTCGCCATCTTGCGAGAACGCCAGCGCCCAGACCGGCCCCCGATGGGTGGCGCGGAAATCATTGGCAACGGACCAGTCTTCCGTGGCAAGCAACAGGATGTAACCTTCGCCATCCCCTACAGCGAGATGCTGACCTTGACGATCTAGGGCCATCGCCAGGATCGGTCGGCGCTCCAGCGTCACGTCTTTGATCAGCTCCGCTGTTTGAACGTCAACAATCTTGGTCACACCATCCACCGCGCCAAACGCCAACCATCCGGCTGCCTCGTTCAGCACCAGATTGTTGACACCAAAGCCATTGGAGAAAAACAACTGCTGCATTTCTCCGGAGGTCACATCGTAGATGCGGATCTTGCCGTCCGCCGCCCCGACAAAGAGAATGGAGCCATCCCCGCCAAACGCCACATCATTGACGTTGGAGCCCACGTTAATGAAGCGGGGTGCAGCACCATCAAGCGACCAAAGCCCAACGGTGCCGTCCCAGCTTGCTGAAGCCACCATTTGCTGATCGCCCGACACGCGCACCGACATGACTTTGCCCTTGTGGCGGCCAAGCTCTAGCGATGTCGCTGCGGCCAAGTCCCAAAGCCGCACGGCAAAATCATCGCCACCGGACACTGCACGTGTGTCATCGACAAAAGCCACTGTGTTCACCGCCGCCTCATGCCCGTCCAACCACATAGGCGCGCGCGCGGACCAGAGCCCAAGCGCGTTGTCAAAGCTGGCGGTCAGAATACGTTGCCCATCCGGCGACACGGCGATCCCTTTGATGGGACCGCCATGGCCTTCCAGGGTGAAAAAGTCACCCGCCAGCGTTGCTGCTGGCCACAGCAAGAGTGCCAGAAGTGGCGCCCACACCCGCATGGGTCATTCCGCAGGTGTGGCGTTGTCCGGCGCAGCCGCTTTGGCTTTGGCCATCTCCTCATCGTACCAGATGGAGTGGTGCTCTTTGGCCCACTGCTCATCCACCTCACCTGTCGCCATGGTCTCCAGCGCGCCTTCCATGCCGACGCTGCCGAGGTAGATGTGCGCGATGATGATGCCAATGAAGACAAAGGCCACAATGCCATGCCACAGCTGCGACAGCTGCATCTCTTCATAGGGGCTTAGTACCTCAGGCAAAGGTGCCCCCATGATCAGGTTAGGCAGACCGGTCATGTTGAGGATCTGGAAGGTCTTGGCAAAGACCGACACCTCAAACGGGAACAAAAGCGCCACACCGGAGAGGGAGATCGAGAAGCCAAGGATGATTACAGACCAGAATACGATCTTCTGACCGGCGTTGAATTTCTTGGCAGGCGGGTGCACGCCTTTGGAAAACAGACCGCCGGCCTTGGCCATCCATTTGATGTCGCCACGGTCCGGAATGTTGTGCTTCACCCACATGATGAAGACAAACACCAGGCTGATCATGAAAGCCCAGGAAATGTTGTTATGCACCCATTTGCCCGCTTCGGCGATGCTGGCATAAGCTTCATGGCCCATCCACGGCAGCAAGAACTTGCGCCCAGCAATCAGGTAAATCCCGGTCAGGCCCAAAAGAATAAAGCTCACCCCCATGACCCAATGGCAGAAGCGCTCAAAGGCGACAAAGCGGATAATGTTGCGGCCGGTCTTTGGTCCGTCGATCAGGATTTTGCCACGGTAGAGATAGAATCCGAGAATGACGACAATCATGCCGCCCAGGAACCACAAGCCATAGGTCAGAAGCGGCCCTTCGCGAAAGGACAGCCATGCCATGCCTGAATCCTGAATGAGGAGGCCGGATGTCGGTCCACGCGCGGCGGTTCGGGTGTCGGCACTGCCATAGCGCAGCGCGCGGAACACGTCCGCGTCCGAGGCTGTGCCACGGGTTCTGAGTTGCCCCATCAACGCCTCGACATTGCCTTGACCGGTTGCATCCCGACGGAAGCTGTCATCCAGCTTTTCGCCGCGTTGGCGGGCCATTATATCTTCCAGCGTCTGGGCACCGCCCGTCGCGGAACGATCAGGCGCCTCTTGTGCAAAACTAGGCAAAGCCAACATAAAACTTAGTGCAATCCAAAGAAGCGCGCGCATCACATCCTCGATGTTTGAATAGTCATAGCGGCCCTTACCACCTTGGAAAGCCGCCGCATCTCGTTTGAGACAAGTGTGTCTGGTGCATCGGCGGCGCGGAAATCCGCGCCGCCAACTTTTTGAAGGCAGGCCTTAGCCGCCTTTCTGTTCGTAGGCTGTACCCCAGCCCCAGGCGCCGGTGCCAAAGCCGCGCGCCACAACACGCTCACGGTAGATCGCGGAGACAACGTCCCCGTCACCCGCCAGCAGCGCTTTGGTGGAGCACATCTCGGCGCAGAGAGGCAGTTTGCCTTCTGCAATCCGGTTGCGGCCGTATTTGGAGAATTCCGCGTTGGAGTGGTTCTCCTCCGGGCCACCAGCACAGAAGGTACATTTGTCCATCTTGCCACGGCTGCCAAAGTTGCCTGCCTGCGGGTACTGCGGCGCGCCAAACGGACACGCGTAGAAGCAGTAACCACAGCCAATGCAGAGGTCTTTGGAGTGCAGCACGACACCTTCTTCGTTCTGGTAGAAGCAATCCACCGGACAAACGGCCATACAAGGCGCGTCGGAACAGTGCATACAGGCCACCGAGATCGAACGCTCACCCGGCGTACCGTCGTTGATGGTTACAACGCGGCGACGGTTGATGCCCCAAGGCACCTCGTGCTCGTTCTTACAGGCCGTGACGCAGGCGTTACATTCAATGCAGCGTTCGGCGTCGCAGAGAAACTTTGCTCTTGCCATTTCTCTTCTCCTCCTTAAGCGGCCCAGATTTTGCAGAGAGTTGTTTTGGTCTCCTGCATCTGTGTCACGCTGTCATAGCCATAGGTTTGTGCCGTGTTGGTGCTTTCGCCCAACACATATGGGTCGGCGCCTGCTGGGTATTTGTCCCTCAGATCCTTCCCTTCGAAGTGACCGCCAAAGTGGAACGGCATGAAGGCAACGCCTTCGCCAACCCGCTGGGTGACCATGGCCATAACTTTGACCTTGCCGCCTTCTGGACCTTCCACCCAAACTTGCGACCGGTCACGAATGCCCAGATCGTTCGCATCACGCGGGTTGATCTCGACAAACATGTCCTGCTGCAGTTCAGCCAGCCATGGGTTGGAGCGAGTCTCTTCGCCGCCACCCTCATATTCCACCAGTCGACCGGACGTCAGGATGATTGGGTAATCCTTGCTGAAGTCGTTCTTCTGGATGGACGCATAGAGCGTTGGAAGCCGATAGGCATGCCGGTCTTCGTAGGTCGGGTAGTCTTCGACCAGATCGCGACGTGGTGTGTAGAGCGGCTCGCGGTGCAGCGGCACCGGATCCGGGAATGTCCACACAACAGCACGGGCCTTGGCGTTACCAAACGGCGCACACTCGTGCTTGATCGCAACCCGCTGGATACCGCCGGAGAGGTCGGTCTTCCAGTTGGTCTTTGGACCAGCTACAGCGTCAATTGCTGCGCGCTCGTCATCCGTCAGATCGCCGTCCCAACCCAGGTCCATCAGCATCTGCATGGTGAACTCTGGATATCCGTCCTGGATCTCAGAATCGAGGCTTGCAACGCCTTCTGCCAAGAGGTTCTGACCGTCACGTTCCACACCAAAGCGGGCACGGAAGGTCAAACCACCCTCAGAAACACGTTTGGACATGTCATAGAGGTTTGGCGTACCCGGGTGGTTCATCTCCGCGGTGCCCCAGCATGGCCAAGGCATACCGTAGTAGTCACCATCTGCTGGACCACCATTTGCCTTCAACGTGGTCCGGTCGAAGGTGTGCTGGTTTTCCATGTGCAGCTTGATGCGCTCAGGAGACTGACCGGTGTAACCGATGGTCCACATACCCCGGTTGAACTCGCGCGTAACGCTTTCGATGTTCGGGGTGTTTTCGTCTTCCATCTCGATGTTGCGGAAGAAACGATCGGCCCAGCCAAACTTTTTGGCGAACAAACCCATGATCTCGTGGTCTGTTTTGCTTTCAAAAAGCGGTGCCACAACCTGATCGCGCCACTGGATGGAGCGGTTGGAAGCGGTCACAGAACCACGGGTCTCAAACTGGGTACAGGCCGGCAGCAGGTACACGCCATCAGTGCGGTCATGAAGCACGGCGGAAACGGTTGGATACGGGTCAACAACGACCAGCATGTCCAGCTTTTCCATCGCGGTCTTCATTTCCTTACCGCGGGTCTGAGAGTTTGGCGCGTGGCCCCAAAGCACCATGGCACGGACCTTGTCCGGGTTGTCCATGTTGTCGGGATCTTCGAGTACACCGTCAATCCAGCGCGACACCGGAATACCGGTGAGGTTCTGAAGCGACTTCTCTTTGCCGTCTGCAGCGGTGGTTTTGGCAAACTGGCCACTCAACCATTCGCCGTCTTCTTCCCACACGCGACCCCAATGCGCCCAAGCGCCTTTGGACAGGCCGTAGTAGCCTGGCAGTGTGTGGCTGAGAACACCAAGGTCGGTTGCGCCCTGCACGTTGTCGTGGCCCCGGAAGATGTTGGTGCCACCACCGCTGGTGCCCATGTTGCCAAGGGCCAGCTGCAGAATGCAGTACGCACGGGTGTTGTTGTTCCCGTTGGTGTGCTGCGTGCCACCCATACACCAGATCACGGTGCCGGGGCGGTTGTTCACCAGTTGTCGTGCCACACGACGCAGTTGCTCACCCGGAGCACCAGTGACGCGTTCCACCTCTTCTGGGTTCCACTGACGCACTTCGTCGCGGATTTGATCCATGCCCCAAACACGGGTGCGGATGAATTCTTTGTCTTCCCAACCGTTTTCGAAGATATGCCACAGAATGCCCCAAACCAGCGCCACATCGGTGCCGGGACGGAAGCGCACATATTCATCTGCATGGGCCGCCGTGCGCGTAAAGCGGGGGTCACAGACGATCAGCGGTGCGTTGTTGCGCTCTTTCGCGCGCAGTACGTGCAACAGGGAAACCGGGTGGGCTTCGGCCGGGTTGCCGCCGATGATGAAGATGGCTTTGGAGTTGTGGATGTCGTTGTAGGAGTTGGTCATGGCGCCGTAGCCCCATGTGTTCGCAACACCCGCAACGGTGGTGGAGTGACAGATACGCGCCTGGTGGTCCACGTTGTTTGTACCCCAGTAGGCAGCAAACTTACGGAACAGATACGCCTGTTCGTTATTGTGCTTGGCCGAACCCAGCCAATAAACACTGTCAGGACCGCTTTCTTCGCGGATCTTCATCATGCCGTCGCCGATCTCGTCGATCGCCTGTTCCCAGCTGATGCGCTTCCACTCACCACCCTCTTTTTTCATAGGGTACTTCAGGCGGCGTTCACCGTGGGCGTGTTCCCGCACCGATGCGCCTTTGGCACAGTGGGAACCGAGGTTGAACGGGCTGTCCCAACCAGGCTCTTGCCCGATCCAGACACCGCTTTGCACTTCGGCCACAACCGTACAGCCCACGGAACAGTGGGTACATACGGATTTCACAGTTTGAACGGCAGTATTGGCTGCGTCTTGCGCCTGCGCCTGAGTAACGGTGCCACCGGTGGCACCAATCGCTGCCAGACCGCCAATGGCGAGTCCGGACCCACGCAAAAATGTGCGTCGATCCACAGCTTTTTCAGCTGCGACAGACAGGATACTTGTCCGCTGGGGGCGTCGCGCAACCCCGTTGGTCTTTTTCCTAAGCATTCTTTCCTCCCTTGCTGTCCCGTTTCTCGGGACTGGCTCGGTTAGTCTCAAATCCTGACCGGTGGGCGTCACGCAACCGGTGGTCAGGGGCGGGGTGAAAACGTCCGGATCAGAACCGGGCGCTGTCGAGGTATGCGCGGGTGTGCGCGGTGTCCTGCATCTCCGTGCGGGACAGATCAGCTGGCTGGGCCTCTGCCGCTTGTGGCGACATGGCAACCACTGCTGCGGCTGCCGGGGCTGCTGCTGTTGCGAGCTTCAGAAAATCGCGCCGGCTGGCACCTTTTTCCTCTGGCTTGCTCATGGCGAGCTCCTTGATTTGGGTCGGTCGGGGTCCGACAGTTTCAATCGACGTTTAGTCCGCCCCCATGCGGAACGCCTGTGTTTCAATCTCTAGGAAAGCTTTGCCCACCGTGCCCACCGGCGCGTAGAACACCGAGTTCTGCGCCGCTTCCAAGTCGGAGAAGAAATGCTCCGCCCAGGCAGCGATGTGGGTGAAGAAGAAATCCTTCTGCTTTTGCAGCGGCACCGGCGCGCCAAAGCGCCCCCGGATCATGCCCGCCATCATCTCCAGCAGGCTGGCGATGTTGTCTTCCGGCTCATAAACGTTTGGTGCGCGGGTGATGCGCAGCGCCGCCATATCGGCCCGCAGCGAGGCCAGCGGTTTCTCGTTCAAGAAGCCGGTCAGGTAGTATGACGCAAAGGGCATCAACTCGCCGCGGCCAAGCCCAATGAACAGCGCGTTGAATTCGCTTTCCACAGCGGTGGCATTGGTCGCTTTGGCCACGCGTGCCAGAGTGCTGATCGCCTTGCCAAGATCGCTGTCATCGCCGCTCAACGCGCTGGCGTGCTGCAACAGGTTTTTGCTTGGCGGGTTGGCCAAAAGGGCGGCCAGAAAATCGTAAAGATCCGCACGCAGCAGATCCTCTTCGGCAACTTGGGTATTGGTGACGGCTTGGCTCATCGCTATGCCCTCTCTTCAGGTATGTCAGATGCGGCAAATTCAAACCGCATACGGCGACGCAGCGGCGCAACGGGAAGCGCCTCTGTGTCTGGGATTGGTTCAGTTGGAGCCTCAGCTTCGGCCACAACCTCCACTGGTGCAACCTCTGCCAGCTCGGTCTCTGCGCTCTCGTCAGAGCCCTCAACCAATACTGCCTCAGTTTGCACCTCAAACTCTTCCAGCGACACGCGACCTTCGGCCAAGGCTTTGGCCTCTTCTTCCTGTCGCGCCATCTCCTGCACATGGGCCAACATGCCTTTGCCCACCTGATAGGTGGTCTGCATCGCCTCAACGACCATGGCGCTGTCGGTGAAGTCCTGACCGTAGTCCACCAGATCATCGACGTTGGCCAACACCGGGTTGGTCAGCCACAACTTGCGCAGCGCTTTGCGGCGGATGCGTTCCGGCACGGCTTTGCCCAGGAACACCGAGAAATCATCGCCTTGCTGCATCTCTTCCGGATCGGGCAGATTCAGTTCTGCCAGAATGTCCGCGTCAGACTTTTCTTCCAACTCGGCATGGGCTTCGGCGAGCACCGCCTGTTCCTCGGCGCGCACCTCGGCTTCGGCTTCCGCCGCCACGGCCGCCTTACGGCGGGCCCAGAAATCGCCCCCGCGACTCAATGTGGCCTCCCGGTGCGCGGCGCGCGGTACACATCACTCAACTGGGAGATACGCGCATCACCACGGCCATCTTCCACCAGATCAATCCGCTTCTTGTCGCGGCGCCGTTTCACAAAAGTCTCTTCTTCGTGGTGCTCTTCGACAAAATCGCGCAGGAAAGCCACAAGCCCTTCCGGCATCGGCACCAGCTCCAACAGCTCTTCCCCGCTGTCGGCATAATCTTGGAATTCATAAGCGGAGGCCGTCGCCAGCAACACCTCATAGGGCCGCTCGGCATCGCCCTCTTCCGCCTCACGCATCACCACGCCAATGGAGGGCACCCGCGCGGTTAGGGTTGTCAGATAGGCTTCGGTGTCGGTGTGCCACAGCTCCAGCGGCACGGTTGCGGCGTGATACTCCACCGCATCGCCTTCTTCGCGCATCACACGCCAATCCGCCTGCGCCGCGCCCGGAAGCACGCCAACAGCTTGCCACGCAAATTTCGCCCAGCGGTTGGCCGAGGGCGTTCTGCGGATCACGATGCCCAACGGCAATGATACCGGCGCTTGGCGCATGAAATCGTCTTCCTCCCGTGCCCACGCTGTTCTCGAAAATTTTTTCGTGGGCATGATTAGTCTCAGTCCTTTCCTGAGCCTTGCCAAAGGAAAACGCAAAAATCGCGATTTCCGGCAAAATAACTGGACATTTTGGGGCATCGATTCCTGCCATCACGACAGGCGCGGACAGATTGTCCACATCACCTAAAAACCAATAGAATCACTAGGTTTTTTGACCGCCACAAATCTGCCAGCGCGATCAAGACAGAGGGCTTTACGGCGCCGAAAAATCATGCATGTGTGAGGTGTGCCAAGCGCGTAAACGCCAGCTAACCCTCGGGGGAAATAATGTCTAAGACATTGATTTTGTGTGACTGTTCTAAAAGTATGCCGTTGAATACAGAGACCTTCGACTCTGTTGGCACCGTGAAATGCTCCAAAGTGAACACCCCTCTTGGCGACGCAGAGATGCAGACCGCCGCACAGCTTTTGCAATCCGCCGCAGACCCGTCAACAACCTGCGTCACCTGCACCGAGGAACAGACCTTCTTTGCGGAACTGGCGGACGAATTGTCCCTACCTGAACCCACCTTTATCGACCTGCGCGATCGCGCGGTCTGGTCGGATGAAGGGGCAGAAGCCGGACCCAAATCCGCCGCCCTTTTGGCGGACGGTTTGCGGGCTGCCCCGGCCACCAAAACCTTCGACATCACCTCCGAGGGGCTCTGCCTGATTGTGGGCCCGGAAGAAGTGGCTCTTCCTGCCGCGCGTCAGTTGAAAGACTTCTTGAGCGTCACTGTGCTCCTGTCGCCGGGCAGCGACGCGCCAGAAGATCGCGACTTTGACGTGGTTGCCGGTCACCTGAAGAAAGCCTCCGGTGCGCTGGGGAATTTCTCGGTGGAGATCGACGCCCTGCAACAGGTGGACTCGTCCGCACGCGGCCCGGCCGTTTTTGGCGAACCGCGCAATGGCGCCAAAACCACCTGTGATATCCTGCTTGACCTGCGCGGCGAGACACCCCTCTTCCCAGCGCCGGAAAAACGCGAAGGCTACCTGCTGGCGGACCCCAAAAGCCTGCCCGCCACCCATGCCGCCGTTCTCGAAGCGTCCCATCTGGTCGGCACCTTTGAGAAACCACTCTATCTGACACTGGAACCCAGCATTTGCGCCCACTCCCGCGCCGAACAAGCCGGGTGTTCCAAATGTCTGGACGTCTGCCCCACCTCGGCGATCCGGCCCGCAGGTGATCACATCGACATTGATCCCAACATCTGCGCCGGTTGCGGATCTTGCGCCGCACTCTGCCCGTCCGGGGCCATCACCTATGACGACCCGCCGGTCAGCGCGCTCTTTGCTCGCATTAGCGCCTTGGCAGAAGCTTTCCGAAGCGCTGGTGGCGCAGCCCCGCGCCTCTTGGTGCACGACCGCGCATTTGGCGCCGAACTGATCGCACTGGCCGCCCGCCATGATCGCGGCCTGCCCGCCAAAGTGATCCCGCTTGATCTCGAGCGGGTGAGCGGCTTTGGCCACGCCGAAATGCTGGCCGCGCTCTCAAGCGGCTTTGTCGGCGTCGACGTGCTCGCCGCGCCAACCACAGACCGCGGCGCGCTCGACAGTGAGCTCATGCTGGCCCAAGCGCTGAGCGGTGACAGCGACGCCCTGCGCATTCTGGACCCAGAGGAACCATCCGCGCTTTGTGACGCCCTCTATGGCGCCACCAGCAGCCTCACGGAGATCGCGCCAGTGCTGCCGCTTGGCAACCGCCGTCAGGTCACCCGCCTTGCTGTCAAAGCGCTGCGCGGTGAGCAGGCCGACCCGCTGCCCCTGCCAGAGAACGCCCCATATGGCGCGGTGCTGGTCGACAAAGACGCCTGCACGCTCTGCCTCTCCTGCGCCTCGCTCTGCCCGGCCGGCGCCTTGGGCGACAACCCGGACAAGCCACAGCTGCGCTTCCAGGAAGACGCCTGTCTGCAATGTGGTCTCTGCACCCATGTCTGCCCGGAAAACGCGATCTCTCTGGTGCCACAATTCAACACCTCGGACGCCGCGTTGTCGCAGCAGGTGGTGCACGAAGAAGAGCCGTTTGAATGTGTCGAATGCGGCACGCCATTTGGGGTGAAATCCACCATCGAGCGCATTGTCGAAAAACTGGAAGGCAAACACGCGATGTTTGCCACCTCTGATGCCGCCCGTATGATCCGCATGTGTGACGACTGCCGTGTGAACGCGCAATTCCACCGGGAAAACAACCCGCTGGCCGGTGGCGAACGCCCGAAGGTGCGCACCTCGGAAGACTACTTCAGCAAGCGCCGGGATCACTGATGCGCGATGGGCGATCCCAAATCTGCCGGATCCATGGTTGCGGTGTAGGCCACGATGTTCTCCAGCTCCTCCAGCGTCAAGGTGACGGGGCTGATCGGGGACGGACGGGTCTCGTCAAACGGCTCAGTTACGTCCGGAATGATGGTGAAAGATGGATGTGGGTTCAACGCGTAGAACGCCAGAAAACGCTCCAGCCAGTCATCCAAACTGCGCAGCACCGCAAAGCTCGGCGTGGAGCCAATGCCGTTCATCCGGTTGACTTCGCCCACCACATGACATCGCCCACAGGCGCTCAGCGCCAAATCCGCGCCTCGCGCCGCGTCGCCGTCCAGTTCAACCGCCTCTTCCACCTCCGCCACCACAACCGGCGCTTCAAACACCGCTTGGCCGTCCTGCTTGAAGCTCAGAATGGTGCGCCGACCTACATCGCCGGTCAGCCAGTCCGCCAAGGTGGCCATATGCGGATCGTCCATGTCATATACCGTCAGGCCGTAGTTCGTCCCGGCACGCGAAAACACAACGGCGTCGCCATCTTGAACCAAACTGCCCGCAGCGTCGCCTTCATTGACGACCGTCACCCGCACCCCATGCTTCAGGGTGAATCGCGGCAGCATGAATTTGATAATGCCGGTTTCCTGCACTTCCGGCGCGACCAAAAGCGTGGTGGTTTTGCCTTGCGACATGGCCGGCATGGTCCACACCATGCCAACCAATGCGGCAAAAACACCCATCAAAAACCGAGAAAAATCCATGACACAAACCTAGGCCTGTGCCGTGGCATGCGTCAACATGGACCCAAGTAGAATGCCCTAGGCAGAAGGATATCCACCGATGAGCGACGATTTTAACATGAGCATGCGCAAGTTCCTCAAGCAGGTTGGCGTGACCAGCCAGCAAGCGATTGAGGACGCCATGCGCACCGCCGGGGCCGAGGCCACAGCGGGCAAAGAGTTCACCGCCAAAATGGTGCTGACCATTGATGGCCTGGACATGGAGCATGTTGTCACCGGTCAGATCAAAGGGCGTGGCTAAATGGCAAACCGCGACGATATTCTGAACGTTCTCAAAGGCTTCACTGACCCTGCCTCTGGCTCTGACTTGGTAGCCTCCGGCATGGTTCGTGCGCTGAGTGTAGACGGCGGCGAAGTCCGCTTTGTGCTGGAAATCGACCCGGCCCGCGCGCAAGCCATGCAGCCGATGAAGGTCGAGATCGAGGACAAGCTGAACGCTTTGGACGGTGTGGAGAGCGTCTCCATCGTGATGACCGCACACGCCGCTTCCAAACCGCCACCCGATCTCAAAGGCTCCCGCCCGGCAGAGCCGCAAGGCCCGCAGAAGATCCCCGGCATCGACCGCATTCTGGCCGTGGCCTCCGGCAAGGGTGGCGTCGGCAAATCGACTGTGTCAGCCAACCTCGCCGCCGCTCTGGCCGCCGAAGGTCGCCGCGTAGGTCTGCTCGATGCGGACGTTTATGGCCCATCCCAGCCTCGCATGCTGGGTGTCTCCGGCCGTCCGTCGAGCCCCGATGGCAAAACCATCCTGCCGATGCGCAACCACGGTGTGACCATGATGTCCATTGGCCTCATGACCCGCGAAGAAGAGGCCGTGGTCTGGCGCGGTCCAATGCTGATGGGCGCGTTGCAACAGATGCTCAACCAAGTCCAATGGGGCGCGCTGGATGTGCTGATCGTCGACCTGCCACCGGGCACCGGCGACGTACAGATGACCCTCGCGCAGAAGGCCGAACTGACCGGTGCACTGGTGGTCTCCACCCCACAGGACATCGCGCTGTTGGATGCCCGCAAAGGCATCAACATGTTTGAGAAACTAGGCACGCCAATTGTGGGTATGATCGAAAACATGAGCACCCACATCTGTTCCCAATGTGGCCACGAAGAGCATGTCTTTGGCCATGGTGGTGTGGCCGCCGAAGCCGAGAAACTGGGTGTGCCACTGCTGGCAGAAATTCCGCTGGCGCTGGACATCCGTGTCGCCGCCGATGGCGGGGCGCCGATTGTGGTCTCCAAGCCGGAATCGACCCAAGCGCAATCCTTCCGCGCCCTCGCGCGTCGCCTGATCGAGGACGGCAACGCATGAGTGACGCCCCGCAGTTCCCACCGCTTTTTGAAGGGCTCGCGCTGAGTGGCAGCGCGGACCCTTTTGCCAAGGCCAAGACTCAAGCGATCATGGGATGTGACGCGGGGCTTGTGGTCTACAATCTCGCTGCCGATCAGCTGCGCGCCGCCATTGTCTTTGCGCCTGAGGTGCCTTTGACCGAAGCGATGCCCGTGCTGATCAGCTGCGCGATTGGCTTTCAAAACGCCCTTGGCGCTTTGGCCCCGCCAGAGGTCGCGGTGCATCTTGATTGGCCTGGTGGTATCTTGGTCAACGGCGCCCGCTGTGGCCGGATGCGCGTGGCGGCCTCCACGCAAGAGGCGAGTGAAGTACCGGACTGGCTGGTGGTCGGGCTGGAATTGCCGCTGATCCCGCTAGATACGGAAACGCCCGGCGCGACGCCGGACCAAACCGCGCTCTATGAGGAAGGCTGTGTGGACGTCACACCTGACACGCTATTAGGCGCGTGGGTGCGGCACACGCTGGTCTGGGTCAACCGCATGGAAGACGAGGGCCTCAAGCCACTCAACGCCGAATGGCGCGGCCTCGCCCACAACCTCGGCGAAGAGGTCGAGTGGACCTTTGGCGAGGACACAGAAGCTGGCACCTTTGTTGGCACAGACGAACACTTTGGCGCGCTCCTGCGTAGCGGCGACAACACCCGTCTGCTGCCACTTAGCCGCCTCTTGGAAGGAGACAGCTGATGCTTCTGGCACGTGCGATCCATTTTGATGAAAGCGACCAACGGGTCTACTTCAACCCGGCCCGCACCGGCGAATGGGCGATCAGCGGCGGATTTGAGTTTTCCAACTGGTCCGAGGCAGATCTGACCGGCAAGGCACGGCAGGCGTTTGCCAATGGCTGGCTAGGTGTGGAGACCTTTGGCCGCGTGACATTTGTGGCCGTGACCACCATCGAGCCGGCAGAGGTTGAAGCCCTCACCGACGCGCTCGCTCAGCATTTTGTAGATGTCTATGGCGCGCCCTCGCTGGAGGCGGCGCGTCCGGTGGCGGCCGAGGAGATTTCCCATATGGCCGATCTCTGCGCGGAGCATGAAGCCAATACGCTTCTGACTTTGGCGCGTGAACTCACCGACGCCGGTGTGAAGGAGCAATTCCGCAGCATCGCGCCAGCAGCAGCCGAGTTGGAGCAATTTGCAGTGCACGCCATTCCAGACGAGTGACGTGCACCAACGCGCTTACTGTTCCGCGTTGAAGATGAACAGGCGGCCACCTTTCAGAGTGTAGCCGTCGATCAAGTCTTTGGCGCGGTCACTCACCAGCCAGGCTTCCAGCTTCTGCGCCAGGTCTGCCCGCACATGGCTGTGGGTCTCCGGGTTCACCGGAATATAGGCATACTGGTTGAACAGCTCCGGATCGCCGGAATACAGCAGCGCCAGATCGCCTTTGTTGCCAAACTTGAGCCAGCTTGCGCGATCGCTCATGATGTAGCCATTCATCCCAGACGCAGTGTTCAGGGACGCGCCCATACCGGCACCGGCTTCCTTGTACCAGTCAACAGTGCGAGCGTCGTCATCCACGCCGGCTTCCGCCCAGAGCGAGAGCTCTTTCTTGTGGGTACCGCTGTCATCGCCACGGCTTACAAAAACCGCCTTTGTGTCAGAAATCGCGGTCAAGGCCTGAACAACAGTATCAGATGCAGCAATCTGCGCCGGGTCCGCACTTGGGCCGATCAGCACAAAATCATTGTACATGATCTCACGACGGTGCGTGCCATAGCCGCCCGCAACAAACGCGTCTTCCGCCTTCTTGGAATGCACCAGGATCGCGTCCACATCACCTGCCTCGCCCAACCGCAGGGCCTGACCGGTGCCAACCACCAAAAGCTGTACTTCCAGCCCCAGGTCTTTCTGGATTTCTGGCAACAGAACATCCGACAGGCCCGAGTTGTGGAAGGAGGTTGTGACCGCCATTTTCATGGTGTCAGCCGTTGCCATCACACCACTCAATGCAATGGCCGCCGCGGCAAGCGTTGTGCCAAACTTCATTCGACTATGTCTCCGTTAATGAAAGCGCGCGCTTCACTTGATTTGGGCGCAGCAAAAAACTCCGCTGCAGGGGTCTGCTCCAGAATTTGACCGTGGTGGATGAACCAAACATCCTCCGCCAGCCGCCGTGCCTGACCAATGTCGTGCGTGGACATCACCACGCGTGTACCGTCGTCATGCGCCTGCTTGAGCAGGCTCTCAAATTCCCGCGTCGCCCGGCCGTCAAGGTTCGCACAGGGTTCATCAAGGAACAGAATTTCAGGCTTGCGGATCAAGGCCCGCGCCAGTGCCAGCTTCTGGCGCTCTCCGCCGGACAGCACTGTGGCCTGTTTTTGGGCGCTGTCAGCCAGACCAACCCGCTCAAGCCACTCCACCGCGCGGACACGGGCATCCTTTTTGGACACCCCATGCGTGGTCAACGGATAAGCCACATTGTCCAGCGCCGTGCGCCGCATCATGATAGGCGACTGAAACACAAAGGCCTGGAGCGCGCGGGCATCTTCTTCGGGAATTTGCCACTGAAGCGATCCCCCACTGGACACCCGCTCCATGCCATGCAGCAGCCGCAATAGCGTGGTTTTGCCCGCCCCATTAGGCCCCATCACAATAGACAGCCCCGTGTCACTGACCGTGGTTGTCACAGGGCCTAGCAACGTTTTGCCACGCCGCCGCACCACTGCATCATTTACCGTCAAAGGAAGAATAGAGGTCACCATCGGCCACTCACCTCCGTCCGCGACAAGGTGTGGATCAACAGGTTCACCAGCACCGCCAAACCGATCAGCACAAACCCCAAAGCCAAGGCGAGAGAGAAGTTCCCTTTGCCGGTCTCCAGCGAAATCGCAGTGGTCAGAACGCGGGTGGCATTGTCGATATTGCCACCGACGATCATGATCGCACCGACTTCACCAATACCTCGGCCAAACCCGGCCAAAGACGCCGTCAAAAGCGCCCTGCGCCCATCCCACAACAACGTGCCAATACGCTGCAGCCGCGTGGTGTTCATCGAAATCAGAAGATCATGGTATTCGGCCCAAAGTTCCCGAATGGCCTGATGGGCAATTGAGGCAATCAACGGTGTCAAAATGATCACCTGCGCGATGATCATCGCGGTCGGGGTGAACAACAGGCCAAACACGCCAAACGGTCCGGCCCGCGACAGCATCAGATAGACAATCAAACCAACCACAACCGGTGGCAGCCCCATCAGCGCATTTAAAGTCGCAATCACAAAACGGCGAAAACGAAAGCGTCGCACAGCCAACCAGCAGCCCAAAGGCAAACCTATTGCGGACGCAATCGCAACCGCAGTGAGTGTGACTTGCAAGGACCGTAGAGAAATCTCGATTAGGTCCGCATCAAATGTGACGATCAGTCGACCCGCTTGCAGCAGGCCTGCCAGTATTTCATTCATGCAACCGCTCTGGTGCCCCTCCCTTCAGCCTCCCCTTAAGAAAGCCGAGGCTCGCCACCGATTGGCAAGCTCGCTTACTGTCATTGTGCCATTTCGCCGTGGAGGCAAGAGGGCGCTAATTGTTTGTGAAACAACGCTAACGTAAGCCGCCCGTTTGGCGCAAATTGTCCACTCGCCCCAAAGCCAAAATGTCATTTTGTCCCAAGTGTTTTAGGCAGTTTATCCCGTCAAAACAAAGAAACATGTCCAACTGGTCAAATTTCCCTTGGCAGGACGCGCTGCATCAACAACACTCTTCTCAATTGGGAGAAAAGACTAATTGGGAGGACCCTCATGACACTGCGCAAACCTATTGCCAAACTACTCGCCGCCGGTGCCGCCATGGCGTTCAGCGCCACCACCGCGCTGGCTCAGGACGTGACCCTGCGCATGCACCAATTCCTGCCACCGCAGGCCAATGTGCCAAAGCTGATTCTGGACGTTTGGGCAGATGCGATTGAGAAAGACAGTGAAGGCCGCATCAAGATCGAGCGCTATGCCGCCATGTCTCTGGGGGGCAAGCCACCGGAATTGATGGACCAGGCCATCGACGGCGTGGCCGACATCGTTTGGACCGTGGTTGGCTATACGCCAGGCCGTTATCCGTCCACCGAAGTGTTTGAATTGCCCTTCATGGTCGAAGATGCCCGCGCAGGTTCCTACGCCTACGCCAAGATGTTTGACACCCACATGAAGGACTCCGAGTTCAAGAACCTGAAGATCTTCGGCACCTGGGTACATGGCCCCGGCATGTTCCACACCAACGCGCCAGTGACCACACCGGATGACCTCAAAGGCATGAAAATCCGCGGCGGCTCCCGCCTGGTGAACGACCTGTTGAAACAGACCGGCGCTTCGCCAATCGGCATGCCAGTACCTGCTGTTCCAGAAGCGCTGTCCAAAGGTGTGATCGACGGCACCACCATCCCATGGGAAGTGACCGCAGCCCTGAAAGTGCCAGAACTGGTTGGCAACCACACCGAATTTGAAGGCAATGCGCTCTACACGCTGACCTTTGTACTGGCGATGAACAAAGACCGTTATGAGTCCATGCCCGACGATCTGAAAGCCGTGATGGACAACAACTCCGGCGTTGAGTTCTCCATTTTTGCCGGCGGCGTCATGCAGGACATGGACGCGCCTGCCCGTGATCTGGCTGTGGCTCGCGGCAACAACATCGTGACTGTTTCTGCGGAAGACGCCGCCAAATGGGCCGAGGTTGTAGAGCCGATCTACGCCACCTGGATTGCCGATATGGACAAGCGCGGCATCGACGGTCAGGCGCTGATCGACGAAGCCAAGGCATTGATGGAAGAGTACAAAAAGAACAATATGTAACTCTTACCTTTGCGAACAAGATTGGCCGCAGCTTCCCGCTGCGGCCTTTTTTGTTTTCCGTCACGCGCCTGACAAAAAACGCCGTCACGCTCATTTTCACAGGCCAGACGCCTCGTTCTTATTTCCACCTGCGACCTTCGCAGGCCTACCGTTTTTAGCAAACGCCGCTTAGCTTGATTTGTGAAAGTACCAGTAAAGGAGGCGCCCATGCCCCGCCAAACTCAAGGCCGCGGCCGCCGCTATGACAGCATTCTGGACACGGTAGGCGACACCCCAGTTGTCCGCCTGAACCGGATTGCACCCAAACATGTGAACATGTTTGTCAAATTCGAAGCGGCCAACCCGGCTGGCTCGGTGAAAGATCGTCTTGCCCTCAACATCATTGAGGCCGCAGAAAAAGATGGCCGCCTGAAACCCGGTCAAACCGTGGTGGAAGCCACCTCGGGCAACACCGGCATCGGCCTTGCAATGGTCTGCGCCGCCAAAGGTTACCCGCTGGTCATCACCATGTCTGAGGCCTTTTCCGTGGAACGCCGTCGTCTGATGCGCTTCCTCGGCGCCAAGGTTGTGCTCACTCCCAAAGCCCAAAAAGGCTTTGGCATGTACAAGAAGGCGCAAGAACTGGCCGAGCAAAATGGATGGTTCCTCGCCAGCCAGTTTGAGACCGCGGACAACGCGGATATGCACGAACACACCACGGCGCGGGAAATCCTCACCGACTTTGCCGACACCACGCTGGACTATTGGGTCACCGGCTACGGCACCGGCGGCACCGTGGCCGGGGTGTCGCGCCTGCTGCGCCGCGAAAGCCCGGACACCAAGATCATCCTGTCAGAACCCGCCAACGCCGCGCTGGTGGACTCCGGTTACGTCAACACGCGGGACGACGCCCATCAGGCCACAGAGAGCCATCCCGCGTTTGAACCGCACCCGATCCAGGGCTGGACCCCGGACTTCATCCCTTGGGTGCTGCAAGAAGCGCTGGACAAAGGTGGCTACGATCAGCTGATTAAAACACCCGGACCGGACGGCATTCAGTGGTCGCAACGCCTCGCGGCCGAAGAAGGCATAATGGTGGGCGTCTCTGCGGGCGCCACACTGGCCGCCGCCATTGAGGTTGCACAGACCGCCCCGGAAGGTGCCAACATCCTCGTGATGCTGCCTGACACCGGCGAGCGCTACCTGTCAACGCCGCTGTTTGATGGCATTGCTGAGGGCATGTCGGACGAAGAAGTCACAATCTCCCACTCCACGCCCAGCGCGCAGTTGTAAATACAAAAAGGGTCGCTCAAACGAGCGACCCTTTCCGTAACAATGATCAGAGCGATCAGCCGTTCACGCTGTCTTTCAGCGCTTTGGCGATGGTCATTTTCACAACCTTGTCCGCGTCTTTCTTGATCTGCTCACCAGTTGCCGGGTTGCGCACCATACGCTCAGGACGCTCGCGGCAGTAGATTTTGCCAACGCCTGGCAGGGTCACTGCACCACCTGCGGAAACTTCGCGGGTGATCAATGCGCAAACGGCTTCCAGAGCTGCGCCTGCGGATTTCTTGTCAGAGCCCATATCTTCGGCCAGCGCGGCAACGAGTTGGGTCTTGGTCATCGGTTTTGCCATTTCAGGTCTCCATTAGTCTGCCCGATTACTTGGGCCTCACGCCCGGCATTTAACGGGATGTTGTGGGTGAACACAATAAATTGTGTGCCAAAAAACGAGGTTTTTAAGGGTTTTCCACAGATTTCCGTAGGGTCAGAGGAAGGCTGTCTCGTCAAATGACCGCAATTTCCGCGAATGAAGCCGTTCCAGGGGCATTTCGCGTAAGCTCTCCATGGCGCGAATTCCAATCAACAAATGGCGCGCGACTTGTGTCTTATAAAAGTCTGACGCCATGCCGGGAAGCTTTAATTCGCCATGAAGCGGCTTGTCGCTGACACACAGCAGCGTGCCATAGGGCACCCGGAAACGATAGCCATTCGCCGCAATGGTGGCACTCTCCATATCCAGCGCAATGGCGCGGGATTGGCTCAAACGCTGCACAGGCCCTGTATGTTCACGCAGTTCCCAGTTCCGGTTGTCGATGGTGGCCACCGTGCCGGTCCGCATCACCCGCTTCAGTTCAAAGCCAGACAGTTCCGTGACCTCAGCGACGGCGCTTTCCATGGAGGTCTGCACTTCGGCCAGCGCCGGGATCGGAACCCAGATTGGCAAGTCATCATCCAGCACGTGGTCTTCGCGCAGATAGGCATGCGCCAGGACAAAATCGCCAAGGCTTTGCGAGTTCCGCAAGCCCGCGCAATGTCCAACCATGATCCAGGCATGAGGACGCAGCACCGCAATGTGATCCGTCGCCGTTTTCGCGTTGGACGGGCCGACACCGATGTTCACCAAAGTAATGCCAGAGCCATCTTCGCGTTTGAGGTGGTAGGTTGGCATCTGCGGCTGCTTATCCACCGGGGCAATTGGAGTTTCCGCGTCCGAAATCTCCACGTTCCCCGTGCTGACAAAGCTGGTGTAGCCCGATTTGGGATCATCCAGCATCTGCCGCGCATAAGCTTCAAACTCGGTCACATAGAACTGATAGTTGGTGAACAACACGTGGTTCTGGAAGTGCTCTGGATCGGTGGCGGTATAATGGCTCAACCGCGCCAGCGAGTAATCCACCCGCTGCGCCGTGAAGGGCGCCAGCGGCGCCACGCCATTCACTTCCGCCGTGCCATTCACAATGTCATCATTGGTGGTCGACAGATCCGGCACATCAAAGATGTCACGCAGGGTGAAATCTGCCGCCCCTTCTTGGGGTACGGTCATGTCGCTCTGCGCCGCTACTGCAAAATGCACCGGAATTGGCGTCGCAGACGCACCAATCACCACCGGCACGCCGTGGTTTTCCAGCAAAAGCGCAATCTGCTGCTCCAGATAGTTCCGGAACAAATCCGGCCGCGTCACGGTGGTGGCATGCACACCTGGCTCAGCCACATGGCCAAAACTCAACCGGCTGTCGATCTGCGCAAAGCTGGTCGTGGTGATCCGGATCTCCGGATAAAACGCGCGAATGCGATGCCCGTCCGGCCCTTTGCGAAGCGCCCGACGGAACTGGTCGCTCAGGTAGGTGGTGGCAATCTGATACAGTTCTTCCAGACGCGCCACGGCGGCTTTAGCATCTGTAAAGGCTTCTGGGGCGGGGACTGCGGGGGAGTGCACGGGAATATTCTGTGGTGTCATTGCGCAGCCTTGATTACCTCGGTCATTTCAAATTTTGTCACATCCACCAGCCCAAGGTCGGAAATCCGCAGTTCCGGGATCACCACGAGGGCCAGTAGGGAGTGTTGCATATAAGCGTTGTTCAGGGTGCAACCGCAAGCCTCCATCGCCTCCACCATCTTCTGCGCCTTGGCCGCGACCTCGGTGGCTGGGGCATCTGACATCAATCCGGCAATGGGCAGTTCTACCAAAGCCAGCTCTTCGCCATCCTTGATCACAGTGACGCCGCCGCCCACGTCGCCAAGCCGGTGGGCCGCCATCGCCATCATCTCGCGATCCGTACCCACTACAATCATATGATGGCTGTCATGCGCCACGGTGGAAGCCATCGCCATCCGCCCTTTGTAACCAAAGCCCGACACAAACCCGTTGACCACATCCCCAGTCGCACGGTGCCGCTCCACCAGCGCAATCTGTGCTACATCGGTCTCTATATCACCCTGAACCACACCATTCATGACGGACAACTCGGCGGTCAACGCCTTGGTTGGCGCTTGATTTTCAATCACCCCAATCACATTGGCGGTGACTTGGGTGGCCCCCTCCGGTGCCTTGACCTCAAAGTCTTCCGCCGTCCGTGCCCGTCCCATGTTCACGGTCTGACGCGCATGGGCTGGCCAGTCGTAATGCGGACAATCCGCCAACACTTTGCCGTCTCGCGCCACGGTTTTACCGCGGGCAATCACATGCTCAATCGGGAGCGTTTTGAGGTCCGATGTCAGGATCACATCCGCCCGCCGTCCCGGCGCAATAGAGCCCAAATCCCGCTCCAAACCAAAATGCGTCGCGGTGTTGATCGTCGCCATCTGCAACGCCACCAACGGGTCACACCCACAGTCAATGGCATGGCGCACCACCCGGTTCATATGCCCGTCGTTCACCAAAGTGCCGGAATGGCAATCATCGGTGCAGAGGATAAAGCTGCGCGGGTCCAAGCCCTTCTCCGTGATCGCCGTGATCTGTGTCTCCACATCATACCAGGCAGAGCCCAGCCGCATCATCATCCGCATGCCCTGACGCACGCGGGCAATCGCATCCGCCTCACAGGTGCCTTCGTGATCATCCGCCGGTCCGCCTGCGACATAGGCATGGAATGGGGTGCCCAGATCCGGCGACGCATAATGCCCACCCACGGTCTTGCCCGCGTTTTGTGTGGCGGCAATCTCGGCCAGCATCTGTTGACTGCCATTGATCACGCCGGGGAAGTTCATCATCTCCCCCAACCCAATGATGCCGGGCCAGCCCATGGCCTCGCTCACATCATCCGGCCCAATTTCAAAGCCGGTGGTCTCCAACCCCGGCGCCGACGGCGCACAGCTTGGCATCTGCGTAAAGATGTTGATCGGCTGCATCAGCGCCTCATCATGCATCATCCGCACGCCTTCCAGCCCCAACACATTGGCAATCTCATGCGGGTCGGTGAACATCGTAGTGGTGCCATGGCCCATCACAGCGCGGGCAAATTCTGCCGGGGTCAGCATACCGCTTTCAATGTGCATATGCCCGTCACACAGACCCGGGATCATGAACCGACCATTGGCCTCGATGATCTCTGTGTCTGGTCCTTCGCAGTGGCTCGCGTCCGGCCCGACATAGGCGATCCGCCCTTCGGCCACAGCAATATCGTGATCCGCCAACACCTCGCGGGTGTGCACATTGACCCATTGGCCTTTGCGAATGATGAGATCAGCAGGCTCGCGGCCCGCGGCCACGGCGACAAGACGGGGGGCCACATCGGCCCATGTTTGAAAATGCTTCTGTTCCATGGCCCACGGTGCCACGGGTTTTGACCATGTTCAACCTCACCGCAGGTGAAGCTTTTACGAAATGTCCTTCAGGTGGAAACTGAAACCCAAAATTGGAACCGCCTGACCAGTCACATGTCAAAAGTGACGTCGCAAACACGCTTGACCGCTGCGCCCTCGCAATGCTCCGCTGCGCAAAACAAGGAGGCTTCCATGACCGTCGCACAGCTGCACCCCAACATCACCCACTGGCAAGAACGCGTGGATATGGCAGCCGCCTTCCGCTGGACTGCGCGCCTCAACATGCATGAAGGCGTCGCCAACCACTTCAGCCTTGCGGTGAACAACGACGGCACGCGGTTTCTGATGAACCCCAATCAAAAGCACTTTGCCCGCATCAAAGCCAGTGACCTGCTGGAAATCGACGCCAATGACCCCGAAACCCTGAAAGGCCCAGATGCGCCTGATCCCACCGCTTGGGGTCTACATGGCGGCGTACACCGTCACTGCCCCCACGCGCGTTGTGTGATGCATGTGCACTCCATCTTTGCCACGGTTCTGGCGTCCTTGGCGGACAGCACGCTCCCGCCCATCGATCAGAACTGTGCCACGTTTTATGATCGGATTGTGGTGGATGACGGCTATGGGGGTTTGGCTTTTGAGGACGAAGGCGAACGCTGCGCAGCCCTGCTCACAGACCCCAAAAAGAAAGTCATGGTCATGGGCAACCATGGCGTACTGGTGATTGGTGACAGCGTCGCGGACACGTTTAATCGGCTCTACTATTTTGAACGCGCCGCTGAGACCTACATCCGCGCCTTGCAAACCGGCCAACCTTTGCGAGTTCTGCCTCATGACATTGCGGAGAAAACTGCACAAGAGCTAGAGCAGTATCCAGAACAAGACGTGCGCCACCTTGCAGAGCTAAAAGCCATTCTGGACGAAGAAGGCAGCACCTACACCACCTAACTCCCCTTGCGCAGCGCCTGTGGCGTGGTGGCAAACTCAGCCCGAAACGCCCGCGTCATCGCCGCCGGATCACTATAACCGCTGCGCAACGCAACCTCGGACACGCTCAAATCGGTGTCCACTACCAGCTTGCGTGCCAGATTGAGCCGCAAACGCCGGTACACCACCGCCGGCGTGGCCCCAAGCTCTGCCAACATCCGCGCCGCAAGCGTTTTTTGTGTCACACCGGCCCGGCGCGCTACCTCGGGCAGGGCCAAAGGCTCTTCCAAGTGGTCCTGCATCACCGCCAAAGCGCGGTTCACAACCCGCCCCGCAGGCGTGGCGCCCCCTTCATGGGAGCGCGCGCTGTCCCGTGTCATGAACAACTGCGCCACCTCCAAAGCGAGCGCCTGCCCAAAATCGCGCCCGATCAGAAACATCACCAAATCAAACGCTGCCATGGCCCCCGAACAGGTCACTCGCGCCCCATCTATCACAAACCGCTCGCGCTCTGCCGCGACATCTGGAAAGCGCTCCGCAAAAGCGGTCAGTTCCTCCCAGTGAATCGTGGCGCGATGCCCCTCCAGCAGGCCTGCTTCGGCCATCAACCAGCTGCCTGTGTCCATGCCACAGACCGTGCCAAACCGCTTGGCTGCCGCCCGCAAAGCGCTCTGTGTTTGCCAGCCTGCGTGGTCTTTAAAACCATACGACGGCATCACCACCAGTATGTCGCCGGAGGCTTCACTGAGCCGACCGTGCGGGGTGACCGGCAGTGCACTGGAACTACGAACAGCGGCGCCGTCCAGAGACAAAAACGCCCAGTCAAAAAGCGCTTTGCCCGACAGCGTATTGGCCGCCCGCATCGGTTCCACGGTGTTCGCCAGACAATGGTTGGAAAACCCGTCAAACAGCAGAACCCCAATCTTCTGCGCTGCAGCGGATGTATTTGACCAAATCTGCATAGTGAAACGCTATTCCTGCATGATCTAGCTGGTCAAGCACGCTCTGCTGTCGACAGCCAAAGAGGGACACGCGCCATGCAGTTTGATCTGACCGAAGAGCAGGAGATGATTGTCTCCACCGTTCGCAGCTTTGTGGAGAACGAGATTTACCCATATGAGGACGAGGTCGAGCGCACCGGCGAAATTCCCGAAGGTCTGGGCGAACAAATCAAACAGAAGGTCATCGACCTTGGGTTTTATGCCTGTAACTTCCCAGAGAAAGTTGGCGGCGCAGGCCTGAACCACCTTGAGTTCACCCTGGTGGAACGCGAATTGGGCCGCGGTTCCATGGCGCTCACACATTTCTTTGGCCGTCCGCAAAACATCCTGATGGCCTGCGAAGGAGAGCAGAAAGAGCGCTATCTACTGCCTGCCGTGCGCGGCGAACGTATGGATGCCTTAGCGATGACCGAACCGGGTGCCGGGTCCGATGTGCGTGGCATGAAATGCGCCGCCGTGCGCGATGGCGGCAACTGGGTCATCAACGGCAACAAGCATTTTATAAGCGGCGCAGAACACGCGGATTTTTTCATTGTCTTTGTCGCCACCGGCGAAGATCAAACCCCAAAAGGCCCAAAAAAGCGCATCACCACCTTCCTTGTGGACCGCGACACGCCGGGCTTCACGGTGCGCGACGGCTACAAATCGGTGAGCCATCGTGGTTACAAAAACATGGTACTGGAGTTTGACGACTGCCGCCTCCCCGACGCGCAAGTCCTTGGCGAAGTCGATGGCGGATTTGCCGTGATGAACGATTGGCTCTACGCCACACGCCTCACCGTGGCAGCCTTTTGTGTGGGCCGCGCCCGCCGTGCCTTTGACTATGCGCTCGACTACGCCGCCCAGCGCGAACAATTTGGCCAGCCTATCGGCAAGTTCCAGGGCATCGGTTTTCAAATCGCCGATATGATCACCGAGATCGACGCCGCCGACCTTCTGACACTCTCTGCCGCCGCCCGACTGGATCGCGGCCTGCCGTCTAACCGCGAAATTGCCTCCGCCAAGCTCTACGCCACCGAGATGCTCGCCCGCGTCACCGACGCCGCGATCCAGATCCACGGCGGCATGGGTCTGATGGATGACTATCCATTGGAACGCTTCTGGCGGGACGCACGGGTGGAACGTATTTGGGACGGCACCAGCGAAATCCAGCGTCACATCATCAGCCGCGACCTCTTGCGGCCCTTGGGTGCTTGATGGAACCCATTGTGTTGGGCGCGCGCCTACGGCACAACCTCGACACGCCATCGAGGAACCTGCCCCATGAAACCATCCGTCACCATCACCTATTGCGTCGGTTGCAACTGGCTGTTGCGCGCAGGCTGGATGGCGCAAGAACTGCTGTCCACCTTCAAAGACGATCTTGCTGGCGTGACCATTGCGCCTGCCGACGTGCCGGGAACCTACAAGGTCACGGTCAACGACAGCGTGATCTGGGACCGCAAGCGCGACGGGGGCTTTCCGGAGGCCAAAGAGCTGAAAAAGCGCCTGCGCGATGTGATCGAACCGGACCGCGATTTGGGGCACCTGGACCGCAGCAATTAAACGCAGCGCCATGCATCGTGGGGGCCAGCCCCCACACCCCCGGAGTATTTGCGGTCAGAAGAAGCCATGGATCCGCCCCCCGAAGAGTAGACATTGGCCGGGGGGCTTCTCCTGACGCGGCCATCGGCGCTCCCGCCTGTACCGCAGTTTTATATTTCCGCACCGTGGTTAACAAAGGGTTACCCACCAAAGGGGGCGGGCCTGGTGTTGCGGGGTTCATGCCATGACCCGCGACCTCTCCCGCCTAATCCGCCCAAAATCCATCGCCGTTGTCGGCGGCGGCACATGGTGTGCCGAAGTCATTCGGCAAACGGAAAAGATTGGTTTTGATGGCGCCATTTGGCCAGTGCATTCCAAGTCATCAGACGTGGCGGGACACAAAGCTTACCCATCCATCGACGCATTGCCCGCACCGCCGGACGCAACCTTCATTGGCATCAACCGCCGCGCCACGATCCCGGTTGTGCAAGAGCTTGCGGCCGCCGGCGCGGGCGGCGCGGTGTGTTTCGCGTCAGGATTTTCTGAGGCCATTGCCGAAGACGCTTCCGGAAATGATCTACAAGCAGACCTTGTGGCCGCCGCCGGTGACATGCCGATTCTCGGCCCCAACTGCTACGGCCTTATCAACGCGCTGGACGGCGCAGCGATCTGGCCGGACCAGCACGGCTGCGCACGGGTCGAAAGTGGCGTAGCAATCCTCACGCAAAGCTCCAACATCGCCATCAATCTCACCAACCAACAGCGCGGCGTGCCCATTGCCTATGTCGCCACCTGCGGAAACATGGCGCAACTCAACCAGGCAGACATCGCCTCTGCCGTCTTGGATGATCCACGCGTCACGGCGCTTGGCCTGCACATAGAGGGCTTCACCAACCTGCGCGCCTGGGAAGCTCTGGCTGCCAAAGCCCACGCCAAAGGCATCCCGGTTGTGGTTTTGAAAGTTGGCGCCAGCGCCGAGGCCCAAGCCGCCACCGTCAGCCACACCGCTTCCCTTGCCGGTAGCGATGCCGGTGCAGCCGCCCTGATCACACGTCTGGGCTTTGCCCGCGTGCACGACCTGCCGGTGTTTTTGGAAACCCTGAAGCTGCTGCACCTGTCTGGCCCGTTGTCCGCGCCCACCATCGCTTCAATCAGCTGCTCTGGCGGCGAGGCCAGCCTGATGGCCGACACGGCGCTTAACTCCGGCCTCACCTTCCCGCCCCTGAGAGACGAGCAGCGCACACAATTGGCCGACGCCCTCGGCCCCATGGTCGCCCTGGCCAACCCGCTGGACTACCACACCTACATTTGGCGGGATGCCGAGGCGATGGCCAAAGCTTGGTCTGCGATGATGACCAAGGATATCGGCCTCACCTTATCGGTGGTCGATTATCCCCCAGAAAACCGCGCCGATTGGGATTGCGCCACCGACGCCGCGATCAAAGCCCACAAGACCACAGGCCGCCCGATTACCGTGGTGGCTTCTTTGCCGGAACTGCTACCGCCCGATGTGACGCAAACCCTGATCGATGGCGGCGTGGTCCCAATGCACGGATTGCGCGAGGCCATCATTGCTGCTGCCGCAACCACGGAGATCACAAGCCCCGAGACCACGCCCTTGGCGCTGGCGCCTGCGGAACCGTCCAAAAGGCCTCAATTGTTGACAGAGCACGAAGCCAAAACCGCGCTCGCCGCCCACGGCCTAGACACCCCGCGCAGCGTTTCAGTGACCGACACGGGTACTCTCACCGAAGCCGCCAAAAGCCTCACGCCCCCTTTGGTGCTCAAAGGCCAAGGCATTGCCCACAAAACCGAAGCCGGCGCAGTTAAGCTCCATCTCTCAGCCGCTGACTTGCCAGCCGCTGCTGCCGACATGCCCACCGACCGATTCTTGATCGAGGAAATGATCAACGATGGCCTCGCCGAACTTCTCGTTGGAATAACCCGTGATCCAGCCCACGGCTTTGTGCTCACCATCGCCGCCGGTGGCACCCTGACCGAAGTGCTCTCAGACAGCGTCTCACTCCTGATCCCGGCCAGCCACGAGACAATCCGAGATGCCTTGTCATCACTCAAAATCGCCCCGCTGCTCACCGGCTATCGCGGCGCACCGCCCGCCAACATCACCGCCATCCTACAAGCCATCGACGCGCTGCAGGCCTACGTGCTTGCCAACCTCGACAGCTTGCAAGAGGCTGAAATCAACCCGCTGATCTGCACGCCCACCCGCGCGGTGGCCGCAGACGCGCTGATACGAAAGGACATGTCATGACTGACGGCCCGGTCAAAACCCGCTGCGACGGCGCAATTCTTGAGGTCACGCTGGACCGCCCTAAAGCCAACGCCATTGATCTTGTGACAAGCCGCGTCATGGGCGAGGTCTTTCGCGATTTTCGCGATGATCCAGACCTCCGCGTCGCCATCCTCACCGGTGGTGGCGAGAAATTCTTCTGCCCCGGTTGGGACCTGAAAGCGGCCGCAGATGGGGATGAAGTCGATGGCGATTACGGTGTTGGTGGCTTTGGCGGCCTGCAAGAACTGCGCGACATGAACAAACCGGTGATTGCGGCTGTGAACGGCATCGCCTGCGGCGGTGGCTTGGAGCTGGCACTGTCCGCCGACATGATCCTCGCCGCCGACCACGCCTCCTTTGCCCTGCCCGAAATCCGCTCCGGCACGGTGGCCGATGCAGCCTCGGTGAAACTGCCTAAACGCATTCCCTATCACATCGCCATGGAGCTCCTGCTCACCGGGCGCTGGTTTGACGCTGAAGAAGCGCTGCGCTGGGGGCTGGTGAATGAAATCCTGCCTGCTGACAAACTGATGGACCGCGCCTGGGAACAAGCCCGCTTGCTCGCCTCCGGCCCGCCTTTGGTCTACGCCGCCATCAAAGAAATTGTGCGCGACGCCGAGGATGCCAAATTCCAGGACGCCATGAACCGCATCACCAAACGCCAGCTGCGCAGCGTGGATGTGCTTTATGCCAGCGAGGATCAACTCGAAGGCGCCCGCGCCTTTGCTGAAAAGCGTGATCCGGTCTGGAAAGGCAAATAACTCCGTTTGCCTATTTCTACGGCAACCACACCGTTGTGAGCCAAATTTATAGCAGCCCCTCTTGTCCCCAAGCGCCTCGGGGGGCAAGGTGCGCCCATGACCAAGACCCTGCTTTCGCTAGGCCACGGCTACACCGCCCAGGCCCTCGCCACCCGTCTTCTTCCGCAAGGCTGGACCATACTCGGCACTTACCGCGATCCGGCACAAGAGGCCGACCTACGCGAACAAGGCATCACGCCGCTGCAGTGGCCGATCGACTTTGACACCGCCCTCAAAGACGTCAACCATGTGCTGAGTTCCATCCGTCCGGACAAAGAAGGCGACCCGGTGCTGCGACTGGGTAAAGACGCGCTCCTAAGAGCTGCGCCTAACCTCGATTGGGTCGGTTACCTTTCCACCACTGGGGTCTACGGCGACATGGACGGCGGATGGGTCGACGAAGACACCCCACTTGATCCCGACGGTCATCGCGGCAAGATGCGCGTACTGGCTGAGGCGGAATGGCAAGCATTGCCAGACTTGCCACTGCACATCTTCCGCCTCGCTGGAATCTACGGCCCTGGCCGCGGCCCCTTTGCCAAACTGCGCAAAGGCACCGCCCGCCGCATTATCAAGAAAAACCAGGTGTTCTCCCGCGCCCATGTGGATGACATCGCGCAGGTTCTGGAGGCATCCATGAAGACTCCCAATGTGGGCCAAATCTACAACGTCTGTGATGACAGCCCGGCCCCGCCGCAAGACATCCTCGCCTATGCCGCCGAATTGCTCGGCATGGACCCACCGCCGGAAATCCCCTTTGAAGAGGCGGAGATGACCCCGATGGCGCGCAGCTTCTATTCTGACAGCAAACGCGTGCGCAACACCCGCATAAAAGAGGAACTGGGGGTGGTCTTGAAATACCCCAACTACCGCGACGCTTTAAAAGCCATGCTGGACGAAGAGACCGCCACCTAGGCGCTTTCTCATTCCCCAAGTATCTCGGGGGTGCGGGGGGCTGGCCCCCGCTCCAGTCCTGTCTTAGGCAAGCGTGTTGTCTGGCGTTGTGATGCCGAGCGCGTCCAGCACCTTCGCCTCAATGTGCTCCGCATTCATTGCCGCCACATCGTACATCGCCTTCGGGCTGGCCTGATCAATGAAGGTATCCGGCAGCACCATTGAGCGGTATTTCAGCCCGCCATCAAACACGCCTTCGTCTGCCAATAACTGCGCCACATGGCTGCCAAAGCCGCCCACTGCGCCCTCTTCAATGGTGATCAGCGCTTCATGATTAGCTGCCAAATCTAGGATCATCCCCCGGTCCAAAGGCTTGGCAAACCGCGCATCCGCAATCGTCGGGGTGATGTCCTGCGCCGCCAGCCTCTCGGCCGCCTTCTTGGTTTCTTCCAACCGCGTGCCAAAGGACAGCAACGCAACCCGCTTGCCCGCCTGCACCACACGCCCCTTGCCGATCTCCAGCACCTCGCCCCGCTCCGGCAACTCCACGCCCACCGCTTCGCCACGAGGGTAGCGGAATGCGATAGGGCCATCATCATAGGCCGCCGCTGTGGCCACCATATGCTTCAACTCAGCTTCATCCGCCGCCGCCATCACCACCATGCCCGGCAGGTTCGCCAAATAGGCGATGTCAAAACTGCCCGCATGGGTGGCGCCATCCGCGCCAACCAGCCCTGCGCGGTCAATTGCAAACCGCACCGGCAGACGTTGAATGGCAACATCATGCACCACCTGATCATAGGCGCGCTGCAAAAACGTCGAATAGATCGCACAGAAGGGTTTCATCCCGCCCGCAGCCAAAGCGGCGGAGAAAGTCACTCCGTGCTGCTCGGCAATCGCCACATCAAAACACCGGCTTGGGTAGCGCTCAGCAAACAATTTCAGCCCTGTGCCATCCGGCATTGCCGCTGTTACCGCGCAAATCCGGTCATCCTCTGCGGCAGCCTCCAGGAGCGCTTGGGAAAACACAGACGTGTAGCTTGGGGCGTTGGATTTCGCCTTCTGCTGCTTGCCGGTGGAGACATCAAACTTGGCGGTGGCATGCCCCTTGTCATACGCCGCTTCTGCCGGGGCATAACCTTTGCCCTTTTTGGTGTTCACATGCAGCAATACCGGCCCAGTGGCCCGCTCTCGCAAACTGCGCAACAGCGGCAAGAGCTGGTCCATATCGTGCCCGTCAATCGGCCCGACATATGAGAACCCAAGCTGCTCAAACAGCGTGCCACCCATCGTCAGGCCTTTAAGCGCGTCGCGGGTCCGTTTGGCTCCGGTCCGCAATGGCTGAGGCAACAGGCTGGTCGCGGCTTTGGCAGCGGACTTCAGCTCCTGAAACGGCGCCCCTGCATAAAGCCGGGACAGATACACACTCAACGCCCCAACAGGCGGCGCAATCGACATGTCGTTGTCATTGAGGATCACAAACATACGCTTGCCCAGGTGACCGGCGTTGTTCATCGCCTCATAGGCCATGCCCGCCGTGATCGCCCCATCGCCAATCACCGCAATCACATCACCAAGACCACCGTCACACTCCCCGCCAAGATCGCGCGCCACCGCAAATCCCAACGCAGCGGAAATCGACGTCGAACTATGCGCTGCGCCAAAGGGATCAAACACGCTCTCACTGCGTTTGGTGAACCCGGACAGCCCGCCTTCCTGACGCAGGGTGCGAATCCGATCACGCCGGCCGGTCAAAATCTTATGAGGGTAACATTGGTGGCCCACGTCCCAGATCAGCTTGTCACGCGGCATGTCAAACACCGCATGCAGCGCGACCGTCAGCTCCACAACACCCAGGCCCGCGCCAAGATGCCCTCCGGTTTCACTCACCGTGGATATGGTCTCCGCCCGCAACTCATCGGCAATCTGTGACAGCTCGCTGTCTGAAAACCGTTTCAGGTCTTCAGGCAGGTTCACCTGATCCAGCAAAGGGGTGTGGGGTCTGGCAGCCATTGATGCGCCTTCCGTCAGTTATCTCGCGAGATAACGAACCGCGCCGCCTCCCGCAAGCAATCCGCCGCGTCGCCATAGACGTCCAATGCGTCACAAGCATCCGAGACCAGAGACTGCGCCCGCTGTTTGGCGCCATCCAAGCCCAGCAACGACACAAAGGTGGCTTTGCCAGCGTCGGCATCCTTACCCACCGCCTTGCCAACTTTCTCAGCATCGCCTTCCACATCCAGAATGTCGTCCGCAATCTGAAACGCCAACCCAAGGTCCAGCGAATAGCGCATCAACGGCTCGATATCGGCCTTGCCCATCACAGCGCCCGCAGTCGCAGACCAGGCAATCAACGCGCCGGTCTTACCAGCCTGAAGTCGCGTGATTTCTTCCAGCGTCAAAGGCACCGGCGCGGTTTCCGCCGCGATGTCCAACGCTTGCCCCAGTACCATGCCCTGCGCGCCAGCAGCCCGTGCCAATGACACCGTCAACTCGGCCCGCACAGCGGAATCCTCGTGACACTCATCGCGCGACACACATTCAAACGCCAAGGTCTGCAATGCATCTCCCGCCAGCACAGCGGTGCATTCGTCCCACTTGATGTGCGTGGTCGGCAGCCCGCGCCGTATGTTATCATCATCCATGCAAGGCAGGTCATCATGCACCAGCGAATAGGCGTGCATCGCCTCAATCGCCGTCGCCGGCCAAATCGCCTGTTTTGGGTCAACCCCATGCAACCGCGCGCTTTCCAGCACCAGAAACGCCCGCAGCCGTTTACCGCCTGCACTGGCATAGCGCATAGCGTCCACCACTGGCAAATCGCCAAACGGTGCCATCACTTCAAGCAAATGGGCCTCCACTTGCGTGGCGGCCTCTTTCAAACGTGTTTCAAACATCGCGGCCCCGCGGCTGAACAGTTGGCTTACATACCCTCAACCGGTGTCAAACCGGCCGGATTGCCATTGCCATCCAAAGTGATCGCTGCGACCTTTTCTTCGGCCTCTTTGAGCTTTGCTTCACAGCGGGCCTTCAACGCCGCGCCACGCTCATAAAGCGCAATGGATTTCTCCAGTTCAACGTCGCCGCGCTCCAACTGGCCCACAACCTGCTCCAGCTCGCGCATTGCCGCTTCAAAGCTCATCTCTTCCACAGGTGTGTCGCTCATCCGGCTCTCTCCATCAAAACCTCAACATGCGCCGCTACGGACGCTGCCAAAGCGTTCAGATCATATCCACCTTCCAAAGTCGAGACCACGCGCCCGTGACAGTGTTTCTCGGCCACATCACACAAGCGCTCCGTCAGCCAGACAAAGTCTTCCTCATTCCATTCCAACTGCGCCAAGGGATCATCCTTATGCGCATCAAAGCCTGCTGACAGGATCAGCAATTCCGGTTCAAACGCCTCCAAGGCCGGAAACACCTCCGCCTCATAGGTCGCCCGCATCAGCCGCCCGTCACTGTGTGGCGGCAATGGCAGGTTCATCACATTACCCTGCGCGCCAGTTTCCTCCGGCATACCGGTGCCTGGCCACAGCGGGTTCTGATGACTGCCAATGAACAGGCTGCGCGGTTCGTCCCACAACAGCGCCTGCGTGCCATTGCCATGGTGCACATCAAAATCCACCACCGCCACCCGGCTCAGCCCATGACGTTCCAGCGCATGTTTCGCCGCAATCGCGGCCGTACCAAACAAACAAAACCCCATGGGTTTGCTCTGCTCCGCATGATGCCCCGGCGGACGGCAGGCCACAAAGGCATTGCCCACCTCCCCCGCCAGCACCGCATCCACCGCCGCCAGACAGCCGCCAACCCCGTGCCGCGCCGCCAGTGTCGAGCCTGGCGACATATAGGTGTCTTCGTCCAACGCTATAATGCCGCTTGCCGGCTCCGCTGCTGTGATGGCCTCCAGATGGCTCCGGGGATGGCACAGCAGAATATCGGCGTCCGAACACTCCGGCGCCTCGCGCCGATCCAACCCGTCGAACTGGGCCGCCTTCAACGCCGCCTGAATATGCTCGATCCGCGCAACCTGCTCCGCATGGCCCGCAGGCGTCTGGTGCTGCAACGAACTCTGGTGACTGAACAACGCTGTGGCCATGCCACTCCCCCCCAAATTCTATGTGTTGTGCGTGCTACGCGGCCAGATCAGTCCGGCGCCAGCATGTACCCCGCCCCGCGCACGGTTTGCAGGAAACGTGGCTGTTTCGGGTCTTCCTCAATCTTGCGGCGCAAACGGGTGATCTGCACATCCACCGCCCGCTCCTGCGCCTGACCTTTGTCCCGGCCCAACTCCTCCACCAGTTTGCCGCGGCTGACGGCCTCGCCCGGTGTTTTCGAGAAGATTTTCATCAGCTGGCTCTCAGTGGCGGTCAGACGCACAGGCTCTTCGCCTTGCCACATCTCGCCCCGATCAATGTCATAGCGAATGCCACCCAGATGTAGCACCTTGGGCACCGTGGCGGCCTCATCCACCTCCGGCATCCGCCGCAGAATGGCATTGATCCGCAACAACAGCTCTTTTGGCTCAAACGGCTTTGCCAGATAGTCATCCGCCCCGGCCTCAAGTCCCGTAATCCGATCTTCGGTCTCACCCTTGGCGGTCAACAACATAATTGGCGTCTGCGAGGTCTCGCGAATGCCACGGGTCAGGCTCATGCCATCCTCACCCGGCATCATCACGTCGAGCACAATCAGGTCAAAATCCAGCCCTGACAGAATCCGCCGCGCATGCGCCGCATCGCGGGCGGCGGACACCAGAAACCCGTTGCGCATCAGAAACTTCCGCAGAAGTTCGCGAATACGCTCGTCATCATCCACAATCAGCAGGTGGGGATCGATGTCTTTCATTTGCCTGACTCACGCAAGGACAGATATTGCCGTTTCATTTCACCTTCCATCATCGCCTCAAGCACCCGCCGGAACCCGGCCACATCCTCCGGTCCCGCCTCCCGAAACGCCGTGCGCATTCGCACCCGCTGCGCGTCCGACAAACGATGCTCCAACGCCGTACCTTCTTCAGTCAGAAACAGGTTCCGCTCCCGCCGATCAGACGTGCCCACGCGACTTTCCACAAGCCCATCTTCGATCAAAGTGCGCAACACACGATTGAGTGACTGTTTGGTCACCCCCAGTATGTCGAGCAGATTGGTCACCGTGGTGCCCGGCGCGCGGTTGATGAAGTGAATCGCGCGATGATGCGCCCGCCCATAGGCCATGCTCTCAAGGATTCGGTCCGGATCCGCGGTGAAGCCGCGATAGGCAAAATACATCGCCTCAATCCCCTGCCGCAGCTGCTCATCGGTGAGATAAAGCAGGTTCTCACTCCGAATTGGATCGCTCATTTGGCCCTCCAGCATCACAATTGACAGGTTTGCCCGTCACAATACGTCAGCTTTGTTGACACTCCAAGCGCTAACTGGTAGCGAATCGCAGGATTTGCGCAATTTTATGACCGTTTCGGCCATATGGCGCGCAACAAATGAAAAACTGAAAGCCCTTTGGTAAGCGAAAGGAACGACCATGGCTGGTGCATATGACGATCGTGACGGCGTCATCTGGATGGATGGCGAGTTTGTTGACTGGCGCGAGGCCAAGGTCCACGTCCTGAGCCACGCGCTGCATTACGCAAGCTCCGTCTTTGAAGGCGAACGTGCCTACAACGGCAAGATTTTCAAGAGCCGCGAGCACAACGAACGCCTGTTCAAATCTGCCGAAGCTCTCGACATGCCGATGCCGATCTCTCTGGAAGAGTTGGAAGCGGCCAAGCAGGAAACCCTGAAGAAGTCCGGCCTTGAAGATGCCTATGTGCGTGTTGTTGTGTGGCGCGGCTCCGGGGAAGACATGGGTGTCGCGTCTGCGGCCAACCCTGTCCGCGTTGCCATCGCGATCTGGCCTTGGGGTGCCTACTATGGCGACGCCAAAATGCAGGGCGCCAAGCTCGACATCGCGGAATGGAAACGCCCAAGCCCGGAAACCATCCCGGTGCACGCCAAGGCGGCGGGTCTCTACATGATCTGCACCATCTCCAAGCACAAGGCAGAGGCCAAAGGCTGCTCGGACGCCCTGTTCATGGACTACCGTGGCTATGTGGCCGAGGCGACCGGCGCCAACATCTTCTTCGTGAAAGACGGCGAAGTGCACACGCCAACCCCGGATTGCTTCCTGAACGGCATCACCCGTCAGACCGTGATTGGCATGCTGAAAGACAAAGGCATCAACGTGATCGAGCGCCACATCATGCCAGAGGAACTTGCCGACTTTGAGCAGTGCTGGCTGACCGGCACCGCCGCCGAGGTGACCCCGGTAGGTCAGATTGGCGACTACACCTTTGAAGTGGGCGACATCACCCGCGACATCGCCGAGTCCTACGAGAAGCTTGTGCGCGCGTAAGCTGCACAAAAGATCAAATCGAAGCGGGGGCCAATCGGCCCCCGTTTTGCTTTAGGAGAAAAGCCCCGCGTAGCTTTCACGCAGCGCCTTCTTCTGCACCTTGCCCATTGTGTTGCGCGGCAGTTCCGGCAGGAAGATCACCTGTTTGGGCTGCTTGAATTTCGCCAGGCTCTCCGACAACGGCCCACTCACCTGCGCCTCCGTCAGCGTGGGATCAGAGCGCACCACGACAGCCACCACCGCCTCGCCAAAATCCGAATGTGGCACGCCGATGACCGCGCTTTCCAACACGCCATCCAGATCATCGATCAGCGACTCGATTTCCTTGGGGTAGACATTGAACCCGCCGGTGATCACCAGATCCTTGGAGCGCCCCACGATGGTCACATAGCCGTCCGCGTCCACCTTGGCCAAATCGCCCGTGATGAACCAGCCGTCCGGCAACAGCTCTTCCGCTGTCTTCTCCGGCATTTGCCAATAGCCTTTGAAGACATTGCGCCCGCGCACTTCCAACACGCCAATCTCACCCTGCGCCACCTCTGCGCCATCTGCGCGAATCCGCGCCTCGACACCCGGCAACGGGAAGCCCACGGTGCCCGCCCGTCGCTCGCGGTCGTAGGGATTGGAGGTGCTCATATTGGTTTCGGTCATGCCGTAGCGCTCCAGAATCCGGTGCCCGGTGCGCGCCTCCCATTGTTCATGCGTATCCACCAACAAAGGCGCAGAGCCGGAAATGAACAGCCGCATATTGGCCGCCAGTTCTTTGGTCAGCCGCGCGTCTTTCAACAGCCTTGTGTAGAAGGTTGGCACACCCATCAGGCTGGTTGCCTTGGGCATGGCGTCCCAAATCGCATCCGCATCAAACTTCGCCAGAAACACCACTGACGCCCCAGACAGCAGCGCCACATTGGTCGCCACAAACAGCCCGTGCGTGTGGAAGATTGGCAAGGCGTGGATCAGCACATCCTTTTTGGTGAACCGCCAGTAACCCCGCAATGTCTCTGAGTTGGACAGCAGGTTGTCATGGCTCAACATGGCCCCTTTGGAGCGCCCCGTGGTGCCCGAAGTATACAGGATGGCCGCCAGATCATCCGCGCCGCGCGCCACAGGCGCAAACCCCGTTTGACCATCCGCCAGATCGGTCAGGCTGCCCTGCCCAGCGCCATCCAGAGTGAGCACCGCTGCGCCCTTGGCAATTGGTGCAATCTCTTCCGCTTTGGCAGGATCGCAGACCACCACACGCGGGGTGGCATCTCCCAGGAAATAGGCCACCTCAGAGGTCGTGTAGGCCGTATTGAGCGGCAGAAACACGCCCCCCGCCATGACCGTGCCGAGATAGAGCTGGATCGCCTCGATGGTCTTCTCGACCTGCACCGCCACGCGGTCTCCGGGTTGCACCCCCTGCGTGACCAAAGCCGCCGCCATGCGCTCCGCCCCGGCAAACAGCCCGCCAAAAGTCACTTGGTCCTGCCCCGGCACCTCGGCAAACACCTCGCGCCCGCGCCCCTCGGCGGATGCGCTTAGCGCGGCAATCAAATAGTTGTCCTGATACATGGCGGCCCCTCCGTAGTTGGCACGGACCTTTCCCGCTCCCCCGCCAAAGATCAAGCCCGCCTTGTCATTCCAACGCCCCTGCGCCACAGTCCGGCCAACCCCAAGCACCGGACATCCTCATGCAGCCGCTCAAAGGCATTGCCTTCAAGATCACCGCCATTGCGCTCTTTTCCATCATGGCGGCCTTGATCAAAGCCACCGCCGACGAGGTGCCCGCCGGCCAAGCCGTTTTCTTTCGATCTTTCTTTGCGCTGTTTGTGATCTTCATCTGGCTCCTGCAGCGCGGGGAGATGCCGCAAGGCCTGCGTGTCACCAACGCCATGGGTCACGTCTGGCGCGGGGTGATTGGCACCACTTCGATGGCAATGAATTTTGCCGCGCTAGGGCTCCTGCCGCTGCCCGAAGTCACTGCCATTGGCTTTGCCGCGCCCCTGATGACCGTGATCTTTGCTGCCATGTTCCTGGGCGAAGAGGTCCGCGCCTTCCGCCTGACGGCTGTTGGCATTGGTCTTATTGGTGTTACGGTGGTGCTCTGGCCGCGCCTGACCATATTTGACGCGGATCAGGCCTCCGCCATGGCCACCGTTGGCGTCATGCTGGTGCTGGGTTCTGCCCTCTTCCGCGCGCTGGCGCAGATCCACATCCGCAAGCTGGTGCAAACCGATCAAACCTCAGCCATTGTGTTCTACTTCTCGCTCACGGCCTCGTGCTTGTCGCTGCTCACCCTGCCGTTTGGCTGGGTCATCCCGACATGGGAACAGGCAGCACTGCTTGTCACCGCAGGCCTCATCGGCGGCGTCGCCCAGATCATGTTGACCTCGTGCTACCGCTTTGCACCAGCTTCTGTGGTAGCCCCATTTGACTATGTCGCGATGCTGTTTGCCATCCTGATCGGCTACGTCTGGTTTTCCGAAATCCCGACACCTCAAATGCTGATCGGCGCGTCCATCGTGATCGCCGCGGGCATCCTGATCATATGGCGAGAACGGCAATTGGGATTGAAGCGCGGCAAAGCCCGCCCCGGTGTAACCCCGCAGGGTTAAGCCAGCTACGCCCAGCTTTCCGGCAATGTGCGCCCCAACTCGCTTGCCAAAACCTGTGCAAAGGCCCGCATTTCGGCCACCCGCTCCTCAGCCGTCAGCTTGCCTGCCACGGTCTGCAAGTCCTCCGGCAACCGGAACAGCTTCACTGGCCAATGATCCAGCGCCCAAGCGCTGTCATCAAGCGCGCGGTGCTCGGCAAAGGGGTCATTCTCGTCATACAACGCCCGGCCCAAAGCCCCGCCGACCGCAAAGGTGCGTGCAATGCCAATCGCGCCCAGCGCGTCCAACCGGTCCGCATCCCGCAGAATCCGTGCCTCCAACGACTTTGGCTTCAAGCCAGCAGAGAAACTATGGGTTGCAATCGCATGCTGCGCCGCTGCCACCTCGTGATTGCTAAAGCCATGGCTGCGCAAAATTGGCGCCGCTGCGCTTGCTGCCATGGTACTGGCCCGCGCCCGATGGGGTGAATCTTTGGGCAAGTTCACAAGATCATGCAGATAGCTCGCCCCCAGCAGCACACGCAAATCGGCCCCGCCTTCCGCCTCGGATAATGCCTGCGCTGTCGTCCAAACCCGATCCAGATGCGCCAAATCATGCGCGCTGTCCTGCGCCATGCGCTCTGCCGCTTCCGCGCGCAGAGCCTCTCTCAGGTCGCTCAGATCAACGCTGTCCAGCATCAGCCAATCTTGCCCTGATTCTCCCCCACCTGACCGCGATGCAGCAGCAAATGGTCCAGGATCACACAGGCCATCATCGCCTCGCCCACCGGCACCGCGCGAATGCCCACACAGGGGTCATGCCGACCTTTGGTGATCACCTCTGTTGGGCTGCCATCAATCCGGATCGACTGGCGTGGCGTGAGGATCGAGCTGGTTGGTTTCACTGCAAAACGCACCACCACATCCTGACCCGTCGAAATACCGCCCAAAATGCCGCCCGCATGGTTGGAGGAGAACACCGGCTGGCCGTCATTGCCCATGAAAATCTCATCCGCGTTCTCGGAACCCTTGAGCCCCGCCGCCGCCATGCCTTCGCCAATCTCCACGCCTTTCACGGCGTTGATCGACATCATCGCCGCCGCCAGATCGGTATCAAGCTTGCCATAGATCGGCGCGCCAATCCCGGCAGGCACATTGCGCGCCACAACCTCGATTACGCCGCCCACACTGTCATGCTCTTTGCGCAGCGCCTGAAGATAGTCTTCCCACTCCTGCGCCACGTCGGCGGCCTGCGGAATCCAGAAATCATTGCGATCAATCGCGTCCCAATGAAAGTTCTCGCGATCAATCTCCATCGCGCCCATCTTGGTCATATAGCCTTTGATCTCAAGATTGGGCGCAATCGCTTTGATTGCCTCGCGCGCAATGCCACCCGCCGCAACCCGCGCAGCTGTCTCACGCGCCGAGCTGCGCCCGCCGCCACGATAGTCGCGGTTGCCATATTTCATGTGATAGGTGATATCCGCATGTCCCGGACGGAAGGTCTGGCTGATCTCACCATAATCGCGACTGCGTTGATCGGTGTTTTCGATCATCAACTGGATCGACGTGCCGGTGGTTTTACCCTCAAACACGCCGGACAGGATCTTCACCGCATCCGGCTCATTGCGCTGTGTGGTGTTCTTGTTCTGACCGGGGCGTCGCTTGTCCAGCCAATGCTGCAGCATCGCCTCATCCACCGACACCCCCGGAGGGCACCCATCCACCGTCGCGCCCAGCGCTGGCCCGTGGCTCTCACCCCAAGTGGTGACGCGAAAAAGATGTCCAAAGCTATTCATCGACATGCGGCAACTCCCGTTTCACCGCACCTGTAGCGCCTTTGCCGCCAAGGGGGAAGTCAGCAGCGCGCGAATGCGGCGCGACGCCTCGCCAAAGCCACACTCGCTTAACAAGGGAAGCGCTTTTGGCCGCGCATGCTTACTGCGGTGCCTCATCCAAAAAGCACTGCACCTCAATCTGGTAGCCATTCGGGTCTTCGCAAAAGAAACTGTAGATCCCGAACCGCTCCAAAACCTCCAGCGCGCCACGCACAGTTGCCCCAGCCGCCGTCACCCGCGCATACCAGTCATCCACCGCCGCGCGATCCGCGACCAAGAGCGTGATCATGCTGCCTTTCGGTTCCACAACCCGCCCGTCAAAGGCCTCACACAGCCCCAACCGCGCTCCGGGCGCCGTCTCAAAAATCAGCGCAGTGCCCGCATCACGCACCAGTGGCAAGCGCAACACATCGCGATAAAAGCTCGCCGCCGTCGCCAGCTTTTCCGTGTAAACCCAAGTGATCTGCCCTGTGACGTCCGTCATTTCAATCGCCCCACAATGCGGCCTATGAAGATCGCCACAAACATCGTACCGACAATGGCCTGCATGCCAGTCAATATCCGCGTCAGGCTCGCCGCAGGGGTGATCTCGCCATAGCCCACCGTGGTCATGGTAATCATCGAGAAATACACAAACCCGGCTTTCTGCCCCGCGATATCTTCGGGCATATTGAATGACCCAGGATAGGCCGCCTCAATGCGCCAATAGGCCAGCCCCCAAAGCATCGCGATCAACAGGTAGCCAAACACCCCGCTCGACAGCCGCTCATATTCCGAATGCACCGGAGCAAACAGCTGGCGAAAGCTGATGATCATTGAGCCAAACAGCATGAGTGCCGCCAGGGCATACAACCCGCCATTTACGGTCATGCCGAAAAACTCCGCCATGATCAGCAGCACAAACCAGGCCATCACCGGCACGGCCATGGTGATGCGCAAAAACGTGTTGCGCTCGGTGGCTCCAACAACCCCAAGAAACAAGAAGCTCAGCCCCCACAACCCGGCCGTGCTGGCCCAGCCGTAGCGGTCATCCAACCCATCCAGCAGCATCAGCAACACCAGCAAGCCCAACAAAATCGCCCAGCGATGTTTCTGGAAAAACCCTTCGGGCGCTAAAATTTCACTGTTGCCATTCACTTTTTTATTCCTCAAATCACCTCTGCCCGTACAAAGATGCCGCCATAACAACCGCATAAGCCACAATTTCAGGCCAGCCTACGCGGAATTTGAACAATTTGGGAAGTACTCGATATGGATGAAAGACGTTTGATTGATCTGGGCATTCGCCTTCTGTTCCTCGGTGTGTTTGCCTTCGCTGCCTTCACCATTATCCTGCCACTTTCTGGCATTGTGGTCTGGGCCATCATTCTGGCGGTCGCGGTCTACCCCCTGTTTGACTGGCTCTCGAGCAAACTTGGCGGCCGTCGCGGCCTCGCCTCCACCCTGATCACCCTGCTGGGTCTGGCACTCACCATTGGTCCACTCTGGGCCTCAGTGAACAGCTTTTTCGCCCACTTCAACGAACTCAGCGACAAACTGAAAACCGGCAAGCTTGACCTACCTCCCGCCCCCGAAGGACTAAGCGAGATCGCCCTGGTCGGCCCCAAAGCCACCGAAATCTGAAACCTGTTCAACAACAACCTCGCCGTCGCTTTGGATCGTTACGGCGATGTGGTGCTGGGCTTTGCTACCACCATCGGCGGCGCGGTAGCGGGTCTGAGCTTCCAGTTGCTGGCCATGGCGCTGTCGGTGATTGTCATGGGCATGATGCTCTCCCCCGGGCCAAAACTCGGCGAGATGGTGCAGAAATTTGGCAACCGTGTCTTTGCCCCCAAAGGCGGTGAGTTTGTCGAAATGGCCGCCGCCACCGTGCGCAACGTGTCTCGCGGCGTACTCGGGGTGGCCGCGCTGCAGGCTGGCCTCATGGGCATTGTCATGATGCTCTTTGGCATCGATGCCGCTGGTCCCCTAGCAGTTGTCGTGCTGATCCTCGGCATTATCCAGGTTGGCCCCACCATCGTTGTGATCCCGCTGGTGATCTGGGCTTGGGGCTCCATGGGCACCGGCGCCGCGCTCTTGTTCACCGCCATCATGATTCCGCTCATGTTGATGGACAACTTCCTGCGCCCGATCTTCATCGCCAAAGGTCTCAACACCCCGATTCTGGTGATCCTCGTAGGCGTCATCGGCGGCGTGCTCTCCGGCGGCCTGATCGGCATCTTTGTTGGCCCCGTGATCCTGTCGGTCTTCTATGAACTTGTGGTTGCTTGGATGGAGGCCGACGTGGCTGAAGAGATCGAGGCTGACGCCGAAGCGCTGGAGGAAGCTCGGAAATGAAACGCACCTTCTGGAGCATCCTAGGCCTGCTGTTCATTGTTGTGGCCTGGTACCTCGCCGCAGACCGCATCACGCCCTTCACCTCCAACGCACGTGTGAAAGCGATCATCACCCCGGTCACCCCGCAGGTGTCTGGCACGGTCATCGAGATCAATGCCGAAAACGGCGAGATTGTCGAAGCGGGCACCGTAATCGCCCGCATCGACCCGCGCCAGTTTGAAATCCAGAAACAAAGCGCCGAAGCGGAACTGGAACGCGCCACACAAGACGTGGGCGCCGACAGCGCCGACGTCAGCAGCGCCCAAACCCGCGTGACCCGTGCACAGACCGACCTGGAAACCGAACGCCTGCAATCCGCCCGTGTGTTTGAACTGGAGGAAAAAGGCCTCATTGCTGTGGCCAAAGCCGACGAAGCCCGCCGCCGTCTGGCGGACGCGGAATCTGAGCTGGAACAGGCACAGGCCGATCTGGAAAGCGAACAGAAAGCGCTCGGCAGCACCGGGCAAGACAACCCGCGCATTCAGGCCGCCTTGGCCAAACTCGCAGATGCCGAGCTGAAACTCAGCTGGACCGAACTCGAGGCCCCCGCCCGGGGTGTGCTCTCCGATCTGGACATCGCCGAGGGCAACTACGCCAAATCCGGCCAAAGCCTGATGACCTTCATCGACGCCAGCAACGTCTGGGTCGAGGCTTATATGACCGAAAACAATCTCGGCAACATCAAGAAGGGCGACCCGGTGGATGTGGTGCTCGACATGCATCCCGGCAAAATCTTCAAAGGGGAGGTGGTCAGCCTCAGCGCCGCCAGCTCCGATGGCACCAAGAGCAAGCCGGGTGAACCCACGGACATCCCCCGCGCCAACGGCTGGCTCCGCGCCCCGCAACGCTTTGCCCTGCGCATCATTCTGCCAGGCTACACCGAAGGCGACGAAACCGACGACGTGCGGTTTAACGTGAATGGACAGGCGGATGTGATTGTCTACACCAACGACAATGCCTTTTTGAATTTCATTGGCGGCGTCTACATCAAACTGGTGTCCTGGCTGTCGTATGCCTATTGAGGTCGACCCAGCCCTCGAACGGCGTGGCCTGCGCTTGGCAACCGGCGTGTCCGGCAGCTTTGCGCTCGCCATCCTGATCGGCTGGCCCCTGGCAACCATTTTCACCGTCTTCGCCGTGCTGTTCTTGCAGGCGCCCGGCCCGATGCCGCCCATCGCCATCCGCACGTTGTTCCGGCAGGCGGTGGTGTTTCTGGTCGCGTCTTGGGTCTTCTCCACCGCGCTTGCGCCCTATCCTGTGGCCTTCCTCATGGCCCTCGCGCTCGCCGTGGCAACCTGCTTTTACTGGTCCACCAAAGGTGCCGGGATGCTCAGCGTTGTGCTGGCCCTCATGGCCGCGCTGATGTTGCCAACTCTGGTACTCACGTCTCAGGACCTCGCGCTGGTTCTGGTGATCTGGATCCCAATCAACCTTGTGCTGGCGTGGCTCTGGACCGTGGCGATGTTCCACTTCTTCCCGCCCACGCCCCAAGGCGTCGCCGCCGCAGCCAAACCCGACGCGCCGCATTATGACCCAAACCGGCTGGTGCTGCGCATGTCGCTGGTCACCATCCCCTTTGCGATCTACTTTTACCTTGTGGGCAGTGGCGCGCTGGTGACGCTCTTATTTGTCGCCATCCTGTCGCAACAACTCTCCGCCGCCACCGCTGCTGGTCCAATCGTTGCGAAAAACATGATGAAGGCCAACTTCATCGGCGGACTGGTCGCGATCGCCTGCTACGAACTCACTGTCATTGCACCCCTGATGCTGACCGCATTGCTTGCCTTCGCCGTGGCTGCTTTCCTGCTGTCCTACTGGTTCATCTCGGACCGCCCAGATGCTTCCATGGGCGGCACCGCCCTAACCACCACAGTGATCTTGTTTGGCGGCTCCATCGCCCCCTTTGGCAAAGATGCCGACGTGAAAATGATCGACCGCCTTGTACAGATCGGCAACGCACTGATCTTTGTGCTGATCGCCTACATCGTGGTGGACGCTTTCTTCCCGCTCGATCCGGAAAAGCGGCAACGCCGCCGCCGGGGCCTACGCGGCCTTTTGCGTCGCGCGAAGACCTGACATGCGCTGAGGCCGGTTGCAGCCAGACTCAAGTTGCGTTTACATCGCGCCAGCGAACATCTTCACAAAGCAACGGCTTGAGGCAGGCACCATGGACATCCGCGCAATTGGCATGGGGCTGCTCTTTGCCCTGATCTGGTCCTCTGCCTTCACCTCCGCCCGCATCATTGTGGCCGACGCTTCGCCTCTGATGATTTCCTCCCTGCGCTTTGCCATCGCGGGCACCATCGGCGTGATCATCGCCCGTGCCTTGGGCCAATCCTGGCACCTCACACCAGCGCAATGGCGCGCCACCATCATCTTTGGCCTCTGCCAAAACGCGCTCTATTTGGGCCTGAACTTCAACGCGATGACCACCATCGAGGCTTCGCTCGCGTCCATTATCGCCTCCACTATGCCCCTGATCGTCGCTCTGCTCGGCTGGGCTGTCAAAGGCGAGAAACTCAGCCCCATGGGCACCATCGGCCTCATCGTCGGGTTTGGTGGGGTGCTGTTGATCATGGCGGGCCGCTTAAGCAACGGCGTCGACCTCTTCGGCGTCCTGCTCTGTGTCATCGGCGCACTGGCTTTGGCCATTGCCACCCTCGCCGTGCGCAACGCGTCCTCCGGCGGCAACGTGATCATGATCGTTGGCCTGCAAATGTATGTCGGCGCAATCACGCTCTTCTTTGCTTCACTTGTGTTTGAAACATGGACGGTCAACTGGAACCCCAAGATGCTGATCGCCTTCATCTACACCATCCTCGCGCCGGGCCTCTTCGCCACCTGGATCTGGTTCGCGTTGGTTGCCCGCATCGGCGCGGTCAAAGCCGCCACCTTCCACTTCCTCAACCCTTTCTTCGGCGTTGCCATCGCCGCCATGATCCTTGGCGAAAAGCTGGGTTTCTGGGACATCGTCGGCGTCGCGGTGATCTGCGCCGGCATCCTCGCCGTGCAGCTTTCGAAACAATCGCACACGGCCAAGTGATCCCGCGGCACCACTCTTTGACATGACACTCTCGACTGCGCTTGGCACAAGAGAGGCATGGAATACCTCTTTGCATATGGCGCGGGTCTGCTGACCCTGATCAACCCCTGCGTGGTGCCGGTTCTGCCCATCGTGCTGACCAGCGCCCTGCAGGCCTCCCGCCATGGCCCCGCCGTTTTGGCCCTCGGCATGAGCCTCAGCTTTGTGGTGTTTGGCATGGCTGTGACCGTCTTTGGCCACGCCATCGGCCTGACGCCGGAAACGCTTTCCAAGGCTGGCGCCGTCCTGATGATGGGCTTCGGCGCGGTGCTGCTGGTGCCACAATTCTCCAGCGCCTTCTCCACCGCCACAGCCGGTGTTGCCGCCTCCGCGGACAGCACGCTCAACGCAGTAGACCACACCAGCCTGCAAGGCCAATTCCTCGGCGGCCTGCTGCTCGGTCTCGTCTGGTCCCCCTGTATCGGCCCCACGTTGGGTGGCGCGATTGCATTGGCCTCCCAAGGCGAAAGCCTCACCCACGCCACGGTCATCATGATTGCCTTTGCTGCTGGCGTCTCCACACTGATCTTTGGCCTTGGCTATGGCGCTCGCTCGGCCCTTGGCAAACACCAAGCCACCTTGCGCGCCATTGCTGCCAAATCCCGCCCCATCCTTGGGGGCGTGTTCTTCCTCACTGGCCTCGCGCTGTTTTTCAATGTCCACCACATGATCGAAATCTGGCTCTTGGGTGTCCTGCCCCCCTGGCTGCTCGATCTCTCTGTCGCCCTTTAAAAGGAGTTCCCCACATGCACCGTCGCACTTTCCTTGCCTCTGCTCCCGCCACGCTGGTCCTGCCAATGGCCGCCCGCGCCGCCACAGACTACACCCCGGGCCTCGTGAAAAAGCACCTCGCTGCAGGTGACACCGTGTTTCTGGATTTCAAAACCGAGTGGTGCACCACTTGCGCCGCACAGGAACGCGCCATTGACGCCCTCTTGCGCGAAAATCCCGCCTACAAAGACGCCATCACCTTCATCAACGTGGACTGGGACCAGCACAGCAACTCCGACCTGGCCCGCGAGCTGAAAATCCCACGCCGCTCAACACTGGTGGTGCTCAAAGGCGACCAAGAACTTGGCCGTATCGTCGCCGGCACCAACAAATCCAAGATCAAAGACCTCCTGGACACCGCCCTAACCGCCGCCACAGCCTAACCCATCTGGATCACGCCAAATGTTGCACCGCGACACGTCGGCGTGATCCCCTCTTTTCAAACCCCCGTATCCTCCCATATGCCTGAACACAGGACACTTGGCCCCGTAACTCAAGCGGCCAAGGGAAGGAGACGCGCATGACCAAATACACCCGCGACACAGACGTGATCGCCACCCTCACCGACGAACAATTCTGGGTCACTCAGGAAAACGGCACCGAACGCCCCGGCTCCGGTAAACTTTTGCACAACAAAGAACCCGGCATTTATGTCGATGTGGTCTCCGGCGAACCGCTCTTTGCCAGCTCTGACAAATACGAAAGCGGCTGCGGCTGGCCCAGCTTCACCAAGCCGATTGAGGCCGCCCACGTGACCGAGCATCACGACAGCACCCACGGCATGATCCGCACCGAAGTGCGCTCCAAACACGGCGACAGCCACCTTGGCCACGTCTTCCCCGATGGTCCCCAGGATCGTGGCGGGCTGCGCTACTGCATCAACTCCGCTTCGTTGCGGTTTGTGCACCGCGCCGATATGGAGGCCGAGGGCTATGGCGCCTATCTCGATCAAGTAGAGGAGATCGACCAATGAGCGAACGCGCAGTACTGGCAGGCGGCTGTTTCTGGGGCATGGAAGACCTGATCCGTAAAATGGACGGCGTTCTGAGCACACGCGTCGGCTACACCGGCGGCGATGTCCCAAACGCGACCTACGAAAACCACGGCACCCACGCCGAGGCCATCGAGATCATCTTTGACCCGGCCAAAACCTCGTTCCGCAAACTCTTGGAATTCTTCTTTCAGATCCACGACCCGACCACACCAAACCGTCAGGGCAACGATCTGGGCATGTCCTACCGCTCGGCGATCTTCTACACCGACGCGGACCAAAAAGCGGTCGCGGTAGACACCATCAAAGACGTTGACGCCTCCGGCCTCTGGCCAGGCAAAGTGGTGACCGAAGTGGAACCGGTCAGCGATTTCTGGGAAGCCGAAGAGTACCACCAGGACTATCTGGTGAAAAACGTCGGCGGCTACACCTGCCACTTCGCCCGCCCCGATTGGGTCCTGCCCAAACGCAACGGCTAAGTCAAACAATTGGGGCGCAGCCGCGCTGCGCGCCTACGTCCCCACTGCCTGCCGAAAGGCGCGGCTGTGGGTGACCCACTCCAGCCAACAGGACAGCGCCGAAAACTGCGCAATCATCTTGCGCCCCTTGGGCAGCTGCGCAAAGGCCGCGACCATCGGCGCCACATGGCAATCCGCCAGCGAAATCCGCAACCCGTTGAGCACCCAGCCCTCGCTGGCCATCTCGTCCAGCACCTTCAGCACTGGTTCCGCCGCGCGTAGCCCGTCCTGCACCAGTGCCTTGTCCCAATCGATCCCGGCCTGTTTGCGCACCACCCCATGGGCATAGGCCTGCCGCACCATCGGCCAATAGGCATAATTGTCGGCAATCGCGATCACCTGATCCATCCGCGCCAGCGATTCCGCGTCCTCCGCAGCCAGCCCGATCCCGTCAAACGCCCGATCCACATAACGCGTGATCGCCGCCGTCTCATAGATCGCAAATTCCCCATGCAGCAGCACCGGCACCCGCGCAAACGGATGTGGCCCGGATGGCCCCGCCTCAAACGGATTGTCGCGTTTCATCTCAAACGCCACGCCTTTTGCCGCCAGCGCCATCATCACCACTTGGGTGTAGATGCTCTCCTTGAAGCCAAAGAGCGTGACCTGATCCACTGCCCCGTCCCGCATCACGACAACCTCTGCACCGCCCAGCGCGCCGCATCCGCCACCGTGGGGTCCGCGTCCTCGCACAGCCCCTGCGCCACCTCCTGCAAAGCCGCATCCCCGGAGTTGCCAATCGCATAGAGCACATTGCGCACAAAGCGATTGCGCCCAATCCGTTTGATCGGCGAGCCAGAGAAAAACGTGCGAAACTCCGCGTCTTCCAGCACAGCCAGCTCCGCCAGCTTTGGCGCAATCAACTCGTCGCGCGCGTGATACTTCATCTCCCGCGCATCTTGGGCAAACTTGTTCCAGGGACAGGCCAAAAGACAATCGTCACAGCCATAAATCCGGTTGCCCATGAGCCCGCGCAAGTCCTCATCTACCGGCCCATGATGCTCAATGGTCAGGTAGGAAATACACCGCCGCGCATCAATCTGATGCGGTGCCGGAAAGGCCTTGGTTGGACAGGCATCCAGACAGGCGCGACAGGACCCGCAATGATCAATTTCCGCCTTGTCCGTCTCTAGCTCCAGCGTGGTGAACACCGAGCCAATAAAGAACCAGGAGCCCAAATCGCGGCTCACCAGATTGGTGTGCTTGCCCTGCCAGCCCAGCCCCGCCGCTTGCCCCAACGGCTTCTCCGGCACCGGCGCAGTGTCGACAAACACCTTCACCTCGGTCTCCGGGCTGGTCTCGGCAATCAACCACCGCGCAAGGCGTTTGAGGCGCTTTTTTACCGTGTCATGGTAATCGCGATTCTGCGCGTACACCGAGATCGCCGCCCGATCCGGCGCGCCATGCACCGCCGTGGGGTCATGCTCCGGCGTGTAGCTTTCCCCAAGCATAATCACAGAGCGCGCCTCCGGCCACAGCACCGACGGGTCCGAGCGCCAATGTTTGCGCGCTTCTAACCATTGCATCTGCCCGTGGTAGTCTTTGGCGAGAAATCCATCCAAACCCGCCGCCACATGGCCCACCGAATCCGGCCGGCACACTTTGGCCAGATCAAAGCCCAAGGACACAGCTTCCGCCTTCATGCGGGTGGTCAGATCATCCGCCATGACACCCCCGCCTTCTCAGTCCGAAAATATCCTCGGGGGTGAGGCCGTCAGGCCGAGGGGGCAGACAGCCCCCTTGCCAGCGCCCGCGATCAGAAATCCAGATCAGCATAATGCGCAGGCGGCGGGAAGCCGGGCACCTGATCCGCCAACACAGCCCGGAACGCCGGACGCGATTTGATGGTGGCATACCAGTCTTTGACCACCGCAGAGCGGTTCCAATCCACGTCACTGATGTAGTCCAGCGCACTCAAATGCGCCGCCGCCGTGAAATCCGCCAAGGTCATCACATCCCCCGCCAGCCAACGGCGGTGGTCCAGCAGCCAATGCGTATAATCGAGGTGATATTTGATAGCTTTGGCCCCGGCTTTCACATTGGAACTGTCCGGATAGCCCGTGCCCATCAGCTTGCGATTGACCCGCTCATACAAAAGCTTCGCGGTGACCTCATGGTGGAACTTGTCGTCAAACCACGCCACCAGCCGCCGCACCTCATAGCGCCCATCCGGGTCACGCGGCATCAACGCCGGGTCGGGATACTTCTCTTCCAGATACTCACAGATGGCGTTGCTGTCCGCCATCATCTTGCCGTCCATCTTCAGGACCGGCACTTTGGCGGCTGGATTGCGGCGCAGGAAATCGGGATCTTGCTCCCAATAGCGCTCCTCTACAAGTTCCACCTCAAGCCGCTTTTCCCCCATCACGAGGCGCACCTTGCGGCAAAACGGAGACAGGGGCACATGGAACAGACGGTTCATCAGCAGGGTCGCAATGTTGTTGGGCTTTGTCCTTCAATGCCTTGCCCCTGCGCATATTTCAATCCGCAAAACACGCCGCGCGCGCTTCTCCGCGTATGGTTTCCGCCCCATCCAGGATCGCCGCGGCCCGTCGCCGCACCGCCGCTGTGGGCTTGCTGGCAGAGCGCTGCTTGGGGTTGGGCAACACCGCCGCCAACCGCGCGGCCTGCACCGGCGTCAAATCCTCTGGCCCGACACCAAAGTAATGCCGCGCCGCCGCTTCCACACCAAACACACCTTCATCAAACTCAGCCACATTCAGATAAACTTCCAGAATCCGCCGCTTGGTCCAGGTCATCTCCACCAGCGGCGTCATCAGTGTTTCCATCGCCTTGCGCGGCCAACTGCGCCCTTGCCAGAAATAGACGTTTTTCACGGTTTGCTGACTGATCGTGCTTGCGCCTCGCCCCGCGCCTTCGGCAATTGCATCCCGGATCGCCTCCACGTCAAACCCCCAATGCAGACAGAAATTCGCATCTTCCGCCGCCACCACGGACCGGCGCATCACCGGCGCCACCTGTTCAATCGGCACCCATTGATAATCCACCTGCCCCAATCGCCGCTTCTCGCCAATCATCGTCCAGGTCGTGGGCGGATTGATCACAATGAAAATCAGGATCGAGAAGATGAACAACGACACCGCCCACATCAGCACCCGTCGCCACCAATAGCGCAGCCGCGCCCACTGGCGCTTAATCACGCCAGCTTTCGGAGTCGCCGTGCTCTTATTGGTGCCCTTTGTCTTGGGCTTTGATTTGGCTGCTTTCTTGGCCATGTCCCTGCCGCCGTCTTTGGCAAAGGGAGTAGAGCCTCACCGCCCATAGCGCAAGCCTACGGCGAACAAGCCCAGACCCGAACGCTGCAGCCACCGCCGTTCTGATAACAATACCCCAAGGCATTGTCTTCCGCCTGAGACCGCGTCCCAGCCCAGCCATAGCCCCAATTTCCAGAGGTGCCCTCCGCAATGGCCCCACAGGTGTTGTAGAAGGTGTGCACGTTGTCACAATCCCAGCCACATTCCCCCTGCAAGGCGTTCACCGCGTCGGCTTCTGAATACTTGCCGTAGGAATAGCCCCAGGCCCCGCCAGGACCAATGCCAACTGCGCCCCAACACTGGGCAAACCCGCACTCTCCTGCGGACACAGAACTCCCGGCTGTCAGTGCAGCCACTGTCACAATCGCTTTGAAAAATCGCATCAAACATCCTCCATGGCTGACAGCAGTATGGACCGATCCTTGATAAATCCCAAAAAGCCACATTTATTTATACGGCGCAAAGGCTTGATCTGCTTGTAAATGCACAGCCCGTCCAGTCACGACCGCAACACCAAAACCAAAAGAGGCCCTTCTCGTGACCCGCTCGACCATGCTCCTACGCGCCCTTCTGGCCCTCATTGGGCTCTGCATTCTATTTCTTGGTCTGGACGTGGTTTTCGGCGGCATTCGCACCTCAGGCTGGATGGGGCCCACTGATTTTGTCGACGTGCTCAACCCCACGGATTTCAACGCCCAAGACAACCATGTGCGCTTCTTGGGTGGGGTGTTCACCAGCTTCGGTCTGGTGTTTCTGGCTGGCGCTTTTCTGTTTCACTCCCTGCGCATCACCTTGATTGTGCTGTGCGGCATCGTCTTTCTCGGCGGTCTGGCCCGCTTCACCACGCCGGACTTGGCCACACTCCTGAACATGGCCGTACTGCCATCCGTTTTGCTCGAGTTCTTCTTGTTCCCAGCCTTGGCAGTCTGGATCTTCAAAGCAGGCAGGCACCACGGCCCATAGGCAATCGCAGCCTCCGCCAAAAGAAAACCCCCGCCAGTTTGCACCAGCGGGGGTCTTTTGTGTCTCTGATCCAGCGTTATTCCGCTGGAACAGCTGTGCCTTCTTGAGTCAACGGCTGCGGGATATGCACCAGCATCTCTTTAGGGCAGACCTGCAGGAAGTTGGCTTTTTCAACATCCCAATGCTGCAGGATATCGCGCGCCTTCGCAGAGCCAGTCTCCGCGACATGGCGCTCGATCAGGCCTTTCAGTTGATCTTCCCAATGCTGCACTGCCACGGGTGTCGTCACCAAAGTCTCGAGGTTCATAACCCCTTCGGCCTTGCCTTCCGGATCATAAAGATAGGCCATACCACCGGTCATGCCCGCGCCAAAGTTGGCGCCAATATCGCCAAGGATCACCGCGATACCGCCGGTCATGTATTCACAGCCACAGGCGCCACAGCCTTCGATCACAACCTTCGCACCGGAGTTCCGCACCGCAAAACGCTCACCGGCACGCCCTGCGGCAAACAGGTAACCGTCGGTGGCACCGTAGAGAACCGTGTTGCCGATGATGGTGTTGTCGGCCGCCGTCAGCGGGCTCGCCATGGGCGGACGCACCACAACGGTACCCCCAGACAGGCCTTTGCCCACGTAGTCGTTGGCATCGCCAGACACTTCGATCTTCAGACCAGGTGCCGCAAAGGCCCCCAGCGACTGGCCCGCAGAGCCGGTGAGCTTGACGGTCAGGTGATCTTCCTGAAGCGCGTTGCGCATACCAAAGTTGCGCACGATGTGGCTTGAGGTACGGGTGCCCACAGTCCGGTGCGTGTTCTGCACCGCGTAAGACAGCTGCATCTTCTCACCATCCTCAAGGAAGCGCGCCGCATCCCGGACAATTTCCGCGTCCAGCGTGTCAGGCACGTAGTTGCGGTCTTTGTCGCGGTTGTAGACGATGTCATGCGCTCCATCGACGGTGATCAGCAGCGGGTTCAGGTCCAGATCGTCAAGGTGAGCAGAGCCACGAGATACCTGCGCCAGCAGGTCCGCACGGCCAATCACCTCATCCAAGGACTTCGCACCGATGGAGGCGAGGATTTCCCGCACTTCCTGCGCATAGAAGGTGATCAGGTTCACCACTTTATCCGCCGTACCGGTGTATTTCGCACGCAGGTCTTCGTCCTGAGTACACACACCAACCGGGCAGGTGTTGGACTGACACTGACGCACCATGATACAGCCCATCGCGATCAGCGCGGCGGTACCAATGCCGTACTCTTCCGCCCCCATCATCGCGGCCATCACGATGTCACGACCGGTCCGCAGACCGCCATCGGTCCGCAGGGTCACCCGCTCGCGCAGGTTGTTCATTGCGAGCACTTGGTGTGCCTCGGTCAGACCCATCTCCCATGGCAGACCACAGTATTTGATCGAGGTCGCAGGCGAGGCACCGGTGCCACCGTTGTGGCCGGAGATCAGGATGATGTCGGCTTTCGCCTTCGCCACACCGGCCGCAATTGTGCCAACGCCCGAGGACGCCACCAGCTTCACCGTCACCTTACAGCGTGGGTTGATCTGCTTCAGGTCATAGATCAGCTGCGCAAGGTCTTCGATCGAATAGATGTCGTGGTGCGGCGGCGGTGAAATCAGGGTCACACCTTTGGTGGAGTGCCGCAGTCGCGCAATCAAGTCGGTGACCTTCATGCCCGGCAGTTGGCCGCCTTCACCGGGCTTCGCACCCTGGGCCACTTTGATTTCCAGCTCTTCACACTGGTTCAGGTATTCGGCGGTCACACCAAAACGACCCGACGCCACCTGCTTGATCTTCGCAGACGGGTTGTCGCCGTTTGGCTCCGGTACAAAGTGTGCCGGATCTTCGCCGCCCTCACCGGAGTCAGATTTTGCACCAATCCGGTTCATCGCAACGTTCAGGGTTTTGTGCGCCTCAGGAGACAGCGCGCCCAAAGACATGCCCGGCGTCACGAAACGCTTCCGGATCGCGGTGATGCTTTCCACTTCCTCAATCGGAATGGCCTCACCCAACGGCTTGATGTTCAGCAGATCACGCAGATGGATCGGCGGGTTCGCCTGCATCTTCGCAGAATATTGCTTCCACATCTCATAAGACGCACGGTCACAGGCCGCCTGCATCATATGCATTGTCTGTGCACCCCACGCGTGGGTCTCACCAGACTTACGTGCCTTGTAGAAGCCGCCAATCGGCAACACATCGGTGCCCGACTTGAAGCCTTTGGCGTGTACTTCTTCGACCTTGTGCTGAATGCCGCTGACACCAATGCCGGAAATCCGGCTGGTCATGCCCGGGAAGTATTCCGCACACATCGCACGGGACAGGCCCACGGCCTCAAAGTTCAGACCGCCGCGATAAGAGGAGATCACCGAAATCCCCATCTTCGCCATGATCTTCAGCAGACCTTGGTCAATCGCCTCACGGTAGCGCGCCATATTCTCGGTCAGCGAGCCATCCGCCAGACCGCGCTGAATGCGATCCGCCAGCGTGTCTTCGGCCAGATACGGGTTCACAACCGTCGCACCGGCGCCAATCAGCACGGCAAAATAATGCGGATCGATACACTCGGCAGAGCGCACGTTCAGCGAGCAGAAGGTCCGCAAACCTTTGCGGGTCAAGAAGCTGTGCACCGCGCTGGTTGCCAGGATCATCGGCATCGCAACCTTGTCCGCACCCTGCGCCTGATCGGTCAGCACAATGTGCCCCGCACCAGAGCGCACCGCGTCCTCGGCTTCCGCCCGGATACGCTCCAAACCGGTCTGCAACGCGCCATCATGGCTGCCCGCGTCAAAGGTACAGTCGATGGTCACAACCGTGTCGTCAAACGCCTCAAGCATGCGCTCAAACTGGCCGCTGGCCACAAACGGGCTCTCCAGAACCGCAATCTCGGTTTGGCTGCCATCTTCGCTCAACACGTTCTTCAGATTGCCAAACCGCGTCTTCAGCGACATCACGCGGTATTCACGCAAGCTGTCAATCGGCGGGTTGGTCACCTGAGAGAAGTTCTGACGGAAGAAGTGGCTCAGCGGGCGGTACATCTTCGACAGAACGGCAGATGGCGTGTCATCGCCCATCGAGGCCAGCGCCTCTTTCGCGTCCTCCGCCATCGGCGCAAGGATCTGCTCAACCTCTTCCATGGAGTAACCCGCCGCGATCTGACGCTGACGCAGCTCTTCACCGGTAAAGGTGGCTGTCTCTTCCACAGTGGCCAGTTCGTCGCCCAGATCACGGATCTTGCCAACCCACTCTCCAAACGGACGTGCGCTGGCGAGTTTGTTCTTGATCTCTGTGTCGTGATAAAGCTTGCCCTCTTTCATATCCACGGCCAGCAACTGACCCGGACCCAACGCGCCTTTTTCCACCACAGTGGCTTCATCAATCGGCACCATGCCCGCTTCCGAGCCGGAAATTAGCAGTCCATCGCCGGTCACAACATAACGCATCGGGCGCAGACCGTTACGGTCCAGACCGGCACAGACCCAGCGGCCATCGGTCATCGCCAGCGCCGCCGGGCCATCCCATGGCTCCATCACGGAGTTGCAGTAGGAATACATGTCACGCCACGCCTGCGGCAGCTCCACCGCCTGCTTGGACCAGCTTTCAGGCACCAACATGGTCTTCGCCATCGGCGCCGAGCGGCCCGCGCGCACCAGTACCTCAAACACGCCGTCTAGCGCCGCAGAGTCAGACGCCCCACCCGGCACAATCGGCTTAATATCTTCGGCGTAATCACCAAAGGAAGCAGACGCCATGCGGATCTCATGGCTCTTCATCCAGTTCAGGTTGCCTTTCAGAGTGTTGATCTCACCGTTGTGCGCCAACATGCGGAACGGCTGCGCCAGCCACCACTGTGGGAAGGTGTTGGTCGAGTAGCGCTGGTGATACAGCGCAAAGGCGCTCTCAAACCGCTCATCCATCAGGTCTGGATAGAAAACCGCCACCTGCTCCGCGAGCATCATGCCTTTGTAGATGATCGACCGGCAGGACAGCGACGCGATATAAAGCTCGGTAATGTTCGCCGCCAAAGCCGCTTTCTCAATCCGACGACGGATCACATAGAGCTCACGCTCAAACGTGTCCTCGTCCACACCTTTGGAGTTGGAGATCAGGATCTGCTCAATCTCCGGCCGGGTCGCGTTGGCTTTATCACCCAGACAGGTCACATCCACTGGCACATGGCGCCAGCCATAGATGCGATAGCCCATCTTCAAAACTTCGGTTTCCACGATGGTCCGGCAGGCTTCCTGCGCGCCATGGTCGGTGCGTGGCAGGAACACCTGACCAACCGCGATGAATTCGTCTTTATTGGGCTCGTGGCCAGTGCGCTCAATCTGATCATAGAAGAAAGACACTGGAATCTGCACGTGAATGCCCGCGCCGTCGCCGGTCTTTCCATCCGCATCCACAGCACCCCGGTGCCAAATCGCCTTCAGCGCGGTGATACCCGCTTCCACAACCTTGCGGCTTGGTTTGCCGTCCACAGACACCACAAGACCAACGCCACAAGAGGAATGCTCCTCGGCTTCAGAATAGAGACCGTTCTCCGCCATCCATTCGCGTTTGGTTTCTTCGGCTTTGACCCAGTTTTCATCATACTTTGTCATTGGCTGTCTCCTGTCCCAGAGTTGCGGGGTAGCTTGGGGCCGTTTGCTCCGCTTGTGGCAGGTCTTCCCTGCGCACCACGGTGAAATGGCTTTCCAACAGTTTGCGCACCTGGCGCGTTTTTACGTCCATGGCCCGCTCAAGCAGCGGACGCATGATGTCGAGTTTCTTCAACGCTTTCACCAGATCGTGGGACTCGCCCCGCAGGATGAAATGGTTGAAGGTTTTGGGCGCTTGCGGGAAGCGGGCCCAGTGAATGCGTTCTTCGGGCGTGTCGCCGTGCAGCACGACATAGCGCGTGCCGTCTTGTGGCGCAGGCACCTGACGGTGCCGATAGGTCGGGAAACGGCGGCGCCACTTCTGCCAACGGGTCTCTTCCGGCACCACTTTGGGATGCATGGAGAATTGCGGAGACAGAGCCACAACGGTGTCGACACGGGTCAGCGTCGGCAACACAAGCGCCATAAAGCCGCCCATGCTGTTGCCCAGGGCAACCACCTCGTCAATGGCTTCGCGTGCCACCACCGTCTCTATCTCCTTCACAATCGCCTCGGGCAAATCCGGGCTGTTCATCCAAGTTCTGGCCCGCTCTGTGACCAGGATCACGTGGTTCTCACCGCCCTGCGACGCGGTCCCCACAAATTCAAACGGCGGCATCTCATTGGGCTTTGTGCCCACTCCGCCAAGCGAGACCACCAACCGATTGCCGGTGCCACGCATGTAAGCCACCTCATGGTCCTCGGTCGCGATCCGCATCTGAATGTCGACTCTTTGATCCATCAAGCGGCCAGTCCCTCAGGTCGTCCCAAGATCGCTGAACAAAGCGATGCACTGTGCCCGGGTCATTTCCTTGCGACCCTCTCCGATGAAGCCAAAGCTGTCAGGCTTCTGGTCAATGAAGATCTCGTTCTTCAGCGCGAACCCATTTGGATCATCAAACAGCCCCACCGGAATCTCCGTACCACCGGCCCACTCGTTGTCCGCAGTCACGCGGTAAAACAGGTTGGTGCCGCATTTGCCGCACCAGGCCCGCTCAGCCCACTCCGAACTCTGGATGCGCGCGATGTGTTCGGCGCCGCTCCAGCGGATTGACTCGGTTGGCACCGTGACCCCCATCAACGCGACACCGGTCCAGCGACGGCACTGCTCACAATGACAGATGCCTGCCTCCGCTGGCACCTTTTCGGACTCAAACCGCACCGCCCCACACAGGCATGCGCCGGTCTTGGTCGATGTGGGGTTCGTTGTCATTGGGTCAACACCTCTGTCATGTTAACAAACGCTGGTCGAAAGTTGCACAGTCGCAAAACAGTCGTGATACCGACGCAATACCGACGTCCCTTTTGGGCCTCGGCACCGCGCCAATTAACACTTATTCCGCAGCCATCGCCGGGGTTGCGCCCAGCTTTTCAAGGATTGCGTCGGCACAGTCGCGGCCGTCTTTGATCGCCCACACCACAAGGCTTGCACCGCGCACGATGTCGCCCACGGCATAGACGCCTTCGAGGTCGGTTTCGCCGGTTGTGAATTGCGCTTTCACTGTGCCCCAACGGGTCACTTCCAGCTCCGGCTGGTCCCACAGGGCAGGCAGATCTTCTGGCTCAAAGCCCAGCGCCTTGATCACAAGGTCCGCGTCCTCAACATAGTCCGCACCTTCAATCACTTCGGGGCTCTGACGGCCGGATGCATCCGGCTGACCCAGACGCATTTTCTGTACCATTACGCCTTCGACATTGTCGCCACCGGTGAAGCCTTTCGGAGCGGAAAGCCACACAAATTCAACGCCTTCCTCTTCGGCATTCTGCGTCTCACGCTGCGAACCCGGCATGTTGGCTTTGTCACGACGATAAAGACATTTTACGCTTTCGGCCCCCTGACGGATCGCCGTGCGCACACAGTCCATCGCGGTGTCACCACCACCGATCACAACAACTTTTTTGCCTTCCGCATAAAGCTCGCCGCTTTTGATCTCAGGCACAACGTCGCCAAAGTTCTCGCGGTTGGACGCGGTCAAATAATCAATCGCTTTCACGATGCCATTGGCTCCGGCACCCGGCCCACCAAGGTCACGACTCTTATAGACGCCAGTCGCAATGATCACCGCATCATGCGCGTCACGGATCTCTTGGAAGGAGATGTCCTCGCCCACGTTGCAGTTCAGCTTGAAGGTCACACCGCCGTCTTCCAGCAACTGGTTGCGGCGCATAACCACATCTTTTTCCAGCTTAAATCCGGGAATCCCGTAGGTCAGCAACCCACCCGCACGATCATAACGGTCATAGATGGTCACCTGAAGACCCGCACGGCGCAGCCGGTCCGCCGCGGCCAGGCCACCAGGGCCTGCGCCAATGATGCCAACGCTCTCGGAACGCTCCTGCATTGGAGTGATCGCACTCACCCAACCCTGCTCCCAGGCCGTGTCGGTGATGTATTTCTCAACAGAGCCGATGGTCACAGTGCCGTGGCCAGACTGCTCAATCACACAGTTGCCTTCGCAAAGTCTGTCCTGCGGACAGATACGGCCACAGATTTCCGGGAAGGTGTTTGTGGCTTGGCTGACAGCATAGGCTTCTTCTAGACGGCCAGTCGCGGTCAGGCGCAGCCAATCCGGAATGTTGTTGTGCAGCGGGCAGTGGCTCTGACAATACGGCACGCCACATTGGCTGCAGCGACTTGCCTGCTCTTCCGCCTTCGCCTTAGCGAACTCTGCGTAGATTTCGTTGAAATCTTCCTTACGTACAGTGGCGCCACGCTTTTCAGGCATGTCACGATCCACAGTCACGAATTTCAGCATAGGTTGCTTTGCCACGTCAGCTGCCTCCTGATTAATTCCGGTTCGGTGTGTTTAAAAAATATTCACCCGACATAAAAGTCAACTATACTGACCTATAATTCAGTTTTTTGGCAAATGACGTGGTGAAAATACGAAAAATTGCCGAATTCTAGGTCCGATACGGACTTATATTCTGTATTTCCCTTGAATCATTGACCAATTATACGTGAGTCGCTCAATCAAGGATCCTGCCAAAAATGGCTCTTTTTCACATTTTTCTGGTGGCGATCATCCAGGGCCTCACCGAATTCCTTCCGGTGAGCTCCTCTGGGCACCTGATTCTGGTGTCCAAAGTGACCCCGCTGCCCGATCAGGGACTCGCCATAGATGTCGCCGCCCACGTCGGCACATTGGGCGCCGTTGTCCTCTATTTCTGGCGCGACACCAAAGTGGCCCTCTTCGGAGTGCCCCGCATGCTCACCGGCCGCTTCGACACCCCCGGTGCCCGGCTCGCCTTTCTTTTGACCGTGGCCACCATCCCGGTCTCCATCGCCGGTTTTCTACTTAAAATCACCGGCCTGAACGACGCCATGCGCTCCATCGCTGTGATCGGCTGGGCCATGATCCTGTTTGGAATTTTGCTCTGGTGGATGGATCAACGCGGCCCGCACACCAAAACCGAGGGAGATTGGTCCCTCAAGGACGCCGTGAAAATGGGCCTCTGGCAGGCCCTTGCCCTGATCCCCGGCACCTCCCGCTCCGGCATCACTATCACCGGCGCGCGCCAGCTCGGCTACGCCCGTGCCGACGCCGCCAAACTTGCGATGCTGATGTCGATCCCAACCATCATCGCCAGCGGCGCACTGCTGTCACTGGATGTCATCGCCGAGGCCAATATGGCTTTGGCCAAGGACGCTGCCATTGCCGCCGTCTTTTCCTTCTTTGCCGCCCTCTTGGCATTGGCGCTGATGATGCGACTGTTGCGCTCGATCAGCTTCACACCCTATGTGATCTACCGCATTCTGCTTGGGGTCGCCCTGCTCTTCATCGCCTACAGCTGAGCACAAAAAAACGCCGCTGAAACAGCGGCGTCTTTCCGAATACGTTGTGAAGTGCGGCTTACGCCAGCGCTTTCACCCGTGCTGCCAGGCGGGACATTTTCCGCGCTGCGGTGTTCTTGTGGTAAACACCTTTGGACACACCGCGCATCAGTTCTGGCTGAGCTGCTTTCAGCGCTGCGGAAGCTGATGCTTTGTCGCCGGACTCGATGGCTTCTTCCACTTTGCGGATGAAGGTACGGATGCGGGAACGACGGGCTTTGTTGACTTCAAGACGACGCTCGTTCTGACGGGCGCGTTTCTTTGCCTGGGGCGAATTTGCCATGATCTGAGACCTTTTGTTTCGGTACGATTAAATGCGTGCTACGTCCCGAACGGGCTCTCTTGTTCAGAGAATCAGATCAAGCCTGAGCGGGCTGCACGCGCATGTATGGCGGCGGTGTATAGAGATTTTGCAGAGAAACGCAATCCCCAACCGCCAAACACCACATCCATCGCTCAATCCCTCTGATCCATCAGCAGCCGGAACTCTTCCAGACGCACTTCAAGCGCATCAAACCGCGCGCCAATGGCCTCGCCAACCGTGGCCCGCTCTTTAAGCGCCAGCACAAACTTCACCGTCTTCAACACATCACGCCACCGCGGATTGTCCGGTAAGGTCTCAATCAGCAGGTACTTGTCCAACGTACGGGTCTGCAAAGATGTCTTGTCCAGGTTCACCCGCCAGATGCCGCTGGTTTCGGCAAAATCAATCTTGCTCTTGCCTGTGGCCGCCCCCCAAATCTCCAGAGACTCCGACATCAGTGTGACAATGGCCTCCCGATACGCATCTCCCGGCCCCTGCGCCTCATCCCCACTTTCATCCCGCGTCATCAGAGACGGCAAGGAGGTGTCCACTACATCGCGCAACGAGTTCACAAACTGCGCCCGAGGCACTTGCCCCGGTGTGAACAACACGGCGCGTCCGCCACCCGCTTCCGGCAACATGGCAAACAGGCTCACCTGATGCGGCTGCCCCCGCAATGTCACCTCAATATGGATGGGCTCATCTTCAACCTCTGTCTGCTCCAATGGCGTCAACACGTCTTCTGGCAGGACATCTTTCAACCGGCTCTTGTTCACCGCAACCGGTGTGTCCAACACCTTCTGCCCCGCCTCGTTTGCGTAAGTGATGAGCCCCCGCGCATTCACACAGATCAAACCATCTTCCAGGGTATCAAGCAGCTGCGCCATGCGCCGCTGAGACAGCCGCAAGGCATCTTCGATCTGAATACGGCGTTCGATTTCTTCTTTGAGTTCCCGGTTTTCCTCCGCCTGACTGCGCGCCCGGCTCGCCTCTAGAAGCGTGCGAATACGACTGAGCAACTCATCCTTGGCAAAAGGCTTCACCACGTAATCATTCGCCCCGGCATCAAATCCAGCCAGCATATCACTCGTGCGTCCCCGCGCGGTCAGCAGGATGATCGGCAACTCATGCAGACGGTGCCGACGCCGCAAATCCCGTGCCACATCCAGCCCGCTCAACCCGGTCATCATCACATCCAGAACAATCAAGTCCGGACGTTCTTTGGCGACACTGCGCAACGCCTCGGACCCGTTGTGCGCGGTCATCACCCGATAGCCCTGTGGCACTAGCAGGTTCTGCAGAACCTGCAAATTGATCGGCTCGTCATCCACCGCAAGAATCAAAGGCGATCCCTCCGGCGCAGCCGTCTCCACCTTTTCCACAGCGGGCTGTGGCGCCGCTGCCGTGACAAACTCGGCTGGCAGCAAATCCTCCGGCATCGCAACCGGCGCCTGATCCGTCACCGGCAGAATCACGCGAAACTCCGCGCCTTCTCCGGGGGGGCTGGACACTTCGATGCTGCCCGACATCATGTCGGCAAGGTGGCGCGCAATGGTCAGCCCCAAGCCCGTGCCAGTCGCCTGCCCCGAGCCATCCGGCGTCAGTTGCTCCAGCGGATGGAAGATGCGCTCCATACTGTCTGCCGCAATGCCAGGCCCATGATCGCGAATACACACCACCAACTTATCCACAGTCGAGACCGCCGCCGTGATTTCCACATCACTTCCACCGCAGTATTTCACAGCATTGGACAACAAGTTGAACAGGATCTGTTCAAATCGCACCGGATCGGCATACACAGCCGGCAGGTCCTCCGGCAGATCAATTTGAAACTTGGCCGGATCCACTTGAAACGTCGGCTGCAACAACTGCACCACACTGTGCGCCGCATGGGACACATCAACAGGCTGCAAATCCAGTCGCATCCGCCCTTCGCGAATGCGGTAGATGTCCAACAAATCATCCACCAGTCGAGACAACCGCCGCGCGCTAAATGTGATCAACCGCAGCTGGCTGGCCTGCGCGGGCAGCATCTCGCCCATCGCTCCGCCTTCCAGCGTTTCCAGAATACCAATGATCCCGTTGAGCGGCGTACGCAGCTCATGGGAGGTATTGGCCAAAAACCGGTCCTTCATCCGGTCGGCCTCCTCGAGCTCGGCGTTTTTCTCACCAATCTCGCGCAGCTTCTCCTGCAACTCGTCATTCTTATCGCGAATAAGGTCCAACTGATCGCGCAATGCACGCCGCATTTGGTTCACCGCACGCGACAGCCGAGCGTACTCCACCGGGCGCTCATATTCCGGCAGCGCATCATTCAAACTGCCCGTCGCCACGGCGCTCGCGGCCTCGGACATGCGGCGTACCGGTCGCGTGATGGCATTAGAGAACACAAAGGACAAAATTGATAAAATGACCGTTGCGATAGCGCCAATCGCCAACAAAGTTTCCCGCAAGCGTTCACTGTTCTTGAAGGCCGCGTCTCTGCTGGTCTCGGCCACCACTGTCCATTGTGGAAACGGGTCTTCCAGCACCCGCCAGGCAGACAGCGTCGCCCCGCCCGACAATCCAGCCTCCAACACCGCCACACCATCTAAACCCGTCATTTGCTTCGGCATCTTGACCGGCCCGCCTGCCGCAGGGCCGCCGTTGGAGGCAATCACAATGCCGCCCGAGGACAACACAGACACATCGGCATCACTTTCCGTCACCAGCGCCTCAAGGCTGTTGGGCGGTATCCGCAAGATCATTGCGCCACGGTGACTGCCATGCAGCCGCACCGGCACGGCCAGATAGGCGGCCAGCTCGCCGGTGATGGCGTCCACCGCAAAATCCTGAAACACAGGCTCAAAGCCCGCGCCGGTGGTCACTTTGTAATAGGCCTGCCCCAACCCAATCACACGCTGATTGAGCGGCCGCCCCAAATAGGCATCTTTGTAAACCGAATAGACCACCTGCCCATGCCGGTCGGCGAGGTACAAATTGTCAAATTCCGCCTCCCGCAGGAACTCTTCAAAGTCCCGGTGAAACCGACGATGCGTGTTGGAATACTCCAGCGCCTCGCGCAGCAGTTGGTCTTCGATCTCCTCTTCGGCCGGGTTGCCTGCGGCACTGTCGACGCCAAAGATGCTGCGTAGCTGCGCCCCCGCCTCCTCTGGCGTTCCCTCCATCTGTCGCAGCGCATGACTGAAACCATAGAATTCCCCGACCGAGTAGCGCACGTTCGCCGACTGCGCGAGGTTTTCCGCCTGCCGGCTGGCATAGGTCACATATTGCGCAACTTCGCTGGCCTTGGCGTCGCGCGCAAAGGCCACCTTCTCAAAGGTTTCGGTTGTGATGGTCTGATTGACAAGTCGGTAAAAAACCAAGCCGCCGAGCGCCAATGGCAGCACAGACGCAAGGAGAAAGGTGACAAGCAGGCGCGCGCGAATTCCCTGTAGTGGCACTGTAACTCCGAAATTTCTGGTTTTGTTGCAGCTGATCCTGCGGTTTGACCAAGGTCGAAACAAGGGTTCAAACTGAAATTCACAAAGAATTTTTTCGCAGGTAGGAATCCTAACAACCTGAAAGAGATGGATTTTTAATGGCCGCAAGCGGAGATCAATTTGTGTTTTGACGAAATTGCCGATTTTTCTGGTGCCATTCCTCCGAGCGGGAGGATTTCAATGCGCAACATCCGTGGCGTTTGGTGAGGAGACCAAATGCAACCATGATTTGCATCATGGCCCCTCCATACGAGGCATGACGCGGACAGACATAAGGCGGGACAACCCGCCTGCACAGGGAGACACAAAAATGAAATTTAAGGCTACTGCCGGGCTGCTCGCTTCGGTTGCGCTCTGGACAACTACCGCTCAGGCCGAAGAGACCGTTCTGACGGCGCTGCCGGATCAGGTCACAGCATGGGTGGAGAACTTCAACCCATTCAACCAGACCACCGCCGCGCCTTCCGTCATGCATTTCATGTATGAACCGCTGATCATCTTCAACGCGCTGGACGGCGGCAAGCCGATCTACCGTTTGGCAACCGCGTTTGACTACGCCGACGACCTTGGCTCCATCACCGTCACCCTGCGCGATGGCGTGCAATGGTCTGACGGCGAAGCCTTCACTGCCGATGACGTGATCAAATCCTTCGACCTGGCTCTGAGCAACCCGGCTCTGGACAGCGTTGGCATGGCGCAGATGTTGTCTGGCGTTGAAAAGCTTGACGACAAGACCGTGCGCTTCAACCTCGCCACTGCTTCCAGCCAGGCGATGTACCAAATTGTGCGCGTGCCAATTGTGCCTGAGCACGTCTGGAGCGACGTCGATGACCCCGTGACCTTCACCAACCCGAACCCGGTTGGCTCTGGTCCTTTGACCGAAATCCGCCGCTTCACGCCGCAAGAATACACACAGTGTCGTAACGCCAACTACTGGGATGCCGACAGCCTGAAAGTAGACTGCATGCGCTTCCCGCAGATCGCCAACAACGATCAGGCGCTGGCCGCAGCCGCCAATGGTGAGCTAGACTGGATGGGCTCCTTCCTGCCAGACATCGACAACACCTACGTCGCGAAAGACCCTGAAAACCACCGTTACTGGCTGCCTGGTGGCTCGCTTGTGGCCTTCTACATGAACTTTGAAGCACCTGAAGCGGGCGACAAAGCGGCGTTCAACGACGTGAACTTCCGCCGCGCTGTGTCTATGGCATTTGACCGCGAAGCCATGGTGGAAATCGCCGGTTACGGCTATCCAACCATCAACCAGTACCCCTCGGGTCTGGGCCGTGCGTTCCACGCTTGGAACAACGCGGAAGTCGACGAGAAATTTGGGGGCTTCACCCAATATGACATCGACGGCGCCAAATCACTGCTGGCCGAAGCGGGCTTCAAAGACATCGACGGTGACGGCTTTGTCGAAACACCAGACGGCGAACAGATCGACCTCGAAGTCATCGTGCCAAACGGTTGGACCGACTGGGTCAATAGCTGTCAGATCGCCGTGGAAGGCCTGAATGCCGCCGGCATCAAAGCCAGCGTCGCCACACCGGAAGCTGCTGTATGGACAGAGAAACTCATCACCGGTGAGTACGACATGGCCATCAACTCGGTTCGCGTCGGCGCCACCCCGTTCAACCAGTATCTGGACTCGCTGCACAAGAACAACCAGGCCAAATCCCGCTTCGCAGCGTCGCGTTACTACAACGACGAGCTGAGCGATCTTCTGGATAAGTTCACCCAGACCAGCGACACCGAAAAGCAGATGGAAATCATGGCTGAAGTGCAGACCATCGTAGGGGAAGATGTGCCACTGGCGTATGTCTTCAACAATCCCCGCTGGTATCAGTACAACACCAAGCGTTTCACCGGCTTCTTCAATGCGGACAATCCGGTGGCCAACCCGGTGGTTCACAAGACCAACCCGGCCCGCCTGGTCCACCTGCTGAACCTGCGGCCAGCTGAGTAAAGCTTCCCTACCTTAGGGGCCGCTCACACCGTGAGTGGCCCCGCTTTTGGCACGACACTTCCCTCTCGACAGATGGTTTGACCTGATGCGTTTTCTATTGAAGCGGCTCGGCTTCTACGGCGTGGCCTTTCTGGTGGCTGCGACCTTCAACTTCATGATCCCGCGCATGTTGCCTGGCAACCCCGCCGACATCATGCTGGCCAACTCCGGCGGCATGATTGCGCCTGAGGCCCGCGACGCGCTGATGGCAACATTTGGCTTCATCGACGCCCCCCTGCATGAACAGTATTTTGCCTACCTTGGCTCAATCTTCACCTGGGACTTCGGCCTGTCGATCAAGTTCTACCCCATGCCCGTGGCAGATGTGCTGATGCAGGCCCTGCCCTGGACCCTCTTCCTCACCGGCTCTGCCCTGTTGATTTCCTTTTCCATCGGCACGCTTCTCGGCATCCTGGCCGCATGGCGCCGCGGACGGCTCACCGACGTAATCGCCTCCCCAACCGCACTGGCCCTGCAATCCGTGCCTGCGGTGGTTGTGGCCCTCTGTGGCCTCTACTTTCTTGCGGTGCAAAACCGCGTCTTTCCGACCTCTTACGCCTTCAACCCAAGCCTGGACCCGGCCTGGAGCTGGGAGTTCATTTCCTCGGTTCTCTACCATGGCTTCCTGCCGGTCGTGACCCTGAGCGTTGTATTGATCGGAGGCTACCTGATCACCATGCGCAACAACATGATTGGCCAACTCGGCGAAGACTATCTGGCCATGGCCGAAGCCAAAGGTCTGAGCGACGCCCGCGTGCGCTACGCCTATGCCGCCCGAAACGCCCTTCTGCCCTCGGTCACTGCGCTTGCACTTAGCTTTGGCGCACTGTTTGGCGGTTCGCTTATCACCGAAGTGGTGTTCAACTACCCCGGCGTCGGCAACCTCTTGTACCTCGGCATCGTCGGGCGTGATTTCCCGCTGATCCAGGGCCAGTTGCTCATCATGACACTTGCCATGCTGCTCGCGAACCTCGCGGTAGACCTGGCCTATGTCTTCCTTGATCCCCGATTGAAGAGGGCCTGATGTCTGATCTTCTCCGCACCTTCATGCGCAACCGCAAAGCCGCCATCGGCCTGACCATTGTCTTGATCTACGTTGCCATTGCGATTTTTGCGCCTCTCATCGCCCCGTTTGACCCTGTGGCCCGCGTTGGCCGCCCGCACCAGGCACCGTCCGCAGAACATTGGCTCGGCACCACGCGCATGGGCCGCGACGTGTTTAGCCAGCTGATCTGGGGCACCCGAACCTCGCTTATGGTGGGCATCGTTGCCGGACTGATCGTCACCGCCATTGGCACCGCCATCGGCATCAACGCCGCCTATTTTGGCGGTTGGGTCGACGATGTCCTGAACTTCCTAACCAACGTTGTATTGGTTCTGCCGCAACTGCCCTTGCTGCTGGTTCTTGCCGCGTTCCTTGGTCAGGTTGGCCCTTGGGCCATCGCCCTGATCATCGGTCTGACCTCCTGGGCCTGGGGCGCACGCGTCACCCGCGCGCAGGCCATGTCTCTCAAAACCCGTGACTTCATCCAAGCCTCCGCGATGATCGGCGAACCCACCTGGCGCATGATCCTTGTGGAAATGCTGCCCAACCTGCTGTCGATCATCGGCTTTAACTTCATTGGCTCCGTGATCTTCACCATCATCACCGAAGCCACGCTGGAATTCCTGGGTCTCGGCAGCCCGCTCGCCACCTCTTGGGGCACCATGCTCTATAACGCGCAAACCGCCTCCGCCATTATGGTTGGCGCCTGGTGGGAAGTGCTGGCCCCCTGTACCGCGATTGTCCTGATCGGCATCGGCCTGTCGCTGATGAACTTTGGTGTGGATGAGATCGCCAATCCGCGCATGCGCACCCTTGGCAATGTCGCCAAAGCCCTGCGCATCGAGAAACGCCTGACCCGTCAACGCATGCAGGAGGCCAACCAATGAGCGTCCTTCTTTCCGTCAAAGACCTGCGCATTGACTATCTGACCAACGGGGACCCGTTCACCGCGGTGCGCGACATCTCTTTTGAGATCCAGCCCAATGAAATCTTAGGCCTCGCCGGGGAGTCAGGCTGTGGCAAAAGCACGGTGGCTTACGCCCTCATGCGTCTGCACAAGCCGCCCGCGCTGGTGCGCAACGGCCACATCCTGTTTGAAGGCCGCGATGTGCTCTCCTTTGGCGACAAGGAGCTGCGCGCCTGGCGTTGGTCCGAAGTCTCCATGGTGTTCCAAAGCGCGATGAATTCGCTCAGCCCGGTGATGACCATCTTCCGACAGTTCTACGACATGCTGCGCGCCCATGGCACGGTGACCAAAGCTGAGGCCCAAGAGCGCACCGCGCAGATGCTTGAGATGGTCGGCATCCCCGCCGACCGTATGCACGCCCACCCGCACCAGCTCTCCGGTGGTATGCGCCAGCGTGTGGCGTTGGCCTTGGCGCTTACGCTCAAACCTAAACTGATCATCATGGACGAACCCACCACCGCGCTGGATGTGGTTGTGCAGCGTGAAATCTTGCAAGAGGTGCTGCGCCTGAAAGATGAACTCGGCTTTTCCGTGCTGTTCATCACGCACGACATAGCCCTGATGGCCCAGATTTCGGACCGCATCGGCATCATGCGGGAAGGCACGATAGTCGAAATAGGCACCGCGTCGCAAATCGTGACCGCACCGGAACACGACTACACCCGCAGCCTATGGGACGCGATGCCGCTCCTCGCCCAGCGCCCGGAAGGAATGGCCCATGCCGTCTGACACCCCAATCCTCAGCCTCGAAAACCTGAGCAAAACTTTCACCGTACGCCCGGTCTTCGGCCGTGCCTCGGTGGTGGACGCGCTGCGCAATGTGTCACTCGATCTCTTGCCGGGCCGCGCCCTTGCCTTGGTCGGCGAAAGTGGCTCCGGCAAAAGCACCGTTGGCAAAATGATCGTCGGAGTGCACAGCCCCACCTCGGGCCGCATCCTGTTTGAAGGCCAGGACATTGCCGCGATGACGTCCAAAGCAGATCAAATGCGCTATCGCCAGGCGGTGCAAATGGTCTTCCAGGACCCGTTTTCCGCGCTTAACCCGGCCCACACCATCCGTCACCATCTGCTGCGCGCCTTGGCTTTACATCAGCCAGAGGTCAACCCGGACACCGCGCTGCGGTCTATTCTGGAAGACGTGGAGCTGGACCCGATCTCCACCCCGTACAAATTCCCCCACGAGCTTTCCGGTGGTCAACGTCAGCGCGTGAATTTCGCCCGCGCTTTGGCGGTGAAAGCCCGCCTGATCGTGGCGGACGAACCAACCTCGATGCTGGACGTGTCGATCCGCAAATCCGTCCTCGGCTTGATGCAACGTCTCAAATCTGAATACGGCCTCTCGATCCTGTACATCACCCACGACATCGCCACCGCCGAGTATTTGGCGGAGGACTCCGCCGTGATGTTCCGAGGTCAGGTGGTCGAGAAAGGCCCAACCTCTGCGGTTGTTGGCAACCCACAGCATGGCTACACTAAGCTCCTGCGCGCGGCCGTGCCGGACCCCGCCCTGCGTCTGACAGGGGGCGATGCGGGCTTTGCAGCCCAAGCCAAAGTGGTGCGCGAAACCAGCGCACACCCTGTCAGCGCCTTGCGCGAGATCAGCCCCGGCCATGTCATTGCCGAACATGCGGCCCCGGGCCATGCCTGATCTGCTGGTGCCACTCTACAGTCTACCGCCGGAGCCTCCTCTGCCCGAAGGCATCACCCTGCGCCCGGCGCTGCCGTTTGAATCCCATGTGCTTTTGGCCTTTGTCGCCAAACATTTTGGCGCCAAATGGGTCGATGAATGTACCGTGGCTCTGGCTGCACGGCCCGCCCGCGTTCTGGTTGCCACCGAAGGCAGCACGCTACTTGGTTTTGCCTGCTACGACGTCACCTGCCGCGGCTTTTTTGGCCCCACCGGCGTGGCGCCTGAAGCCCGCGGCAAGGGCCTTGGCAAAGCGCTGCTGCTGGCCGCATTACACCGTTTGCGAGCAGATGGCTTTGCCTACGGCGTGATCGGGCAGGCCGGGCCAGTTGAGTTCTACCAACAAACCTGCGGCGCCGTTGTGATCCCCGGCTCCGAGCAAGGCGTCTTTGCCCACGCTCTTGCGTGACCTCTTTTGACACTGTCTCAGTCATCCAACTAACAGGACGATAAAAATGCACTTCCACCTCGACAGCCTTTGGCACGCAGAAGACGGCGCCATGGAGTTTGCACTGACCAACTGCGGCGACACCCCGGTCACCAACCCGCGCTTGATTTACACCACCCTGGTGCGCACCCTGCGCCCATCACGCTGCAACGGCGCAACACTGGTTCGGCGTCAGGCCAACTTCCACGAATACGCCTCTGAGGCGGGTTTTGTGCTGAACCCAGGCGAAACCTGGCGCTTCACCGAACACAGCCTCACGCGCCCTGCGCAGCATTCAAACGAAGGGCCTAAGTCCGCCGGTGTCATTTTGGGAGACGGCACCCTGGTGCCTGTCTTTGCCAGCGAGTTGCAAGCGTCCAAAGCTATTGGCGAGACCGCGCCAATCGAGAATGCGACCCTGTCCTGTGGAGTGCTGCCACAGCCCAACCAAGTTGAGGTGAGCGACTGGTGCGCTAAATCCCCGGTACACTACGCTGTGACCCAGCGCAATCTGACCACCATCCAAGCCGTGTCACACGTCGCCGACCTCACCCGACGCCTCTATCCTTTGACGCCGGTGCCATTTGTCCTGACAGCAAAAGACGACATGCCGCAGCTGCAGATCACAACCGACGCGTCACTTGGAGATGAAGCCTACCGCATCACGTGGCAAAACGGTCAGCCCACACTGTTCCACGCCACCAATCAGGGTCTGCTCTACGGCCTCATCACGCTTGCTCAAACCCTGACCAACGCCTATCAGGACGCAGCCAAATATGGCGTTCCGTTTGCCGGCGAAATCTCCGACGCCCCCCGTCACGAATGGCGCGGTGCGCATCTGGATGTCTCCCGCCAAATCTACCCGATGGAACAAGTACTGCGCTACGTGGACATCATGGCCTGGCACAAGATGAACCGCTTCCATTGGCACCTGACCGATGACGAGGGCTGGCGCTTGGAAATCAAAGCCTACCCGCAACTCACCGATGTCGCCGCGCACACCGGTCTGGACCTTCCAGTCCTACCGCAGCTAGGCGCCGATCCCGCAGGTCAAGGTGGCTTCTACACCCAGGACGACGCCCGCCAGGTGGTGGCCCATGCCGCAACGTTGGGCGTCGAGGTGATGCCAGAAATTGACGTGCCGGGTCACTGCGCCTGTGTACTTGGCGCACTACCAGATTTGGTCGATTCCGAGGAGCCAGAAAGCTACTGGTCGGTGCAGGGCTATGCCAACAACGCGCTTAACCCGGCCATCGAAGGCTCCTACACCTTTGCCACCAAAGTGCTCGAAGAGGTGCTCGACATCTTCCCATTTGAAGTTGTGCATATTGGCGGTGACGAAGTTACCGAAAACGCCTGGATGCAGTCCCCCAAGGCCCAAGCCATGATGCGCGAGACCGGTCTCAAAGGCACTTTCGAACTTCAGGCCTATTTCCTGCGTCAAATTCAGGATTTCCTCGCAGATCGCGGCCGCAAGCTGGGTGGTTGGGAAGAGGTTGCCCATGGCGGCGGTCTGGACCCGGAGAAGAGCCTATTGTTCGCTTGGACAACGGTAGAAAAAACCGCAGAACTTGCGAATGATGGCTACGATGTGGTCAGCACGCCGGGTCAGGCTTACTACCTCGACATGGCACTCTCGGATGCCTGGTACGCGCCGGGCGCAAGCTGGGCGGGGTTCACCCCATTGGACAAAACCTATGCTTTTGAAGCGGACAACGGTGACGCAGCGCTTCAAGGACGGCTCAAAGGGGTTCAGGGCTGCATGTGGAGCGAACACCTCACCACGTTGGAGCGCCGCAACCACATGATTTACCCGCGCCTGAACGCCATTGCCGAGGCAGGGTGGAGCGCAGCGGAAAACAAATCCTTTGAGCGTTTCGCCGCATTGGCTGCGTTGATGCCACGCCTGTAACAAAAAGCCCCCAGCCGTCGGTTGGGGGCTTTTTCAATCCACGCCTTAGTCGCCCAACGGCTGCGGTCCGGTCCGACCATGATAGGCCGTTAAAGACGCCCGAATACGGCGCAGGTTTTCCGTCGTCTCAGACGCCATGCCCTGCGCCACAGCCATTGCCAGTGCATCCACCAAAATCATATGCACATAGCGGGACGCCGTGGGTTTGTGGATGTCCCGATCCTCCGGCAAATCCACCACAATCGGGATCGTACAAGCGTTGGCCAACCGCGTGTTCGGCTTGGTGACGCAGACAGTTGTCGCGCCATAGCCGCCCGCAATTTCTGCCGCGCCGACAATGGCATCCGCCTCGCCACTGGCAGAAATCAAAAACAGCACATCGCCCGCTTTCAACGTCGCCGCCCGCATTTGCAGAATATAGCTGTCACTGGTGGAGACTGACGGGATGCCCAGACGGAAAAACCGGTTCGCCGCCTCTTGCGACACATTGGACGATCCGCCACCAATCCCCGCAAACAACAAGTGCTGTGTGTTCAACAACGCCTCTTTTGCGCGGTCCAACACCTCAGGCTCAATCTGGTGGCGCATCGTGTTGGTCGCGGCAAACAACGCCCCCAAAATCTGATCAACAACCGTATCTCCGCGTGCCGCATCCGGCAGAGGATCTGGTGAAAGATACTGCCGACTGACCGCCAGGTTCTGCGCCAACCGCAGTTTGAACTCCCGAAATCCATCACACCCCAACGTTCGGCAAAACCGGATCACCGTGGGCGTGCTCACCTCACAATGCGCCGCAAGGTCCGCAATATTCATCGAGCTCACATCTTCCAGATGTGCCTTTACATAGTCCGCAACCTTCTGCTCCTGTGTCGCCAACTTTCCGTCATGGTGGTGCAATGCGGAAATCACATCTCCAGCGCCTGTCCGCCCCTTCTTCGGGGGCAGATCTTCCAGGCTTGATTCGGGGGGGGTCTCGGTCACGGCTGCCTCACATTTCACTCCATCGATGTGTAATTCAGATACATTTTCACGTCAAACATCCCAAATTTCTCGCTTTAGTTACGGCAATATCCGCCAAATTATGTACTTAAGTAACAAAAATCGCTTGATTGCCCGCGTGATTCAAAAATATACGTACCTAAAGTACACAAATCGATCCATGGGAGGGGGCCGATGCGTCACTGGGCGGAATCTGCCAGCGCGAAAATCAACACCATCGTTGAGGCCATTGTTGCAGCTCTGATGCTCGCATTGGTGCTCGATGTGTGGCTGGGGGTGGTCGACCGCTACTTCTTTCATTGGCAATTGCCCTGGCCTGAGACTCTGGCCCGCTACCTGATGATTTGGGCTGCAATGCTGGCCGTGTCCTCCGGCATTGCGCGACGCGACCACATTGGTCTGACCGCTTTCATCATGGTCCTGCCTTATTCACTGCGCCGCGCGATGCTGATCGCTATGGACGTGTTGGCATTGGCGCTGTTCCTCTATGTGGCGTGGTACGGCTTCGCCTTTGCACAATCTGGCGCCCCACGTCAGGCCATGATCTTTGGCGTCAGCCTTGCGCCCTTTTATGCCGCTATTCCAGTCGCCGCATTTCTGTCCTCACTGCAGCTTACTCTCGTGCTGATCCGAGACCTTGGCATCCACATCGACAACCCACCCTTCTCTGACCACCTCGAGGAGGAAACCTCATGATTGTCGCCATTGCTTTCGTGACCTTGATCCTCTTTGGCATGCCCATCGGCTTTGCCATCGGGTTGGCAGGTGTTGTTGGCCTCATCGACATGGCCGGAACCCAGTTTCTTGCCGTCGGCCCAAGTAAAGTCTTCAACGGTCTGAATATTTTTCCCTTCCTCGCCATGCCGTTTTTCATCCTCGCCGGTGAAATCATGAACGACATCGGCATCACCAACCGCTTGGTGAAGTTGGCGCAGGTGCTGGTTGGACGCTTCCGCGGCGGCCTCGCCCACACCAATATGCTGGCCTCAGTCTTCTTTGCTGGACTCACCGGCTCTGCCACTGCTGACGCCGCCGCCTTTGGCCGCACGCTTGTCCCCGCGATGGTCAAAGAAGGCTACAAGCGCGACTACGCCTGTGCCGTCACCGCCGCTGGTTCCATCATTGGCCCCACCATTCCGCCTTCGGGTCTGATGGTGGTCTATGGCTCCTTGATGGGCGTCTCGATCGCAGGCCTGTTTGCAGCTGGCGTCCTGCCCGGGCTCGTAATCTGCCTTGTTTGCATGAGCGTCATTGCCATTGGCGGCAAACGCGAAAACCTGCCCAAAGCGGTGCGCGGTGCCACGCCCCGTGAAGTCTGGGACACCTTTGTCTCGTCACTCACAGCTCTCGCCATGCCCGTCATCATCCTCGGCGGCATTCTGGGCGGCGTTGTAACCCCCACCGAAGCGGCCTCCATCGCCGTGGCCTATGCCGTCTTCATCGGTGTCTTTGTCTACCGCACCCTGACCATCAAAGGCTTCTACGGCATGCTGGTGCGCACCGCTCGCATCACCGGCGTGATCTTTGTGATCATTGCATTCGCAGGCATCCTGGGCTGGTGGATGAGCTTTGAGCGCATCCCACAACTGCTGGCCGAAACCGTGCTTGGCCTCTCGGACAACCGTTACGCCGTTATCGCCATTATCATCGGCCTGCTTTTGCTGGTCGGCATGGTGATGGACATAACCGCCATCTTGATCATCCTTGCCCCGGTGCTGGTTCCCCTCACGGAACAGGTTGGCCTCGAACCCATCCACGCCGGCATCATCTTTGTCCTGGCGCTCAACATCTCTCTGATGACGCCCCCGGTCGGCGCCTGCCTCTTTGTCTTATCTTCGGTCACCGGCGAAAAACTGGAACGCATCTCCATCAAGCTGTTCCCGTTCCTGCTCGCCGAAGTCGCCATCCTATTTGCCTTTGCCTTCTGGGAAGACGCCGCACTCTGGCTGCCTCGAATGCTCGGCTTTGCTCAATAACCACCAAAAACTAAACCCAACGGGAGGAACCCATGAAAACTCTTATCAAAGGTCTGGCAATCGCCGCGACAATGACTGCGACCAGCGCATCCGCTGGCGGTGTGATCAAATTTGGCCACGACAACAAGACCGATCCTTTTGAAAACCCGGCACACGCATGTACCGCCGTGTTCTCCAACATCGTGACCGCCGACACCAACGGATCTGTGTCTGTCGAAGTCTTCGGCTCCAACCAGCTTGGCTCCGCCGCAGAGCACGTGCAGCAGGTTCGCGATGGCATTATCCAGGCCACCCTGACCTCCACCGGCGCGCTGGCCAGCTACTACCCACGCATCGACGTGTTGAACCTGCCATTTGCCTTCAACGGCAACGCCTCCACCTACGAAGTATTCGACGGTGACTTCGGCAAAGAGCTGGCCGCGGACATCGAAGCGGAACTTGGCGACGTTGTGGTTCTGGGCTTCCCGGACACCGGTGGCTTCTTTGCGGTCACCAATTCCAAGCGTCCTATTGCCGATCTGAAGGACTTCGAAGGCATCCGCATCCGCACCATGACCCTGCCATCGCACCAGAAGATCATGCAGTCCCTCGGTGCAGAGGCCTACCCACTGTCTTGGGGTGAAGTCTACTCCGGCCTGCAAACCGGTGTGATCGACGGCCAGATGAACCCGGTGCCAATCATTTCTTTTGCCAACTTCGCCGAAGTGCAAAAGCACATGACCCTGACCAACCACCTGTTCTCGCCATACACCTTCATGATCAACCGTGCGTTTTATGAAGGTCTGAGCGACAGTGAACGTGCCACCATTCACACCGCAGCGGAAAGCTGTGTCGCTGCAAGCCGTGGCCTGTCCCGCATCATCGAAGCCTCTGATCGTGGTCTCGCTGGCCTGATGGACAAAATCGAAGTGACCGCCCTGTCCGCAGAGCAGCGTGAAGCCATGGCATCCGCCGCCCAGCCTGCGTTTGAAGCCCATGTGGCAGAGAACATGGACGCCCGCGCCGGTGAGCTTCTGGCCAAGTTCAAGTCCGAGGTTGCGGCCGCAAACGCTGCCAGCTACCTCGACTAAAATCATCCCCTCCCTATCCTCCAAAAGCGGGTGGGGACTTGGGCAAGCATCCAGCGGGATGCTTGCCCGCCTTGTTAAACAAAGGACCAAACCATGCGGGTTTTCTGTGCTTCGGTTGCCACCGAAACCAACACTTTTTCGCCGTTGCGCACCGATTTTGCTGATTTTGCACAGAGCTTTTATGCCCCGCCCGGAGAGCATCCGGAGACACCCACCCTCTGCAGCGCGGTCTTTCCCGCCCTGCGCAAGCGCGCCAAGGCAGGTGAGGTGGAGCTGATCGAAGGCACCGCCACCTGGGCGGAACCCGGCGGCCTGGTGAACGCCCGCACCTGGGATCGCCTGCGCGAAGAGGTGCTGGACCAGTTGAAAGCCGCTCTGCCGGTGGACGCTGTTGTCCTGGGCTTACACGGCGCAATGATTGCCGACGGCTGCGTGGATTGCGAAGGCACCCTGATCGAAGCCGTGCGCGAGATTGTTGGCCCTGCGGTCACCATTGGCGTGACCTTTGACCCCCATAGTCACCTCAGCGACAAACGCGTGAAAAACGCCGACATCATCACGGTGTTCAAAGAATTTCCCCACACAGATTTTGTCGAAACCGGCGAAGCCTGTGTTGACTTGACCCTGCGCGCCGCCCGTGGCGAGATCATCCCGCAAATCTCGGTGTTTGACGTGCGCATGATGGACGTGCTGCCCACCAGCCGTCACCCAATGCGCGGCTTTGTCGACAAGATGATGGCGCTAGAAGCCGACGGCAGTGCCCTGTCCATCTCCACTATTCACGGCTTTATGGCGGGCGACTCCCCGGATCTCGGCGCCAAAATCATTGTAATCAGCAATGGCAACAAACCTGCCGGAACCGCTCTCGCCCGCGAGTTGGGCCTAGAGCTGTTTTCCTTTCGCGGCACCACCAAACCCAAGTTCCTCACCGTCGAAGACTCCCTCGCCAAAGCCACTGCGGCAAGCGCAGGCCCGGTGATCATCGCCGATGTCTGGGACAATCCCGGCGGCGGTGTGGCGGGTGATTCCACCATTCTGTTACAGGCCGCACTGGACATGAACGTCGCCAATATGGCGCTCGGCACTATCTGGGATCCCATGGCGGTCCGCCTTTGCCACGCCGCTGGCGAAGGCGCAGAGCTTCAGCTGCGCTTTGGCGGCAAAACCTCCGCCCACGCTGGTGCTCCGATTGATGCCACCGTGACCGTGCGGAAAGTCGCCACCGACGCGGTCCAGAGCTTTGGCGACTCCATTGTGCCTTTGGGCGATTGCGCCGTGATCAACGTAAACGGGATCGACGTCGTGCTCAATTCCAACCGTGCGCAGACCTTCTCGCCGGACCTCTTCACCAACCTGGGCATCGACGTCTCCGCAAAACAGGTTGTGGCGGTGAAATCCACCAACCACTTCCACGGCGCCTTTGCTCCCATAGCCGCAGACATTCTCTACGCAGCAGTCAACGGCCCCTACCCGAACGACCCAACCACGACTCCTTACACCCGCCTGACGCGCCCGCTGTGGCCCATCGTTGAGGCCCCGCACGAAGGGGAACTGACATGAGTTTTCCCTCCATCGACACCCCCGCGGTGCTGATTGACCTCGACATCGCTGAGGCCAACATCGACCGCTATCAAGCCTACTGCACCGATCAAAAGCTACACCTGCGCCCGCACATCAAAACCCACAAGCTGCCCCTGCTGGCCAAACGCCAACTCGAAGCCGGCGCCGTCGGGATCTGCTGCCAGAAAGTTAGCGAGGCGGAGGCCATGATCTCGGAGGGCGGCGTCGAGAATGTGCTGATCACCTACAACATATTGGGTGCAGAAAAGCTGGCCTGCCTGCGCGCACTCTCGGACACAGTCCGCCTAAGTGTTGTGGCCGACAGCACAACAACCGTGGATGGGCTTTCAGACACCTTTGCCAACGCCCCGACGCCCCTGACCGTGCTGGTCGAGTGCGACACCGGCGGCGCACGCTGTGGCGTGATGACTCCGGAACAAGCCGCCGATCTTGCAGCTTACATTGACGCAAAACCCGGCCTGACTTTTGGCGGTCTGATGACCCACCCCCCGGTCGGTCAGGAAGCCGCGGTGCAAAGCTGGCTGTCCACAGCCATTGATCTCATCTCTGCCTCTGGCCTGATGGTCCCGGTGGTCTCCATCGGCAGCTCCCCTGGCATGTGGCTGGCCCATGATGTTCCCATTGCCACCGAATACCGGATTGGCACCTACATCTACAACGACCGCTCCTTGGTGGCCCATGGCGTCTGCACCGAAGACGACTGCGCCCTCACGGTCCTGGCCACAGTGGTATCGGTTCCCAACGGCTCCCGCGCCATCATCGACGCGGGCTCCAAAGTACTGACCTCCGATCTACTTGGCCTGCAAGGACACGGCAAAGTCATTGGCCGCCCGGACATCACAATCTCCGGCCTCGCCGAAGAGCATGGCATCCTGACCGCTGACACCATTAACCTTTCCGTCGGCGACCGCCTGCGCATCATCCCCAACCACGCCTGCGTGGTGACCAACATGATGGACGAGGTGCAGCTGATCCGTGGCGACACCCCACAGGGCGCGCACCCCGTTGCCGCGCGCGGTAAGGTCTGGTGACCGTCGCCCCCAACCCTTTACTCAGTTAACCAAACACAAGGACTCTCAGATATGAGCAGCAAAAATATCGAACGTCTCGGCGATGACCGCACCGGTGCAGGCGGACAACCCCTGCCATTTGCCCCGGCCGTGCGCGCTGGCGACTTTGTCTTCATCTCCGGCCAGGTGGCCATGAAAGAAAACGGCGAGATCGAAGACGGCGGCATCGAAAGCCAGACCCGCCGCACCATGGAAAACCTGATCAAAGCGCTGGAACTGGCCGATTGCACCCTGGAAGACATCGCCAAAGTGGGCGTCTGGCTCGACGATCCGCGCGACTTCTGGACCTTTAACCGGGTGTACGCCAGCTACTTCCCTAACGGCGGCCCGGCACGCTCCACCGTACGTTCCCAGATCATGGTCGACGCAAAAGTCGAAATCGACGCCGTTGTCTACAAGCCGCTCGACAAAGGCTAAGTCCTAAACGACTAAACCATCCGCATGGCCCGCCAATCGGTGGGCCATGTGTCGCTTTAATAACCGCGATGAGGGAGCCAACCAACACGCAAAAAGCCGCGCAAAAGCATCTCGCCGCTGCGACAAACAAGTGACCGAGTTTGGAAGAAGATTGGTGCCCAGAAGAGGCACCGAAGTATGTATTCCATCGGAAGTCAGAATGCTTCACCTTGATACTTTTCTGTTTATTTTCAGCTGTTAAAACCAACCTACTTGTTTCCTATTGCTCCAAATTGCTCCAGCCTATATCAAGAAATTTGGGGAATATGTGGGGAATGAGAGATGTCCGTTCTGGCAGCAAACTTTCTAAAAACGGCCGAACCAGGTAAATACTCAGACGGAGGCGGACTGTACTTACTACTGACTGGACGCGATGGTAAAGGCAGGCCCACTGGGAGCTGGATCTTCCGATACACCTACCTGAAGCAGCGCTACGAAATGGGCCTGGGATCAGTGCAGTCGCTTTCGCTTGCACAAGCGCGCGGTGAGAGAGATCGCTGGCGGGATCTAATGACGGATCGCCGAAACCCGGTCAATCCGATTGATGAAAAACGCCGACTGGAAGAAGAAGCCGCTGGCACACGCAAGGCCATGACTCTGGCTGAAGTTGCTCCCGTCGCTTTTGAAAGCCTCAAAGGGACATTGAAAGAGGAAGGTAAGGCTGGACGGTGGTTTTCACCTCTCAGTCTTTATGTTCTTCCCGCGCTGGGCACGATGCCAGTCGAAGAAATCCATCAACGCGATATCGAACGAGCCTTGGCGCCGATTTGGCGGGACAAGCCGGCGACGGCTAAAAAGGCGATCCAACGGCTTTCCGCCGTCATAAAGCATGCTGCAGCACTGGGGTTGGACGTGAACTTGAATGCGGTCGCCAATGCGAGGCAACTGCTTGGCGATCAGGCTCTTAAAGTGCGTCACCACCCGGCGATGCCATGGCAAGAGCTCCCCCGATTCTTTCAATCACTGAATACCCAAAACACCGTACAGAGAGCACTAAAGCTCTATATCCTCGTTGGGGGAGGACCACGACTAAAGCCAGTGCGAACTGCGACTTTTGATCAGTTCACCGATGACATATGGGAGATTGAAGGTGAGATCATGAAGGGGCGTCAGGGAAAGGTGGACAGCTTTCGGATCCCGGTGACCAAAGGCATGCAAGAACTGATCGACATATCTCAAGACCAGACCAATTGTGAGTTACTTTTTCCTACACCCAATGCCCGGCGTGGCAAGGTGTCTCCCATCAGCGATCAGGCGATTGAGAATGTCATGCGAAAGGCGCAGGCAGAGATGGAATGGCCGCAAGCTTATCGTCCGCATGGGCTCCGCGCAACCTTTCGGTCTTGGGTGTCGGAAGTCGATCCAAGCCTTTATGCCGTCGCGGAAACGGCGCTTGCCCACCAAGTTGGCAGCATTGTCGAGCGATCCTATGCGCGCAACGACTTCCTCGAACAGCGTCGCGAGTTAATGCAGCGTTGGAATGAATACTTGATGACTTCTCACTAACAACAAACACAACATTGAGGCCCCAGAATGAACAGCACATCCCCGACCTACCTGCGGATTTGGGAAACCAATGGGACACCAATACGGTGGCCCGGAAAAATGCTTCTAGCTGCAATGTGCAGCCCAGATCCTAAAGAAATAGAAGCATTTTATCTCACAATGTGTGCTGAAGAAAATGTCCCAATCGAAATCTCTAGCGATGACAAACCAAGCATGAGCAGAGTTGGTGTGGAGAAAAACGTGCTACGGAAGGATCTCAAGAATAGGAGATTGGCCGGATGGGTGTTGCTGGAGATCCACCAACATCTATCAACTAATGCGAAAGCCCCATCGTTAAGGGAGGCAACCAGAACGGTGGCTCGAAAACTGGAAGATCTGGAACCTAAGCCACGAGCTTCCCCACTAGAAGATACCGTGATGAGAGCATTCCGGAAATATCGAGGCATCGCGCACTATTTGGCTTTACTCGAAGGGATACCTGACCTCGTAGTGGCGGCTGAAACAAACAATGAGGAATTCGAAAAAGCTATTCAAATATCCCTGTATTTTCAGCGGCTGATGGAGGAAATTCAGGATACTCAATCATGGAACCTTATTAGGGTCCCAAAAGAATTTACCCAACACATCGAGCCAAATTTCGAGTGACACAGTTGCTGGGTGAGAGAGTTTCATATTTTTTGGCGGATAATTTTTTTCCCCCACGCCAGCATCTAACCCAAGAGACACAAAGGGGCACCGAAACATTAAGGTGCTGCAATGAACTATCTCAACTTCTCACAACTACGCCAAAAGCTTGGTGGCCGAGGTCGTACAACAATCTACCGTGATATCGAAGCCGGGCGTTTGCCTGAACCTGTTAAACTGGGTGGCCGCCTGTACTGGTTCGAGCAAGACGTCGATGACGTCCTCAAATCTCATTCGCAAAAATAACGATACCCCGGGCAGACTGGCTGCACCGGGGCGTACTTGAACTGCAAACTCAAAGTACAACTCGAGCGCCCGTTTGCCCAGAAGAAAGGGCATATCATGCTCAAATTAAATACTTTTGGCAGCACAGCTACTGCCAGGAAATCCGATTGGCAGGAAAACCTCATCGAGGAACAATGCCGTTATCTTCGGCGCAAGCATGCTTTGAACCACTCAGTGGCTCTGGGGATGGCTTCCTTAGTATTTGGGGAGCAAAGGTGATGGCTGAAGATTACAGACATGAGATGGCCAAAAAGGGAGTTCACAATGCTCCAGGCTTCAATGCGTATTTCTACACAGAGTTAGCCAAAGGGGATTGGAAAGGCGGATATGGCTTGGCTCCATGCCCTGTGTGCCAGGCAGAAGGGCGACCAGACCAAAGAGCTCTCTCGATAGGATACAGCGATGATCGCGTGCTCGTTTACTGCTTCAAATCCAATTGCCGCTTTCACGATATCATATGGGCGCTTGGCGCGTCTCCGTCAGCAAAGAGCCTTAATCCCAAAGTTCGGGATCCAGGCTGGAAGTCCCGTTCCGGCGCCGTGAAGCACAATCTGAAAAAGGCAAGGGAACTCTGGCAAAGTGCGATGCCTGTGTCGGGTACGTTGGCCGAGGGTTATCTACGCAATCGCGGCATCTCGTGCCCCCTTCCTTCCAGTTTGAGGTTCCATCCCAAGGCATACTACAAGGATGCAAACGTGTACTCTCCGGCCTTGATCGCACTGGTCAGCCCAACGGAAGGTGTGCATCGCACCTTCTTGCATACCAGCGTTAAGAGCAAATCCGCTATGTCAAAGCGAATGCTTGGGCCGGTACGTGGAGGTGCTGTGGAGTGCTCCGGCAGATCTGGCCCGTTTGTCGTGTGTGAAGGCATTGAAACGGGCTTGAGCCTCGCCAGTGGGCTTGTTTCTGGAAGTCCACAAATATGGGCGGCGCTTTCCACATCAGGCATGCGCAACTTCAGCCTTCCGAGCACGCCTCGGCGGTTGATTATTGCGACAGATGGGGACGCAGCCGGCCGATCTGCAGGCGATGCCCTTGGGCAGAGAGCCCACCAAGATGGGTGGGTGGTAAGCTTTCTGCACGCACCTGAAGGAAATGACTGGAACGATGTTCTGCAGCGGGAGAATTGGTCATGAGTAGCGATACAACCAAAATTATCCCGATTGACCCTGAGGTATTATGGCCCGAGCCGGACATGTCGATTCTTGAGCCACACGATCCCCCTGCCCCCGAGCTGTCAGAGCAAGACTTCCTTAAGATCTTTGGGCCGGTTTCAGGATGGATCAACGATGCGGCCGAAGTGAAGGGGGCACCCCCCGACTATGTCGCTCTCGCGCTTCTTTCTACGGCCAGTGCAGCAATAGGCAACACGCGCTGGGCGTCACCCTGGGAGGGGTGGCGCGAACCCTGCATCATTTGGGCCATGTTGGTTGGCAATCCATCATCGGGCAAGAGCCCGGCATTGGATGCAGTGCTGGATGCTCTGCGCCCTATAGAGGAGGAGCTACAGGGGGAATACAGAGCAGCCAAACAGCGATGGCAAGACGAAGTCGAGGTTGCCAAGATTGCAGAAGCAGATTGGAAATCAAGGGTCAAAAACTCGATTGCCGAAGGAGGGCAAGCTCCCCCAAAACCGGCTGCGGCGCGCATTGAAGAAAGCCCTATTCAAAGCCGTATTCGGATAACTGATGCGACAACTGAAAAGATTGCGGACTTGCTCGCAAAAACCTGGAGAGGGCTAATCCTACAGCGAGATGAACTCTCGGGGTGGCTGCTTTCGATGGACCGATACAGCAATGGTGGTGACCGTCCCTTTTGGCTAGAAGCATATGGCGGCCGCAGCTTCACAGTGGACCGCAAGTCGAGCCCTGACCCCATTCAGGTTGAGTGTCTCAGCGTGTCGGTCCTAGGTGGCATTCAGCCGGAAAAATTGAGCCGCCTCTTGGTCAAAACGGATGATGATGGCCTGTTGGCTCGTTTCCTCACCGTTTACCCATCATCACGTTCTCCAAAGCGACCGCAGAGAGATCTTAATCAAGGGTTCATGGAAGGGGTCCTTCGCAGCTTGCACGACCTACAACCTGTCGCTAACGAAAGGGGGCAACTTAGCCCGGGTTACCTCACTTTCACCGAGGCGGCACGACAAGAACTGAACGCTTTTCGGCTGGCTTGTAGTGACTTGGAAGAAGTGTCGACAGGTCCTTTGAGGAGTCACATTGGCAAGTTGCCCGGCTTAGCGGTCCGCATAGCTTTGATTTTGGTTCATTTGGATTGGGCTGGCGCCTCTAGTCAAAAGAGCGCCCCTCAAATTATCCAAGCCGCTCATGTGAAACGTTCGGTTCACTATGTCGGAAAACATCTTCTTGGCCATGCCCAGCGCGCCTATGGCACCGCTTCTCTACCAGGGGAGGTTGAGAACGCGATACGTATTGCCAAGCGTGTACTCGACAAAAATCTGAGGGAAATCTCTAGCAGAGACATCCAGAGAAACCGTATAATTGGCTCTATCAACGCGGCAGAGCTGGAGAAAGTAATGGCCGTTTTGATTGATCTCCATTGGGTTCGAAGGAAACCGTTCAATGGGTTTGGAAGGCCAAGCAAAACCTTCCTTGTGAACCCAAGGGTACATCAATCGAAGCCGCTGCCGAAAAGGCCAGGAAAGCACTAGGACAGGTGTGACATGCCGACAAAAAACGACAAAACTCCCCAAAATGCTGATTTGGATTAGTTTTGACGGATTTTGTCACGCTGTCGCAAGAGAGTTGCAACGCTCGAGGGCAGTGTTCGGCCTTTCCGTTCACGCTGGATGGTTTATCCAATTTAATACGCAAATCCCGATAAACCTTCAAAACCCAGAAGTGTACCGCATAAGGCGTTCTGGAGCAGGTTGGGGCAAATATTAAGGGAATCCAAAGATGAGAAATGCTAACATTCTCTAACAATTCCGCTACTGACGTCCGCTCTCGATAGGAACTTTGGCCAGTATCCTCGGGAGGAATTCGTCCACGCCAATCAGCCCCAAAGACTCGTATCATACGCTTCAAATGACACCTCACGGCCCATTGCGGACGTTCGAGCCTCGTCGGTGCTGCGCGGCGGCATTCCCCGGGTCGGCCACTGGGCTACGGGGCGCAGCATTTCGAGCTGTGGAGCGTCTGCGATGGAACCCTTTATCGACGCTCAGCTGTGCCGGGTACAGCAACACCGCTGCTCCAAGGCCGCCCTTCGAGGTGTGAAGCAGCAAAACATGTGGGGGCCTTGTAGAGACTGGACGAAGCAGCCGTTCGACGGGGTCGCAACCAGTATCGCTTTGAAGTAGAAAGCATCAATCGAAACTATCGAGCGATTCCACAGATGGCACACCCACTCAGCTAGTTCGCAGATCGAATTTCTCACGCCCTATTTTTAAAAAATCCACGATGGAAACAAACGGCTGACAAGCCGAGTGTCGGCAAAGATAAGCCTTTGAATAGCAGCAAAATCATCGAGAATGCAGTCAGCAGGCTCGCGAACAGCATGAGAATTTACGTTGAAGCGCAAATGCGTTTTGGCGAGCGGTTCAAGATCGACGCCGAAGAAGCGATTGATAATGTCGATCTTGGCTTCGACATGAAGCTTGAGGCGTTCCATACGCTTTATGACGTTTCAAAGAAACTATTTCCATATTTCGATCATGGCGATACCGCTCTGATGATAGCCATACGAAACGCAACCCATCACCGCGATCACCCGCTCTTCACCAGTCTGAAGCGACACCTACACCTTGAGCGAGGTGGAATAAAACCCTGGCTCGGCGCGTCCTTTTTGCTCGCCAGCCACCCGACGGCTCACGGCGCTCCTATCCTAATGTCTCATCATGTAAGACTGGACGATCTGGATGCACGCCTCGACCCTTCGCGCGCATCGCCATATCTGGATGTCTCTGTAAAAGGTGCGAAAGCAAACAATCGGTTTACGATAATCGATGCTCAACTGGGACTGCCAGAAATCCGCGCTCTCCGTTCGCAGCACAGATACCCCAACGATCAAGCATACCTCGATCTTATGCCAATTTTTGTCTCAGCTACATGCAAGGTCTTCAAGGTGCTGAAGGCTGAAGGCTGAAGGCTGAAGGCTGAAGGCTGAAGGCATAAATTTCAATGGTTTCGATGCAAGTACCTATCTCGTCCCCTTCACGTCAGAGCTCGACATTGACCTTTCAAGCCCACAATTCTCGAAGCTGCGCCTACGCGGTTTTGAGCCACCCGATCATATTCCCATTCCCATCAAGCAAGAACGGAACCGGGAGTCGGCAGCAACGGCGGATCAAGCATGAGTTCATGGACTTTAGATGATCTGCGTCGTCTCGATCTGAAACATGCAGAGGAAGGTATCCATATCCATCAGAGGCCATTCAGGGCCGCGACAGAAATCCTTGGCTCCAGCTTTGTCATCGGCGTAGGCGGGAACCCTGAGGTCAAGCGGATCATGGACGCCTATGCCGCCATGATGCCCGAGGTCGACACCAACTGGCCAGGCGCCGGGATAGGTTTCGCCGCCTCCATTGATCAGGTCCGCAAGTTGACCTTTCAGGTTGCGTTCGGCCGGGTCTCTCTCCAACCTTGGCAGGTCGCGGGCTTCGCCAGCGCTAAGGAATGGTGGATCTGGTGCCGACAGGATAAAGCAATTGCGGGGGACGTCGCTTTCTCTGTCGCCGACCTCCACGATTTCACCAATGGCCTGAGTGAAGTCGAAAACGCGATACCGGCGGCAACGACATTATGGCGCATGGCGCGGTCAAACGTCGAGGATGTCGCCAACACGCTACCGACCTCATTCAGCCACGACTCGGTCATTCAGCCGATTTGCTTGGTTGCCGAACTCTCGATGAAGGTGTCCGTCGTCAGGGTTTTGGGGTCCAATGGCGGCCTAAACTAAGAGAGAGTTTGGCTCATCTGGTTGGTTTGATTATGCGGCGCGATGTCTGTGATGCAAGCATCGCGTTTCGAGCGTCTTTAGTTTGATCCTTTCGCGTTGTTTCAGAATGGCTTTGTCACGCCCTAAGTAGACGTCGGCCGGTGTGACGTTGTTGATGCTCTCGTGATAGCGTTGATGATTGTAGTGGTCGACGAAGGCTTCGATTTGCGCTTTGAGATCACCAGGCAGGAAGTAGTTTTCCAGTAAGATGCGGTTTTTCAAGGTTTGATGCCATCGTTCGATCTTGCCTTGGGTTTGCGGATGATATGGCGCGCCACGAGAGTGCTTCATGCCTTTGTCTTTCAACCATTCCGCCAGGTCCCCTGAGACATAGCTGGAACCGTTGTCACTGAGCAGGCCCGGTTTGTGAACGACATACACCTGATCACAGCCAGACGCTTGCAATGCGAGGTCCAGCGTATCGGCAACGTCTTCAGCCCGCATGCTTGTGCAAAGCTTCCAAGATACGATGTAACGGCTGTAATCGTCGAGAAGCGTGCTGAGATAGAACCAGCCCCAGCCAAGGACCTTGATGTAGTTAAGTCTGTCTGCCAGAGCTATTGATCGCGGTTGTTTGGTCTTTGAACTCGTTCGCCGCCTTGAGCACGATGAAGGCGGGACTGGTGATCAGGTCGTGGGCTTTCAGCACACGATATACTGTGGATTCCGACACAAAATAGCGCTCTTGATCCGTGAACGTCACTGCCAACTCACGCTGCGACAGTTCCGTCTCCTGCAAGCGGCGTTAGGAAAGTCCGGGTTGCAGCTTCCGGTCGCGGCAAGCGAGGCGGCGCGAGAGTGATCTACTACTACCTGGATGAAACGATCCCGATCTAAGCGTTTCTGGTTTGCGCTAAGTGGACCTGTCCAGTTTTCGTGCCGCTCCGATTTCTCACTTATGCAGCCTTTGCTTCGAAGGCCAGGGGGCTTTTCCAGTCAAGTGCTGAATGCCTGCGGCGCGGATTGTAGAAGCCATTGATGCCTGGAACCCATGCTGGCGCAGGATTTTCTGGTAGTCGTGTGAGCAGTATTGGAGAGTACCTCAAACCAACCAAGGAAACGCCCATGGCCGCCTAACTGCCCCACACTTTGAGGTACTCTCAAAATGCGCCGAACGCTTCAGGTATGGATACCCTTCTTTCGGAGGGTGGCGATATGACCACCCGGCCTCGACAAGCATCGTGCGAGCCAATGCATTGCCCGTCTTGGTCAACCGTCCAAGTCGCGTTGTGTTCCCGCTGGAGTGCTCACTTGGGACAAGCCCGAGCCAAGCCATCAACTGCCGAGGGTTCTCGAACCGCGTGATATCCCCGATCTCTGCGACCACAGTGGCTGCGATGGTGGTGTTGACGCCGCGCAGAGCACGCAGGGCATCAACCACGGGCGCAAAATGCCAATCCGGAATCGCGCCTTCGATGGCCGTATTCAATGTTGAAACCCGATCCTCGACCTGGGCGATCGCGCGTTTGTACTCTTCGAATGCCAGTTGTTGATGCGGGAAGCGGAACTTCCGCATTTCCGCGAGCCAACGTCGATGGCGCTGTGTCCAGTATTGCCCACTCTCGTAACGAAGGCCATGGCGCAATAGAAAGTTCAAGAGCTGTAGTTTAGCGGTCTTCACCGCGTCCATCGCCTGCTTGCGTGCCCGGATCAGATCGCGTATCGCTTCTTGCTATTCATTAGGCGTCCAGATCGGGGTCAGTTCACCGGCCCGCCAGAGCCGCGCCAGCATCTCGGCATCGCGCCGATCCGTCTTTACCCGATCCCCGGTTTTGCGCGGGATCATCGATGGTGCCACGACCGCACATTCAAACCCGAGCTTAGTGAGGTGCCGGTGGAGTCCATAGCCGCAGGGGCCAGCTTCGTAGCAGAATGACTGTGTATGAACATTGTTTGTCAGCGCTTTGGTAAGCCGTAAAACGGCATCCGCCGAATTGACGACCGTTCCATGAAACCGCATCCCGCCATTTCTGCCGTCCTCTGCAACAGCCACTGCAATCGTATCCTTGTGAACGTCAAGGCCCACGTAAAGCGTCTTGTTCATTTGTTTTTCCTCCGTCGAACAATCCAATGTTCGCCGAGAAAATCACGGGCACCACACCCGCTGCTAAAAACGTTCATCTGGTCTAAGCTTTTTCGTGATCGTCGTCCCACTGCAGTGTTTTGGGCGGCATGACCGGGTGGGGCTCAGACGCCGCTTTCAGCGATTCAAGTTCAAACCGAAAAGCTCTAGCGATCGCGGAACGCAAGGGTCAGGTAGTCCACGACGGGGCGGGAGACATATTCCAGAGGTGTTTGTGGGACCGTTTGGATGAAGGCTGTGACTTCCATGCCATTGACCACAGGCTTATTCAAAACGCCTTCTAAGTCCTCCTGATGGATCGAAACACTAACGTCGTAATATGTTTCTCGCGTCAGGGTATCCTGACTTACATCCGGCGCCACAGCGTCGATTTTGCCGTAGAGCATGGGTAGCGTCCGAATGTTGTAGGCATTGAAACGCAAAACTGTCTCTTGCGCGATATGAACTTGATCAATATCACTGGGCCGAACCCTGACAAGCGCTTGAAGCGCAGAATTGTCCGGGATCAGGGTCAGAACTGGCGCCCCTTTGCGCAGAACAAAGCCATCTCCTTTCACTTGCAAGTCGTAAACATGACCCGAAATTGGGGCATGAACCTCCAGAAGATTCTGACTGTGCAACAGATCCGAGCGGCGACCAATCAGCGTTAGGATTTGCGGCGCGATCCTGTCCAGCTCTGCCTGAGCCTGATAACGGGCCTGATCCACTGTGGTTAGAGCAGCCAGACGTGTTTCGCCAAGTTTTTCTTCCAGTTCAGAAATTTCTGCACGCAGTCGGCCCAATTCGCCGGATTGGCGGTGGAACCCACGCTGCTCGGCGGCTAGCGTTCTAGTCTCGATCAGGCCGCGTTTGTGCAGGTCTTCTTGCCGTTCAAGTTCGGTTCGTGTGATACTGAGTTCGGCCTGAACCGCCTCTATATGCGCTTGAATGCCGGTGATCTGACGTTCGACTTGCAAGGCCCGTTGTTCGGCTTGGGACACTTCGCGTGCGAGCCGTATGCGAGCATTTTTCAAAGTCTGGGCGTGAAGGGCGCGCTGTTCTTCGAGGCCGGGAAGCTGGCGGTAAATCTCTACTGGATTAGGCAATTCGGTTAGTCCGGCACGTTCGGCTTGCAAGCGGGCTTGGCGGGCCAGCAGCTCGGCCAATTGCAGGGTCACGCTGTCCAGTTCGATCGCGAGCGCACTGCCATCGAGGGTGACCAATACGTCGCCAGCGGCAACATGTTGCCCTGATCGCACTGCTACGCGCGCAACAACGCCGCCGTCCGGATGACTGACGAGATGCGCGGCCTCGACGGGCATGAGACGGCCCTTTGCGATCACTGCCCCGGCAATCTCTGTATGGGCAGCCCAAAACCCCAGAAAACTCACCACACCAGCAAGCGTTAGAAGTCCGAGACGCAACGGCATGTAGGCGCTCACCCGTTTCATAACTGCACTCCAGACTGGTGCCCAACTTCCGGAACGATGCGTGGTACTGATCGGACCTTGGGAGCGGGCCCGGCATTGGCGCCATTAGTATTGCGTGCAGGTACCAGCGTATTGCCAGAGATTTCAAATCGCCGAGCTGGTAATGCCAAGGGCAAGGGGTGCCGTGCTGTCAGAACAAGCGCGCCGCCCGCAGCGAGAAACGCGGTGAGCGCTTCGACGCCTTCGCTATCGAAGTAGGTCAGCAAGATCTCTGAGGGGTTGTCGATCACGACCACTTTTGGGTCATTGTAGAGCGCGCGTGCAAGCGAAAGGCGATCACGATCACCACGCGACAAAGGGTGGCCCACCTCGTCGATCTTCGTCTCATACGCTTTAGGCAAGTGTCCCACGCGCGCGTGTAACCCCGCGATCTGGGACACTTTCTCAGTTCGGTCGGAATGCCCGACATCGTCAAGGCGAGATATGTTTTCACCCACGCTTGCCTTCAGAAAAAGAGGGGTCTCGGGGACATACCCTACAAGCGCGCTGATTTGCTCAGGACGCAAGCTACCAAAGCGGTAGCCATGCCCCAACACAAGGCCACGTGCAGGGCGTCGTGCCCATACCATCGTTTCGCAGAAGAGCGATTTACCAGCGCCGCTCGGACCCGTGACTTCGATGATCTCGCCGGGATGCACAGTCAGATTGACACCTTCGAGGACGTTATCCAGATCAAGATCACCTCCGATAGCCACGTTACGCCATTCAAGCAGGGGTGCCTTTGCTGCGCGTATATCATGAGGCGTGCTGGCGGTTGTGCGCTGCGCCAGTCGGGCGCCGATAGCGGACCAGTCGTTTTTCGTTGCCCGCAGTTTAGGTAGCGCTCGAAGAAAGGCCAGGTAGGGGAAGAAGACCTTGTTCATAAGGACAAGGCAAGCAATCATGCCACCGACAGTCAGTGCGTTGGCCAGCACAAGACTAGCCCCGATGCTCAAAACGAGGATCGAGAAAGCCAAGCGGACCATGCTCAGGGAAACATCAAACGCATTGCTGCGATCCGCAGCATGCAAAGACGCTTCTCGGGCTGCGGTTCGTTTGCTGATCAGGCTGGCTTCTGCGGATGGGCCAAACGCTTGTCCTGCAAGCCAGCGTCCTGCGCGGCTTAATGTGGCATTGGCGGCTTTGACATCTGCCGAGGCGCGCTCTTTTTCCCGCTGCCGATGAGAGCCCAGAAACCAACCAAGGCCCTGGATCAGTGTCAAGAGCAAGAGCCCGATGATGGCAAGCCACCCAATAGAGCGGTTGAGAAAAAACACCGTGCACAAAAAAAGTGGCAGCCACAACACGTCAATGATGTTGCGCAGGTCACCGGAGTGCACAAAGCCGCGCAATTGGTCAAGCTCGCGCAAACCAAGCGCATCTTTCGTACTTTGGGTCGCATTGCGCGGCGGTAGGGCGATCAGTTGCGTCTCAAGCCGCTCCTGCAAACGCGCACCAAAGCGGGCAAGCAATCGGCGTCGCGCGTAGTCAAAAAAGCCCAGGCTAACGATCAGGGTCAAAGCCAGAACGACCAGTGCGGTCAGCGTCTCTTGAGAACGCGCCGTCAGCACCCGATCATAAACAAGGAGCATGAAAAAGGGCAGCGTCAAGGACAACAGGGCGACAAAGAAACTGAAAAGGACAGCCCAGCCAAACAGCCAGCTGGATGACCAGAGAACGCGCCAATGGATGATGGCTTCATCTTCGGTACTCTGAGTCATGTTCTGTCCTCCTCAACTCTTTACATCGGTTTTAAGGTCGCCATCGAACCTGCAGGCAACGAAGGCGCTGATGTCCGCCGCCGCCTTGGGAGGCATCAAGGCTTTGTTTGGTTTAGATTATAGCTGATGATGATCCGCTCGCCTGCGGAACCTTTCTTGGTGGAAAGGTTAGGGGCAACAGAATGGTACAGCCAGCTTGGGAAGATGATCAGCTTTCCGGCCTTGGGTGTGAAATTGACCTTGGACCAGCAGGACTTGGGACGTTTCTTGTTTGGTTGGTAGCGTGGCTGGCTGACAAGATTTTCTGTGCGTGGGTCAATGAACTCAATATTGCCGCTGTTTTCAGGCGTTTGAACGTAGTAGACACCGCTCCAAAGGCATCCTGGGTGGATATGGGCGCGGTTTGAGCTTCCTGGAGGATTGATGATGGACCACATTGTGCCGATCTTCAACCGCGTGGCCTTGTGATAGCTATTTGCATCATTGATCGTCTCGCAGACCGAATCAATCAGTCCAACCAGCGGCTGATAGGCCACTTCTTTGTGAAGATTGTTGTGGCTGTGCCAGCCGCCCAAAGCGCGAAAGTTTGACCGTTGAATGCCTTCGGCATCGCGTTCACGCTCCGAATAGATCTGCTCAGTCAGGTGCGCATTGAACGATTTTTCCGTCTCCTCATCAAGTTGCATGGTAAAGACTTGCGTCGGAAAGTACTTGTTCTCCGTCACTTCGACCTTTGGCGGCAGCACCACGTGATCAAAGGTTTCGCCTGTTGTGGTCGGTTTTTGAATATTCATATCATTGGCTCCTATTGAATACTTGTCTTCGTTATGGGTTTGTCACGCCAAGAGCGCGGCCCTGAGCGATGAAGCGCTGGACGTAGTCGTCGCAGAGCAAGATTTTGCGGTTGGCGCGGCTCCAATATGCGCCTTGATCGCAATGGTCGAAATGCAGTGTGATCTGCTGGGGCCAGTCAAAGCGCGCCACGTTGTCGGCAAAAGATTGCATCAGGCCTGAAGCAACCATTGCGTCTTTCAGGGGGCCTTCACCGAAAATGATCTCGACCTTGTTTGATCGCTCACCGTCCGGCAACAGATGCGGCGCCAGGGTCCGGGCCCAGCCAGCTTCCTGATCTGGCGCTGTGTCAGAGCAATCGGAAAGATCACGCTGCGAGAGCTCGAGAAAGGCCACTTCCTCCACGAACTCAGCTGGATCAAGACCGTAAAACAGGCACCCGGCTTGATAAGCGCGGCGAATGTCCAGGAGGTGTTCCCCTTTGAAATCGTAGGTGTCCGGAGAAACTTCGGCATCTTCAAAGAGCCACGATTGCACGCGATCTGTGACAATTTCCGCGGCTCTGTCGCGCAGCAATCCAGTGATGTAAATTGTCGCAAAGGTGTCCGCCATGGCCTCTTCGTTGGCAAGGACGGGCAGCTCGAACTCTCGGATAATGGCATGGGCCAGTTCGTGATAAAGAACGTGCGTGGTTACGTTTTCGGCGAACACCGAGATATTCTCCGCAAGAGAGGACGTGCTCCATCCAAATAGCGCAGCAAGCAATGAAAACCCGAGCCTACAACGAGGACGGCGCCTTACCAGATGCCTTTGTTTTCTTAAGATCGTTTCGATACGTGTTGGGTCAGGTAGGCTTTTCACGCGCAGTCCTTTTTTCTAGTCATTTCATTCTGCAGATAGAGCTTTTGCGGAGGCAGGCGGAGAGGCCCCCCGGGACAAGGGGCCAAACCTGTCATTTGTTGGGTAAACTTTATGGTCCAGTCACCTCGTGACCTTCGTTGTCGTCTGAAGTGCCATCGCCCTCATCGCCCTCATTACCCTCATCATTTTCGTCATTCTCATCACCCTCATTTCCTTCGTTACCTTCGTTAGACTCGTCGCCCTCATCGCCTTCATTGTGCTCGTTCCCTTCATTGTTCTCATTGCCCTCGTCGTTCTCGTTGCCTTCGTCGTTTTCGTCACCATCTACAGTGTCGTCCTCGTTACCCTCGTTGCCCTCATTGTGTTCATCGCCCTCGTCATTCTCATCGTTTTCATTACCCTCGTTGTTTTCATCGCCCTCATCAAACTCCCTGCCTTCGTCACCTTCATTTTGCTCGTCGCCTTCATCGCCCTCATTGTCTTCATTGCCCTCATCACCTTCGTTATTCTCATTGCCTTCGTTGCCTAAACCCGGCCGATCGTTTTCATTACCTTCGTTGCCTTCATTGCCTTCGTCGTCCTCGTTGTTTTCGTCTCCCTCGTCGCCCTCGTTGCCTTCATCCGTGCCATGAATAGACTCTAGGCCCCATTCGTCCGTTTCATCGCCCTCGTTACCTTCATCGCCTTCGTCGTTCTCGTCGCCCTCGTTGTTTTCGTTACCCTCGTTACCCTCGTTGTTTTCGTTACCCTCGTTACCCTCGTTGTTTTCGTTACCCTCGTTACCCTCGTTGTTTTCGTTACCCTCGTTACCCTCGTCGCCCTCGTTGTTTTCGTTACCCTCGTTACCCTCGTCGCCCTCGTTGTTCTCGTTACCCTCGTCGCCCTCGTTGTTTTCGTTACCCTCGTTACCCTCGTCGCCCTCGTTGTTTTCGTTACCCTCGTCGCCCTCGTTACCCTCGTTGCCGCCGCCGCCGCCGCCACCGCCTCCGCCTCCGAAGCTGATATGAGCTTCAAGCGCTTCACGGATCAGCTGTTCGAGGTCCATGTCATGACCGGAGATTTGGGATTGAATGATCTTTGTCATTTGTGCGATTCCTTAGATTTTGATTTACAGACGGCAACCTTCACACCGCTCTGCACTGGAACCGCATGTGCTTGTTCCGTAGGGTGAAAGATCGCAGAGCGACATGTTGTCAGCTTCGCGCATGCCGAGGCGCCCGTCGGGCAGCTCGGGATCTTGTTGTCAGTCTGCAGCCTCTGACGCGGACACTGCGCCTGGTCTTGCAACGGCGTGGTCATGTCTTGGCTTTGTCGGCACATCACTCGACTCCACACTTCTGAAGGGTGCGGTGCGTGGGAACACAGCTAGTCTTTGGGTTGGGCACGATCGGTTTGTTTACGCCAGCGCGGACGGCAGAGCCGGTCCAGCGGTTGATGCGTCTTACGCTGCCATCGAGATTTCGACGTAGGCTCGTCGCCGTCTCACTAGGAAAAACATCCTGCGTCATGTACCTTACAATCGGACGCATTGCGTCTGGTGCCGCAAGCCAGTCATTAAAAAAGAGCCTGTCGCCACCGGACCAATCGCCTTCCGCCAAGGCGTGTCCGGTTTGGTGCAGTCGGCTTTCGGCCATGTCCGAGATCCAGGCCCACGTCACCGCGCCAACCGGGTCAGTGTTAGAGTCTATAAAGACCTGAGCCTGTCCACACTGAAGCGGGGGCAGAATGTCAATTGGCAGATATGTCCGTAAAGAAAACTGTTGATGGTAAGGCGCGCGCGCAAGTTGTGCGATCATGAGCCCAAGCGCGGTCAGCGCGTCGGCCTTCGCCAGTGGAACGTTTGCCACCAATGCAGGCTTCTTAGCCTCGTCGTGGATGGCATTTAGAAAGGCGTCGGGACGCAGATCTCCACGCGCATCGCCGCGCCTGATTGCCCCCAAGGCCAAAGCGCCAATGCTGCGCCAATAAATCCACTCTGATGCTAACGTGTTATACGGATTACTCAGCTGTCCGTCCACCGTGATGACGCCTATCCGCGCCGTTCGATCCACCCAATCGGGCGAGACAGCGCCACAAAGGACTTCGGCAAGCGCCGCGGGCGCAAGACTTCCAAGGCATTTTGCAATTGTTGGGGCTGCCTCAAAATGTGGCCCTCGGGTCAATGCGCGGCCAAGTGCTGCAGACAAAGGTGCCTCCGCAGCGCCTTGAGCTCGCGGCAAAGCGCTGGCCTCTGCCATGACGCCTGCGCAGACAATGGATGCCTCTGGCGTGCCCGCGCTGCCAAATCGCACAAGAGGGGCTGATGGACCACGCGACACAACCCGCGGAGCCACACCCGGCGTCAAATCTACAATCATTGCGTCTATGTCAGCATTCAGACTGTATGCAGGCGCGGACAGCAGCCTTCCCAGAAAATCCTCTGTTTCAGACCAAATACGCTCGGGACAGGGCAGCCGCTGCGGTGCTTCGAGGCCGAGCGCTGATCGCAGGCATTCCGTGCCCCCAACGCTGTCTGCAAAAACGGAACAGAGGCGCGCGGTGTCCCAATCGCTTGCCAATCGCAGCGCGGCTAGCCGAGCCAGTGGGTAGTTGTGCCGATAGGTGTGAGCACGCTCAGGCTGCAATAAATCGGCCCGCAACACCTCCATGTCGCTCCCGAAATAGCGTGCATTCTCCCGCTCCCAGACATCGACCAGGGCCCGGTGCAACTCCGAACAATGGCACAGCGCCCATCGTAACACTGCAATTTCTGACAGAAAGGCACAGGTCTCCCGAAGCAGTGGGGGCGTGATCGCATGATCAGACCACACGACTTGAAGGGCGTGCCCCGCCTCATGGGCCAGGCACATTAGGTCATCTGCTGTACCGCGCCAGCGCAAAAGGATGCGCGGCGGGCACTCGGGTCCGTCGTCGATGGTACAAGGCTGGCCGTCCATGAGTGACAACTGCTTTGTTTTTAGAATATGGACGCAAACAGATTGAGGCGGTTCGAATGCCCGTAACAACGCTGGCAAAACGATCTCGCGAAACGCAGCGGACTGCGCCTTTGGTGCGGGGTTTGATGTCACCCCCACGCTGCCACTTTCGCATAAGTAGGCCGCTCTGATTGTGTCTTTCTCTGCGAGTAGCCTGAGCAATTCAGACGGCTCGACGGAGTTCGCACGACACCATGTAGCCACGCTGATCTGCAGCATGCCACTCATAATTGCAGCACCCGACCCTCGCCAGCGCAGCCCTCATATTTCTTCGTTTCAGCCTGCCAAATTCGCCGGATTGACTTGTGCGAGTGGCTATCAATTGATCGCAAGCACGCCAGAAAAATGTGTTCTGCCAAGAATGCTGCGACTTCTCGATCAATCTTAGGGATAAATACACTATTCGATTGTAGGATCTGGAGCGTGTGCCCATACTCGTGGGCCAGCGCCAGGAAATCTGAGGATGTCCCGCCAAACCCGGCATACAACACGACCTCCTCACTGTCTTCTGGGTGTAAACTTAGAGGCCCATTTTCTGGCAGTAACTCTGGATCTGAAATCCAAACTATCTTTGGGAAAATAACAATCACAATATAACCATTAAAAAAAACATATAAATAACTTACATAACCACAACCAATAACTCGTCCTTCAACGATACAATTGAGTGATCCCTTACGGGACGATGCGACGACGCCTGCCTGCAATCTTTGAGTAAACAAAATACTTCAGTTGCTGGTAGCCTGTGTAGCGCCAGGCAAGTCGCCACAGTAAACATGAATAGCCCTGACTCATATATTTACAATACGCTAATTCTACCTAGGGGAGCATTTAAGTCAAGTATTACATTTTCTAGTGTCAAAAAAATGACAGTTCTCTTTCAACAAAATCATTGCATGAACAGATCTAAAACCGGACAATTAGCTCTGGGTGTAAGCGTCAGACGTCAGACGCTTACGCCAGTACAGCAACTTTCAGTGTTTCCACTCTCGAAGGTGGTGGTTCGGTTGCAATCTGGAATAACGGGACTGGATTGGTAAATCAGCTCTACGCAGATAACGGCGCCGCCATTGGCTCCCCTAACACTGTCGATACTGACAATTTGCAAGGCTTCGGTTACCTAGAAGTGGCTGAACTCGCGACCGACGGGTTTGTAGTTGTCGCAAGGCAAAGCGCCAGCGATCTCTCCGCCCAGATGTTTGATGCCTCCGGGAACGCCGTAGGTGCGCCAGTTGAGCTGGCAGCAGATGAAACGCTTCCTAACAACGCCAAGCCACAGGACATTGAAGTAGCGGGCCTACCAGGCGGAGGCTACGTGGCGGTTTGGCACGAAGATGGAATACGCAACGGTGTGTTTGCCCAAGTGGTCGATGCGCAGAGGCAGCCTCACGGCGACCCCATTCTCGTGAACGAATACGCATTGGGCAATCCAGACAACGTCTCTGTTGCCGTCCTCACCAATGGCAGCTTCGTGGTCACCTGGGACGGAAACCACCAGAGTGGACAGGACTCCGAAGTGTACTCCCGCACTTTCACTCTCGACCCAGATCTTTTTCCGGTGCCGGTGGCTGAACAGCAAGGCACGCTAAGCGCCGAGAAGTTTGTTTTTGCGCCCATGTCAATTCAACCTCAATCCGATTCAATGGAGATAGGGATGATCGAAGACGTAGCCAACGCTGATAACTACATTGCGTCTAATTCTTCGCTTTGGGTCTTCGATGAGCCAATTCCACTTGTGTCGGACTCAACATTTGATTTGTGAAGCACGCGCTGACTCTGGACTCTCACCTTGGCGGTCAGGGCCCAGTTATTTGGCGAAGTTTTTCTACCAGCGACGACCCAAGGCGAGACCATAGGAACTCTTTACTTGCTAGGGTCAGGACTCATAGCCAGTAAATAACGAGAGCTGCGAGGGCGATGGCGGACAGGAAGACCTTCGGGCATCTGTCGTATCGAGTTGCGACACGCCGCCAATCCTTCAACCTGCCGAACATGATTTCGATCTGGTTGCGCCGTTTGTAGCGGCGCTTATCGTACTTTACAGTCTTTTTGCGCCGCTTTCGACCAGGGATGCAAGCGCGTATCCCTTTGTCTTTCAACGCTTCTCGGAACCAATCGGCGTCATAACCCCGATCTCCAAGCAGCCAGTCCACTTTGGGCAATCTGCTCACCAATGCCCGCGCGCCGATGTAGTCGCTGACTTGCCCGGCTGTAACGAACAGGTTGAGAGGGCGTCCCCGGCTGTCGCAGATGGCGTGCAGCTTGGTATTCATACCGCCCTTGGTTCGGCCAATCAGGCGTCCTCGCCCCCCTTTTTGACGCCCAAACTGGTCGCGGTTCGGTGAGCCTTGAGGTAGGTGGCGTCAATCATCACAGCCCTCTCTTCGCCGTGTTCGGCAGCCAGACCTACCATCATCTGCGCGAAGATACCTTTGTCGCTCCAACGCTTCCAACGGTTGTACAGCGTCTTGTGCGGCCCGTACTCCGCAGGTGCATCGCGCCACCGCAACCCATTGCGATTAATAAAGATATCCCGCTCAAGACACGTCGATCATCGACGCGTGGTTTGCCGTGGGATTTAGGAAAGAAGGGCTCAAGACGCGCCATCTGCGCGTCCGTCAACCAGAAAAGATCAGACATGTTCACCGCTCGTTTTCAAACCGTGAATCATGCCATTAGACGGAAATCAATGGGTCCTGACCCTAGTGCATTGTCAAATAACCTTTGACGAATCCTTGGAGCAGGCGACGAGTGAGCAACCTTGACTTTAGAGTGCTTTTCCTGCCCCGACTTGCTTCAAGCAATCCCAACAAAAATGGGGAGTATTAGGGGAACAAAATAGCCGCAACACCGCAAGTATTTGAAAAATAGTAATTCTATCGAAAAAGTGGTGCCCAGAAGAGGACTCGAACCTCCACGTCCATACGGACACTAGCACCTGAAGCTAGCGCGTCTACCAATTCCGCCATCTGGGCACGGGTTGATGAGACAGGCGTTTAAGCCTAGCCGGGGGGGGTGTCAACGCGATTCTAGAACCTTTTTTGTTTTTTCTCCCCTGCGCAAATGAAGACGGCCCCAAGCCCCGTCAAATTCCACAAAAAACACAGGGGTTTCTTGTCGCGGTCGCGCCTTTGTTGCTTGTTCCGAAACGCCGTCGGCGCTATCCCATTTCTAAATGGTCTACCTTGGAGGCAACCCATGTCCAAACTTGTCACCATCTTTGGCGGTTCCGGCTTTGTCGGACGTCACATCGCCCGTCGCATGGCAAAAGAAGGCTGGCTTGTACGGGTCGCGGTACGTCGCCCCAATGAAGCAATGTTTGTGAAGCCTTACGGCTCGGTGGGCCAGGTGGAGCCTGTCTTCTGCAACATCCGCGATGACGCCTCCGTAAAGGCGGTCATGCAAGGCTCTGACGCTGTGGTGAACTGCGTGGGCATCCTGTCAGACCGTGGCAAAAACACCTTTGATGCTGTGCAGCACGAAGGGGCCGAGCGCATTGCCCGCATCGCCGCCGCCGAAGGTGTCGAGAGCATGGTGCATATCTCTGCCATCGGCGCCGACAAAGACAGCGACAGCGAATATGCCCAATCCAAAGCCCTGGGCGAAGAGGGCGTACTGCAACACATGCCCAATGCCATGATCCTGCGGCCCTCGGTGATCTTTGGTCAGGACGACGAGTTCTTCAACCGCTTCGCGTCTATGTCCCGCCTCGGCCCGGTGCTGCCACTTGTGGGCGGCGAGACCAAGTTCCAGCCGGTTTATGTGGATGACGTGGCGCAAGCAGCCGTGAAGGGCATCAAAGGTGAGGCGTCGGGCACCTTTGAACTGGGCGGCCCAGAGGTCGACAGCCTGCGCGGCTGGGTCTCTGAGATGCTGAAGGTTATCCACCGCCGTAAGCTGGTCGCCAACCTGCCATTTTTTGTCGGCGGCCTGATGGCCACTGGATTTGGCCTTCTGCAGGCGCTGACTTTTGGTCTGTTCCACAACTCTGTGATCACCAAAGACCAGCTCAAGATGCTTAAGAAAGACAACGTGGTCAGCGACGATGCTCAAGGCTTTGACGCGCTTGGCATCAAGCCCCTCGCACCAGAAGCGATCATGCCTGACTATCTTTGGCGTTTCCGCCCTTCAGGCCAATATGATGCGATCAAGGACTCAGCCCGTAACCTCAAAATGTGACCGGGTTCGTTTCCCAAAAATGCCGCCGAAGACCACATCCTCGGCGGCTTTTTTGTGTCCAAATCTCTTCTGCGCTTTCTGCCTATTGAAATGCTTCAGCAGCATTGCCACAAAATCCGCATCTATTTGAGCATTTGAGTGTGAGTTTAGCCATGATCCGCCCCCTGCCCTTTGTAACACTGGTGTCCTGCACTTTGACCGCCATGCCTGCGATGGCCCAAATCGCCGACACCATCATCACCAACGCAAAAATCTATACCGTTGAAGAAGGCCAACCCTGGGCCGAAGCCACCGCAATCATCGACGGGCGCTTTGTGAAAGTCGGCGACGCCGATACGATTGCCGCCCTAAAAGGGCCAGACACCAAGGTGGTCGATCTGGGCGGCCGCTTCGCCATGCCGGGCATGATTGACGCCCACATACACCCTTTGCGCTCCCAACTGATCGAAAACGTAGACTTCTCCACCTCTGCCGCCGTTCCCGTGACGCCGGAACAGTTTGACGCCAAGATCAAAACCTATGCCGCCTCCGTTCCAGACAAACCCTGGATCATTGGCGCGGCCTTCTCTTGGAGCACCTTCACCGAAACACCACTGAATTCTGCCTATCTCGACGCGATTGTGCCCGACCGCCCCGTGGTGATCGAGGATGAGACAGGCCACATCGCCATTGCCAACAGCAAAGCCTTGGAGATGGCAGGCATTACCAACGACACCCTCGATCCAGTAGGCGGCTATTTTGGCCGCACGGAGGACGGTGCGATCAATGGGCTGCTCTATGAAACGGCCATGCAGGAAGTGTTCAAACACTCCCCCAATTATGCCGAAGACGACCTCTATCAGGCGGCCACCGATGTGATGCCGCGCCTGTCCTCGATGGGCATCACCGGCATCAAAGTGGCGCAGGGAGACGAGAACTGGGTCAACGGGCTCAAACGTATGGACGAAGAAGGCCTGCTGAAAATGCAGGTCTCAATGACACCCTATGAGGTCGATTTTTACCGCCTCTACTCCAACGAAGCCTTGTTTGAGAACCCGGAACAGTATGAGACCGACCATGTGCGCATCGATGGTGTGAAGCTGTTTGCAGATGGCGTTCCCTTTGGCCGCACCATGCTGATCAAAGAGACTTATCCGGGCACCGACTACAACGGCCTACCCATGACCCCGCCGGAAAAACTGCGCCGGAAAATTGTTGACTATAACGCCCGTGGTTTTGGCGTGATGGTGCACTCCACCGGGGATCGCGGCACGGAAATTGTTCTTGAGGGCACCGAGCTTTCGATGCAGCAGAACGGTGTGGAAAAGGTGCGTGCCCTGCGCAATCACGTGGCGCACAATGTGATCATCGACACCGCCGACATCGACCGGATGAAGTACGGCAATGTGGTGATGGAGTTTTCCCCGTCCTTCTGGTTTCCGCGCCCAATCATCGACGCGGCAGAGGCCGATCTGGGCCCGGAGATGCTGCAAACCGTCTTGCGCATTGGCCCGATCCTGCGGTCTGGAGTGAATGTGGCTATTGGATCTGATTGGAATCAGGCGCAGGCCGATCCATGGACAAACCTCGAAACGCTGGTCACACGCCGCGCGCCCGGAGACGGCCCCAATGGCGTGCTTTTGGGCACCGACAGCCATATCTCGCTGGAGCAAGCGATCAAGGCCTACACCATGGGTGGGGCCTATGCGATGTTCATGGAGGAGGAAATCGGCTCCATCCGCCCCGGCAAACGCGCCAACTTTATTGTGCTGGACCGCAATCTGTTTGACATCCCGCTCAACCAAATCCACGGCGCGGTGGTCAACCAAACCTGGTTTGAAGGCGAGATGATCTATGAGGGCAACGTCAAAGTCAGCTTCTAAGCCGCCTAAGGGACGTCAGCGCTTGTTGGCGTCCCGCAACATCTCTTCCAATTTATCAAGCCGGCTCAGCACCTCATCGCGGTAGTTGCCGGTCTCTGCCTCGGCTTCCACATGGTGCGCGTCCTGCATGGAGTTCACCACCAGACCGACAACAAGATTGAGCACCACAAAGGTGGTCAGCAGAATGAACGGCACAAAGAACATCCACGCGTAGGGGTAGACCTCCATCACCGGACGCACGATGCCCATGGACCAGCTTTCCAACGTCATGATCTGGAACAGCGAATAGCCGGATTTGCCAAGGGTGCCAAACCAAGTCGGGAAGGCGGCGCCAAACAATTTGGACGCCATCACCGCGCCGATGTAGAAGATCAGCGCCATGAGCAAGAAGACAGAGCCCATGCCGGGCAAGGCGTTGAGCAACCCTTCGATGACGCGACGCAACGAGGGTGCCACTGATACCACCCGCAACAGGCGCAAGATCCGCAACGCCCGCAGCACCGATAGACCTTGGGCCGCAGGTACTAGAGCCACAGCTACAATGATGAAATCAAATAGGTTCCAGCCGTCTCGAAAAAACTGGCCACGTTGCACATAAAGTTTGGCAACAATCTCTCCCACAAAAATCGCTAGGCACAGACCATCCAAAGTGATCAGAAGAGGGCCAACGGCGTCCATCAGCGGCTTGGAGGTTTCCATGCCAAGGATGATGGCATTGAACAGGATCACGCCGAGGATGGCGTTGCGAAAGGCAGGGCGGTCAATAAACGCCCCGATTTTGTCGCGTAGGCTCATGGATGGGATCTCAAAATTGCACGTTTCAACATCGGTTGCGCGCTACATAGGTGACGGGGGCGGGTCTTCGCAACCCACCCCCTCGTTTCAATAGATTTATGGTTTCCAGCCCGGCGGTCCAAACAGCCGCCCCCACAGCTCTCGTCCGGTCTTGGCACGTTTGATGTCGCGCCACAGTCCAGGCAGTTCTGAGAACCAAACCTTGACCGGATTCTGACTGTCAAAATCAGTGGTCAACCCATAGCGCGGACGCTCTTCCTCCACTTGAAAGCTGCCAAACAGCCGGTCCCAGATGATCAGGATGCCCCCGTAGTTCTTGTCCAGATATTTGTTGTCACACCCATGGTGCACCCGGTGATGGCTCGGCGTGTTCAACACCCACTCCAGCGGCCCCAACTTGCCTATCAACTCGGTGTGCAACCAGGTCTGATAGGCCTGCACAAGGATCACCGATCCCAAAACCACATCTGGGCTGAACCCAACAAATATCATGGGAATATGTGCAGTGAAGGACCACAGGCTTTCCAGCGGACCAAAACGCACCGCCGTTACAATGTTATAATCTCGACTGGAGTGATGCACCGCGTGCTGCGTCCAAAGGATCCGCACCCGGTGCGCAATCCGATGCTCCCAATAGTAGGTCAGATCAGCAATCACCACGGCCAGAACAATCCACGGCAATGTGGTTGGCACATGCCAGCGCACCACGGTTTCGCTAAAGACGTAGAGCCCAAAATAGAGCGCCGTCATCATTGTTGCTTCCAGCAACAGATAAGGCACCTGTGTCGACGCACTCGCCAACATCTCAAGCCAGGTTTTGCCCTTCAAAGACCCTTTGAACCAGGCTTCTGCAATCTCGATCACCAAGATCGCCACCCCGATCAGAAAGAACACCTCGTCCACCTGCTCGGCCAATCCGATAAACTGCTCCGGTATCATTTTGCTCCTCCCGTTAAACCCGACTGCAACGTGCGCCAGGCCAGCGCCGCAGCCTCCTCAGGCGTAGCATCGCCATCCCGCACCACAGTCCAGGCGGCATAGGTCAGCGTTTCAATCGCCTGCACGATCCAGGCGGTTGGCACATCGGCATCAAACCCACCTTCCTCTTTCGCCGCGTCAACGGCCTCTGCGGTTTCCTCCAGTTGTTGCGTGTAGGCTTCCAGAACCTCCGGCACATGATCTAACGGCTCGTTGGCCAGGAACATCTGCCGGTCGGCCAGTGGGATGATCGCCTCCAAACTCTGGCGCAACGCTTCGGTATAGTTGGGCGAGTCCTCGGTGGCGGCCTCAATGGCCTCATCCAGTTCCCGCATGGCCACTATGGCCAACGCGGCCATGAGGTCCTCGCGGCCGGCGTAATGGCGATGCAATGTCGCACGCCCCACACCCGCTTCTTTGGCGACATCCGCCAATGTGGCTGTGGGATTTGCGGAGAAGACGGAGAATCCCGCCTCAATGATTTTGGCTTCTGATTTTTTCAACATGAGACATAGATGTCTCATTTTTTCACGCGAAGTCAAGGGGCACCCTTTGCGCAATTTTCGGGTCGCCGCACCCCCACCTGCCATCTAGGATACGCTCAAGACAGGAGTGCGACCGATGAATGACATGACCGAAGGCTATCACTACAACGTCATGCGCCGCGCAATTGAACTGATCGATCAGGGCGGTGAAAACATGTCCCTCGAAGAGCTGTCCAAAGCCATGGGCATGAGTCCTGCCCACTTCCAGCGCCTGTTCACACGCTGGGCAGGCGTCTCCCCCAAAAGATTCCAACAATATCTGACCTTGGGCCACGCCAAGGTTCTGCTGCACGACCACTTCACCACTTTGGACACGGCCAATTCGGTGGGGCTGTCAGGCTCCGGCCGGCTGCATGACCTCTTCTTGCGCTGGGAAGCCATGAGCCCCGGCGACTACGCCAAACGCGGCGAGGGGCTGACCATCTATTGGGGCTGGTTTGACAGCCCCTTTGGCCTCTCGCTGGTCACGGGTACAGAAAAAGGCATTTGTGGCATTGGCTTTGCAGCCGAAACCGGCGCAGAGGCCACCATGGAAGATCTCTTCTCCCGCTGGCCCAATGCCAATTTTGTCGAAGATCCGATGTTTTTGCGCCCCTGGGTGCTTGCCGCCTACCAAGCGGAACAGGCCGACCATGACAAAGTGCCGGTCTACATGATCGGCTCCGCGCTGCAGATCAAAGTTTGGGAAGCCCTCATGCGCATTCCATCAGGCGAAGTTACCACCTATGCCGAAATCGCCCGCAGCATTGGCAATCCCCGCGCCGTGCGCGCTGTCGGCACAGCTGTAGGTCGCAACCCGGTCAGTTGGCTGATCCCCTGCCACCGCGCCATGCGCAAGTCCGGCGGACTTGGCGGCTATCACTGGGGCCTGCCAGTGAAACGCGCCCTGCTGGCGTACGAGTCCGCCCGCGCGGAAGCTTAAACGCACATTAGGCATCAATTTGCCGATACCGCCCGTCTCTTTGCTTGGGGCAGGCCGCAAAACCAAGTATACAAGCCGCAAAAGCCGACAAACGGCGATACATACTTGAGGCAACGAGATGAAGACACTTCCCCTTTCCCTGAGCGCCGTCGCTTTGCTGGGCCTGACGGCCTGTACCGATCCCGCCTATGTGGCCGGATCCGGCGCGGATCGTGACCAATATCGCAAGACCAAAAACGGCGCGCTGATTGGCGCCTTGGCTGGTGCGGGCATCGCCGCCGTGACCGATGGCGACGCGTTGATGGGTGCCGCCCTTGGCGCGGGGGCTGGCGCCATCATCGGCAACGTGCTCGACAAGCAAGAGGCCGAACTGCGGGCCCAACTGGATGACGACGTACGCATCGAAAACACAGGTGATCGCCTCATCCTGACGCTGCCGCAGGACATCCTGTTTGACGTCGACAGCTACTCTGTGAACGCCAGCCTGCAGGACGATCTTGCGAAGGTTGCGACCAGCCTGGAGAAATACCCAGACAGCACAGTGCAAATTCTGGGCCACACCGACAACACCGGTTCCGCCAGCCACAACCAGACCCTGTCTGAGCGCCGCGCCAATGCGGTGGCCGATGTGCTGCTCACCAATGGCGTGCCGGTCAGCCGGGTCGACACCATTGGCCGGGGCGAGGATCAGCCCATTGCCTCCAACCTCGACGAAGACGGACGCCGCCAGAACCGTCGTGTGGAAATTGTGATCCTGCCCACCGCCGCTTAAGGCAACGCAGAATCGCACAACCAGTGTTTGAAAGGCGTCGCTTGATTGCGGCGCCTTTTTCCTTACGTAATGGGCACGCGAACAAGGAGATTGGTCTATGCCTCACAAACTGCTCGGAATTTCTGGCGCGCTACGCGCGGACTCCACCAACAGCAAACTGCTGCGCGAAGCCGCCCGGCTCTATGGCGCGGACAGCTACGTTGAGGCCAATCTGAACCTCCCGCTCTATGACGGCGATCTCGAAAGCAACAGCGGCATCCCCGAAGAAGTGAAACTGTTGGTACAGCAGATTGCCGAGGCCGACGCGGTGCTGATCTCCACCCCAGAATACAATGGCGCGGTCACCGGCGTGTTGAAAAACGCGCTGGATTGGATCAGCCGCCATTGGGAAAAACCCATGGTTGGCAAACCCACCGCCTTGATGAGCGCGGCCGCAGGTCGTGCTGGGGGTGTGCGGGCCCAGACCATGCTGCGCAGCTGCCTTGTGGCGTTTCGTCCCCGCATCACCCTGGCCCCAGAAGTGGGCATCGCCGACAGCGGCAACGCTTTTGACGACAACGGCCAGTTCGTGAGCGAGCGCTATACGACCTCCGTGACGACACTCATGGATGCACTGAAAGCGGACGTAGTGCAGGCATCCAATAAACCCTAAAGCGAGGCTTCGGGACGGAAGGCCTCCGGTATTTCGTCCCGCCCTTCCAGCACCAGATCGGCCATCACCTCGCCCGCTTTTGGTCCCATGCCAAAGCCAATCTTGAACCCGCCATTGGCAATGAATGCGCCATCCTTGGTCGGGTGTTTGCCTAACATCGGGGCACGGCTTTTGGCACGGGGGCGCACGCCCGCCCAACGTTCGATGACCTCCGCACCTTTCAAGGCAGGCACCGCCGCATAGGCCCGCGCCAGCACATCATCAAGCTGAGCATCCGTGCTTGAAGGATCGTCAAATTCTCGCTCGCTTGTAGAACCGATCGCCACAGTTCCATCGGCGTGAGGGACAATATGCACAGCATCGGCAAACAATTGTGGTGCAGAGGATTGATCCAGCCGCAGTAACGCCGCTTGTCCCTTGACGCCATTGCCCACTGGTTTGCCCATGTCCTCAGACAAATCGAGCAAACCTTGCCAGCCTGTGGCCCAGATCACCTTTCCACGCTGCGCGCCTTCCTCAACAATTTCGCAGTCCTTGGCGCGCAACGCAGCCGCCAGTGAGGCACAGGCGCGCCGAGGAAACATGCGCCCGCTCAAGGTGTCGTGGATCAGCCAGCCCGTTGGGCTTTCCGGCGCCCAATCACCAAGGCTGTCCCGCGCCACAACCTGCCACTGCGCCTTGCCTTGCCAGAGCTCCTTGGCGCTTTCCGCTCGCGCCTGGGCCAGCTCCAAAGCGCGTTCGTCTTTCACCGGCTGAATACGCCCCGTGCGCCCGTAGCCTGCGCTCACCCTACCAGCCGCCTCAACCTCAGCCCACCAGCCTTCTGCCATGATCAGACTCTCAAACTGAAACGCCTTTTTCACGTTCCAATTTTCCGGCGTGTGCGGTGCCAATGCGCCGACCAATCCGCCGCTGCTGCCCGCGCCCACGCCACCGGGATCAATCACCCGCACCTTGGCCCCACGTTTGGCACAGGCCCACGCCACGGAAAGCCCAAAAGCTCCCGCTCCCATCACGGTCACGTCCACCATTGCCAATCCCTTCATTTGTGGTCAAATGCGCCGTCACCTCCATAAGGCAAAGCGACATGAGCGACCAGCACGCGGATCTCGATTGGCGAGACAACGTCATCCCGGTGTCTACCCGGTTTGATGACCCGTATTTCAGCCTCGACAACGGGCTGGCCGAAACCCGCCATGTGTTTCTGGACGGCAACCTGTTGCCCGCCCGCTTTACTCCCGGCTTTCACATTGCCGAGCTAGGATTTGGCACAGGTCTCAACTTGTTGACGGTCTGGAAGGCTTGGGAAGAGAGTGGCCAAACCACGCCGCTGTCATTCACATCCTTTGAAGCCTTCCCGATGAGCGCCGAGGAGATGCAGAAAGCACTCGCCGCCTTCCCGGAACTAAGCGCCTACGCCACCCGCTTGGTCACAGCTTATGCCGAAGACCCAACCCTTACCACCCTGGACGGCCTCCACGCCCGCGTGGTGATTGGCGACGCACGTGAAACACTTAAGGCGCAAAGCTTTGAGGCGGACGCCTGGTTTCTGGACGGCTTCTCGCCTGCCAAAAATCCCGAACTCTGGGACGCAGACTTAATGGCCCAAGTCGGCGCACACACCAAAGCAGGTGGCACCGCCGCAACCTACACCGCCGCGGGCTTTGTACGCCGCAATCTGGAGGCCGCAGGCTTCAGCGTCACCCGCACCCCGGGCTTTGGCCGCAAACGCCACATGACCCAATGTGAAAAACCCACGCCATGACACAGCCCAACAACCGCCTCGGCATCCTCTTGATGTCGCTCACCACGCTGGTCTTTGCGCTGCAAGATGGCATCTCCCGCCACTTGGCAAGCGAGTACAACACCTACCTTGTGGTGATGATCCGTTACTGGTTCTTTGCGCTGTTTGTCATTGCGCTGTCCGCCCGCCAACCCGGCGGCCTCAAAGCCGTGGCTCGCACCAAATTTCCGCTGCTGCAAATTGGCCGTGGCGCGCTGTTGGCGCTGGAAATCTGTGTGACCGTGGTGGCTTTCACCCTGCTGGGGCTGACCGAAAGCCACGCGATTTTTATCTGCTATCCGCTGATCATCGCCGCGCTCTCCGGCCCCGTTTTGGGCGAGCGCGTTGGCTGGCGCCGCTGGGCCGCCATTGGCGTCGGCGCGGTTGGCGTGCTGATCATCCTGCAACCCGGCTCCGGCGTCTTCAGCCCTGCCGCCATTGTGCCACTTGTTGGCGCACTGATGTTTGCCGTCTACGGCCTGATGACCCGCTACGTCGCCCGCGGTGACACTGGCCAGACCAGCTTTTTCTACACCGGCGTGATCGGCTGCATCGTCATGACCGCCATTGGCCTGTTTTTCTGGGAACCCATTTCGGGCCGCGACTGGATCTGGATGGGAACGCTCTGTTGCACCGGGGTTTTTGGCCACTGGTTGCTGATCCGCACCTATGAGGTCGCCGAGGCCAGCGCCGTGCAGCCCTTTGCCTACCTGCAACTGCCTTTTGCCGCCGCGCTTGGCATGGCCGCCTTTGGCGAAACCCTACGCATGAACGTCGCCATTGGCGCGGGCATTGTGCTGGCCGCCGGGTTGTTCACGTGGTGGCGAGAACGTCAATCTGCATGAGGCCTTAGCGCACCTTGATGGTGCCGCCCGTGATCTCCTGACCAAACGACACCGGATGTGGGTCCTTGCCCAACCGTGCGCGATAGACCGGCAAGCTCTCAGACACCCGCATCACATAGTTGCGGGTTTCGTTGAACGGGATCATCTCGATCCAATCGATCATCGCCTCAACAGAACCACTGCGCGGATCACCGTTCCTCGACATCCATTGCTCAGGGCGACTCGGACCAGCATTGTAAGCCGCCGAAATCATGATGATATTGCCGTCAAACTGCTCCGCCAACTCGGCCAGATAAGCACTGCCCAACCGCGCGTTGTAACCCGGATCAGAGGTCAGGTTACCCAGCACATAGACCTCTCCAATCTCCGCCGACACATCCCGCGCCGTACCCGGCATCAACTGCATTAAGCCCCGCGCACCCGCATGGCTCACCACCACCGGATCAAACTCACTCTCCCGCCGGGCAATTGCCAAGGACAACTCATCCGTCACCGGCAATTTCTGATCGACCAGCGGATGCAGCGGGTAATAGGGTCCCGGCAGGGTCACGCCCATGCGCACCATCTGCTTGCCCAGCATCACACCAATATGCGGTTGTCCCAAATCCAGCGCCATCCGACCCAACTGCCCAAGACCCGTGCGATCCTGCGTCTCACTCAGATGCACCCAGAACCGTTCCGCAAGGCTCAACTCGCCCGCCGCCAACAAAGCCCGCGCCGCTTTGTGCACGCTTGATGTGGTCCAACCCGCCTTTTGCCAATCCGGGAACCGCTCTTGGCCAGACAAGGCCGGATCATGCGCGATCCCCGCCTTTTCTGCAGCCAGCAACCCATAAAAACTCGTCTGATGCGCACCGCCAGCGACATAGGCCTGCTGCGCGGTGGTCTTGTCGCCCATCGCCTCATAGGCACGACCCAGCCAATAGCCTGCGCGCCCCAGCGAGATTGGCGTTTCCACCGACTGGGCAAAATTCAAGAAATGCGCGGCAGCTTCTTCAGGGCGGTCCAGAAAGCGCAACGCCAAATACCCTGCCAGCCACTCACAATCGGAATAGGCATAGCCCGCCTCTGGCGTCAGCTTATGTGTCGCCGCCAAGGCATAGGCGGTTTTGTAGTTCCCCGCCCGCATCTGATTGCGCACCAACGACCGGCGCCGAGGGGCCCATTCTTCGGGCTCGCCCAACGTGCCCGCTTTGCTGCGCGCCAAGATCAACTCAATGGCGCTGTCATTGCGGTCTTTCCTATGCCGCCAGACAAACCGCTCATGCGCCAATCCCGGATCGTCCTGTAGGCTGTCCGGCACCGCCGCGATCAAGCCATCCACACCTTTGGCCATGGCCCGCAATCCAAGCCGCGCTTTGGCCAAGGCCACCCAGCCGTCCGGCACATGGGCGTACATCGCCTCAGAATTGGAGGTCCAATTCTTCCACAGCATCGCATCCAGCCGCGCCGTGTGATGTGGTTTGAGCAAATCGCCGTAGCGCGCCAGATAGTCCGCCTTGGTGGTGCTGTTCATCGCCATGGTGCGCCAGGCTTCCACAATCGTGGCCTGCGCCGCGCCCTCCTCGCCGGCCTGCGTCAGCACTTTGGCCTGCGCCAGCGCCCCTTCCGCAGTCTGCGCTGGACCATGCACAAAGAACGACAGCGCCATCTCATAGCTCACGTCGTCAAACGCTGCTTCCGACTGCTTACGCAAATACGGCAAGCCCGGCCAATCACCGCGCCGATCCAGAAACGCCAACACCTGATCTGCCGAGCCTTCGCCCGCACGCAACCGGTGCCACTCCACAATGTCACGTGTGACCTGATCGGTCTCACGCACCGCCTTAGCCGCGCCATCCCAATCCTTGGCACGGATTGAGGTCATCGCAGCGCGAAGTTCATCGCGAAACTGCGCATTTGCGGGAACAGCGACCAGCAAGGCCACAAACAGAGTCAGAAAAAGACGCAACATGGCTTGCATTTTCCTATGCCAGACAGGATAGAACCCGCAAGATACGCCGCGCACCCGAAGGCCTCAACTCACAATCTTGGCAAGTGGGCAACTTCCCGCTAGGGTCCGCGCGATTTACCAAAATGGGCAATTCCGCCCAGCTACGCATAAAAAGGAGCGTGCCATGTTCAAAGGGTCCTACCCCGCACTCATCACGCCGTTTACGAACGGCGAGCTGGATTTGGAAACGCTCAAGAAGATCGTCGAGTGGCACATTGGTGAAGGCACCAATGGCTTCGTGCCCGTAGGCACCACCGGCGAAAGCCCAACACTAAGCCACGAAGAGCACGAAACCGTTGTCGAAGAGGTTGTCAAAGCCTCCGCCGGTCGTGTGCCAGTGATCGCAGGCGCGGGCTCCAACAACACTTTGGAAGCCATCCGCTTTGCCCAGCACGCCGAAAAAGTGGGCGCAGATAGCATCCTCGTGGTAACGCCTTACTACAACAAGCCAACCCAACGCGGCCTGATCGCACACTTCACTGCGGTACATGACTGCTGTGAACTACCGATCATCATCTACAACATTCCGGGCCGTTCCGTGGTCGATATGACACCGGAAACCATGGGCGAGTTGGCCAAGCTGCCGCGCATTGTTGGTGTAAAAGACGCCACCGGCGATCTGGCCCGCCCAAGCCAGCAACGTGCCACCTGTGGCGCTGACTTCATCCAACTGTCCGGCGAAGACGCCACCGCACTTGGCTTCAACGCGCACGGCGGTGTCGGCTGCATCTCTGTGACCGCCAACGTCGCACCAAAACTCTGCGCCGAGTTCCAGGCCGCCACGCTTGTAGGCGACTATGCCAAAGCACTGGAGTATCAGGACAAGCTGATGCCATTGCACGAGGCCATTTTTGTAGAGCCAGGTCTTGTGGGTGCGAAATACGCCATGTCCCGCCTTGGCCTGTGCAACGAAGAGGTGCGCCTGCCACTGACCGGCCTGACCGACGCCACCAAGGCACAGATCGACGCCGCCATGGCGCACGCCGGTCTGCTCTAAGTCCGCACATATTCAGAGGCCTTGACCTCAAAGAGAAAGGCGCCCACTGGGCGCCTTTTTCATGCCAGCTGGACTGTAAACTAGTGCCAGAGCGCCAGGCCAAAAGCCAGGGTCGCCACGGTGCCAAACACCCCAAGCCCAATGCCAGAAATCATCCAGGGCCACACCGGGCGCGACCCCTCAACCTTGTCCTCGGACTGCGCAATCAACGCGACTTCGACCATTGCCGGCAATCTTGGCCCAAAACGAGACAGCACCCGCGCGGTCTTCGCCAGATCGCTCAACACGGCGCGCGGGCCTATGCTTTCCTGAATGTAGGCGGACACCACCGGCTTTGCCACATCCCAGATGTTCACACGCGGATCGAGCGACCGTGCCACACCTTCAACCACCACCATGGTGCGCTGCAGCAGGATCAACTCGGTACGGGTTGCCATGCCAAAACGTTCAGTGACTTCAAACAGGTAGTTCAAAAGCCGCCCCATAGAGATCCGCGTGGCGTCCATGCCAAAAATCGGCTCCCCCACAGCACGCAAGGCGCGGGCAAACTCATCCACATCTTGATCCGCTGGCACATAGCCAGCCTCAAAATGCACTTCGGCCACACGTTTGTAGTCCCGCTGAATGAAACCATAGAGAATTTCCGCATAAACCCGGCGGGTGTACTCGTCTATGTAGCCCATGATGCCAAAGTCATAGACAATAATGTCGCCATTGGCGGCGACCTTCATGTTGCCCTGATGCATATCCGCATGGAAATACCCGTCGCGCAGCGCATGGTTCAGGAACAATTCCAAAATCCGACTGCCAAGCGCATTACGGTCGTGTCCCGCTGCATCAAGCGCATCATTGTCGCCAATCGGTGTGCCTTCCGCCCATCCCAGCGTCATCACACGGCGCGCGGAATGCTCCCATTGCACGGTGGGCACCTGATACCCAGGATCCTCCGCAGAATTGGCCGCATATTCACTGGCATTTGCACTCTCAAGACGCAGGTCCAGCTCGGACGTGACCCCACGATCAAAGTGCTCAATCACATCCCGCGGCCGCAAACGGCGCGAGCCCGGCGACAGGAACTCAATGGTATTGGCCGCAAAGTAGAAAGCATCGATGTCTTTGCGAAACGCCTTCTCGATCCCGGGCCGCAGGATTTTTACCGCCACCTCTTCGCCCGTCTCACGCAACCGTGCGCGATGCACCTGCGCAATCGACGCAGCCGCCACCGGCTCGGAAAATTCGGAGAAAATCTCATCCACAGGCTGCCCCAACTCGGATTCGACCTCTGCCTTGGCGGTGGCAATATCAAACGGCGGCAGCTTGTCCTGCAAAACCCGCAACTCGCCAGCCAAATCTCCGCCCACCACATCTGGTCGGGTCGAAAGCACCTGCCCAAATTTGATGTAGGCTGGCCCCAAAGCCGTTAATGCGCGAGGCAATGCTGGCGCACTTGGATCGCCCTTGTAGCCCAGCCATTGAAACGGCCAAACCAACCCGCGCAACACGACGCGCACCAAATTCGGCGCCTCAAAGGCGTCCATCACCACTTTCATCGCGCCGGTGCGCTCCAGCGTGGCACCGGTGCGGATCAGGCGGATAATATTGTGCGGACCTCTCACAGCTTCCAACCCGAATGCAGCGCGGCAATGCCCATGGTCAGATTGCGATACTTCGCATTCTCAAACCCGGCGGTCTTCACCATATCAAGAAACGTCTCCTGATCCGGGAACTTGCGAATGCTCTCCACCAGATACTGATAGCTGTCGCGATCATTGGCGATCACCTTGCCCATCTGCGGAATGATGTTGAAGGAATAGAGGTCATAGACCTTCTGCATCATGTCGTTGGGGATTTGGCTGAATTCCAGCACCATCAACCGCCCACCGGGCCGCAACACCCGAAACGCTTCATTCAACGCCTCCTGCGGGCGAGTCACATTCCGGATACCAAAGCTGATTGTGTAGACGTCAAAGGTGTTGTCCTCAAACGGCAACGCCATCGCATCACCCACAACCCAGTCAAGACTCTCGGCCATATGGTCTACTTCGGCCCGCTTGCGGCCTTCGACCAACATCGGCTCGGTCAGATCGCAAACAGTCGCATGACCATGACCGGCCCGCTTCAGGAACTTGAACGACACATCGCCGGTGCCGCCAGCCACATCAATCAATTTCTGCCCCGGACGCGGCGCCAGCCAATCCATCATCGCATCTTTCCAGATGCGGTGAATGCCCATCGACATCACGTCATTCATAATGTCGTATTTACTGGCAACCGACCCAAACACGCCCTGAACGCGCCCGGCCTTTTCGCTTTCCGGCACGGTTTCAAAGCCGAAATGGGTGGTGTTTTTGCTGTCCGCCATGATGCGAAATCCTCTTGGTTGCCACATTCATATAGGGCCGTCCAAACAGGTACAATGCGCTGATTTGGCACCGGAGTACGATCCAACACAAGGGCCGCGTCCGACCTCGGTAGAAAGCGAAGCGCCCTCCCGTTGGGGAGGTCGGGCGCGGCCCGCTGCGCGGTCCAAGAGATACCTTGATTGTGACCAACGTCGTCGCGCATGGTCGGCACAAAGTCGTCCAAGAGGTGAATATGCCCGAACTGCCCGAAGTCGAAACCGTGCGCCGCGGTCTGCAACCGGCCATGGAAGGCGCAACCATTGCCCGCGCGCAAGTCAACCGCCCCGATCTGCGCTGGCTCTTCCCAGACCGCATGGCGGAACGGCTCACCGGCGCCAAGGTCACGCAGCTGCGCCGCCGCTCCAAATACATCCTCGCAGACCTCGACACAGATGAGACGCTGCTGATCCACCTTGGCATGTCCGGCCGCATGACAGTTTCCGGTGATCCCTTGGGGCAATTCGCCCACGATCACCCACAAGCCGAGAAACACGATCATGTGGTGTTTGATATGGACAACGGCGCACGCATCACCTTCAACGATCCGCGCCGTTTTGGTGCCATGGACCTTCTGCCCTCGGACAACACCGAAACCCACCCGCTGATCGCCAAACTTGGGCCGGAGCCTCTGGGCAACGACTTTCACGAATCCTATCTTGCTGAGCGACTCGCCGGAAAAAACACCCCGATCAAATCAGCCCTGCTGGATCAACGCATCGTGGCGGGCTTGGGCAACATCTATGTCTGCGAAGCGCTTTTCAGGGCAGGGATAGCGCCAAAACGCAAAGCTGGGGCCATCTCACAGGCCCGCGTACACAGTCTTGTGCCCATCATCCGTCAGGTGCTGCAGGAGGCCATCGAGGCCGGGGGAAGTTCGTTACGTGACTTTCGCCAAGCCGACGGCGAACTGGGGTATTTTCAACACACTTTTGACGTCTACGGTCGGGAGGGGGAACCCTGCAAAACCCCCGATTGCACTAGAAAAATAAGCCGAATCACCCAATCCGGCCGCTCGTCTTTCTACTGTGCGCAATGCCAAAGATAGCTTGATCCATATGTATCAAATGATAATCAATCACTCCTGACCGGAACAATGAAAGCATTACTCATGGCTTTTGAGACGATCATCGTCGAAATCGAAGACCACGTCGCCCTTATCAAACTCAACCGCCCGGACGCCCTGAACGCGCTCAGCCAACAGCTGATCGGCGAACTGCAGGACGCTCTAGAAAGCGCGGATGCCAACGACAAAGTGCGCTGCATCGTGATCACCGGCTCTGAGAAAGCCTTCGCTGCGGGCGCGGACATCAAAGAAATGTCCTCGATGAGCTTCGCAGACGTGAACCTCTCCAACTTGTTTGCCGAGTTTGGCGACAGCATCCAGGACATCCGCAAGCCCGTGATCGCAGCCGTATCCGGTTACGCCCTTGGCGGTGGCTGCGAGCTCGCCATGGCCTGCGACTTCATCATCGCATCTGAGACCGCGAAATTCGGCCAGCCAGAGATCAATCTCGGAGTGATTGCCGGCATCGGCGGCAGCCAGCGCCTGACCCGCGCCGTGGGCAAGTCCAAATCCATGGACATGAACCTCACCGGCCGTTTCATGGACGCCGCAGAAGCAGAGCGCTCCGGGCTTGTGTCCCGCGTTGTGCCTGCCAAAAAGCTGATGGAAGAATCCATGAGCGCCGCCCAAAAGATCGCGGAAAAATCTCTGATCGCCGCGCGCACCGCCAAAGAGGCTGTGAACCGCAGCTTTGAAAGCTCCCTGCGCGAAGGCCTGCTGTTTGAGCGCCGCGCCTTCCACTCGCTGTTTGCGACCGAAGATCAGAAAGAGGGCATGGCGGCCTTCATGGAAAAACGCGAAGCGCAATTCCGCGACCGCTGATCCTACCCAAAATCTTTCAAGAAGCCCTCGCGCTGCCGGGGGCTTTTTTGCGTTTAGGGCATGATCACCCAACGACGGTGGCTTTCTGCCACCGCGTCACACGGCGCAAGAATCAAATCTCGGGACATAAAAGGCCCTGCTGACCGGCTCTCCGCGCCGACAGCCACGCAGGTGTGCGAAGCGTCTTGCGGCCGAATGGTCCCGCTCTCACTGTCAAAAGCGAACATCTGAGCCGACACTGTCGGATCGCAGTCCCGCAAAGAAAAATCCACCGCGGCCCGCGGCGCGCTAACCTGCATGCATTTTCCATCAAACGCTACAGACCGAATTGCACCGCTGGCAGCATCAAAGGCAAACTGCACATCCCCGCCCTGCGGTTTGCAGGAGTGCGCATGTAACGTGTCCCCAAAACCACGCCCCACTGTATCGATGCACCAGCCCAGGTCATCCGCCTCATCCAGATTGTCCGCAAGATGGATGACCGGCGCAGGTGTCTTGACCTGCACCATCTCCGCTGACGCTTGGCCACCACACAAAACCACAACCGACAAAAAGGCTTTGGTGCCATAATAAATCATTCTAAATCTCCCAATGCATACACGACCTGAAAATACTCAAACGCCGAAAAATCTCTTGATGGGGAACACGCACTCGTGTCCGCAATGCAAAGCGTATCAGACGTAAAAACAACCGCATAACAAAGCCCGGCAGCTATCAACATAAATCCAATTGGCAGCACTTTCTGCGACATAACTGTTCTCACTCAATCGTTTGTTTTTATCAAACGCTCCGGCAGCGTTTTTCCGTCGCAACAACACGCAAGGTTTTTGACCTCTGGTAACGAAGACGTTGATCCATGCGGCATCTGGCACAGTTGACCAATCCAAAAAGCAGGCGCAATGCTGTCGGCACAAATCAGAATCAAGAGACACTCCAATGTATCGCTTTGCCGCCATTGCATTTGTGCTCGCCTCCTCGCCAGTCTTGGCGGAAGACGTCCCAACCACTCTGGAAGCCCTCGGAGAACGCCTGTTCTTTGACGTAAACCTCTCTGCCAATCGCACGCAATCCTGCGCCACATGCCACGATCCGGATTATGGCTTTGCCGACCCACGTGGCATGGCCTCAATTGGCGATGACGGCGAATCCCTCGGCGACCGTAACGCGCCCAGTGCCGCTTACGCCGCCTTCACCCCGGAGTTTCACAAAAATACGGATGGCATTTGGGCAGGCGGCCAGTTTTGGGACGGCCGCGCCAACCGGTTGGAAGATCAAGCTGGTGGTCCGCCTCTAAACCCCATCGAGATGAGTATGGCGGACGAAGCCGCCGTTATCGCCCGCCTGCTGGAAGATCCGGTCTACACCGAAGCCTTCCCTACACTGTTTGACGACGACGTCTTAGGCGATCCCCAATCCGGCTACACTGCCATGACCGACGCCATCGCCGCCTTTGAACGCACCGAAGTTTTCTCGCCGTTTGACAGTAAATACGACCGTTTCCTGCGAGGCGAAGTGGAGTTGACCCGCGAAGAAGACCTCGGCCGTGTGCTGTTCTTCTCTGAGCAGTTCACCAACTGTAACCTCTGCCACCAGCTTGGAAAGAGCCAGCTTGACCCGCAGGAGACCTTCACCAACTACGAATATCACAACATTGGCGTGCCTGAGAATCTGGCCCTACGTGATCTGAACGGCGTAGCGCGTGGCACCGTGGATATCGGCCTCGCCGCCCACCCCGACATGGACAGCAACCCAACCCTGCGCGGCAAATTCAAAACCCCAACCCTGCGCAACGTGGCGGTCACCGGCCCGTATATGCACAACGGCGTGTTTGAAGATCTCCGCACTGTGGTGCTGTTCTACAATCAATTTAATACAACCGACGTAAAGCGCCGCACCAACCCAGAAACCGACGAGACCTTCCGCATGCCCGCAGTGCCCGCAACCTTAGCAGTGGAAGAACTCACCCACGGCCCGGCCTTGGATGATCGACGGGTCGATGCCATTGTCGCTTTCCTCAAAACTCTGACTGATGCACGCTACGAACACCTACTCGACGAGCAGTAACCTCTACTTTCTATACACTTTTGGATGCGGGACATTCCGCCGCACTCAAAAACATACAAAATTAATAAGGATTGACGAGACCAACAAAAATGGTCAGTTATGCCAATAATTCTCAACAGGGATGGATTCCATGACTCGCACATTTTTGACCACTACTGCGGCCGTGATCGCACTGACCGCCCCGGCTTTCGCCGCCACCAAAGCGGACGTTGTTGCCAACTACGCCGACATCGCCGCGGCGAAATACGAAGACAGCCTGGCAACCGCCAAAACACTGCAGGCCGCAGTGAACGCGCTGATCGAAAACCCATCCGCCGAAGCACTGCACAACGCTCAGGGCGCATGGCTGGCTTCCCGCGTGCCATATCAGCAGACCGAAGTGTACCGCTTTGGCAACGCCGCTGTGGACGACTGGGAAGGCAAAGTGAACGCATGGCCGCTGGACGAAGGCCTGATCGACTACGTGGACGCCGCTTACGGTGGTCCATCTGACGAAAACCCGCTGGCGGCGCTGAACGTAATCGCCAACGCGTCTTTCGAAATCTCCGGCGAGACTATTGATGCCGCCGAAATCACCCCAGCCCTGCTGGAAAGCCTGCACGAAGCGGACGGCGTAGAAGCCAACGTAGCGACCGGCTACCACGCCATCGAATTCCTGCTCTGGGGCCAGGACAAAAACGGCCACAACCACGGCGCAGGTGACCGCCCTTGGACTGACTTCGCAGCCGGCGACGCCTGCACCGGCGACAACTGTGACCGTCGCGCCGCCTACCTGAAAGCTGCCACCGACCTCTTGGTTTCCGATCTGGAATTCATGGCGGCGCAGTGGTCCGCAGACGGCGAAGCCCGTTCTACCGTAACCGGCGACGCAGACGCTGGCCTCGTGGCCATTCTGACCGGCATGGGCTCCCTGTCCTACGGTGAGCAAGCTGGTGAGCGTATGCGCCTTGGCCTGCTGCTGAACGACCCAGAAGAAGAGCACGATTGCTTCTCTGACAACACCCACAACAGCCACTACTACGACGGTCTGGGCATCCAGAACGTGTACCTGGGCGAATATGTGCGTGTGGACGGCTCCCTCGTGTCTGGCCCCTCCGTGTCTGACCTGGTGGCAGAAGTGAACGCCGATCTGGACGCAGAGCTGCAAGGCAAGCTCTCCACCACCATGATGTCCCTCGGCCGCATCAAAACCGCTGCGGAATCCGGCTTCTCTTATGACCAGATGCTGGAGCGCGGCAACGAAGCTGGTGAAGCACTGGTGATGGGTGGCGTAAACGGTCTGGTCGATCAGACCAAATCCATCGAAGCCGCTGTAAAAGCTCTGGGCCTCGACAGCCTCGCGTTTGAAGGCTCCGACAGCCTCGACAACCCGGATGCCGTTTTCGAGTAAATTGGCCTCAAGCCAATAAGACTTCAAAGGGGCGGCCATCCCGCCGCCCCTTTTTCTATTCCAAGGCCAGCCATGCGAACTTCCTCAGCCACGGTCTTCTGCGCACTCTTCGCCACCTCTGCGGCACTCGCATTAGATGACCGTCACCTCAACGTGGTGCCCCGCACCAACGCCGAGACACAGCGCATTGAAGGTGTCACAGCCGTCCCAACCGATTTCTCAAAACCACAGAAGTTTGAGTCCCACCCTGGCGGCGCTGCGACCGTTCCGGCGCGCAATGACGCCTTTGCCTTCAAACAGCCCTCCGCCAATCTCAGCAAAGAAGACGGCCTGACCTTCCGCATGGGCGAAGCGATGTTTGATAAGCTCTGGGTGTCCTCGCCCAGCTCCACACTGGCCTCCGACGGACTTGGCCCGCTCTACAACGCCCGCAATTGCCTGGGCTGCCATCAGAAATCCGGGCGTGGTCACGCCCCGGATGGCCCTGAAGATGACGCACTTTCACTGGCGATCAAACTGGCCATTCCCGGCCAACAGGCCGACCAGATTTACGAAATCGAAGACTTCCTCGCCACGCGGCCAGAGCCAACCTATGGCTCCCAAATCCAGGACTTCAACCTGCCAGGCCACCCCGCCGAAGCACGCATCGAAGTCACCTTTGAAGAGTTTGACGTGGCCTTGTACGGCGGCGAAATCGCCTCACTACGGCGCCCAACCTATGCCTTGCATGACCTCGGCTACGGCCCCCTTCACCCTGATGTGATGGTCAGCCCGCGCGTCGCGCCGCAAATGATTGGCCTCGGTCTGCTGGACGCCATCCCCGCCGAAGACATTCTCGCAAACGCCGATCCGAACGACGCAAACGGCGATGGCATCTCCGGTCGTCCCAACATCACGTGGTCGGTCGAATATCAACGCCCGATGCTGGGCCGTTTTGGCCTCAAAGCAGGCGCGCCAACTCTGCGCCAGCAATCCGCTGCCGCCTTTGCTGCTGACATTGGCATCTCAACTCCGCTGTTTGAAGCGGGTCACGGCGATTGCACCACCGCGCAGGTCGAGTGCATCAACGCCCCCCACGGAGACGGCGACGTGCGCGTCTTTGAAGTTGATGAAATTGGCCTCGACCTTGTGACCTTCTACAGCGCCAACCTCGCTGTGCCCGCCCGCCGCGACGTGGACGACCCCGAAGTGTTGCGCGGCAAAGAAGTCTTCCACACCACCGGATGCGCGTCCTGCCACACGCCGTCTTTTGTGACCCACCGCCTTGAAGACCAGCCCGCCCAAAGCTTTCAGCTAATCTGGCCCTACACCGACTTGTTGTTGCATGACATGGGGCCGGATCTGGCCGACAACCGCCCCGAAGGCCGTGCAACCGGCCAGGAATGGCGCACACCACCACTCTGGGGCATTGGCCTCACCGGTCAGGTTTCCGGCCACACGCAATTCCTGCACGATGGCCGCGCCCGCAATATCCTCGAAGCCATCCTCTGGCACGGCGGCGAAGCGGAAGGTCAAAAAACCAAAGTGATCGACATGCCACCCGCCGATCGTACCGCCCTCATACGTTTTCTGGAGAGTCTCTAACCCATGCGCATGATCGCCTTTGCCGCCTCGCTGCTTCTGTCCACACCGGTTTGGGCCCAAGATTCCGCCGCCCTTGTAGACACGGCAATCACCGATCACATCCTGCCCGGCTTCACGTCCTTGGCCAACGCTTCCGAAGCTTTGAAATCCGCCGCCGCCGCCGACTGCCGCAGCGACTCCGAGGCCCTCCGTACCGCCTACCACAAAGGCTTTGACGCCTGGATGGCGGTCAATCACCTGCGCTTTGGTCCGACTGAGGCCGACGAACGCGCCTTTGCCCTCGCCTTTTGGCCCGACACCAAAGGGTTTACGCCCAAATCCCTCTCTAAGTTGATTGCTGCCGAAGACCCGGTAGTCGCTGATCAAGCTGAGTTTTCTGAAGTCTCTGTAGCGGCACGCGGCTTTTTTGCCATGGAGTTCCTGCTCTACGACGACCGCATCAGCCAACTCGGAGACGACGCCTACCGTTGCTCTTTGATCCAGGCGGTTGCCAATGACATCAACCGCAATGCCGACGCCATTCTGACAGATTGGCAATCCACCTATCCCACCCTGATGCGCACGCCCTCCCCAGAAGGCCCCTACACGACAGACCTCGCTGCCGTTGCCGAGTTGTTCAAAGCCCTCGACACAGGTTTGCAATTCAACGAGGAAGCCCGTCTTGGCCGTCCATTGGGCACTTTTGACAAACCCCGTCCCCGTCGCGCCGAAGCGCGTCGATCCGGTCGCAGTCTGCAAAATATCTCGGTGTCGCTTTCCTCTCTGGAGCAACTCGCATCAATACTGTCTGCGCAATCGCCTTCCCCTTCGGACAATCTCACCGCCGCTTTTGAGAGCGCACTTTCACACGCGGAAGAGTTACAAGACGATCCCGTTTTCGCCGGTGTTTCTGACATCCAAGGACGCCTGCGCGTCGAAATCCTGCAGCAATACATCGGCAACATCCGCGACATCGTCTTGCAAGAGCTTGGCCCCGCGCTGGACGTCACCGCAGGCTTCAACGCCCTGGACGGCGACTGATGGTCACCCGCCGTCGCATGCTCGCCGGCCTTGCCGCCACAAGCCTCCTGCCCAGCGCGGGGTGGAGCAGCGTTGGCACGCCAGACTACCTCTCCGCCGCCCGCGCCCCGGACGGCACCTACCTGCTTGCAGGTCTCACCACCACAGGCGAGATCACCTTTACCATCCCCTTGCCCGCCCGCGGTCATGCCGCCGCCGCCCATCCCGAACGTGCCGAAGCTGTCGCCTTCGCCCGTCGTCCAGGCACCTTTGCCTTAGTCATGGATTGCCGCGATGGTGCGGTCCTGAAAACCCTCACAGCTCCGGAAAGCCGCCACTTCTACGGCCACGGCACGTTCTCAGCAGACGGCGCCACGCTTTTTACGTCCGAGAATGACTACGAAGCCGGGGAAGGCATCATCGGCCTCTGGGATGTCACCCGAAACTACGCTCGAATTGGTGAATTCTCTTCCGGCGGCGTTGGCCCGCATGACCTCAAGCTCATGCCAAATGGCGAAACCCTTGTAGTGGCCAATGGCGGCATAGAGACCCACCCCGACATGGGCCGCAGCAAGCTCAACATCCCGGTGATGGCGCCAAACCTGAGCTACGTGACCACCAGTGGCGTACCGGTTGAAGACGTTACACTGCCTGCGGCATTGCACAAAAACTCCATCCGTCACCTCGCCGTGCGTCAGGACGGTTTGGTCGCCTTTGCCATGCAGTGGCAAGGCAGCAAATCCGCCACTCATCCCCTGCTTGGTCTGCACCAACGCGGCACAGAGGTGAAACTTCTCACCGCTCCGCCAAAAGCGCAACAACAACTGCAAGGCTACGCCGGCAGCGTGGCCCTCTCAAACGATGGCAACCTCGTCGCCATAACCTCGCCGCGCGGCAATGTCCTGCATGTCTTTGACACCGGAACCGGCCAACCCAGCGCGATTCTTTCGGCAAAAGATGTCTGTGGCGTTGGCCCAACATCGGATGGGTTTGTCTTCACCACCGGCACAGGCATCATCGGCACCCTACAAAGCACCACCGCGCAGCACGCCTTGCAGTGGGACAACCACCTGATCGCGATTACGCCGTAGCCTAAGCCGCGTCACACCAGCGGCTTGTCCTCGGACAAAAACAAGTCCATCACTACCGGAATCGCTTTAAACTCTAAGGCCCGCCCCTCCGGCCGCTTCTGCAACGGTTTGGTCACCCATGCGGTCCACCGCAACCACCGGCACCAGCGCTGTGCCAAAGGCCAAATCGCGGCATCCGCGTTGTCCCGATAGGCAGCCATCGCCTCGCGCAAGCTGCCCCGCATCTGCGGCGAATGCGCCGCCACATTAAACGCAAACACCACCAAATCCCGCGCCTGTCCTACCGGCGTGTTGTTGGCGTGTTTGTAGCGCTCAAAATCCAGCAGCAACATCCGGCCATCCACTTGGCATATGTCTTTCGGACTAGGTCTCCCATGGGCAAATCCAAGGTTATGAAACTCTGCAAGCATCTTACTTGCATCTACTAGCATTTGGATTCGGCGGGACGCATCTTCCTGTCGCTCCAACAGCTTGCGCAAATCCAACCCGCAATCCGGCAGCACCAGAAAATCAGGCCCCTCGGCCACCAAACGCGGCACAGGCGCCTGCACGGCGTTCATCTCGCGGTACGCCAGCCGTTCGCGCTCAAACGCCTTGCGCGGATCGCCCTTCTGCAAACGGTACCGCAACCCCAGCTGCTCCACGCGCTTGATCCAGAACACCTGCCCCCCAACCTCAATCCGCTGCACACGCGGCCCATCTTTGCGCGCTTCGGTCTCAAGCGTCACACGCAGGTCATCGCTCACGGTTTGGGGGGCTTTGCTATCCATGGCCGATACTTAGGATGTCGCGCCCACGCCGTAAAGCCACGTGGCCTACGCAACCCTCTAAGCAACCCCATGCCATATTAACAACAATCCCCCGCGAAACATTGAATCACGCCACACAAAGCCGTAAGTGCTTGTCATCAGAGACATTGAGGCACCTATGGCAAATTTCCTTTACCAAAATGATCTTCCAGATGATCTGGACCTTGGCCCGGTTGTGGCGATTGACTGCGAAACCATGGGGCTCAACCCCCATCGCGACCGCCTCTGTGTGATCCAAATGTCTGGTGGCGACGGCAACGCCCACCTTGTGCAAGTCGCCAAAGGCCAAACCGAGGCGCCGAACCTGTGCAAAATGCTCGAAGACCCAAATGTGTTGAAACTCTTCCACTTTGGCCGCTTTGACATTGCCGCGATGTACCACGCCTTTGGCGCCCTCACCGCGCCGGTCTATTGCACCAAAATCGCCTCCAAACTGGTGCGCACCTACACCGACCGCCACGGCCTGAAAAACCTGCTTCAGGAACTGCTGAGCGTCGATGTGTCCAAGCAACAGCAGATGAGCGACTGGGGAGCAGAAACTCTGACAGACGCCCAACTCGACTACGCCGCCTCTGACGTGCTCTACCTGCATGGCCTGCGTGAAAAGCTGAACGAACGTCTCGCCCGCGAAGGCCGCACAGAAGTGGCCCAGGCCTGCTTTGACTTCCTGCCGACCCGCGCCAAACTGGATCTGGCCGGCTGGCCGGAACAGGACATCTTTGCGCACTAACGGAGCCGCCCCATGACGGACGCCGACAAGCAAACCTTTCTGGACACCGCCCGCCGTGTGATCTCCATCGAGACCGCGGCATTGTCGGCCTTGGGCGACAGCCTGGGTGCCGAGTTTGGCGAGGCCATTGAACTACTGCTCTCTGCCAAAGGCCGGGTGATCATCTCTGGCATGGGCAAATCCGGCCATATCGCCCGCAAGATCGCTGCGACCTTTGCCTCCACCGGCACCCCGGCGCACTTCGTGCATCCGGCCGAGGCCAGTCACGGCGACCTTGGCATGATGGCACAAGGCGACGTTGCGCTTGTGCTGTCCAACTCCGGCGAAACTCCGGAGCTGGCCGATCTGGTAGCCTATACGCGCCGCTTCAACATCCCGCTGATCGGCGTCGCCAGCCGCCCCGGCAGCACGCTGATCAAGCAAAGCGACGTGGGCCTGATCCTGCCCAAAGTCGAAGAGGCCTGTGGCACCGGCGTGGTGCCGACGACAACCACCACCATGACCCTTGCGCTCGGCGATGCCCTTGCTGTGGCCCTCATGGAGCACCGCAAGTTCACCCCGGAGAACTTCCGTGAGTTCCATCCGGGTGGCAAACTGGGGGCGCAGCTCTCCCGTGTGCGCGACCTCATGCATGTTGGCGAGGCGTTGCCTCTGATCGACGCGCAAACCCCGATGAGTGACGCGCTGCTGGAAATCAGCCAGAAAGGCTTTGGCGTTGTTGGCGTCACCAATGACACCGGCGCGCTCCTCGGCATTGTTACCGATGGGGACTTGCGCCGCCATATGGACGGTCTGCTGGACCGCACCGCCGTGGAAGTTATGACCGCCGATCCGCAAACCATTGCGCCCGGCGCCTTGGCCGAAGAAGCGGTTGCCATCATGAATCAACGCAAGATCACCTGTCTGTTTGTGATCGATCCCAATGGCGCAGGCACCCCCGAGGGTCTCTTGCACATCCACGACTGCCTGCGCGCCGGGCTCGGCTAAACCGGTGGTGCGCCGCCTCACATATTCCAACCTGGTCGCCTGGCTGAAGGTGCTGCTGCCCCTGACCGCACTCGGCATCCTGTCCACGCTTTTCTTGATCTCCCACGAAGTGGATCTCGAAAGCGCCATTCCCTTTGCCGATGTCGAGCTGGAAAAACGTCTGCGCGACCGGCAAATCACCGCGCCGTATATCTCCGGCCAAACCGACGATGGCCACAATATCACGTTGACCTCCGCCACCGCCCACCCAGATATCGAAGACCCCTCGCGCATCATTGCCGAACAGGTCGGCGCTTTGATCAGCACCACCGACGGCACCGAAATCACCGTCCGCGCCAAGGCAGGTGAGATGAGCAGCACCTTTAACGAGGTCGAGCTTGACGGCGACGTCGAGATTGTCACCTCTGCGGGCTACACCATCACCACCGACAACATGATCTTTGGCCTGGAAGACGCGCGCGCGGAAACGGCGGGCGAAATTCTAGCAGAAAGCGGCCTTGGCACCTTAGAAGCAGGCCGCATGGCCCTGCGCCCCTCTGGGGAAAACAATGAAATATATTTGTTTTTCACAAAAGGTGTGCGACTGCTATACACGCCCGCAAACTGAGACGAGGTGACCCTGTGTATTTGATCCGTGCTTTGGCAATTTCCCTTCTGACGGTGGTTCCCGTCGCTGGGATGGCACAGGGGTTTCAGGTCGGCTTTGGCCAAATGCAGCAAGACACTGGCCTGCCGGTCGAAGTCACCGCCGAGACTCTCTCGGTGAATCAATCTGACGGCAGCGCCGTGTTTGAGGGCAAAGTGGATGTCTCCCAAGGTGACATGCGCATGACCGCCGACAAGGTGAACGTGCACTACAATCAGGAAACCCAGGCCATCGCCCGCCTCGTGGCGGAAGGCAACGTGCTCCTTGTCCAAGGGCCCGATGCGGCCGAGGCCAATCAAGCGATCTACAGCATCGATGATGGCACCGTCGAAATGACCGGCAATGTGACGGTCGTACAGTCCAAAACCACCATCACCGCGGACAAAATGCGCCTCAATCTAACAGACAACACCGCGCAGATGAGCGGCAATGTGAAAACAGTTCTGAAGTCTCAGTAACCATGGCCAAACCCGATCTCTCCGTCACCAAAGGCAGCTCCGGACTACAGGTGCAAAGCCTGCGCAAGGCCTATCGCAAGCGCGTGGTGATCCGAGACTTCTCCATGGAGTTGCAGCGCGGCGAAGTTGTTGCGCTGCTGGGTCCAAATGGCTCCGGTAAAACCACCACCTTTTATGCGGTCGCAGGCCTCTTGGTGCCCGAAGGCGGGCGTGTGTCCATCGACGGTCGGGACGTGACCACCCTGCCGATGTATCGCCGCGCCAAGCTGGGCATCGGCTATCTGCCGCAAGAGATGTCGATCTTCCGTGGCCTGTCGGTGGAAGACAACATCACCGCTATCCTCGACATCACCCACAAAGACCGCCACAAGCGCCGTGAGCGCCTTGAGGAGCTCCTGAGCGAGTTCTCCATCGAGCACCTGCGCCGCGCGCCTGCGCTGGCCCTGTCTGGTGGCGAACGCCGCCGCGTGGAAATCGCCCGCTGTCTGGCTGCCGACCCGAAATATCTACTTTTGGACGAACCTTTTGCAGGCGTCGACCCGATCTCGGTGGGCGATATTCGCCACCTTGTGGCTGATTTGAAAAAACGTGGCATCGGCGTGTTGATCACCGACCACAACGTGCGCGAGACGCTGGAAATTGTCGACCGCGCCTACATCCTGCACGACGGCAAGGTGCTGATGTCCGGCACCCCGGACGAGGTGGTGGAGAACGAAAACGTGCGCCGCGTCTATCTTGGCGAAAACTTCCGCATCTCCTGAACCACGCGGAAAAGCGCACAATCTTGCGCTCGATCATTGACTCTTAACCGTCTGCCTACTCAAATGGACGCATGACATTTGATCGACTCCCCGCTGTGACCGTGGCGGCCTTCGCAAAAAGGCCCGGTCTTTCGCAAGGGTTGGCAATGTCGATTTCCAGCATTCGGACCTAACTGATAACGGGCATCTCAAGCCCGTGGTCCGACATGTCATCGAAAAGGAGACAGGATGCGCTATCAGATTACCGGAAAACACATCGACGTTGGTGATGCTCTGCAAACTCACGTGAAAACAGAGCTTGGCAGTGTGCTCGACAAATACGCCGGCCGACCTACCGACGCGACGATCACGTTCTCCAAACACGCGCACGAATATGTCTGCGAGGCCACGGTACATCTGTCCACCGGACTGACTGCCCAAGCCAAAGCACATGAAACTGAAATCTACGCCGCTTTTGACAGTTGTGCGGAAAAAATGGACAAACAACTGCGTCGGTATAAGCGCCGTCTGAAGGATCACCATAAGGAACGTCAGGACCCGGTTGAACTTTTCGGCGCTTCCTCGTATATCCTCGCGCCTGAAGCTGAAGAACATGAGGCCGAGCCCGACACCCTGCAGCCAGTCATCGTTGCCGAGATGGAGACCAAGATCCCATCCCTAAGCGTTGGCGAAGCCGTAATGCAGATGGAACTTGCAGGGTCCCCGGTGCTTGTCTTCAAGAACGAAGGTAAAGACGGATTGAACGTGGTCTATCGCCGTGAGGACGGCAATATCGGCTGGATCGATCCGCAAGCATAAGTGAGTAAGCGCATCAAAGCGCGCTCCGGAGATACAGGCCCTATGGACCTTTCTACGATCCTCAAGCCTGAGGCGGTACGTGTTGTGACAGCCGCCTCAAGCAAAAAGCGTTTGTTGCAGGAATTTGGCGACCTGGCCGAGTCAGCTTACGGGCTGAACGCGCCTGCGGTTGTCGAAGCTCTGATTGAACGCGAAACCCTTGGCCCCACCGGCGTGGGCCACGGGGTGGCCTTGCCACACGCCCGCTTCGAAGGCCTTGAAAGCGTCGTTGGCGCCTTCATCCTTCTGGAAAAGCCAGTTGATTTCAATTCGGTGGACCGCCAGCCAATCGACATCGCCTTTGCGCTGTTTGCCCCAGAAGAGGCCGGTGTCGAGCACCTCAAAGCCTTGGCAAAAGTGTCCCGTCACCTGCGCGAGTCCGCGATCTGCGCCAAGCTGCGCGCCAACCCGGACGCGGCCACGTTGTTCACGATCCTGACCGAAGGCGACAAAGTTCAGGCAGCTTAAGCTGATCGACAAATAAGAATTTCAACGCGCCGCAGCCCCGCTGACGGCGCGTTTTTTTTACGTCCAGCTGTCAAACCCAAACGCAATATAATCGCGCTTGTAGATATCCTGACAGAGCTTCTCGATCTCCTGATCGTAAATCTCTTCAAGCGCCACCGGATACCCTGTGTCCACCGTTACCGGGTCCGGCGCATCCATGCGCCCCACCTGCATCGCCAGCGCGGGCAGATAGCTCATCATCTCATCTTCGCGCACAATCATATCCGGCAGTGCCAGATCGCCGAATCCCTGCAACGCCGTGGTCTGGCTGAGCCAATGCGAATCCTGCCGCAGGCTGGTCTGCCCCGCCAGATTCGCCTTCACAAATCCAAGGAACGCCACAAACCCGGCCCGATGCGCCTCCGCCGTGTACTCCGCCCCGGGCGGGTCCTTGGGCAACGGCATCTTGTACACCCGCCGCAATGTATTGCGCAGCTTCTTGTAGGGCCCCTGTTCTGCCGCCAGTATGCAGTCATAAAACGCCGCATGCACACGTGCCACAGGGTGGCGGATCACGGTAAAACTGCGATGTCCCTTATGAGCCTTCTTCCACTGGCGCAGGCTCTTCTGGCTGAATTTGCGGATCAGACCATCATTCCCCACCCGATCCATCTTCGCCATCCATTTGGTGACGGCCTCCGTTGGCCCGGACCGCAACGGTAAAAACAACAACGGTGACGCCGCACAAGCCACATAGCTTGGCACCGCCGCCCCATGGCGCGGCTCAAAATTCGGCGTGCGGTTGAGGTTGAAGCGATCCAAATCCGCTAGGGCCAAGGTTACTTCACCAAAGTTGGAGACTTTCTCAGACAACGGGCTGGGGTTCTGCCGCTTCAGCTTCTGGTTCAGCTCTTCAAGCTCTTCATCATGCCCCAGAAACCGCGCCAGACCGTTCATTACCTGAAGATCATGCAGGTCTTCATAGGCAATATAGAACGCCGTTTGGCCGCTCACCTGAAGCGCCCGCATCAAGGACACCTGAAAGTCCTGCAACTCTTCCACATGCCGCCGGAACTCCACGCCATCAAACTTCACCTTGCTGTCACGCCGCCGGCGCACATCGGTTAGTTTCCACTGCCCGGTGGCCTGTGCAATTTTCCAGCTCACATAGCTGTCCAGCGGATTGCGGGTCAGGATGATCTTTGCACAGCGTGGGTCGTCCAACATCGTGTTGAGCACCCGTGGCTCATGGTCGTGGAAGTAGCGAAACCCCGATAGCACATCGTTGGATTTCACCGCATCAATCAAAGCCTGCGGGTCCGCCGTCCGCTGCTCCAACGTCACGCCAAGACAGTCGTCCTTGTTGGGGTATCCAATAAAATGTGGATTAAACGCTTCGCCCAGACAGCTCAGCCCCTCAAACCCGTTGATATTGGCCTCCAGAAAATTGGACCCGGTCCGCATCTCGGCAAAGACCACAAAGTAATCAAAGGGTTTGGTCATAGGGCGTTACTGCACCAAATAGGGTTTCCGTGGCGGTTTCTTCTGATCGGCCTCCCCCTGAGATACGGGAAAATCGCCCATCAGGTAAGGGTGCATGCCTTGGTTTTTCAGGTTTTGCAGGAACTGACCAAACCCGGTCAAATCGGTCATCGTCGGCGCCTCCGCCAAACGGCGCGCTTTCTCCGGCCCGATCTCATCAATGATGGTCTGCAATGGTTCCATCGGCGCTTCAATGAACTCGGCCAACGTCCAGATTCGCACCCGCGCCTTGGCATAGGGGCTGCGCAACGCGTAAAGCTGATCGTTTTCCAACTTCTGAAGCCGCGCGGCCTCTTTGCGAATGTCGGCAAAGTCCAGGTTCGACTTGAACAGCGGAATCGCCCATGCCCCGCTGATCACCGACACCTGCGCATTGGGGTCTTTCGCAAAGAACCACACTGGCGCGCCTTCGTCTCGCGGCCCCACTTGAAAACACTGCCGTTCGCCGCGTGTGTTCCAGATCAGATTGGTCAAAAACGCAATTGAATTGTAATCGCGCGACTTCGGATCAACGCTCAGCGCCCCGTTGATGACTTTCTGGCGGCCTTCAAACTCCGCCCCTTCCGGGGCAAACAAATGCCCATGCACCCGCGTCCCAGTGGCCCGGGCCAGCCATGGCTCAAAATCCTCAAACAGCTGCGCAAAGCCTTGGAAGATCGAATACCGCCCGAAGGTCATGCCATTTTCCCACCCCTCGTTCGGATAGCGGCTCTGCATATAAAGCCCCGTGCGCCCTTTGGTCCGTCGCTCCACTGCCTTGGCAAAAATCCGGTCAATCTTCGCCGGATTGGGTTCGCTCATCTTGATGGCACCCTCAGGGCTGCGCAAAAAGCCGTTATACAGCTTGTTGGCCCGTGGCCAGATTTTGCGCGCCACAAAACAATCAGACCGCCTCAACAGCTGCAAATGGTCGTCATAAAAGATATGCGGCTTGCCCTGGAAGTCGAACTTCGACAGCGTCAGCGACCGGCTCTCGATATTGCTCGAATACAGCCGCGCCAGGGTCTGAAAATAGCTCTCGTCCGGAATCCACACCCGTTTGAAGTAGCGATCAAACGTCTCTCGATCCGGGTCTTGTAAAATCGCCGACAACGTCTGCCGTGTCAGGCACCACCACTGGCTGCCCATATGCGGCACAACCCCATTGGGGATCTTCCGCTTTACCCGCAGAAACCGCTTAATATCGACCCATTTGTCAAACAGGAACCGGTGCTTCTTCCAGGAGAACGGGAAATGCAGCGTAAACCGCTCCGCATCCAATCCCCCCACAGTCCAGGGCACATCCGCAGTGGTTGCACTCTCGATGAAGTCCGTACGCGGCCGCGCCGCCAGATAGTCTTTCAACTCCTGCACCGGCCGCAACGGCAAGCAGGATCCGGACGACAGGTAGATGTGGCGCACCTCTGGAAACTCGGCCAGCATGGTCTCCCCTGCCGACTGGCTTGCCGCCACAAGCCCCCAATCGCCCCATTCACATTTGTGCCGTTTGCAGAAGCGTACATCCGCCACATCTTCCAGCGCTTTGACAAACTTCTTATGCGCCTTGGGCTTCACCGAAGCATCCACATGGATCACCACCGGACAGCCGTATTTCGTCCAGTGCCGCGCCACTTGCTCTGCGCGGTCAAAGGCGGTGTGCACCAACATGAGAATGCCCACACTCATGCCCAGTTCCCCTTGGACATGAGGCCCAGAATCTCAAGCTGGCGCCAGTTGATGTATTTCTCGCTCCACTTGCACCACAGCTCCGGCGCGTCCCGCAGCCGCTCGGCATAAGCCTTGTATTCCACACTTGCGGAGTAATGCTGATTGCGCACCAGCTCCTCTTCCGCCTTGGCGGTGAATGTATCCAGAAACTTCGCGTGCAGCAGCAGGCCAGAGGCCTTCTCCCCGCCCCACTCGTCATACACCTGGTTCAAACCACGCGGCAGTAGCATATGGGTCGAACTGGCATAGCAATAGCGCCGGTTCCATTTCACCAACGGGATTTTGTTCAGCGCCGGGGCCAGTTCCGGCTCATTTGGGAAAAACACCCGAGACCGTGGCCCACCCTGAATCCACAAATTTCCATACTGCGGGTTCTTGGTCATCGTGTAATTGCCCGCATCAAACCAGCAGGCAATTTCCATCGGGTCCTGCCCCGCTTGATACGGCTGCTCGGTGATCGGCCCGCGCGGATACATATCCAACAGCATTGCACTAAACGACTTGATCGAGCTGGCATCCAGCCAATCGGTCAACGCCCGGATCGGGCGCGTGTCGCAGAATGGATAGATAAAGAACTCGTCGGGATCGACCACCAGACACCAGTGATTGTGGCCATAGCTAAACTGCAACCAGTTGAGCCAATCCACCCCAAACTTGGACTTCTTGTAGCTCTTGCGGGTGTGCCAGACCGACACATCCGGCTGCTCCATCAGATACTCCAGCGAACCGTCGTCGCTGTCGTTGTCCACCATCAGGAAGTGATTGATGCCCTTATTGCGGTAGTAGTCGAGAAAATACGGCAGACGGGTATGCTCGTTGCGCAAGGTTGAAAACGCAAGAAGGTCCGACGATTTGATCTGCGCCGTGCGGTCCGACATGCTGCGCAGCTCACGCCGCTTCCGGATCGCGCGCACAAGACGATGCCGGCGTCTGATCCGAAGCCGATATGATTGCAGCGCACTCACCCCTGTCCTCAACCTTTCCCAATCTTTGAAGGTCCAGCTACAGGGTGTATCACGTGACCCTTAAGACCGTATTGAAATGCGCCTCCCAGGTGGGTGGGGAATAACGCAAATTTGTCTCTGATTCAGCCTCTTGTGCAGTGACCAGGGACCGAACGATTGTTTCCCATAGATAAACATCTGAAACGCTTGCGTAAATGGGATAATCCCCGAGAATTTCCCGCAAAACCGGCAAGGTATTGGCCACCACCGGCACCCCCATCGCCGCGGCTTCAACGGGGGGCAAGCCAAATCCTTCCGCATGGCTCGGGAACAGCAAGCCAGCCGCACCCGCCATCAAGGACTTCAGTTCCAAATCCTCTAAATCATTAAATTCCAACAGAAACTGACCCCTTAGAGGCGATGATTCGAGCCGCGCCAATACGTCGACGCTCTCCCACCCACGGCGTCCCGCGATCACCAAATGTGGCATCTCGCTCGCTGGAAACCGCTCTGCCATTCCTTCCCACAGGTCCAACAGGAACCCGATATTCTTGCGCGGCTCAATGGTGCCCAAACACAGAAAATAGGGCGCAGCCACGCTAACGCTCACGACATTGTTCTCGCTTTCGAAAAAATCATCCTCCACCCCAAGATGCGCAACCTCAACGGGTGGCACCTCCCCCAGAGGCGACATGTGGCGGGTGATGTCACTGGCTGAGATATGTGAATTGGTCAGGATCAAATCCGCGAACCCGGCACAGCGTTTCAGAATGGCCGACAGCTTTTCCACCGACTTCGGCGTCTGGTACTGCGGATGATCCAACGGAATAGTGTCATGCAAAAACACCGTGATCTTACCGCCTTTGACACGCTTCACAGCCCGCGCCACACGGGTTGTGAACGTGGTCTGATCGACGTTGAGATACACACTCCGCGTGGGCAAATACCGCCGTAACATGCGCCCCAGACCACGAGGCCGCGCCCGCGCAATCGCCGCCTGCCGCGCAATCGTGTCAGTCACTCGTCGCGGACTACCCGCGCGGTGGCGCAACCGAGACACAAAATCCGGCGAAGGCCAGTTTCGTTGCCCTTCAATCGCCTCCAGACAGGCCTGCATCCCAACCTGATCGAGCAGCACATAGCCCAACCCGGTCCGCACCAAGCCAAAGCACGGCACATCATCCGCCAACACTGCGCGCAGATACGCGAGACACACCCGATCCACACCAGACGGGCGCCGCCCGGCAAGGGCCAGCACCCGTGTCATTTCCAGAAGTCGAGCGGGGGGATTACTTGTCGTAATGCCCGTATTGATGCCATCTCCATGCATCGGCAATCATCAGGTCCATCTTGGAGCGTTTCGGCTCCCACCCTAGCTCTTTCTCCGCCCGTGTCGAGCCGGAGACCAGCTTGGTGCAATCGCCAGCACGGCGTGGGCCCTCATTGTAGGGCACCGCCCGGTTTGTTACTGCCCGGGATTGGTCAATCACCTCGCGCACCGAAAACCCGGTGCCAGTTCCTAGGTTGAACACCCGGCTGCCATGCCCATCCAAAAGACGCTTGAGCCCCAGAACATGCGCATCCACCAGATCGCAGACATGCACATAGTCGCGAATACAGGTGCCATCGGGCGTGTCGTAGTCCGTACCAAAAATGGTCAGCGCATCCCGTTTGCCATCAATCGCGTCCAGCATCAGCGGGATCAGATGGGTTTCCGGCTGGTGGAATTCGCCCACCTCCGCATCCGGGTCGGCACCTGCCACATTGAAATACCGGAAGATCACCGAATGCAGCCCATAGGCCGCATCAAAATCACGCAGCATATCTTCGATGGCCCGCTTTGACGCCCCATAGGCATTGATCGGCAATTGCTCGACACTTTCATCAAGCGTCACATTGTCATGGTCGCCATAGGTCGCACAGGTTGAAGAGAACACAAAATTGCGCACCCCAGCTTCCACCGTCGCCTCAATCAGATTCAGAGAGCCCTGGACGTTGTTAAGCCAGTATTTCCCTGGCGCCTTCATGCTTTCGCCAACCTGAGACAGCGCTGCAAAATGCATGACCGCGACCGGCTCATATGCAGAAAACACCTCATCCAGCCGCGCGCGGTCCAGCAGGTCGCCCTTTTCAAAGGGGCCAAATTTGACCGCATCTTCCCAACCGGTGACAAGATTATCGAAAGTGACAGGTACAAAGCCGGCACGTGCCAAAGCTTTGCACGCGTGCGAGCCAATGTAGCCCGCGCCGCCTGTGACGATTACGTGGTTCACTTTAGTAGTCCTTTCAGGGGCTCTTATTCCGCGGCGCGGCGGGCCACCACCAGCTCTTCAAGATACTGGGACAGCTCATCACGCAGATCATCGCGTTCCAACGCAAAGGCCACAGTGGCCTGCAAGAAGCCCGCTTTGGAGCCGCAATCGTACCGCTGGCCCTGGAAGCGATAGCCAAACACGTTTTCACCTTTGGCAATCTCGGTGGCAATCGCGTCGGTCAGCTGGATCTCACCGCCCGCGCCTTCACCCTGTCCTTTGAGGTTGGTGAAGATGTCCGGCGTCAGAATATAACGGCCAATCACCGCCAGATTGGACGGTTCGGTCCCTGGTGCAGGTTTTTCCACCATGCCTTTGACAGAAACCATCGACCCCATGTCTTCTTTCACATCCAGCACGCCGTAAGACGAGGCTTTGGACGGAGGCACTTCCATGGCGGCCACCATGCACCCACCGGTTTCCTGATAGGCGTCGACCATCTGCTTCAGACAGGAGGTCTCCCCGGCAATCACATCATCCGGCAGGATCACCGCAAAAGGCTCATCCGCCACCAGACGGCTGGCACAGGCCACCGCATGGCCAAGCCCCATCGCCTTGTGTTGGCGGATATAGGCAATTGCTCCGCTTTCCATAGTGGTCGCTTCCACAGCTGCCAACAGGTCGGTTTTTCCTTTTTCGCGCAGCGTCTGTTCCAGCTGGGGTGCACAGTCGAAATAATCTTCGAGCGCGCCTTTGCCCCGCGAGGTCACAAAGATGAATTCCGTGATTCCCGCCTCACGCGCCTCATCAATCGCATATTGGATCAACGGACGATCCACCAATGTCATGATTTCCTTGGGTACTGATTTTGTCGCCGGCAAAAACCGGGTCCCCATGCCCGCTACAGGAAAAATGGCCTTGGTAACTTTACGCTGCATTGGTCGCTCTCTCTGGTCACTGTGCTGTGGCGCCACATAGCTGGACACCAACCTACAAACTATCGACTAAATGATGAAAATTCTTTTTTAAATTACATTCGGCGATAACACGATTTTGCGTCCATTTCTACACAAACAAAGCAAGCCGTCCGAGTCTTTCCCACACCGCCCTTTTAACGGGCGCTTTGTATAACCGCATCAATTAAATACGTTCGAAATGGCAAACAACGAGCCGACCAGCGCAATCACCGCCTGTGCCGGTTTCACTGCCGACTCACTGGCAACCACAATATCCGCTGGCTGCACATGGAAGTTCTTGGCACCAAACAACTCATCCGCCTTGGTCAAATCGAACCGGAAAATCACATGTTGGGACGCCGGGCCGGTGCCATCCTGACGAACGGCGGACTCCGGGTACTGACGCAACACAAACAGCCCCTGTGGGTTGGCGCGGGCATCGTTTAGCCCGCCCAGCAAAGACACCGCCTCAAGCGCCGTGATGTGCTCCTGATGGAAATAGACCAACTCTTCTTTGGTGGTGGAGCCCACCGCCACAAAATACCGCTCTTCTTCCTCGACAATCAGTTGATCGCCACCGCGCATGATCACGTTCTTGGCCGGGTCTTTCAGCAAGCTATCCAGTGGAATTTCGTAAGACTTCCCCTGCCGCTGCAACCGCACCAGCGGGTTGGTAATGCTCTCACTCACCCCACCAGATTGTGCAATCACCGAAAGAATAGAGACATTACGATCCGACAGCGGCAACCGGCTGGGAGAGGCTACCCCTGTGACCACATCCACCGAGTTAGATGGCCCGGGAATCACATCGATCTGAACCTGAGCGGACGGTGCAATCGGGGTCATCTGCCCCTGAATTTTCTCCCGCGCCTGATACGGCGTCAGCCCCGCCACCATAATGTCATTCACATAAGGTACAAAGATCGTACCCGCTTCCGTAACCTCCACCGGCCGCAGCGGCACAGACCGATCCGCCGGACCAAGCAACAGTGAGTTTTCCTGATTGTCCCAAACCGTCAGCGTGACCTGATCGCCGGTCTGGATAATCCGGCTTTTGGGGCCCGGCGAGCGGGCAAACCAATGGTAATGTCCGTGCCAGCCGGTCTCCGGCCACTTTCCGATCTGGGAGACATTTTGTCGGGTAACTTCTGCGACCTGAATGTCTTGCGGCACAGCAGACTCACCGACAAGTTCAGATGCGATTGGACCGCCACGCGGCAGCGAACACCCAGCAATGGAGAGCATGGCAAGCGCCAAAACTGCCTTCAAACCCACTCGCCGCATAATTCGCCTCATAATTTTTTTAATCTTTTAGAACCGGTCTCTGCCCAAAAACAAGCGCTCACTCTTAACTTTTCCACCTGCTGTGTCCCGCCGGACTCTGCCAACATCTCCGCGACACACCGCACAGGCAGACCTTTGCCTATTTTTTGGGCAGCACCCATGCAGTGTTGGCAGGTGTTAACAAATGGTTTAGAAACCAATTCAAATTTTGAGTACCGTGTAATATAAGTTAACCGTGCCCGTTCAAGGCGGCATGCCACTACCACCAAAGACAAATACTCTTTCGGGAAGAATTCCCTACATTTCTCAGCAAAGCTCAAGACGTATTTTTAAACGATCCAATTTAGCCCGATTTGTGAGCAAACATTATGCTTTTCAAACTTCTAACGAACCTGACGCACTTGCAGAAAGCGATTGTGCTTTTGTGCGTCGATCTCGCGGCGATCATTTTTGCGCTGTGCGTGGCCTTCTCTAACACCGCCGAATCGACCCAATGGATGACCGTGGCCTGGTACCTCCCTGCGGTACTGGCGGTGGGCGCAGTCGCTCTGCACGGTTTTGGCCTTAACCGTGTGAAACTCAACACCTTCGGCATTGACGAAGTGGCCAAAGTTTTCATCGTTGCCGTGGCCCTGTCCGTCACCGGCTATGTGGTCGCCGAAGCCATCGGCCCGTCCCACTTGTCCCTCAGCACCATGCTGGAGTTTGGTGCCCTGTTTGCCTTCCTTTCGGTTGGCAGCCGCTTTGTGATGTTGCGCATTGTCGAGCGTATCTACACAACCCAAATGCCCCGCAAACAGGTGCTGATCTATGGCGCGGGCCAGACCGGCCAGCAAATGGCCGCCGCGCTGCAAACCGATCACGAGTTCAAACCCTTCGGCTTTATCGACGACAATCCAAACCTGCAAAAGCTCACCATCCTGGGGCTTAAGGTCCACTCCCCCAAGCGCATTGCCGCCATTGTCCGCCGCAACCGCATCGACCGTGTCGTTCTGGCCATGCCGTCTGCCAACCAATCCGTGCGGCTGCAAATTGGCAAACGCCTGTCCGCCCTGGGCTGCGAAGTGCTGGCCTTACCCTCCTTTGCCGACATCGTTTTGCGCGGCGAAGAAGCCACCGCTGCCGCCCCGATCCAGCTCGATACCCTACTGGGCCGTGACGCCGTTGAAAGCGAACTGCCGCAAACCGAAAGCACCTACCGCGACCACCGCATTCTTGTGACTGGCGCTGGCGGATCTATCGGCGGCGAACTCTGCCGCCAGATTGCCCGCTGCCGACCTCAGGAACTGGTGCTGGTCGACCACAGCGAGTTCGCGCTCTACAAAATCGCCAACGAGCTGAAACAGGAAAACCCCGGTTTGCGCATGACCGCCGTTCTGGGGAGCATCGAACATCCGGAACTGATGCGCGAAACCCTGATGAAGCATCAGATCGAAGTGGTGTTCCACGCCGCGGCTTACAAACACGTAAACCTTGTGGAAACCAACGCGTTTGAAGGCGTGCGCAACAACGTGATCGGCACCCGTGTGCTTGCAGAGGAGGCACGCCTGGCCCGCGTGGATCGCTTTATTCTTGTCTCCACAGACAAAGCCGTGCGCCCGTCCTCCATGATGGGCTGCACCAAGAGAATGGCAGAACTTGTCATTCAGGATCTCGCCAAACGGTCTGAAAACACCAAGTTCTCCATGGTACGCTTTGGTAATGTGCTGGGGTCGTCCGGCTCTGTCATCCCGTTGTTCCAGAAACAAATCCGCGACCTTGGCCCTGTGACTGTGACCCATCCAGAGGTCACGCGCTACTTCATGACCATTGATGAAGCGGTACGTCTGGTGCTGCTGGCGGGCAGCTTTTCCCGTGGCGGCGATGTGTTTGTTCTGGACATGGGCGAGCCTGTCTCAATCCACGATATGGCCCGTAAAATGATCGAAGCAGCAGGACACTCCGTCCGGGACGAAACTAATCCGGCTGGGGACATCGCGATCACTTTCACCGGCCTGCAAGAGGGCGAAAAAATGCATGAGGAGCTGCTGATCGGCAGCGACATGCTCACCACGCCGCATCCCAAAATCATGCGCGCGCAGGAAAAAATGCTCTCGGAGCTGCAAATCGCCAGCGCGCTGCAAGAACTCCGGCGCGCCATCGAAGCCCGCGACCTCAACCTGCTGACCGCAACCCTGCGGCGCTACGTGGAAAACGAGGACACCGAAGTTGCCGCACTCACCCCACCCAAGACTCCGGCGCTCTCCGCTGTGGGCGAATCCTAAGCGCTATTAAACGCCGTAATACTCGCGATACCACGCCACAAACTTCGCAACACCCTCCTCCACGGGCGTTTGCGGGATGGTGCCGGTCAACTGCTCCAACAGCCGCGCATCCGCCCAGGTCGCAGGCACATCGCCCGGCTGCATGTCCATGAAGTTCTTCTTAGCCTCCTGGTCCAGCGCCGTTTCAATGGCCTCAACAAACTTCATCAGCTGCACCGGCTGCCCATTGCCAATGTTCACCACCCGCCACGGCGCCACCGGGCTCAGGCTGTCGCCATCGCGCGCGCCCTCGCGGCCCTCCGCAGCCTCTGGCGCAGCCTCAATCAGGTTCACAATGCCAGTCACCAGATCATCGATATAGGTAAAATCCCGGCTCATATCGCCGTGGTTATATATGTCGATCGCGCTGCCTTCCAAAATCGCCTTGGTGAATTTGAACAGCGCCATGTCCGGCCGTCCCCACGGGCCATAGACCGTGAAAAACCGGAACATCGTCGTCGGCAGGTGGTAGAGATGCGCATAGGAATGCGCCATGACCTCGTTGGCCTTTTTGGTCGCCGCATAAAACGACATCTGGCTGTCGGCCTTATGGGTCTCCGCATAAGGCATCTCGGTATTGGCGCCATAGGCCGAACTGGTAGACGCCAGCAACATGTGCTGCGGCGGATGGGCACGCGCGGCTTCCAGCAGCTCAAACGTGCCCACGAGGTTGGCCTCCACATAAGAACGCGGCGCATCAATCGAATAGCGCACCCCGGCCTGCGCCGCGAGATGGATCACCACATCCGGCTTGTGCGCGGCAAACAACCCCATTAAGACACCGTCGCCTTCCAGCCGATCTTCCACAGCGGTGAACTGCGCGCTCTGCTTCAGGATCGCATGACGCTGCTCTTTCAGGGTTACATCGTAATAATCGGTCATCGCGTCCAACCCGACAACCTTCCAACCTTCCTGCAACAACCGCTCTGCGGTGTGAAAGCCAATGAACCCGGCGGTGCCCGTCACCAGGGCCGTACGTTGTTGATCCTGCGTCATGATCTGCTCCGTCTCTGAGCTTGTTGTTTTGTCTGCAATTGTTTGGGCAACAGTGTCTCTGACAAAAGCCGCTGGGTTGCAACCCGTTGAAATTCCTGCTTTAGACGTGCGCCAAAGCCGCCGATGCGAAACAGCGACTGGCGCCGTTCAGAGCGCCCAAACAACCCGCCGCGCTGTATCCAGAACCCAGCCGGATCAAAGCGCACCGAATGGAACAGCCCCGTACGTGAGAAGAGGAATGCTGAAGGAAGCTTGCCGTTCTGCGCCGCCTGTTTGGCCTCGCGCAATATCGCGCACCGCCGCCAATAGCGTCCAAAGATCACCACCTGCGGACCGGCCTCAACCTCCAAAGGCGCAAAGCCCTCCGCCGAACGAGATAGTTCCGGCGTCTGGCCCAGCACCCGTGTCTGCCCGTCCGCATAACCTTGCTGCAAACCGCGCATCAGCCGGCGCACATCGCCGGGCATGATGTGGCCTGCCACCATATGACTTAACAATCGCCGCCGCTGCCCCTGGCAAAAGGCTTTCCAAACCGCATCCCTTTGCGCTTCGGGACAATGCTTGCGCAAAAACACCGCTTTGCTGGCCCCGATCTCGCTCAGATCCCGCGGCACTCGGGCCGCTGTGCGCTGTTGGTTCTCCGCAAACCCATGATGTACCTCGGCCCGCGGCACAATCGCGGTCTTATACCCGGCTGCCGCCAACCGCAGGTTTAGATCGGTTTCATCCAGATAGTAGTGAAACGCCGGATCAAACCCGCCAAGGTCCGCCAACACCTCACGCCGAAACGCCATATTGGTGCCTTCGGTCTTGATCGCCCGCTCCGCATTTGGAGTCAGCACCACCGGATCATCGCCCTTGATTTCAAACGGCACCCCCGCGCCCGTGCCATCAACACTCTGCGCTTGCCACTGAAAGCTGATCCCATTTCGCCCGCGCACATATCCGCCCGCTGCCGCCACGTCTGGTTTGGCAAACGGAGCTGCCAAATGGTGCAGCCACCCGGTTTCCGGCACCGCATCGTCATCGATAAACGCCACAACCTCACCTGCCGCATGGGCAATGCCACGATTGCGCGCCGCCGAAATGTTGGGGGTTTCGTATTCCACCGTTTTGAGCAGATCGCCAAACGGCAAGTCTGTGGCCGCTGCCACGCCTGCCGCGTCCGCGACAACCACAACCTCAAACGCCGGATAGCGCAGTTGCGAGATGCCCACCAAGGCACGCTTAAGCGCTTCCGGCCGCCGCCAGCTCACAACCACCACGCTGATGGTTGGCTGTCCGGCGGACAGGCTCATGCGGTGCCCATCTGCGCCATCATCGCTTCAAGACGGGGCACATCTTCAGGGTTGTTCAGCTCCCAGAACTGCCGCCCGCGCGCCTCGACTTCCACGCAGAGCACTTGCCGACCCTGCTCCATGAACCGCAACTGCTCCAGCCCTTCCAGCTGCTCCAGCGGTCCGGCGTCCCAACGCGGATACGCGCCCAGCGCCGACGGCCGATAGGCATAGACGCCCACGTGGTGAAACACCGGCGTTTCGTCCTCATCGGCAAAGGTGGCATCGGTGAACGGCACCACTTCCTTGGAGAAATAGAGCGCATGGCGATCTTTGGAAAACACCGCTGTGGTGCCGCCAACGCGCCCGGCCCTACGATCTTCCAAAAAGCCGTTAAGCGCCCGCCCGTCACAGCGCAACACCGGCGTCGCCACCTCAGCCACCGGATCGTTGCGCAGCCCTTTGACCAGATCTTCGACAAACCAGGCCGGTGTCAGTGGCGCGTCCCCTTGCAGGTTCACCACAATCTCATAACCGCCACCCAAGACGTCAAACGCCTCGGCACAGCGTTCGGTGCCATTGGCGCAGTCCGGCGAGGTCATCACCACCTCTGCGCCAAAGGCTTCGCTTGCTGCCTTGATGCGATCGTCATCCGTCGCCACAACCACGCGATCCACACCTTTGACCGCACAAGCGGCTTCCCAACTGCGCCGGATCAGGCTTTTCACCTCCCCGGTTGCGCCTTTGAGTTCCGCCAGCGGTTTGCCGGGATAGCGTGTGGACGCATAACGCGCCGGAATGACGATCAGGACAGACATCAGGCTTCTTTCAGCTCCACTTTCGGGGTGTAGGCAATGAAGAACGGGTTGGCAAAATCCTCTTTACCGTACTTCAGCGGCGTGTGGTCATCAAACCGCACAACATCGCCGCCGGCCCCCAACAGCACCGCGTGACCGGCTGCTGTGTCCCACTCCATGGTGCGCCCCACACGCGGGTAAATGTCCGCTTCACCGGTGGCCACCAGACAGAACTTCAGCGAGGAGCCCGCGCTTTTCATGTCTTTGACATTGTATTTATTGATGTAGTCGTCGGTCGCCTGATCGCGGTGGGACTTGGACGCAACCACATAAAGCGCCGCGTTGTCGCTGTCCGCCACATTGATCGCTTTGACCGCACCCACGGTCTCCGGATCAAACGCGCCGGTCTCTTCCACCGCTTGACCGTCCGCTTGGGTAAAGAACATCCGCTCCCGCGCCGGGGCGTAGACCACACCACGTTGTGGCACGCCGTTTTCGACGTAGGCAATGTTCACGGTGAAATCGCCACGGCGATGAATGAACTCTTTGGTGCCATCCAGCGGATCAACGATCAAAAATGTATCGCCTTTCGCTGTGTGGCTCTCCGCCTGTTCCTCGGTCACCAGCATCACATCCGGAAATGCCGCCCGCAAACCGGCCGAAATCAGCGCATCTGCCGCCTCATCCGCCGCCGTCACCGGGCTGTCGTCGCTTTTGACTTTCACGTCAAAGTCATCCGCCTGATAAATCTTCATAATTTCGGCACCAGCCTCAATGGCCAGCTTGCGAATAACCGGGATCAAACTGTCGTAATTCAAAATACGTCTCCTAAAAGGCATTTGTTGTTTATTTCCATCGCGCCCCTTATGCTCTCTGCGTAACAAAACGGCAAGAAATCCCTGCCATATTAAGGGCGCTCCGCAACCGGCACAGGCAATGTTTCAGCAATCCGCACCCAAAACGACCTTCGCGTCGGCACTTAATATCGCCGAACTAATCTACCACGCCATTGTCCGAAGCGTGCGCAAAAGCCATGGCAACGCGCTTATGTCGATTGTCATGAATATGCTGCAAACCGTGATCTTCGTGATGGCATTTTACGTAATGTTCTCGGTGCTCGGCCTGCGCGGCGCGGCCCTGCGCGGTGACTTCCTCATCTACATCATGTCCGGCGTTTTCCTGTTTATGACCCACACCAAAACCATGGGGTCAGTGGTCAACTCCGAGGGTCCCTCCTCGCCGATGATGAAACACGCGCCGATGAACACCATCATCGCGATCATGTCCGCCGCGCTTGGCACGCTTTATATTCAAGTGCTCTCTTTGGCTGCGATCCTGTTTGTCTATCACGTCGCCTTCACCCCGTTTGAGATCGATCAGCCCATTCCAACCTTTGGCATGTTGCTCTTGGCCTGGTTCACTGGCCTCGCCATTGGCACTGTATTTTTGGCCCTCAAGCCGTGGTTTCCAACCTTTGTGGGCATCGCCAACACCATCTATGCCCGGGCCAATATGATCGCTTCAGGCAAGATGTTTGTGGCCAATACCCTACCGCCTTTCATGCTGGCGATGTTTGACTGGAACCCGCTGTTCCACTGCATCGACCAAGCCCGCGGCTTTGCTTTCATCAACTATTTCCCGCGCAACTCCTCCATCGAATATCCAATCATCGTTGGCGTTGTGCTGTTGATGGTGGGCCTGATGGGCGAGTTCTACACCCGCAAACATGCGTCCCTGTCTTGGAGTGCCCGCCGCTGATGCGCTTTGTCCTTTTGTTTCTGCTGTGGCCCTTCGTTGCCTTGGCCGACCCATTCCCCGCGCTTTTCAACGTGACGGGCGTCGCCGCCAACGACACACTCAATGTCCGCGCCCAGCCCAATGGCAGTGCTGAAAAGCGCGGCACCCTTGCCCACTACGCAAAAAACATCGAGGTCACAGCCACCAACGACACCGGCACATGGGGCCGCGTCAATTTGGGCGAAACCAGCGGTTGGGTTGCGATGCGCTACCTTGCGCGCCACGAAGACAATCCCGACTACGCATTGGCTCACGCGCTGACCTGCTTTGGCACAGAACCTTTCTGGTCTGCCGACATCACGCAGGGCCAAGGCGTCACTATCAGAACGCCGGAAACCCAGATAGACATCCCTGGCGCGGGTCTGATTGTGCCCGCCAGTGGTCGCACAGACCTCTACGCCCTCGGCTTTGGGGACTCCACTGCGCAAATACGCCGCGCCGAATGCAATGACGGCATGTCAGACCGCATGTTTGGTCTCCAGATCGGCCTGTTCCTGCGCCATGATCAAAGCGCGAAGCTCTACGCGGGCTGCTGCTCGATCGCTATGCACTGACTGCAAAACCCTAATTCGAATCTGCAACCACCCGCAGCGTGATGTTGATCCGTCCGCCATCCGGCAACAGAGACGAGCTCCCAAAGCGAATCCGGTCGACTCCGTGATAGGCCAGCCGCGCCGTGCCACCCATCACAACCACATCACCGGAACTCAGCCAGACCGATTGCGTCTTGCCGCCACGCTCGGTCCCGCCCATGCGAAACAACCCGTCGTCCCCCAGGCTCACGGATAACACTGGGTAGGAAAAATCGCCTTCGTCATTGTCCTGATGCAGCCCCATGCGCGCACCTTCGCCGTAGAAATTGATCAAGCAGCAATCTGGTTGCCGCGCCAAATTGGTTTTACTTTGCCACAGATCCAGAATGCGCTGCGGGATCGGCGGCCAGCTCATTCCATCCGGATGACGCGCCTCATAGCGGTAGCCCCGTTTGTCGCTGATCCAGCCCAAACGCCCAGCGCTGGTCATTTTCACACTCATCTGTTTGCCCCAGCGAGTCACCGGATGCCGCATCGGCGCCACCTGCGCCACCGCGCGCAAATCCGCGACCATCGTGGACTGCTCCTCGGGGGTAAGACAGTCCTTGAAAATCTCAAAACCGGCAATTTTTAAGGGTTCTGCCAAATTCTCCGCCCTCATATTTAAAATGCAGCATAATTTGTAGCGTTTGGGCCACAATCCCCCTTTCGAGATGCTTGCAGCACTAATTCTTGCTCCCTATATACGCTGCGAAGCGCACTTCGGCTTACCCGCCGTGTGCTAAGTGGATCAGGCTTGGATGCCATAACGGGTCCGACCTGAAATATCGCCTTAAGTAGAAGGGATCAAAAATGAGCAAAGTGATTGGTATCGATCTCGGTACAACAAACTCCTGCGTAGCCATCATGGATGGTTCCCAGCCAAAAGTAATCGAAAACGCCGAAGGCGCGCGCACCACGCCGTCCATCGTTGCGTTCACCGATGACGAGCGCCTCGTTGGCCAGCCGGCCAAGCGTCAGGCCGTCACCAACCCAGAAAACACCGTATTTGGTGTGAAGCGCCTGATCGGCCGTCGTCAGGACGACGCGGCTCTGGCCAAAGATCTGAAGAACATGCCGTTCTCCGTGATCAACGGCGGCAACGGCGACGCGTGGGTCGAAGCCAAGGGTGAGAAATACTCCCCATCGCAAATCTCCGCCTTCATCCTCGGCAAAATGAAAGAAACCGCTGAGTCCTACCTCGGCGAAGACGTGACCCAGGCTGTGATCACCGTCCCTGCCTACTTCAACGACGCTCAGCGCCAGGCCACCAAAGACGCCGGCAAAATCGCTGGCCTCGAAGTGCTGCGCATCATCAACGAACCAACCGCAGCCGCACTGGCTTACGGCCTGGACAAAGAAGACACCCAAACCATCGCGGTCTATGACCTCGGCGGCGGTACCTTCGACGTGACCATCCTGGAAATCGACGATGGTCTGTTCGAAGTGAAATCCACCAACGGGGACACCTTCCTCGGCGGTGAAGACTTCGACATGCGCATCGTGAACTACCTCGCGGATGAGTTCAAAAAAGAGCACAACGTCGACCTGACCAAAGACAAAATGGCGCTGCAGCGTCTGAAAGAAGCGGCAGAGAAAGCCAAGATCGAGCTGTCCTCCTCTTCCCAGACCGAGATCAACCAACCGTTTATCTCCATGGACCCAACCTCCGGCACCCCGCTTCACATGGTCATCAAACTGACCCGTGCGAAGCTGGAAAGCCTGGTGAACGACCTGATCAAAGCGTCGCTGAAGCCTTGCGCCGCCGCTCTGAAAGATGCCGGTCTGTCCGCAAACGAGATCGACGAAGTGGTTCTCGTGGGTGGTATGACTCGCATGCCAAAAGTGATCGCGGAAGTGACCAAATTCTTCGGCAAGGAGCCACACAAAGGTGTGAACCCTGACGAAGTTGTGGCCATGGGCGCCGCCATTCAGGCCGGTGTTCTGCAGGGCGACGTGAAAGACGTTGTTCTTCTGGACGTGACCCCGCTGTCTCTGGGCATCGAAACCCTCGGTGGCGTGTTCACCCGTCTGATCGACCGCAACACCACGATCCCGACCAAAAAGTCTCAGGTATTCTCCACCGCCGAAGACAACCAGAACGCCGTAACCATCCGCGTGTTCCAGGGTGAGCGCGAAATGGCAGCGGACAACAAGATCCTCGGCCAGTTCAACCTCGAAGACATCCCGCCTGCCCCACGCGGCATGCCTCAGATCGAAGTGACCTTCGACATCGACGCCAACGGCATCGTGTCTGTAGGTGCAGCTGACAAAGGCACCGGCAAAGAGCAGAAGATCACCATCCAAGCGTCCGGTGGTCTGTCTGACGAGGACATCGAAAAGATGGTGCAGGATGCCGAGGACAACGCCGAGGCAGACAAAGAGCGCCGCGAGCTGATCGAAGCCCGCAACCAGGCCGAAAGCCTCGTGCACGACACCGAGAAACAGGTGGCAGAGCACGGTGACAAAGTGGACCCATCCACTGTTGAAGCCATCGAACTGGCCGTGGCCGCGCTGAAAGACGAGCTGGAAAAAGACGACGTCACAGCTGAGAAGCTGAAGTCCGGAATCCAGAACGTCATGGAAGTGGCAATGCGTCTGGGCGAAGCGATCTACAAATCGGCTCAGGAAGAAGCCGGTGAGGAAGCGCCAGACATGGACGCAGGTCCTGCGGCTGACGATGATATCGTCGACGCCGACTTCGAAGATCTGGACGACAGCAAGCGCTAAGTCGCCCCCTCGGAACTGAAAAATCGGGCCGGTCCGCATCATCCGGATCGGCCCGTTTCAGTTCAGCCAAAGGAGTACCCCCCATGGCAAAACGTGACTTTTACGAGGTGCTTGGCGTCAGCAAAGGGGCCTCGTCAGACGAAATCAAAAAAGGCTATCGCAAGAAAGCCAAGGAGCTGCACCCGGACCGCAACGCGGACAATCCGGACGCCGAAGCGCAGTTCAAAGAGGCCAATGAGGCTTACGAAGTTCTCAAGGACGCCGAGAAGAAAGCGGCCTACGACCGCTATGGCCACGCCGCCTTTGAAGGTGGCATGGGCGGCGGCGGTCAACGTGGCGGTCACCCGGGTGGTGACTTCTCTTCCGCCTTCTCCGATGTGTTTGACGACCTGTTTGGCGACTTCATGGGCGGCGGTGGCCAACGTGGCGGCGGGCGTCAACGCGCCTCCCGTGGCGCCGACCTGCGCTACAACCTGCGCGTGACGCTTGAGGAAGCCTACTCCGGCCTGCAGAAAACCATCAACGTGCCCACCTCCGTCAGCTGTGACAGCTGCAACGGCTCCGGTGCCGAAGGTGGGGCTGAGCCGGCCACCTGTCCAACCTGCTCCGGCATGGGCAAGGTGCGTGCGCAACAGGGTTTCTTCACCGTGGAACGCACCTGCCCGACCTGTTCGGGTCTGGGACAGATCATCAAGAACCCTTGTAAGTCTTGCGGCGGCCAAGGCCGTGTCGAAAAAGACCGCGCCCTGTCCGTGAACATCCCGGCAGGTGTGGAAACCGGCACCCGCATCCGTCTGGCTGGCGAAGGCGAAGCTGGCATGCGTGGTGGCCCCTCCGGCGACCTCTACATCTTCATCGAGGTCAGCCCGCACAAGATCTTTGAGCGGGACGGAGTGAACCTCTACTGCCGCGTCCCGGTCGCCATGGCCAGCGCAGCATTGGGTGGTGACATCGAAGTGCCCACCATCGACGGTGGCCGCTCGCGCGTGAAGATCCCGGCGGGCTCCCAGTCCGGCCGCCAAATGCGCCTGCGCTCCAAAGGCATGCCCGCCCTGCGTGGCGGCGGCCAAGGCGACATGATGATCGAACTGGCGGTGGAAACCCCAGTGAACCTCACCAGCCGCCAGAAAGAGCTTTTGCGTGAGTTCGAAGAGCTGTCCGAGGAAAACAACCCGGAAAGCAGCAGCTTCTTCAGCTCTGTCAAAGGCTTCTGGGACAGCATGAAGGGCTAAGTTGATAACCCATCCTTCAAATCAAAAAGAGCGCCAAATTATGGCGCTCTTTGCTTTTTTAACTCGTCCGAAGCCTACTCAATAATCGGCGCCATAGTGAAGACGGCCCGGTGAATGTCACCTGGCTGCACGCCGGGCAACGTCTGTTGGAAGATTGTCTGCATGATGCCGCGCGCATACATACTGGACAGCAGCCGGTCGATCATCAGGCGAAACTCCGTGTCACCTCGTGCCATTGCCAATCCGTGTTTCTCAACTGTCAGTAGGTTATTGCTGACCTTGATGTTGTCACGCTGCGGGCTGGTGATCCACAGCCCAGCCAAAATGGCCTGATCGCCAAAATAGGCATCAATCTCACCATTCTCCATCGCAGTCATTGCCGCGCCATGGTCGTTGAACCGCACCACCTCGGCAAAAGTCGCGGTGGAGGCCAATGTGTTGTTCAAGGCCGTCTCAGTTGTGCTGTCACGACGTACGCCAAGCTTTTTGCCCGCCAAATCAGCAAAGCTGTCAGACCCGTTGATCGGCAACATCACTGTGGTGCCATCGGCAAAGGTCGGAATAGAGAAATCGACAAGCTCACGTCGGCCCAAGGTGATGGTTGACGCACCACACAGAAGATCAATTTCTCCTGCTGCCACTTTCTCAAATTGGTCCTGCATGCCCACAGGTATAAATTCGACGTCCAGGTTCGGAATCTGGATGGTGTTCAAGATACCCTGCGCCAACTCCGCACAGACCATTGGCGTATATCCGGCCGGGCCACCTTCTTCTGTCTGAAACGACAGCGGCGCCGCATCCAAACGATAGCCCAATTTCAGCAATCCGGTCTCTTTGATCCGGTCAAGGGTCTGCGCCTGCGCAGCACCGGCCAAAACCACACCGGCCAAAAGGGGCATCAAAAAACGTTTCATCATCTATCCTGCCAAAAACTCATTATTGTTGGCGTCACACTCTCAGGTTCCAGAGGCCACCACAACCGCGTTTCTGGTCGCAAAAGTTAACAAAACCCGCACCTCCGCAAAACAGTCGCGATACCGACGTCATACCGACGTCCCAAACCGGCCAATCTTAGGTGCTATTAACCTTTGATTTAACCTGTTTGAACATTCTTAAGACATGTCCAAGCCGCGTGACTTTGTGCAAAGGCCGCTCCCGCTTTTTGAAGCGGATGAAGCCCCTGTCGCGCCGCTACCGTCCGGCAAACTGCCCTCTTATGTGGCTGACCATCGCAAACGCCTCCGCACGCGTTTCCTGTCTGGCGGCGCGCAAGCTTTGCCGGATTACGAGCTGCTGGAACTCCTGCTCTTCCGCGCCATACCGCGCCAAGATGTAAAACCGATTGCCCACAAACTCCTTGAAATATTTGGAGATTTTAATGGTGTGGTGAGCGCCCCGACAGCCCGACTAACTGAGGTCAAAGGCGTCGGTGACGCGGTCATCTGTGAGCTCAAAGTGGTCGAAGCCGCCGCCCACCGCCTCGCCCGCGCCCGCGTGATGCATCGCCGTGTGCTGTCGGATTGGCAGGCGCTGCTGGACTATTGCCACACTACCATGGCGCATCGCGACACCGAACAGTTTAGAGTGTTGTTTTTAGACACAAAAAACACGCTCATAGCCGACGAAGCCCAGGCCCGAGGCACCGTAAACCACGTCCCAGTCTACCCCCGAGAAGTGGCCAAACGCGCCCTGGAACTCAACGCCAGCGCCTTGATTCTGGTCCACAATCACCCGTCCGGTGATCCGACACCATCTGAGGCTGACATCACTATGACCCAGCAGATCAATCAGGCCTGTCAGGCACTCTGCCTGACCCTGCATGACCATATAATCATTGGGAAATCTCAGGAACTCAGCTTCCGCAGCGAAGGCCTTTTTTAGGTCACTTAACCCACACCTCGACCCGCCGATTCACCTGCCGTCCCCAGGCGCTGTCATCACAGGCCATCGGCATCGCCTCACCAAACGCATGCACTTGCAGATCAATCCGATCCGGGTTTGCAGTTTCCGCTGCAGACAGAACAGCCTCCTTCACCACATTGGCGCGTTTCTCGGCAATCTGCAGGTTCCCCGTCGCCGGCCCCTCACCGTCAGAAAACCCAACAAAATAAAGACTTCTGGCGTCATACCTCCCCGCCTCAAGCGCCCGTGCCAGCTGCTGAACGTTAGATCGCGATTGCGCATCCAACTTGGTCGATCCGGTCTGAAATCGGAAGGATGTGGACAGCCTTTTCATACCCGACAGCGTGCCTACCATGCCCTGAATTGCGTCCAACGACACCTCTTTGCCAGCAGAGGCTATCGCATTGGCAAACCGATCCCCTTGATGGTTGATCGCGATCTCTTCCGCGGTCTGATCTACAAACCCCGCTCGCCGAATGACAATCTGCGCCGACGGGCTCCGTGTATAACTCAGGAAATCCCGCGCCAGTTTTGGCAACCGTCGCGCTGGAAAGTACAAGAACATCGGGGCGTTAATCGGATAATCCTCTGTCTTGATCGTGCGCCGGGACGCTGCCAACGAGAACCCACACTGGCCGGTCAACGTCAGATGTTTGGTGTTTCCCGTCTCCGCATAAGACGCGATGCCAATCGCAAACGGATCCCGCTCCACCGCACTTACCATCGCGAGGTTCCGATCATGCCGCACAACTCCGTCTGCCAGTGACATCTTGGAAGGTTCCATCAATTGATCCTCCACCGCCTGCGCAAACCCAGATTGGGCTGTCAGAAGATGCAAGGTGATCGGCGCATCCGGTCCGCCAAGGTCATTCCAATTGGAGATTTTCCCTGCAAAAACATGCGCTAACTGGTTGAGCGACAGAGATGACACTGGGTTTCCAACCGCCACCACTGGGACCATCCCATCAAGCGCCAGAACACGGCTGCGATTGGCATCCTCCATGTCCCCCAAACCGGCCTCATAGCCCAATTGCGCCTCCCGTGGGCGAATTTCCCGCAGCGACATGGCGATGTCAGCCTCATCGGCCAGGAGGTCTGCAAACCCTTCATCCGCATTGCTGGCAAGGAAGTCAAAGGTCGCCAAGCGTTGCTGCGTGTCTGGTTCGCTCAGGTGATAGGTGAACCGATGCACCGACTCGCTCTCACGGGTCACAACATAGCCCTCGTTGAGCGCAAAAGCCTCAAGCAACGCAGGCATCAACACCTCAGCCATGGTGGATGATCCGGAAATCGCCACTTCGGCTACATAGTTGATAAGATTGGGGCATCCCGGCCCCTCACACCACACCCCGGAGCCGTCCACGGTCAGTTCACCATAGACAGTCTCCACGCGGTAGAACTCGCCATCAAAGCCCAACAAAGTGCCCGAAATCTCGACCTCGCCGTCGTGCGATTTCAACAACACGTCCTGCGCCAGGCTCGAGGATACCCCAACCAAAAAGAAAAGTGCGGGGCAAACCGCCGCACGAAATTGCATCATGATGATGTCCTGACCGCCAGCTTAATTTTGCGCGATTGTCAGGTCTTCCACGAGGTTTTTCAACACCAGAAATTCACCAACCGCCGAGCAATCCGGCATTTGCACTTTCAAGGGCTTACCGCAATTGGCCTCCGTCACCTCGGCCTCAACACTCACTTTGACATCGCCAACTTGGCTCGAGATGCCTGTTGGGAAGGTATACACTTCCGCCTGTCTGGCAACCGACAGGTCCGAATTTCCCAAAGACACAAGGAAGCCACCTTTGCCGCCGGCTAACGCACCAACATCGCGCGGGTGCTCCCGCCAGACATGTCCAACCTCCCCGTATGCGGCACCAAATTCTCTGGCGTGAAGCTCGGCGCCGCCTTGCCCCATCCAGGAAATGACCACACGGTCATAGAAGGCCAGACTGTCCACGACAGTTGTGGCTTGCGCCGTATCACCATTTGCAAAAGACGCACTCACCTCCGCGGCCTCGTCCAACGCCGGGATCAACACTTTCAATGCACCTTCCTGAGGCAACAGCATGTGGAACATCAGATTCTCATGCATAAACATGACCGTATCGCCCGCATGGCAAGGCGCATTCAAACGCACATCAATCAAGGCCCCAGCCGCTGGCTCTGCCGACATGAGCGGCGCACAGCCTAACCGGGGCGGACTTTCTTCCGTTGGCAAAATGCCAACGGGGATGTCGTCCGCCACTGCTAGCAACACCGGCTCCAGCAACAGATCACCTCCATGCCCGTGGTCACTCGGCAAACTTGGCAATGAAGCTGTACCTAGCATTTGAGGCGCAACAAGGTCCTGCGGGAGTGGAATTGCCGAGGTCGGCTTGGAACCTTCGACTGCTTCATCATGCACCAACACAGCGGCTTCCGACGTCTGCATTGCAAAGCCAATACACATAGCCATCGACACGGTGGCAAAGGACAACGCATACCGGCGGTAAGCATGTTTCAGAATGGGCATGATTGCTCCTGTTTTGGCTACTGCTCTTGCGGCAAGTTCCCAAACAAAAAGGGCGCCCATAAGGCACCCTTTTGATCTTTGTCTGTCGGTTTTTAGCGCAGATCAGGCCAGTCGACCGTGGCAATGTTTGAATTTTTTACCAGATCCGCACGGACACGCTTCGTTCCGGCCAGGGTTTCCCCAAGTCGACGGATCATTTTCATCAAAGCCCGCCAGCGCCTCGCCTGCTGGCTCTGGCGCGGCCTGCGCCGGTGTGGAGCCCGCCTGAGCCTGAGCCATCAAAGCCTGCTGACGCATCACCATCTCTTGCTGCAACTGCTGTTGCTCTTCCTCGGAAATAGGCCGCACACGTGACAGGGTTGTGGTCACATCTTCACGCAGGCTGTCGAGCATGCTTTCAAACAACTGGAACGCTTCATTCTTGTACTCATTGAGGGGATCACGTTGCGCATAACCACGGAAGCCAACAACAGACCGCAGGTGCTCCAGCGTCAAAAGGTGCTCACGCCACTTAGTATCAATCGTCTGAAGCAAGATTTGCTTCTCAATCATACGCATGGCGTCCGGCCCGAAGTTGGTGGCCTTGGCTGCCATCATCTGGTCCGCCGCATCTTCTAGACGCTCGCGGATGTTGTCATCATCCACACCTTCCTCAGCCGCCCATTCGATCACAGGCACGTCCACGCCAAGGTGCTCAATTGAAGACGCGTAAAGCCCTTCTGTGTCCCACTGATCCGCGTAGGTTTTAGGTGGCAAATACTGCTCCACCATGTCGCCGATCACTTCGTGACGCATGTCCTGCACAATCTCGGACAGGTCGGCCGCTTCCATGATTTCACGACGCTGAGAGAATACCACCTTCCGCTGATCGTTCATCACGTCGTCAAACTTCAGAAGCTGCTTACGAATGTCAAAGTTGCGGCCTTCCACTTTGGCCTGGGCGCGTTCCAGAGATTTGTTCACCCACGGGTGCACAATCGCTTCGCCCTCTTTCATACCGAGAGAAGACAAAACCTTGTCCAGTCGGTCAGAGCCAAAGATGCGCATCAGGTCATCTTCCAAGCTCAGGAAGAAAGACGACCGTCCAGGGTCCCCCTGACGGCCTGAACGACCGCGCAGCTGGTTGTCGATCCGGCGGCTTTCATGGCGTTCGGTTGCCAGAACAAAAAGACCACCGGAGTCTTTGACCGCCTGCTCATCACCTTTATGTGCTGCTTCGATATCCGCACGAATTTTCTCGTGATCACCGTCGGGGTTTGCGGCAATTGCTTCCAGCACTTTGAACTCGACGTTGCCGCCCAGCTTAATATCGGTACCTCGGCCCGCCATGTTGGTCGCTATGGTCACTGCGCCAAGTTTACCGGCGTCCGCAACAATCTGCGCTTCCTGCTCGTGCTGACGCGCGTTCAGAACGTTGTGCTTCACGCCCGCTTTCTCAAGCAAGCCAGACAGAAATTCGGACTTCTCAATCGATGTTGTGCCAACAAGGATCGGCTGCCCTTTTTCATGGGCTTCTTTGATCGTCTCGACAATTGCATCAAACTTTTCACGCGCAGTGCGATACACTGCATCGTCTTCGTCCACACGCGCCACACCGCGGTTGGTTGGCACTTCGACCACGCCGAGGCCATAGATTTCCTGGAATTCTTCAGCTTCCGTGGCCGCGGTACCGGTCATGCCACCCAGTTTGTCATATAGACGGAAGTAGTTCTGGAAGGTCACCTGCGCCAGGGTCACGTTTTCAGGCTGAATATCGCAGCCTTCTTTGGCTTCAATCGCCTGATGCAGGCCTTCGGACAAACGACGGCCCGCCATCATGCGGCCGGTGAACTCGTCGATCAGCACAACCTGCGCGTCCCGGACAATGTAGTCTTTGTCCTTGGTGAACAGCTTATGCGCCCGCAAACCCTGGTTCACGTGGTGCACGATGGTTGTGCTTTCCGGATCATAGAGGCTCTGACCTTCCGGCAGCAGCCCGCGCGCATGCAGGTGCTGTTCAAGGAACTCGTTACCGTCATCCGTAAAGGTCACATTTTTGGACTTCTCATCCACCGTGTAGTGATCGTCCTGCAAATCCGGGATCAGTTTGTCGATCGCGATGTACATTTCCGTACGGTCCTGCGAGGGACCGGAAATGATCAATGGCGTCCGTGCTTCGTCGATCAAGATACTGTCGACTTCGTCCACAATCGCGAAATGGTGGTTGCGCTGGGACATGTCGGCGAGCTCGCCTTTCATGTTGTCACGCAGATAGTCGAAACCTAGCTCATTGTTGGTCGCGTAAGTCACGTCACAGGCATACGCTGCGCGTTTCTCGTCCTCTGGCTGCTGCGGGTACACAACGCCAGTGGTCATGCCCAAAGCGCCAAAAACGTTGCTCATCCATTCCGCGTCACGTTTTGCCAGATAATCGTTCACGGTCACAACGTGCACGCCCTTGCCGGTGAGCGCGTTCAGATAGGCTGGGAAGGTCGCCACAAGGGTTTTACCTTCACCCGTCTTCATTTCCGAGATGTTGCCCTGGTGCAGGAAAATGCCGCCCATCAACTGCACGTCAAAGGCCCGCAGACCCAAGGCACGTTTTGCGGCTTCACGACAGTTGGCAAAGGCTTCGGGCAAAAGTGCATCAAGGGACCCGCCACCTTTCGCACGCTCGGACAGTTCTTTGGTTTTGTCCTTGATGCCCTCGTCTGTCAGCTTCTCAAATTCTGCTTCAAGCGCGTTGATCTTTTCTACGATCGGTCGCGTCGCCTTGACCTTGCGATCGTTTGGCGTGCCAAACACTTTTTTGGCGAGTTTTCCGAAACCGAGCATGTAACTTGTCCTTCGTTGACGCTTTCGTGCGTGGCTAATTCTTGCTGTCCCGGCTCTGTGCTCCTAGAAACGGGGAAACAGCCTGTTTGCCTTGAACACAAAGCGATGTAAGGGGCGTCAGGAACAGTGTCAACGCCGCCAACCCACGCGGCACAAGCCAAGGACAAAACGATGTCAAAACACCTCAATTTTTTGCGTGCCGGCGTGATTGCTTTTTACGGTGCGCTGCCTGCCTTTGCCGAGGATGCGCCGTCGCTTGACACCGTTGTTGCCTCCGTAAACGGGGAAGTCATCACACTTGGGGAAATGATCTCGGTGCGCGCGGGTTTGCCTGAGCAGTATCAATCAATTCCAAGTGATGTCCTGTTCAACAGCATCCTGGATCAGCTTGTGCAGCAAACCGCGCTCGCCCAAAGCCTGGGCGAAGCCATTCCCCAGCGCGTTGAGATTGCGCTGAACAACGAACGCCGCACCCTCCTGGCTGCCGAAGCGCTTGAAGGTTTTGTGCTGCAGAACGAACTGAGCGAAGACGAGTTGCGCGCCGCCTACGACGACAAATACCAAGGCTTTGTCGGCGAAGACGAGTTCAACGCAAGCCACATTCTTGTTGCCACTGAAGAAGAGGCAAAGGCGATCCGCAAAGACCTGACCGACGGCGCTGACTTTGCCGAGACCGCGATGGCCAAATCCACCGGACCGTCTGGCGCCTCCGGCGGAAGCCTTGGCTGGTTCGGGATGGGGCAAATGGTCAAACCCTTTGAAGACTCTGTGATGGGCCTCGCTGTCGGCGAAATCTCTGCGCCTGTGCAAACCCAATTTGGCTGGCATCTGATCCTGTTGAACGACGCTCGCAAATCACTCGCTCCTTCTTTTGAGGACGCACGAACCGAGCTCGAAAACGATGCCCAGCGTCGCGCGGTAGAGGCCTTCATCGCGACGACTGCTTCTGAGGCAGACGTGGATCGGGCCAGCGCAGAGGCAATTGACCCGAACGTGTTGGCAAAAACCGAATTATTGAACCCAAACCCGGTGCAGGATCAGTAAATGGCCAAGATTGAACATGTGTCTCCTCTGGCGCCCGAGCGGTTCCCGGACCTTCCTATAATCAAAGGCGCATCCTTCGCTGCTGTTGAAGCGGGAGTGAAGTACAGCGGGCGCAAGGACGTCATGCTGGCTGTTTTGCAACCAGGAAGCGTGGTAGCCGGGGTCTTCACCAAATCTGCGACGCGGTCCGCTGCAGTGTTGGATTGCCAAGTCAAGATTGGTTCAGATCATCCTGCAGGGGCAGCCATTCTAGTAAACGCCGGCAACGCAAATGCTTTCACAGGCAGCAATGGGGAAAGCTCGGTCAGGGCTGTGACGCAGGCCGTCGCTGCGTGCACTGGGCTGCCGGAAAACCGGGTGTTCACGTCGTCGACCGGCGTGATTGGCGAACCACTGCCGCACGACCGGATCACCGCGAAGCTGGACGACTTGCACAACGGTCTCTCGGACAACCGCATTGAGGACGTCGCCGAAGCCATTCGCACGACAGATACCTTTGCCAAAGGTGCATTCAAATCGGTCACAATCGGCGGCCAGACGGTCAATATCTCCGGCATCGCTAAAGGGTCCGGCATGATCGCGCCCGACATGGCGACAATGTTGGTTTACATCTTCACCGACGCCAAGATCAGCCGCGCGGAGCTTCAAACACTGGTGTCTGATCTCAACGAAATCACCTTCAATGCCATCACCGTCGACAGCGATACGTCTACGTCTGATACCCTGCTTGTGGCCGCCACAGGAGCGTCAGAAGTTGAAGTCTCCAGCGCTTCTGAGGGCTTCAAAACCGCGTTGCATGACGTGATGCGAGATCTAGCGCACCAAGTGGTTCGCGACGGAGAAGGCGCGACCAAGTTTGTCGCGGTAAAAGTGACCGGGGCGGCTTCCAAGTCGGACGCCCGCATCCATGCCTCCGCCATCGCAAATTCCCCACTCGTCAAAACCGCCATCGCTGGCGAAGATCCAAACTGGGGCCGCGTTGTGATGGCCATTGGTAAATCCGGCGCTGCGGCGGATCGGGATTTGCTGAGCATTCGGTTTGGCGATGTGCTCGTGGCTGAAAACGGCTGGGTGGCTCCCTCTTACAATGAGGAAGACGGCGCCAAGTACATGAAGCGTCAAGACATCGTCGTACATGTCGATCTAGGGTTAGGAGACGCTGAGGACACGATGTGGACCTGTGACCTGACCCATGGCTACATCACCATTAACGCAGATTACCGCTCATGAAGACCATTCTTGTTGCTGCCGTCGCCCTGATTGACGTCGATGGTCGGATTTTACTTGCACAACGGCCAGAGGGGAAATCCATGGCTGGGATGTGGGAATTTCCGGGCGGGAAAATCGAAGCGGGCGAAACGCCTGAGGTCGCCCTGGTGCGCGAGCTAAGAGAAGAGCTTGGTATCGACACCTGGGAAAGCTGTCTCGCACCGCTGACCTTTGCGTCCCACAGTTACGATGATTTCCATTTGCTGATGCCACTCTTCGCCTGTCGCAAATGGAATGGCATTCCGTCGGCGCAGGAGGGGCAGACATTGGCTTGGGTCAGAGCGAAAGACCTGCGCAATTACGAGATGCCGCCCGCCGATATTCCGTTAATTCCAGTCCTCAGAGATTGGCTTTGAGGGCACAAACTGTGCAATTGGTCGACTTTTGAGCAACATTTTGTAGCAGTTTGCGAAACCGACGGCTTTCCTAAGGCGTGATTGTGTCCTAACATGAAACTTATGTGACCGGCGCCTATGCACCAAATGTTAACCAATTTACTGTTTCATCGATGTCAATCAAATGGGGATTTTTGACATGCTTAAGACGATCACAGTTGGAAGTTGTGTTTCTATTCAAGGACAGGTGATCAAAAACCTGCCAGATGGTCGGGTTTCGATCCGCGTCGGAGACACGGTGTACTTTGGGAAGCCGATCTCCTAAGAGTGCAACCATTCAAGAAAAAGGCCGCCTCTCACGTAGGAGGCCTTTTTCTTTTCTGTGTACGGCGTCACAAGGACGCTGGATTAATCCAGCGTCCTTGTGACTTCTTCACGCTCAAAGATTTCGATCACATCGTCAGCGCGGATATCGTCGTAGTTCTCAAATGCCATACCGCATTCCTGACCAGACTGAACCTCCGCCACTTCATCTTTGAAGCGCTTGAGCGTCTTCAGAGTACCTTCGTGGATCACCACGTTGTCACGTAGCAGGCGCACACCGGCGGAGCGACGCGCCACACCTTCGGTGACGATACAACCAGCCACTTTGCCGACACCGGTAACTTTGAACACTTCTTTGATCGCAGCGTAGCCGATGAAGTTCTCACGGATTTCTGCAGACAGAAGACCCGAAGCGGCCGCCTTAACATCATCCACGAGGTCATAGATCACTGAGTAGTACCGGATCTCCACACCCTTTTGGTTGGCAGTGTTGCGCGCAGATGCGTTGGCACGGACATTGAAGCCCATGATCGGGGCACCGGAGGCTTCGGCCAGACCTACATCAGTCTCGGTGATCGCGCCAACACCATGGTGCAGCACGCGGACGCGGACTTCGTTGTTGCCGATTTTTTCCATCGCCTGAACGATGGCCTCAGCAGAACCTTGAACATCCGCCTTCACCAGAATTGGCAGCTCGGCAACGTTCTCGTCTTCCTTGGCCTTCTGCATCAGCTGTTCCAGCGTGGTCGCTGCGCCAGCTGCCGCACGTTTGTCCTTGGCAGCTTGCTCACGATACTCCGCGATTTCACGCGCCTGGGCTTCGGTCTCGGTCACGTTCAGAACGTCACCGGCTTCAGGTGTGCCGTTCAGACCAAGCACCTCAACAGGCACCGATGGACCAGCTTCTTTGACACGTTCGCCTTTGTCGTTGATCAGCGCACGAACCTTACCGTACTGCTCACCCACAACGAAGATATCGCCTTGCTTCAGCGTACCGGTCTGAACCAGAACAGTCGCCACAGGACCACGGCCCACATCAAGCTGCGCTTCGATCACAGCACCCTGTGCTGCACGATCCGGGTTGGCTTTCAGCTCCAGAATTTCCGCTTGCAGCGCAATGGCTTCGAGCAGTTCATCCAGACCTTGGCCGGTGTGTGCAGAAACTTCGACGTCCTGCACTTCACCAGACATCGCTTCCACGATCACCTCATGCTGCAGAAGCTCTGCGCGCACTTTGTTTGGATCTGCGGCAGGTTTATCGATCTTGTTGATCGCCACGATCATTGGTACTTCGGCCGCCTTGGCGTGGTTGATCGCTTCGATTGTCTGCGGCATGACGGAGTCGTCAGCAGCCACAACCAGAACCACAATGTCGGTTACCTGAGCACCACGCGAACGCATGGAGGTAAAGGCAGCGTGGCCTGGCGTATCGAGGAAGGACAGCGTTACGCCATCATCGGTTTTCACCTGATAAGCACCGATGTGCTGCGTGATGCCGCCTGCTTCGCCGGACACAACCTTCGCGTCGCGGATCGCATCCAGAAGCGAGGTTTTGCCGTGGTCAACGTGGCCCATGATGGTGATAACCGGAGGACGTGGTTGAAGATCTTCTTCCTTGTCCTCGACATCAGCAATCACGTCTTCCACGTCCGCGTCGGAAACGCGCACAACCTTGTGGCCGAATTCCTCGATGATCAGTTCCGCAGTGTCCGCGTCAATCGACTGGTTCTGTGTGACCATCATACCCATTTTCATGAGCTCTTTCACAACGTCGGCAACACGCTCGGCCATACGGTTTGCAAGCTCCGACACCACAATGGCCTCCGGTAGCTGCACGTCACGCACAACCTTTTCGCGCTCAACCTGACCACCCATAGCTTTCTGACGCGCGCGCTCTTGCTTACGCTTCATCGCCGCCATGGAACGATGACGGTTGTTCTCGCCACCGGTTGCCTGACCCAGTGTCAGCTTGCCGGAACGACGGCCATCATCACGACCTTTGTTGCCGCGACCACGCTGTTCACGCTCACGGTCCGCTTTGCGCGGTGTTGCAGCTGGTGCTGGTTTGCCAGATGGTGCGCCACGGCCTTGCGGTGTGGAAGACGGCGCAGGTGCAGCAGCTTCGGCAGCCGCACGTTTCGCAGCAGCTTCGGCAGCTTCTTTTTTCTTGCGCTCTTCTTCTTCCGCTTTCTTGCGGGCACGCTCTTCGGCTTCGCGCTGTTCGCGTTCTTTGGCTTCCGCCTCCAAACGGCGACGCTCACGGGCTTCCGCGCGTTCTTTTTCTTCCGCTTCACGCTTTGCAGCGTCTTCAGCTTCGCGGGCCTTAGCAGCCTGTAGCGCCTTCAGACGGCGCTCCATTTCCGCATCAGAAATGCCGGATGGGCGGCGAGAAGGGTCGCCACCTGGCTTCGCCGAACCGCCGCCAGTTTTGGCCGCGCCGGGCTTAGGCACCACAACGCGCTTACGCTTGGTTTCCACCACGACATTTTTCTTACGTCCGTGGCTGAAGCTCTGCGTTACATTGCCGGGGCGGTTGCCGCCGCGCAGACCCAAGGTTTTTTTACCGTCGTTATCGCTCATCTGGCTGTCTTGTCCTTCCCGGAGGCCGCTGCCACCGTTTCTTCGCGTACGCCTTTTAATCTTAGGGCTTCCTCTACAACACGTTTTGTGAGTCCGCCAGACGCAAGCGCTCCATGTATCACAGTTTGTCGCCCAAATGCCAAACCCAATTCGGCAGATGTGAGCCAATCTATGTGGTGACCTCCATAAGGAGGCCGTAGTTTCGATTTGCCACGTTCCGAGCCATCGCTCGCTTGCAGCAGGACCTCGGCCTCATCTTTGACAAGCCAGTCCTTCACTTTCTCATATCCGGTCACAGCAGAGCCGGATTTACGCGCGAGGCTGATAAGCTCAACCGTGCGTCGTCCCAGTTGCCTAGACACCTCGCCCACCAAATCTTCAGGCACTGTGACCTGCTGTTTGGCAGTGCGGGAAAAGACACCCTTTTTAGATGCCTTCGCCAGTACAGATACCGATGCCGTCACCCACATGCCCCGTCCAGGCAGCTTGCCGGTGACATCTGGCACAACCTGCGCGTCCGGGCCGACCACAAAACGGATCAACCTCTCTTTTGGCGCCACAGCGCCGGTGACAATGCACTTGCGCTCTGGCGTGTCGCCCTTTTTGCCGGGACGGCCACCGCGGCTCATCTCACGCCCTCCGAGGCCTGAGATCAGGCCTCAGCCTCCTCAGTAGCGTCTACCTCACCTTCTTCGGCAGCAGCTTCCAGCTCGGCAGGATCAACCCATCCCAGAACGATGCGCGCGGTCATCACCATATCTTGCGCTTCTTCCAGCGTGACACCAAATGGCTCCAGCACACCGTCATCTTTCACACGCTCAGTGCCATTGGTGGTCCAGCCACCGGCCAGCTCCCAATCTGCGCATGTCGCAAAATCTTCAAGGTTCAAAACGCCATCCTTGGCCAGCGCTTCGATCATTTGGGGTGTCAGACCCTCAAATGCAACCAGGCTGTCCTGAACACCCAATTCACGGGCGGCGTCCAGCGCAGCTTTGTTTTGCGCATCGATGTAGTCACGCGCACGGGCCTGAAGCTCACCAGCGGTACCTTCATCTACACCGTCGATGACCAGCAGTTCGTCAATCTCAACATAGGCAACCTCTTCGAGGTTTGTGAAACCTTCCGACACCAGAAGCTGGGCAAAGAACTCGTCCAGATCCAAAGTTTCCATGAACAGCTTGGTACGCTCTTCGAACTCTTTCTGACGACGCTCGGATTCTTCCGCTTCGGTCATGATGTCGATGTCCAGCGCGGTCAGCTGGCTTGCCAGGCGCACGTTCTGACCACGGCGACCAATGGCCAGAGACAGCTGTTCATCTGGCACAACCACTTCGATTTTGCCGGCCTCTTCATCCAGAACAACCTTGGACACTTCCGCAGGCTGCAACGCGTTCACAAGGAAGGTCGGCTGATCTTCGTTCCAAGGAATGATGTCGATTTTTTCGCCCTGAAGCTCATTAACAACCGCCTGAACACGGGAGCCACGCATACCAACACAGGCACCAACTGGATCAATTGAACCATCGTGGGAGATTACAGCAATCTTTGCGCGCGAGCCCGGGTCACGGGCCACAGCCTTGATGTCGATGATGCCATCATAGATTTCAGGCACTTCCATCTTGAACAGCTCGGCCATGAACTCTGGCGCGGTACGGCTCAGGAAGATCTGGTGGCCACGTGGCTCACGGCGCACTTCCTTGATGTAGGCGCGGACGCGGTCGCCGGAGCGATAGCTTTCGCGGCCAATCTTGTCGTTGCGGCGCAGCACGGCTTCTGCACCACCCACGTCAACAATCACGTTGCCAAACTCTTCGCGCTTCACGGCGCCGTTGATGATGGTACCTGCGCGGTCTTTGAAATCTTCGTACTGACGGTCACGCTCAGCTTCACGCACTTTCTGCAGGATCACCTGCTTGGCGGATTGCGCGGCAATACGGCCCATTTCAACTGGCGGCACTTCTTCGATGAACTGCTGGCCGATTTCTGGGTTTTCCATGTACTGCTTGGCCTGCTCAACAGTGAACTCGGCCTGATAGTTTTCCAACTCTTCGTCGGCAACCACTGTCCTCACACGGGTAAATGTCGCTTTGCCGGTTTTGCGGTCGATGGACACGCGAATGTCCATTTCGGCGCCGTAGCGGCTCTTGGCGGCACGGGCGAGCGATTCTTCCATCGCTTCGACCACGAGACCCGGATCGATCATTTTCTCACGCGCCACCGCTTCGGCGGTTTGAAGCAGCTCGAGCTGGTTTGCAGAGGTGATTGCCATGATTTTACTCCTCAGACTCGCCGGACGCTTCTTCGCCGGTCTCGATGTCGTCAAATTCGTCTTCGTTCAGAATGCCCGCTTCTTTGCGCGCCTTGAGCATCTCTTTGATAAGGTCATCGGTCAGCATCAGCTTCGCATCGGCCAACCAGTCAAAGTTCAACCCAACCGTAACGGTTTCGCCTTGATCCTCGATGTTGATCAAAACATCTTCGCCTTCGATGCCAGCCAGAATGCCGCGGAACCGCTTACGCCCGTCGATGAGCTCAGCGGTCTCAACTTTGGCTTCATAACCCTCATAGGCCTCAAAGTCTTTCATCCGTGTCAGTGGGCGATCTACACCGGGACTGCCAACTTCAAGCGTATAAGAATCCGCGAGCGGATCTTCGACGTCCAGAATGGCGCTCACCGCATTGGAGATTTGTGCGCATTCGTCCACTTCGATGCCGCCACCTGGCCGCTCAGCCATGATCTGTAACGTGTGGGTCTTGCCGCCCATCAAACGCAGGCGCACCAATTCAAACCCCATATCCTCAATGACTGGGGCAACAATATCTGCCAGCTTGCGGTCAATCGCCGCTTTGGCAATGAGGTCACTCATAGGCGTGTTCCAAGCACAAAAAAACGGGCCCGCGGCCCGTCGATCTTTCCCGGTGGAGCGTTCAGGCTAACCCGTCCGCGCCGCTGTTGAGAGGGATATACGTTGACAAGGCTGAGTCTGCAAGCCCCCAGAGGAAATATGCCTACGCACGCCACCAGCGCTCGGCAAAACGTGCATTGTCGAGAGCATACTGCGCGCCAATCGTTTTGGGGGTTCCGATTTTATTGGAAGTGGCTTGGAGATGATTGGCAAAGGCCGGGACAACAAGACTGCCATCGCGCTGCACAAGGCGCTGTAGTTCCCCATAAAGGCCCTGTCGCTTAAGTGCATCCATTTCAGATCGCGCCTTAGAGAGTAGTTCATCCGCCTGACGATCTTGCCACGCTGTGTGATTCCACATTCCGCCTTTTGCGAGGTAGGTGGACATCGCCCAGTCCTCGGTGGCGCGACCCGCTGAAAAATGGAGCGACGCAGCTGCAGGATCTTGAGCAATTTCGACGCGCAAGCCAATTTGCGCCATTTGAGCCCCAAAAGTTTCCAGAACTGACGCGAAATCCCGCATCGACTGCGGCGACACAGCAAGGCATAAGCGCTCAATACCCGCACTTTTTAACAATGACTTAGCCCGCTCCGGATCATACGGAGCCAAATCGGACTGGTCTGAAAAATAGGGGTTCGCTGGACCAATCGGCGTGTCCCAGCCAACCTGACCGAAACCCTGCAGGCTGGACTGTACAAACGCGGGTCGATCCAAGCCGTATTTCACCGCTCGCCGGACGGCATCTGCTTGCTGCGCATTAAAATGCCCCCCTATGGCAAAGCTGTAATGCTGATTCCCCGCCAAATTTTGAAGCGTCACGCCCTTATGGGTCGCAATTTGCCGCGCATGGGTCGGTGCGATTTGCCCGGCGACCTCAGCATTCCCTTCAAGGAGCGCATTCAATCGAGCGGATGGATCGGTTTCGTTCACGTAGTGCAAAGCCTCAAAGAAACCGGCCTTTTCGCCCTTGTAGTGATTTGACACACGACGCGCGCGCAAGGTCTGACCCGGTAAAAACTCCTCAACTTTGTAGAGCCCTGTACCAATCCCGTTTTGCATCGCCAACTCAACGTAGCCGGCAGGATAAACCACCAAATGATAATCGGACAGCAAGTAAGGAAAATCGGCGTTTGGCGCGTGAAGGGTGAACTGAACCTGATGTGACCCAACTATCTTAAGCTCCGACACATCACGCAGAAGTGGCTCAACGGGCGACGAGTGTTGCCCCAAATGCAAGGCAAAGGTTTCAAGCACATCCTGCGCCACAAATGATTTGCCGTTGTGAAACTGCACATCCTTGCGCAGATCAAATGTCCAGACCCGCGCATCTGCGCTGGCGGTCCAGCTTTCCGCCAACTCTCCGCGCAGAGCCCCGTCGGGACCAATTTCAGTCAGACAATCAAACACCGCGCCATGACAAGCCGCCATCATGAAGAGACTGTCGTGCGTGCGCGCATCCCAGGTGTCGCTCGTCCGCCCGCTGGGCAAAACAGCGTGCAGCACGCCACCGGCCTTGGGTGTTGCCGCAGCCAAGCCCAAACCTGACGCCGCCAGCACACCTGCTGCGGCACCGGTGGTCAAAAGGCTTCGTCTGCTGATGCGTGACAAGGTCAAACTCCGTTAAGTCGGGGGTAGATGAGAAAGCCATCTCGCCCCAATGTCCAGCCGTTTTGCTAAATCCGCGCCAAATCGTCCATGATGCGCACAAGCTCCGCGCTGATCCCGGGCTCCGACAAGGCGTGGCCCGCGTTCCGAATGATCCGAAGATCGGCCATTTTCCCCCAAGCCGACGCCAAATCATAGGCGGCCTTTGGCGGGCAGATCATGTCATACCGACCCTGCACGATGTATCCCGGAATATCTTTGAGTACCGCCATATTCGCGAGAATATGTCCGTCGGTCTCCAAAAAACCCCTGTTGCGGAAGTAGTGATTCTCTAGCCGCGAAAACGCGCGCGCGTACTCAGCGGGTGCATCCCCACTGGACCCATTGGAGTACACAGAGGCCAGCGCATTTTCCCACCCCGACCAGGCGCGCGCATACTTAATTTCGGTGGCGCGATCTCCACAGAAAAGGCGGTGGTGATAGGCTTCGATCAAATCGCCACGCTCTTCTTTTGGCACCAGTTCAGCAAACCGCGCCCACGGTTCCGGCCAGAAATGACCGGCGCCACCGCCATAGAACCAATCCAGCTCCGATTGAGTCATAAGAAACACGCCTCGCAGAACCAGATATACCGTCTGCGCCGGATGGGATTGCGCATACAAAAGTGACAGGGTTGCACCCCAGCTGCCGCCAAAGACAATCCATTCGTCAATCTCCAGCGTATCCCGAATACGTTCCATATCCGCCACCAGGTGCCAGCTGGTGTTGTTCTCCACTTCGGCATGCGGGCGAGAATGGCCACACCCACGCTGATCAAAAAGGATCACACGATAGACATTGGGATCAAAATACCGCCGCATCGCAGGACTGGATCCGCCGCCGGGGCCGCCATGCACCACAACAACCGGCAACCCCCTTGGATTGCCCGATTGTTCGACGTAGATGCTGTGCCCGTCTCCCACGTCCAGCATCCTCTGGTCAAAGGGCTCGACCGGAGGATAAAGGTAGTGCACTGCGCGCTTTTGGCCCGAGTTTTTGTCCATGTCCTACCTATAATGGTTGCGACGCCCAAATGAGCATGGAGAGTTGAAAATGCAAGCCACCAATACCACGGTAGACCCTGCCGAAGTGGCCAAATTTGAAGCCATGGCGGCTGAATGGTGGGATCCCAACGGCAAGTTCAAACCGTTGCACATGCTCAATCCGTGCCGCCTTGATTACATTACGACGCAGATTGCCGCGGAGTTCAATCGCGACTTATCTTCCGCGCGCCCTTTTGAGGGGCTGCGTCTGCTCGACATTGGCTGCGGTGGCGGTTTGCTGTCAGAGCCAATGGCGCGTCTTGGGGCCGAGGTGATTGGCGCAGATGCCGCTGGGGGAAACCTGCCGGTGGCACGTATTCATGCCGAGCAATCAGGGCTGACCATCGATTATCGCCACACAACAGCCGAAGCGATGGCTGAAGCCGGAGAGCAATTTGACGTCGTTTTGAATATGGAAGTTGTTGAACATGTCGCTGATCCGTTGAGCTACATGACCGCTTGTCAGCAACTGCTCAAATCCGGCGGCTTGCACATTTGCTCCACCATTAACCGGAATCCCAAGAGCTTTGCGATGGCGATTGTCGGCGCGGAATACGTCATGCGCTGGCTGCCCAAAGGCACGCATGAATGGCACAAGTTCATCACGCCAGACGAGTTGTTCGGCCTGATCGAACAATCCGGCCTGACACCGGTGGATCGCAAGGGGTTTGTGTTCAATCCGATCAGCTGGCAGTGGTCGATTTCGGACAAAGACCTGAGCGTCAACTACGTAACCGCCAGCACAAAATCCTGACCGTCTACTCTTCGAGCTTCAACCGCAACTCGCGCAAGATCGGGAGCGCTGCGCGCACCCGGTCATCCCCCAAACGGCTGACCATGTCATTGATGATCGGCTCCATGCTGGCCAGAGCCGCATCGCGGGCCTGCCGGCCTGCCGGGCTGATTGCCACCATCTTACGACGTGCATCGTCCCAATCCGGACGAATATGCACGTAACCTGCGGTCTCCAACTTGTGGAGCGTATTGGTCATCGCGCCACGGGTAAGATGGAACGTCTTGGCAAGTTGCGCCGGACTACGTTCCGCGTTGGAGCGATCCAGATGGTTGAGCACCGAAAAATGCGACAGCTCCATGCCCTTGGGAAGAACCTTGGACAAACGGGAGCGCGCAAGCTGATCCACCATCAGAATCTCGCCAAACAGCGTAATCGCCAATCCGCTTTTGTCGTTCATTTAGGGCCCGCTGAAGTCTCGGTCATGTTGTAGGGACGGCACCTGCCTGCGGGCCTTCTGAACCAATGTCAGATCAAGATCAACAAGCGTGACCCCGGGTTCTGTACCTGCATCGGCCAAAACCTCTCCCCAAGGCGCGACAATCATAGAATGCCCATGAGTGCGGCGCGATTGTCCTTTGGTGGCAGGGTGTTTCCCTGTTTGCGCAGGTGCAATCACAAAACAGCCGGTTTCAATCGCACGGGCCCGCAACAAAGTCTCCCAATGTGCCGCACCGGTGATATGAGAAAAGGCGGCAGGCACCGTCAGGATCTCCGCACCTGCTTTTGCAAGCTTTCGATGCAGTTGGCCAAATCGCACATCATAGCAAATGGACAATCCAAGATTTCCAAAGGGCGTCTTCGCAACAACCGCCTGCTCACCAGGCCGGTAGCCATCAGATTCGCGATAGGTCTCTTCCGGCGTCACATCCACATCAAACATGTGGATTTTGTCGTAGCGTGCCACGATGTCTCCGGCAGCCGAAATTACAAACGATCGGTTGGCAAAACGGCCATCCATTTCGTTGGTCTTCAGTCCGAGACTGCCAACCAGCAACCATATGCCTAGCTCCGCACACAAGGCTTGAAGCCCTGCTAGCGTCGCGTCATCCGCCTCATGGCGAAGCACGCTTTCCTGATGGCTGCGGCTTGTCGACAGGCAATTCATCACCTCCGGCAAAAAGGCAAATTCTGCCCCTTGCGCCTTGGACTCGCGCAGCATGGCACTTGCCGTTGCCAGGTTTTCCTCAGGCATGTCCGAAGACGTCATTTGAAGCAAGGCTGCGCGCATTGTCAGTTAAGCCGCCAGCAAAGGATCAAGCTTACCCGCGCGCTCCAACGCATAGAGATCATCACACCCGCCAACATGTGTGTCGCCAATGAAAATTTGCGGCACGGTGCGGCCACCGTTCGCCCGTGTGATCATCTCCGGCTTGCGGTCAGGGTCTTGCAAAACATCGATCTCGACAAACGAGACGTTCTTGTGCGTCAAAAGCCGTTTGGCGGCGTGGCAAAACCCGCAAAGTGGGCTGGTGTAGATCTCGACCGGCTGCATGGCGTGTCCTTGTGATTTCCTGTTTTCCGTTGTCCGGCATTTAGGCATCCTTTGCAACGCGCGCCAGTGTTGCCACACACACTTCTTTGGCATTTGCAGCTAGGCAGGCCTGTGTCGCGGCGCGCAAAGTTGCACCACTGGTCAAAACATCATCAACAAGAAGCACCTTGGCACCCTTTATCAGATCGGCTCTTCGTCGATTGGGTTCGATTGCCCCTCGCAGTTTTTCCGCCCTCTCAGCAGCGCCTAACCCCTCTAGCCCACCCAATCCTCTCAGGCGCACCAACAGATCGGCACAAAACGGAATACCTGAAAGAGACGCCAAATTCTTTGCCAACAATGAGGCTTGGTTATACCGCCGCTTCAGAAAGCGCAGGCGATGCAGCGGCAATGGCGCGATCACATCAACACCTTTCAAGAGCGGACGTACCGCTTGGTTGAGCCATTGCGCCGCCGGTAGAGCTATGTCTGTGCGATCGCCGTGTTTGAAAGCCAGGATCAAGTTACGGCCAGCGCCACGATACAAGATCGCAGATCGTCCTCGTGTCCACGGAGGGGGATCAGACAGACAGGCGTCACACACAACGCGACACTCCTTTGCCTCTGCGGTCACTGGACGCCCGCAACTGTCACACACGGCGCCGCCAAGGAAGGTGGTTTCCGCCCAACAATCGGAGCACAACCCAAAATCACTTTCCACCATGTGGCCACAAGCCACACATCGTGGGGGAAACAATAGGTGTATGGCGGTTTGAAACTTCGCCTTCACCTGCCTATTGTCCGCAGCATGCAAAACAACCCTCGCCTCACTGACAAAAATGCTCTGCGCCGCAATCGCGCCCGCGCAGACCTGAACATCGGCATGTTTCTGCACGATGCAGCCATTGCTGAAGTTCAGGATCGCCTCAGCATGGTTAACAGGGGGTTTACAGCGCCAGCCATCGTGACCGGATTTCCGAACACCTGGCAGAGATGTTTGCCAGATGCGAAGACTGTGGCCGACAATGATGTTCTGGATCTGCAAATCCAGCACCATGATCTGGTGATCCATGGCCTTGGGCTACATTGGGCCGATGATCCGGTTGGGCAAATCATTCAATGTCGGCGCGCGCTCAAAGATGACGGCTTTTTTCTCGCCGTGACATTTGGCGGGAAAACCCTGCATGAATTGCGTGCCGCATTGGCGCAGGCTGAGGTGGAAATCACCGGTGGCCTGTCTCCGCGGATTGCGCCAATGGGAGAAATTCGCGACCTTGGCGCGCTGTTGCAGCGGGCGGGGCTGGCCTTGCCGGTTGCAGACACCGTTCCCTTAACAGTGACCTACGAAACCCCTTGGGCGCTTATGAAAGATTTGCGCGCAATGGGAGAAGGAAATGCTCTCGTCGAACGCCTCAGGCGCCCGACACGCCGCGCCGTTTTGATCCGGGCCTGTGAAATCTACGTAGAGACATTTATGGACTCCGGACGCATCCCGGCGACCTTCGAATTGATATTCCTCACTGGTTGGGCACCGGATGCCAGCCAGCCACAACCGCTGCGCCCCGGCTCAGCCACAACTCGTCTCGCGGACGCGCTCAGCACGTCTGAAATCAAATTGCCAAAGTGACTCACTTACACGGACCTCAGCACATGACCCAAGCTACATGCCCGGCCCACGCCCCCAAAGACCACCCGAAAGTGGCCCGTGGCAAAACCGGCATTCTCCTGGCCAACCTCGGCACGCCAGATGACCATACCTATTGGCCCATGCGTCGGTATCTGAACGAATTTCTATCTGACAAACGTGTGATCGATTATCCGTCCTGGAAATGGCAGCCTTTGTTGCAATTGATCATCCTGACAAAACGTCCGTTTTCAAGTGGGGAAGCGTATGAATCCATTTGGGACAAAGAGCGCGGTGAAAGCCCGTTGATGGTGATCACCAAGGATCAAACCGCCAAGATCAAAGAGACATTGGAAACCCAATACGGCGATCAGATCATGGTGGACTTCTGCATGCGGTACGGAAACCCATCGACGATCTCGAAGGTCCGGAACATGGTCGCCGCAGGTTGTGAGCGCATCCTGTTTTTTCCGCTGTACCCACAATATGCAGGCGCCACCACCGCGACTGCCAACGACCAGTTCTTCCGTGCTCTGATGAAAGAAAAGTGGCAACCGGCTGCGCGCACCGTGCCTGCGTATTTTGAACATCCGGCCTACATCGACGCCTTGGCAAAATCTGTGGAGGATGCCTATGCCAAAGCAGAAAAGCGCCCCGACCTATTGGTTGTATCCTATCACGGGATGCCCAAACGCTACCTGATGGAGGGCGACCCGTATCATTGCCAATGCCAGAAAACCACGCGCCTGCTGAAAAAGCGGCTGGGTTGGCAAGACACTGATCTGCGCACAACTTTCCAATCGCAATTTGGCCCGGAAGACTGGCTGCGCCCCTACACAGTAGAAGAAGTAGCCCGCCTCGCGAAAGAGGACGGCAAAACCAACATTGCAGTCATTGCGCCGGCTTTTTCTGCCGATTGCATCGAAACACTGGAAGAGATCAATGAAGAGATCAAGGAGAGCTTTGAGGAAGCCGGAGGCGAGGACTTTCTCTACATTCCTTGCCTGAACGGCGATGAATCTCACATCTCAGCTCTGTGTCAAATCATCGATGAAAACCTGGGAGGTTGGGTAAAATAACCCAACCAGACATGTCTGGTGCGTCATCCGTGCACCCAGGCCCCGAACGCAAAAAAGGCGGAGCCAAGCTCCGCCTTTTCTATTTTCAGATCGCTTTAGTGCGACTTAGGATGCAGCTGCAGCCGCGGCCACGATGACCAGCAGCAGAAGCGGAACCCAAACGTCATTGCCGGAGCTACCAGCAGCTTCTTCGATCACAACAGGTTCAACAACCGGATCGGCCATGGAGCCCGCGAATGCGGTGGAAGCAGCAGCAGTCAGAGCAGCAGCGAGAACGAGTTTCTTCATAGTATCCTCCAGAATTCGCTTGCCACCAATACAATGAGGGCGATGACAAGCACCCAAGACTTACCTCGTAGGAAATGTCTAAACAGCAAAATGTTGGCTTTGCAAACCCAAGATTGCCGAAACGCCCCTACCAAGGTCTAAATGTCGTCAAATTAGCAACACTTGCGTGCCGACTTTTGTCAACGAAAACAATTCGGAGATGTGTTCGTTGTACAGCCCAATGCACCCGTTGGACGAGCGGCGGCCAATTTTGCGCGTGTCATGGGTTCCGTGGATCCGGTAATAGGTCCAACTCAGATAAAGAGCGTGTGTTCCCAAGGGATTATCAGGTCCGGGACCCACGTAGTCCGGCCATTCAGGATTGCGCTTCTTCATCGATGGTGTCGGACGCCAACTTGGACCGTCCACTTTACGCACCACCGTGGTGCGCCCGCGACGTGTGAGATCTTCGGTCAGAGGCACAGATGTAGGGTACAGTTTGTATACGGACTCGTCTTCAGACCAATAATGCAAGGCGCGCGATGTGACGTCGACCAGCACAGCGCCGTTTTTGAGGTTGTCAAAATAGGGAGCCCAATCCAGCGAGCGGAAGCTCGAGATGTTGCGCACGACAATCTCGTCCAGATCCCGCTCCACCTCTGTGGTTCCGGTCTCGGTTTGTGCAATTGCCGGCGCGCTCAGAAAAGCTGCACCGCTCGCCAAAAAGGCACGACGACCAAGTTTATTAGACCGATCTACAGCCATTTGTTCCTCCAGAACCCACATATAAAAGACCGGGCGATCATATGGCCGGAAAGCCGCAGTCGCAAATCAATCAAACGTTAAAAGAGCAATGTCACGCCGATGTGGGTTTTCATGGCAACTTTGGACGGTTAGGACTCTGCCATTCAATTTTTTGGGACGGGAATACAATGCGTGCAATTGCTCTTTTGCTGGTAGCAGCTCTTGGTTTGGTAGGCTGTGGTGCAGGCGGTTCCAGCACCAAGCAATACAAGATCTCCGGCAGCAGCACATCCAAAGTGCAATATCAGGTATTGGACTCTATCAACGCCCTACGCGCCGCCTCTGGTGCTCCGGCCGTCGAATTGAATGCCCAGCTTAACGCCGCAGCCGCAACCCACTCCCGCGATATGTCTCTGCAGAATCGCCCCTGGCACTTTGGCTCTGACGGATCTTCACCTCTGGATCGCGTTGCCCGCGTTGGCTATTCCGGCACGCTTGCCGGTGAAACCATCAGCGAAACCTACGAATCAGAGGTCGAAACTCTTGCGGCTTGGATGCAGCAGGATGACACCCGCGCCGTGATCCTGGACCCGCAAGCGCAGGACATGGGCTTTGCCTGGTTCCAAGAAGACAGCGGCAAAATCTGGTGGACCCTGGTGATGGGCAAGCGCACAGCGGTGCAGCTTGCCGATTTTCAGGGGTAAATCGAGATCACGGTGCCGTTGTTCACCATCGCGTAAATCTCGCGCATTTCCCGATCCGTGACCGCGATGCAGCCCGCCGTCCAATCATCCTTGCCGTCCCGATACTTCTTGGGACGTCCGTGGATGAAGATGTCTCCGCCGGGTGATTTGCCCAATGCAGCCGCATTCGCGCGATCTGCTGCGTTGGGATAGGATACGCCAATCGACAGGTAGAACTGGCTGTTAGGATTGCGGCGGTCGATGTAGTAATCGCCCTCTGGCGTCTTGCCGTCACCTTCCACTTGCTTATGTCCAACCGGCTGGAAACCCAGGTGCATATCGTAGGATTTCAACACCTTATCGTGGTGCATGAGATACAGTTTACGCTGCTCCTTGAACACCGCAACGCGGGTCACTTCCGGCCCGTTGTATCGCATAAATTTGCTGGAACAGCTTGCCAAGCCAAACGTCAACACCGCAATCAACAGCGCGGAAACCAAACGCATCATGTAGGTCCTTTATGTACCCTGCCTCATTTTGAGGTCGTCTATCAGATTTTGGCCGTTTTGGCCTCTCACGGCTGCGTGATAGCAGCTATTTCCGAACAAATCTTGAAGCCAATTCCACATGGGAAGACCAGCGGAATTGATCAACGGTTTGCACCCAATCAAGGTGATAGCCAGCCTTAGTCAGAACAGCCGCATCCCGCGCAAAAGTCACAGGATTGCACGACACATAGGCGATTTCTGCAAGGTCGGATTTTGCCAGTTCCGCAACCTGAGCCTCTGCTCCGGCACGCGGCGGGTCAATCACGGCAAAATCATAGTTTAAGTCTTCCGTCACAATCGGATTGCGGAACAGATCCCGTGCCTCAGAGGTCACCTGCTTGAGACCTTGAGATTTGCGCCATCCGACGTCCAAAGCCTGGATCATGGCCTTCTCACCCTCGACACCGTGCATTTGGTATTGAGCCGCCAAGGGCAAAGTGAACGTGCCTGAGCCTGCAAAGAGGTCAATGCCACGATCGCCTTGCGTGATTGCGCTTTCCACCGCGCTCAGTAGCGCCGATTCACCTTCTTTTGTGGCCTGCAAGAACGCACCGGGGGGGGGCACAACGGAGGCAGCGCCAAAGCTTTGGGCAGGGGCAACGCGGGTGGCAATCACCTCACCATCCCACGTCAGACGCGCCAGTTTGAACCGCTCCACTTCCTGCGCCATCCGCGCAAGCAGTGGGCCGTCCAACTCTTTGCCGCCGACAATGGACAGGTCCAGACCTGCATCAGACAGGTTCACAGTGACGCTCAACTCGCCTTTGCGCGATCCGCCAATCTGGGCCAGATGCGCAATCACATCACGGGCAGGCAAAAGGTCCGGATGTAGAAGTTGGCAGTCTGGAACCTCGACGATGACGTCGGACGCGCGGGCATGAAACCCAACCAAGGCCGCCTTCTTGGTGCGACGTGCTGAGAACACGGCGCGGCGGCGGGACTTGGCCGGAGAGGTCGCAATTGGGCGCAAGACTGTTTCCAGACCTTGCGCCGCAAGCGCCTGGCGCACCACGTCCACCTTCCAATCCGCGAGGAACGCGTCGGAGGCATGTTGCAACTGGCACCCGCCACAAGACTTGAAGTGGCGGCAAGGCGCTTTCACACGATGCTCGGACGGAGTCACCACCCGCATGTTGGTCAGGCCGTCGCCGTCAATGTCCCCCTCCACGGTCTCGCCGGGTAGGGTCAAAGGGGCATAGATTGGGCCATTGGCGATCCCGTCGCCGTGCAGCCCCAAACGCTGGATCTCAATCTGGCTCATGCCCGTCCCTTAGTGGGGGACGGGCATGAGGTCAAATTTTACTCGGCCGCTTCGTCTGCGTTCAGGAAACCGCCGGACTGGCGTGCCCAGAAGCCAGCATAAAGGCCATTCTGCGCCAACAGTTCGGCATGGCTGCCCTGCTCTACAATTCGGCCCTGATCCAGTACCAGAATGCGGTCCATCTCCGCAATCGTGGATAGGCGGTGCGCAATGGCGATCACGGTTTTGCCCGCCATCATGCCATAAAGCGTGCGCTGAATCGCGGCCTCAACTTCGCTGTCCAAGGCGCTGGTGGCCTCATCCAGCAGCAGAATCGGCGCATCTTTCAAGATCACACGCGCCAGAGTGATGCGCTGACGCTGACCACCAGACAGTTTTACTCCACGCTCGCCCACATGGGCATCATAGCCGGTGCGCCCTTGCGGATCTTCCAGATCCAGAATGAAGTCATGCGCCTCTGCCTTTTTTGCCGCCGCGATCATGTCCGCTTCTGAGGCGTCTGGACGACCGTATAGCAAGTTATCGCGAACAGACCGATGCAGCAGCGAACTATCCTGTTGCACCATGCCAATTTTATCGCGCAGGCTGTTCTGCGTGACCGAGGCAATGTCCTGACCATCAATCAGAATTTGCCCCTTTTCGGCGTCATAGAACCGCAAAAGCAGCTTCACCAACGTGGACTTGCCCGCGCCGGAGCGGCCGATCAAACCCACCTTTTCGCCTGGCGCAATGGTCAGCGAGATATTGTCCAAGCCGCCGCTATCACGACCATAGTGGTGCGTGAGTTGCTGCAGCTCAATTTTACCGTCGGCAAAATCTAGCGGCTTGGCGCTGGACGCATCAACCAAATCAATCGGTTGGGCGATGGTTTCCATGCCTTCAGCCACCACACCCAACTGCCGGAAGAACGAGGTCAACGCCCACATGATCCAGCCGGTCATCGCGTTCAGACGCAGGCTCAGGGCGGTGGCGGCGGCGACCACGCCTACGCTGGCCAAGCCCTGCATCCAGAGCCAGATGGCCCAGCCCACCACACTTACGATCAAGAGGCCGTTCAACATGACCAACATCACATCCATCATAGTAAAGATGCGCATCTCCGCCTGAAAAGTTTCGCGTGAGTATTCAATGGCTTCCTTGGCATAATCCAGCTCGCGCTTGTTGTGCGCAAAAAGCTTCACCGAGTGGATGTTGGTATAGGCATCCACCACACGACCGGTGACTTTGGAGCGTGCATCAGAGGCCTTTTGCGACGCGGGGCCAACCCGTTTCACCGTCCATTTTACCAAGAACCCATAGAGCACCAGCCAGCCCAGCATTGGCAGCACCAAACGCGGGTCGGCATCGGCCAAAAGGATGGCTGCACCAACGACATAAGCGATGGAGAAAGTGATGGCGTCAAACACCTGAAACACCGCTTCGCCAGCCGCCGGGGGCGTCTGCATAATCCGATTGGCAATGCGGCCTGCGAAGTCGTTCTCAAACCAGCCAACCGATTGACGCAAAACATGTTTATGGGCCCGCCAACGGATCAGGGTGCCGAAGTTTGGCAGCACCGTGTTGTTGAGCAGGAGCACGTCAAAGGCTTGCAGCGCAGGACGAAGGAACAGCACAAAGAGGATCACCAGAATGAACTCGGTGCCGTGGTTGGCCCAGACTTGGGACGGGTCGCCACTCAACAGGTCCACAATCCGGCCCATGTAGGCGATAAGACCGATCTCTACCGCGGCCACAATGATCGACATTATCGTAGCAAAAACAAAGACTTTGCGGAATGGCTGCGCGTATTCCCGCATAAAAGGCCACAGCTTGGTGGGAGGCGTATCTACTTCGTCGTAGTCGCAATAGGGGTCAACAAGGGTCTCGAAGAACTTGAACATGAGAATGTCCTGAAAAAACAGTGGATTGTGCAAAATGAAGTGACTTGCCATCTCTGGCCGCCACAGCGGTCAGATAGGCTTATGAAAACCAGATCCCGCGATACATCATGCACTCCCTCTCATGTTTGAGTTGTCGGCATGCTGGCGCAGTGTTGCGTATACGTCAACCTATGATTTACCCGACCTTTGGCACGTCGGTATTGTGTCGGTATTTTGACTGTTTCGCGGAGGCGCGGCCCTTGTGGCGGTTGAACGGGTAAACACAACGTGCGCAAGGTGTTGCGTGATCTGGCGGCGCAACACGCAGGCCGGATCAGCGCGGCAAAATCAGGACAGCGTGTCCAGTAGCTCGGGCTTTGTCAGCGCGAAGCCGGACGCGATCCAACGTGATTCGAGTTCTTTGAGCGCCTTGCCCAGCGCCGCGCCCTGAAAGCGCTCGATCAGGTCCTTTGGGCGGATCGGGAACTGCGCCTCTGACCCGTTTTGCGCGGCGGCCAGATCATCCGACATCAGCGGCATTTCAAAAACAGCCGCGCGCAAGAGCAAGATGGACGTCGCGGCCTCAACACCGTGATGATAGCCCAGCGCGCCGGGGGCGTCGGACGACTCCAGCCCGTTGCGCAACACGTCGCGATGGCGGACGGCCTTGTTGGACAGTCGAAGTGCCTCGGCAATGTTGTCGCCGCCCAAAACCGTCAGGCGGCGGATTGGGTCGATGGCCACCGCATGCATCTCTTCCAGATGCACGAGGGGCGCCAAGGCGCGGTCATCCGTGCCCGGAAGGATGGCAGTAAGCGCTCCGGTCTGGCGCATGGCCGCCACTGACGGGGCCGGATCAGGGGCACCCATCAGTTTCACGGTCTCGCTACCGACTCGTTCGCGCGACAGCGAAGCCAACCCATCGATGTTGGCCGCGATGGCCGCCAGCGCCTCTGGGTCCATGCCTTCGGCCGGGTCGCCGTAGTAGGCGTGAAAGCGGAAGTACCGCAGGATGCGCAGATAGTCTTCGCGAATGCGGTCCTCGGCGTTGTCGATGAAGCGCAAGCGACGGGCCTTGAGATCTTCGATGCCGCCTAAGGGGTCCACCACGGTGCCGTCAGATCGGGCGTAAAGCGCGTTCATGGTGAAGTCGCGGCGGCGGGCATCGTCTTCGACATTGTCGGAGAAGGCGACAACGGCGCGACGACCATCGGTTTCCACATCATGGCGGAAAGTGGTGATTTCATGCGGGATGCCATCGGCCACCACAGTGATGGTGCCGTGGTCGATGCCGGTTGGGATCGCGTTGAGGCCGGCGCCTTTCGCGAGTTCCATCACCCGCTCTGGACGAGCATCAGTAGAGATGTCGATGTCATTCACCGGCGCGCCCAAAAGCGCGTTGCGCACGCAGCCGCCAACCAGCAAGGCTTGGTGTCCATGTGTCTCTAACATGGCGCAAACCGCCTGTGTTGGCGCAGCCGTAAGCCAATCTCCGGTGACCTTCATGTGCCAGACACCCGCTCTGCCAGACCGCGCAGAATGCGAGCGGTGGCGCCCCAGATGTAATAGGGGCCAAAAGGCACGGTGAAGTAGTGGCGGCGCTGGCCTTGCCAGCGACGGGATTGGATCGAGAAGAGCGCCGGATCGGTCACGTGGGCCAGCGGCACGGAGAAGACTTCTTCGACTTCCCCCGGCTCCGGGATCACGTCAAAAGCGTCTCTAACATGGCCCAAAACCGGTGTGATTTGAAAGCTGGTGACGGTTTCATGGGTGGGCAAGGTGCCCAGCACATCGACATTATTGGAAGGCAGGCCAATCTCTTCGCGCGCCTCGCGCAGAGCCGCGGCGATCACATTTGCGTCACCCTCATCCTGCTTACCGCCGGGAAAGGATATCTGCCCCGGATGGTGTTTCAGGTGGCTGGCGCGTTTGGTCAGAATGACATGGGGAATGTTCTGTTTGATCTCAATCGGCACAAGCACCCCCGCAGGGCGCAGTTTACGGCCTTTGGGCAAAACCACATCGGGGTTGAGATCAAAATCAGAAGAGGCCGCGCTGTCCCGGGACAACGCGGCCTTGATGTTTTGGAGCGGATCAGGCGCCCGCGGCATCAGCGCTGCCACCTTTGGAGCGATCCTTGGGCGGCATGCCCACGGTGGCCGGATCCAGATCGTAGTGCGTGCCACAGAACTGGCAGTCCGCCGTCACGCGCCCTTCTGGCGTGGTCATCTTTTCTATGTCCCGCGCCGAATAGATCGACAGGGACTGACGCACGCGCTCTTCCGAACAGGTGCAGCCAAACTTGACCGACTGCGCATCATAAACCCGCGGCGCTTCCTCATGGAACAAACGCACCAAAAGATCGGTTGGCGGCACGGAGGGTCCGATCATTTCCAGATCTTCCACCGAATCCAACAGGATGTTGGCGCGGTTCCAGTTTTCGGCGTCTTCCTCATTGACCACATCTTTGGCCAGCAGATAGCCGCTTTCCCCGCTGCCACCTTCGCCGGAGACTTCGGGGCTGGCCTTGGGCATGTGCTGCAGCATGATGCCGCCAGCTCGCCAATGCTCGCCCACTTCAGGCTCGGTGGATTTGCCAAACTTCAGCGAGAAACGTGTCGCCAGCTGTTCAGACTGGGCAAAATACGCCTCAGCAGACGCCTGAAGCGAGCCGCCCACCAAACCGGAGATGCCTTGATAGGGCTTCATGCCATCGCCTTGGTCGATCAGCACCGCAAAGTAGCCGTTGCCCAGCTGATCAAACGGGGTGCCATCGGTCAGGCGCTCCTCGTCAAAGCTGGCATAGGCGCGGATGCGGGCCACCTCACCTTCGTTTTGCGGCGCGTAGTAATCGGTGGCGATCATGCGCACCGGGCCGTTGGTCTGCACCTGCAGCGACAGCTTCCAGCGCAGGCTGACGGTCTGGCCGATCAATGCGGTCAGCAGGGCCATCTCGGCCACCAACGCCTCCACCTTTTCAGGATAGGCATGCTGTTTGAGGACGCCAGAGAGCACGCCATCAAGACGGGCCACGCGCCCGCGAATATCAGAGTTGTCCAACTGGAACGGCAGCACTGTGTCGTCCCAGGCAATTGTGCTTGCAGCTTTCATGGGGTTTCCTTATCGGCCTTCCCTTGCCATACCGCGACCATATAGGGCCAGCAAGGGCGATAAAAAGGGGTTTCACGCATGATACCACGTTTCGGAACACCGCCGCGTCGGGATGTGACCTATAAATTGCGCCCTGGAGCCTATGCGGTTCTGCTCAAAGGGGAGCAGATGTTGCTGACCCATCAAGCGGAGCCGGTGTCGGAGTTTCAGCTGCCTGGTGGCGGCATTGATCCGGGGGAGAGCCCGGTGGTGGCCTTGACGCGGGAAGTGTTTGAAGAGACCGGGTACCGCATTGCCAAACCACGGCGGTTGGGCGCGTTTCGGCGGTTCACGTTTATGCCGGAGTATGACCTCTGGGCCGAAAAGCTCTGCACCATCTATATGGCGACGCCGACTTTGCGGATTGGCCCGCCAAGTGAGCCGGGACATGAGGCGGTTTGGATGGGCCTCGCAGCAGCCACCGCGCAGCTGGGCAATGCCGGTGACCGGCATTTTGCGGCGCAGTTTCTACGGTAAGTTTATTTAGTCGCCGCGATATTCCAGCAAGATGCCGGACACATCATCCGGGAAGCCTTTGCCACCGGAGAACTCATCGAGTTTCCAGACCATGGCTTGCAGCGTATCCTCTAGAGCGTGACCGGCCAAATCCACCATTAGGGCCTCAAGACCTTCTTCGCCCAAGAGACCATTGCCCGTGTCCGGGCATTCGGTCACGCCGTCAGACAACAGGAACAGACGGTCGCCTTTGTTGAGGTCGATGCAGAATTGCGAGAACTCGGCACCTGGAATTAACCCCACCGGAAGACCACCGGGGCCTTCTTGCTCAATAGAGCCATCGGCGCGCTGAATCACAGGATGCGGATGCCCAGCCTGTGCAAGGATAACGTGTCCTGTGACAAGATCGACATCGGCGAGCAGCATGGTGAAGTAGTGCTCGGTCTCCATCTCATCGAGGATGATTTCATTAAGACGGTCAACAACTTCGGCGGGCGGGAGGTGCGTTGTGCTGCCATCCGGCAACACTTGCATCGCCACATTATGCTCCGGCGAAGTCGCCGATAGGTAGCCAGCGAGTCGTGCCGTGATCAACGCAGAGCTGATTCCATGGCCCGAAACATCGATGGCATACAAACCGATTCGTGTGTCGCTGATCTTATAATGGCCCACCAGATCGCCGCCTACGTGGCCGGAGGACTGCAGCAACAGCGAGACCGCGCCGCGGTCAAAATCCTTGAACCGTTCGGGCACAAGTGATTGCTGCAGCTTCTTGGCGGCGAGCAGGTCGTTGTCCAGCGAGTCATACAAACGCTGAAGCTCGTCCAGCGTTTCCGAGATCACCTTGTTCTTGTCGGTGAGTTCGCGTTCCATGCGCAGGATACGCTCCGCTGCGGAGATCCGCGCGCGCAGTTCGTAGCCGTTCACAGGCTTGGTCAGGAAGTCATCCGCACCGGCGTCAAAGCCTTGAGCAACCTCGGTTTTTTCACTCTTGGAGGTCAAGAGAATGAAGTAGCCATAGGTGTCTGTGCTAAGCTCACGGAAGGCGCGACAGAATTCCAGACCAGACATGCCCGGCATCATCCAGTCCGACAGAATCAGATCTGGCAGTTCTTCGCGACAAATATCGAGCGCCTCCTGACCGGAGGCGGCTTCGATCACATCATAACCATCCCGTTTGAGCGACAAGCTCAGGATGCGACGCTGAACGCGGCTGTCATCAACCAGCAGCACACGTTTGATCACGCCCACATCAGGCGCGTCATTGTTTTCAGCAGAATGTACAGTGTTGGTCGACAAACTTCCCTGACCTTCGCACAAGTTTTGACTTCTTTCGTAACACAACTATGGTCTTGCTACTTAACATGCCGTCAAAAGTAAAAATGAGATAGTTCAAATTTTATCGTGTAGGATTTGTTAACACTTTTCTGTCATTGTCGAGGGGTGAATGATGAGGAAATGCCCATGATTGACTGGGAACGAGTAGAAGAACTGCGCGACGAAATCGGCGCGGAAGACTTTGGTGAAGTGGTGGAGCTCTTTCTTGACGAAGTTGAGGAAGTGATTGCGCGCCTGCGCGACAACCTGGACATTGCCACGCTCGAAGCGGACCTGCACTTTCTTAAAGGCGGTGCGTTAAACCTTGGTTTCCAAACCTTCTCGCAACTGTGCCAAGCCGGTGAAGCAGCGGCCGCGGCAGGCAAAGGCGACACCGTGGATGTGCCCGCAATCCTCGCGTCGTTTGAAGAAAGCAAAGGCGTGTTTGCGCAAAAACTCGCCGCCGCTTGAAAGTCAGCCCCCTGATACGGCCGGAAACGGCGCAACTTTAGAAAACGAGATGTGATCGCCCAAGGAGTGCCCTGGGCGAATCGTTGTGTGTTTCGATGCAGTGTTGGGTTGCTATGCAGCTATGCAAAAGGCCATGCAACTGGCCCTTGGCGACCTCGCATTTGGCCAGTAGCGACGTTGCCCCAAATTGCTTCAGCAAAACGCCCTGGTGCGCTAGAGCACAAACTGACCCAGCGTCTCGTCATTGGTGATGTCGGTGTAGGTCATGCCGGCAGCTTCTATCCGCTCAAACAAGGCGTCGAAGTTTTCCGGCTTCCGAGTCTCGATGCCTATGAGAACCGAGCCAAAATTGCGCGCGGATTTCTTGAGATACTCAAAGCGCGCGATGTCGTCTTCCGGTCCCAAGGTTTCCAGGAAATCGCGCAGGGCGCCCGGACGCTGTGGCATGCGCAAGATGAAGTATTTTTTGACACCTGAGTAACGCTGCGCGCGTTCTTTGACTTCAGGCAGGCGCTCAAAATCGAAGTTGCCACCCGAGGTCACGCAGACCACGGTTTTGCCTTTGATCTGATCCGCCACGTCGGTGAGCGCGTCCACCGCCAAAGCTCCGGCAGGTTCCAGCACAATGCCCTCGACATTGAGCATCTCCAGCATGGTGGCGCAGATGCGGTCTTCAGGAGCGGCCACCACATCTTCCGGGCTGAGATCGGCTAGGCGGGCAAAGGTCTTGTCGCCTATCCGCGCCACGGCGGCACCGTCCACAAAGCTGTCGACATGGGCCAAGGTGGTTGGGGCGCCGACATCTAACGCGGCGGCGAGGCTCATGCCGCCTTCGGGCTCAACCAGCGTGTAGTGTGGTTCCGCACCAAAGTAGCTGAACACACCAGACGACAGGCCACCGCCGCCGACCGGCAGGATGATGTGGTCTGGTGTTTTGCCAAGTTGGTCTTCGATCTCGACCGCAACCGAGGCCTGGCCTTCGATCACGTCATCATCGTCAAACGGGGACAGGAAGGCGGCACCAGCCTCGGAACAATAGGCCTGTGCGGCGGCCAGTGTGTCGTCAAAATAATCGCCAACAAGGCGGATTTCGACGTTGTCGCCGCCAAACACCTGCGTCTTAAAAATCTTCTGTTGCGGTGTGGTGACCGGCATGAAGATCACGCCCATCACATCAAAATGTTTGCACATATAGGCCACACCCTGCGCGTGGTTGCCCGCGCTGGCACAGACAAATATCCGCTGGTCGGGATTTTCGGTGCGCACTTTGCGCATGGCATTAAACGCCCCACGCAGCTTGTAAGACCGCACAGGCGTGAGGTCTTCGCGCTTGAGCCAAATGTCGGCGCCAAAGCGGGCGGAGAGGTGGGCATTCAGCTGCAGAGGCGTGGCGGGGAAAACGCTGCGCATGGCGGCTTCGGCAGTGCGGGCACATTTACGAAATTCGCTCATGTGCCCTGAGTGGCCGAAGCCGAAGGTTTTGGCAAGGGGAAGGTCGTCGATCAGTCGATCGAGCGGCCTTCGACCGCGACGCCGTAAAGAGTGGTCAGAAAGCTGACGCCCAGAAGAATATAAAGCCAATTAAACGCCAACAAGATGAGGCCCCCTAGCATGGGGATTACACCGCCTATCAACGCGCCCAAAAACGCTAGAGCGAAAATGGTCACAACAAAGACGACAACCGCGCTAAGAATAGACCCAGACAAAGGTTTGGTTGCTGCCCAAGCCTCTTTCATCCGCATCGTCTTTCCAATGGCAGTGGCGGGCAAAATGGGTGACAAACGATAGAACGTCCAACCGCTGACGATAACTACTACCATAATTGCAGCAATCATCAGGACCGGCGCCCCAAACAGAGCCAGTCCAACTAGCACGACCACCAAAAGCGTGGCTGCGCCGACAACCGCACCAAGCAAAACACCATAACCGAAATACGCGAGCATGCGTCCGCCGTGGAACGCAGGCAACACGCCATCAGGGTATTCTTCAAGCAGCACAAAACGGTGCCACGCAACTGCCACCCACATCGTTACAACGAGCGTCAAAAACTGCAGCAAAAATGCGCTAGGAGGCAGCGCGTTGGCGCTCGTTGGATCAACGTCTTGGATAAAATAGCTAGGCCCAAACATCAGGAGAGCAGCCACCAGAACCGCCACCAACGGCGAAGACAGGCGCAAGGATTGCGACAGGTTTCCAAAGATCAGCCGAAAAGACTGAAGCAAAAGTGCAAAGCCGCGCATTGGTGTACCCCTTTACGTGAATGAATATGCCTAATTTCGCCTGCATCTGGCAGAACTCGGGCAAGAAAAGCAAGTGCGGCGATCTGCTCGCCTTGCCCACAGACCCAAAAACCGCTATCGCGCGAACGTTATATGGACGAAGGGAAGAAACATGTCGGCTCCGAAGAAAGTTGTGCTGGCCTATTCCGGTGGCCTGGATACCTCGATCATCCTGAAGTGGCTGCAAACCGAATATGGCTGTGAGGTGGTGACCTTCACCGCGGACCTGGGTCAAGGCGAAGAACTTGAACCAGCGCGTCAGAAGGCGGAACTGCTGGGCATCAAACCAGAGAACATCTACATCGAAGATGTCCGAGAAGAGTTTGTGCGCGACTTTGTTTTCCCGATGTTCCGCGCCAATGCGGTCTATGAAGGTCTGTACCTGCTGGGCACCTCGATTGCGCGTCCGCTGATCTCCAAACGCCTGGTTGAGATTGCCGAAGCCACTGGCGCAGATGCCGTGGCGCATGGCGCAACCGGCAAAGGCAACGACCAGGTGCGTTTCGAGCTGGCAGCCTACGCGTTGAACCCCGACATCAAGGTGATTGCACCTTGGCGGGAGTGGGACCTGTCCTCGCGCACCAAGTTGCTTGAGTTTGCCGAGGCACATCAGATTCCGGTGGCCAAAGACAAACGTGGCGAAGCACCGTTCTCTGTGGACGCAAACCTACTGCACACTTCCTCGGAAGGCAAAGTTCTGGAAGATCCAGCCATCGCGGCACCGGATTACGTGTACCAGCGCACCGTACATCCTGAAGACGCGCCAAACGAGCCTGAGTTCATCGAGATCGGCTTTGAAAAAGGTGACGCGGTCAGCATCAACGGCGAGGCCATGAGCCCGGCGACCATCCTGACCAAGTTGAACGAATACGGCGGCAAGCACGGCATTGGCCGTTTGGACCTCGTTGAGGGCCGTTTTGTGGGCATGAAATCCCGTGGCATCTACGAAACCCCGGGCGGCACCGTGCTGCTTGAGGCGCACCGTGGCATCGAGTCCATCACCATGGACCGTGGCGAAATGCACCTGAAAGATGAGCTGATGCCGAAGTACGCAGAGCTGATCTACAACGGTTTCTGGTACAGCCCTGAGCGCGAGATGCTGCAGGCGGCGATCGACAAGAGCCAAGAACATGTCACCGGCACTGTGCGTGTGAAACTCTACAAAGGCAGCGCCACCACCGTGGGCCGTTGGTCTGACCACTCGCTCTATTCTGAAGAGCACGTGACCTTTGAAGATGATGCAGGCGCTTACGATCAGAAAGACGCTGCGGGCTTTATCCAGCTGCAAGCGCTGCGTCTGAAACTGATCGCGATGCGCAACAAACGCACCGGCAACTAAGCCAACCCATTCCAAGGAAGCCCGCCCGTTGTGGCGGGCTTTTTTGTTTCCGGCCCTCAGTCTTGCCAGAAAATCCTTTGAGAAGCGCGACATGGCAGTTAGCGTTTCTAAAAAGACGTTTTCAACAGGCACGGACTGCGCCGGGGAGGCAGTTGGGATGGGGATACTCACGCAATTTTTGCGCATTTTTGCAGCTTTGCTGCTGAGCTTGGGCGTGGCTTGGGCGCAAGAAGAAGAGGTGGAGGACACAGGTCCGCCGGCGGTGGACGACGAAGTCTTTGTGCAGGCGGTGGAAGTGGACGGGGAGCAGCTGTTTGCGGTGCGCGGCTCTACCGCCCTGCCTGCCGAAGAGCGCGCCGCGCTGGTGGCCAAACGCGTGGTCGAGGTGGCGGAACGCAGCGAAGCAACCACAGTTGTCATGGGCATCGAGCGCGGCGAGTTGGGCCAGACGATCTTTGCTGATGGGGTGATGGTGAGTGTGACCACTCAGGCCGATGCCGATTACGAGCAGATGGAGTTGCCGGTGTTGGCCTCGCTGCATGCAGAAGCCATCGAAGAAGCCATTCTGCGCTATCGCGCCAACCGCACCGATGAGGCCTTTTCCCAAAGCACCTTGACGGCGCTGGCGTGGTCAGCGGTGTTTGCCTTTTATTGCGGCATTTTGTTGTGGCTAAGACGGCGCGTGCCCGGCTGGTGGCCGGTATCGTTGAGCACCGCACAAGGGGCATTCAGGAAGCCACGGGGGATATTGTGCAGAGTCAGGCGGTGTCCAACATTGCCAAATTCCTGATCCGGCTGCTGGTCGACATCACGCTCTTCACAGGGTTTTACTACTACCTGTCGTTTGTGCTGCACTCCTTCCCCAACACACGGCCGATTGCGGCGTTGTTGATCCGCTATGTTACGGACCCAATCATTGGGCTGTTGTTGGGATTTGTGGGCTACATGCCCAATCTGATCACCATCCTGATCATCGCCGCGATTGCCCGGTGGATGATTAAGGGCGTGTATCTGTTTTTCCAAAGTGTTGAGCAGGGCGTGATCGAGTTAAAATCTTTTGAAGATCACTGGGTTTGGCCAACCTACAATCTGATCCGTGGTGGCATTGTGCTGACGGCGGCGGTGATCTGTTTCCCCTATATTCCGGGATCGGACTCCGCGGCGTTTCAGGGACTGACCATCCTTGTGGGGGTGATGGTGTCCTTGGGGTCCAACTCGGTGATCTCCAACGTGCTGGCCGGCCTGTTTGTGCTCTACAAACGGTCGATGAACGTGGGCGACCGCATTCGCGTGGGAGATCACTACGGCGACGTGATGCAAATCCGGCTGATGGAGACCTATCTAAGGTCGGTCAAAAATGAGCTGATCTCGATCCCCAACGCCACGCTTTTGTCCTCTGAGGTGATCAACTACTCCAGCAAAATCGACGGCAAGGGGCTGCTGCTGCATACCACGGTGGGCATCGGCTACGAAGAGCCGCGCAAAAAGGTGGAGGCCATGTTGATAGAGGCGGCGCGGCGCACGAAGGGGCTGAAGAAGTCACCAGAGCCCTTTGTTCTCGTGACCGGGCTGTTGGATTTTGCGACCAACTATCAGATCAACGCGTTCACCACGCGCGGGTCGTCTTTGCCGTTGTTGCTGAGCGAATTGCACAAGAACATCACCGATGTGTTTAACGAAAACGGGGTGCAGATTATGACGCCCAACTATGAAACCGACACGCCGGATTTGAAGATTTCCGAGGTGGATTGGGACGAACCCCTGGCACATGAAGCGGCAGCGGAGGCCGCAGCACAAAAAGCATAAGGCGCACACATAAGGCGTCACAGGTAGAGCATGAGCAGAGAGTTTGCAGGCAGTCTGACACGGCGCAGCATGATGCTGGGGTTGCTGTCCGGCTGCGCCATTGCCCCTGCCGGAAAAGACTATGCGCGGCCGGAGACTGACCTTGCCAAGAGTTTCCTGAAGAAACAGCCCGCAGGCGTGGCACGCAAGCATGATGCCAAATGGTGGACCTCGTTTAACGACTCACTCCTGAACAAAATCGTTGGCTACGGGCTTGAGAACAACAAAGACATTCAACGCATTGCGGCGCGTATTCAGCAATCGCAAGGCATTCTGGCTTCGGCCGGATTTCCAATTGGCGGCACCACACGCGTGGGCGAGGTCCGGCGCAGTGGCGGCGGCGGGGATGCGGCTGAAACGTCTGGGTTTGTGCGGGCTGAGGCCAAGTGGAAACTGGACCTGTTTGGAAAGTTGCAACGGGAAAAAGAGGCGGCATTTGCACGGCTGGAAGCCAGCTATGCCGATCTTGATGTCTGGACGTTGCTCTATGTGGACGAGGTGGTCACCGCCTATATGGACATGCGCTATGCCCAAGAACTGGATCGGATTTTGCAGCGCGTTTTGAGCAGCCGCGAGGAGACGCTGAAGGCCACAAAATCGCTGGCCGAAGACGGTAGTGCCACGGAGTTGGACGTGGCGCAGGCCAATGCGCTGGTGTTGCGCACAAGCTCCACTGTGCCCGATGCGCGCATCCTTTTTGTGCGTATGGTCAACAGGTTGACCGCCTTGGTCGGCAGCACGGAGTTGGCAGAACGGGACGATCTGGATGTGCGCGCACCGCAACCCAGCCCCAAAACCAGCGTTGTCTCAACCGGTGTGCCTGCGGACCTTCTGCGCAACCGGCCAGATGTGATTTATGCGGAGAAAAAGCTGGCGGAAGCGGTGGCGCTTGTCGGTGTCGCGGAGTCGGACTTGTATCCAAGCCTTGGTTTGACCGGGAACGTTAATGTTGCCGGGAGCAGCTCTGGCTTTGATCCGCTGGCCGCGTTTTTGCGTATTGATCTGGACATTCCCTGGTACGATCTGCCGGTGCGGCGCGGCAAGGTGGAAACGGCCAAGGGTTTGGTGGCAGAACGGCAGGCGGCCTGGGAAAAGGAAATTGTGCTGGCCGTGGAGGAAGTGCGCAGTTCGCTGTTTGCGCTGCAAGCAAACACCCGCGCGGTGGAACTGTCCAAAAAGGCTGTGGAAGCCTCCGCCGAAGTGCTGCGGTTGGCGCGCAAGGCCTATGGCGAGGGACAGGCGTCGTTCCTGCAAGTGCTGGACGCGGAGCGCGGGTTTCTGGAGACGCAAAACCAGGCGGCTTTGGACATTCGCAACAGATCAGTTGATTTTGTTGATTTGAATGTCGCGCTTGGCGGGAGTTTTAACGGTTCGTTAAGTGGCCCGACGTAACCCTTTCGTCAAAGTTGGTTGGCTGCAACCACTTGAGCAACAAGGTTACTTAGGGAAGATCACATGTTGGAACAGATCACGGCACAGATGGCCAAAGGGCTGAAAGACCGCACGTTTGACGGCACATTGAAATTTGACTGCGGCGATGCCGGGGTTGTGGTGCTGGCGGACAACACGGCGACGCAGGAAGACCGCGAGACCGATTGCACCGTGTCGATCTCTGAAGAGAACCTTGTAAAGCTGCTGGCCGGTGATCTGAAACCCACCACCGCGCTGATGCTGGGCAAGCTCAAAGTCTCCGGCGACATGGGCACGGCGATGAAGCTGGGCCAGCTGCTGACCTAAGAAAACAAGGCGGGGATGATCCCCGCCTTTTTCATTAAAGCTTGTGCGCTTTCATCTCTTCATAGAGAGGCAGCGCCGCTTGCAGGACCGGCTGCAAACCGTCGGGCACCTCAGGCAACGGACCTTCAGCTCCTGCAAAACCCGTGGACTCCCAGACGGCGCCATACCAATGGGGCGCCCAGGCACCGTCGTCTTTGTGGCCGCCTTTGGGCCAGGACAGCATCGCTGCGTCAAACTTTAAACCAATGGCATCACAGAGTTTTTCGAGCATTTCCTGTGGATTGTCGCGGATGTCATGGCTGTCGATCACAACTGGTGTTTGCCCCCAGCTTGAAACCAATTTCATCAGCTCCAGTTGCTGCGGAAAGCCGATGTCGGTGAGCGACGGGTTTTCGCGCTTGGCCGCGTAAGACGCAATCACACGAGCGGGGTGGCGCAGCAGGAAGACATTGGTGACTTCCCGCATCCAGTCTCGAGGTACGCCATCGATCATATGTTGGGTCATGTGCTTCTGGTAGAAGTACGGTTTGCCATTTGGATTGGCTGCAACGAGGTCCGCCGCGACCCTGTTGGGGTCCTGATCTTGGGACGCCAAAATCTCTGCCCCCATAGGGTGATCGAGACCGGTCATTGCGAGGTAAGCGGCATAGAAGGGTTCGTCCACCACCGCACAATCGGCGCGGTTGCCAAAGGCGTACATCATCGCGGTTGAGAGGTTGCGGGGGCCGCTCCACATGGCAATTTTCACGGGGCAAACTCCTATCGGTATTGCGTCGGTATCGCGGCTGTATTGCGACAGTGCGAATTTGGGATTTACGGCAGGGCGTCTTGCGCAACGAGATCTTTGTAGAGGCCGCGGATGTGCTTGGTCATCTCGCCCATCTCGCCAGTGCCGATCGGCCGTCCATCAATCTCGCTGACCGGGGTTTGTGCGCCAAAAGTTCCTGTGAGGAACGCCTCGTCTGCGCCATAAGTGTCGACCAGAGAATAGTTGCGCTCATAAACCGGGATGCCGTCGGCACGGCAGACGTCGATCACCTTTTGGCGGGTGATGCCGTTCATGCAGTAGTCGCCGGTGGAGGTCCAAACCGCACCTTTACGCACGATGAAGAAATTACAGGCGTTGGTGGTGTTCACAAAGCCATTGATGTCGAGCATCAACGCCTCATCGGCACCAGCTTTCTCCGCCGCGATGCAGGCGAGAATGCAGTTGAGCTTCGAATGAGAGTTCAGCTTGGGGTCCTGCGTCATCGGCAATCCGCGAATGTGCGGCACGGTCGCCAGCCGGATTGGACGCGGGATCGACGGTTTGGAATGTTCCATGATGATGGTGAACGTTGGCCCCTGCTGGCTCAGCGAGGGGTGCTGAAACGGGCGGGTTTTCACGCCGCGCGTGACCATCAGGCGGGCGTGGGCATCGGTGGTCATCTCATTGGCGGCGCGGGTGGCCTCCAAGGCTGCAATCACGCCGGCTTTGTCCATGCCGATGTCCAGATCGATGACTTTCGCGGCCTCAAACAGGCGGTCCATATGCTCGTCCAGAAATGCCCAATGGCCGTCATAAAGGCGCAACCCTTCCCACACGCCGTCCCCGAGCATAAAGCCGCTGTCATAGACCGACACCACCGCCTCTGCCTTGGGCACAACGCGGCCATTGAGCCAGATCTTGATCTCTTCGTTGCGGGCGTCTTCGGCGGCCTGGTGAGTGGTGACGTGATCGGTCATGGAGCGCTCCCTGTGGCAAAGTCACGGGACGCTATCTGTGTCACGCGGGGTTTCCAAGCTGAATTTTACATATTGGATACGTTTCGCGCGGTTGACAGCAGATGTCGTGGCGGCACTTTAGGGGGTGCAATTGATTTGGACTTTTGACTTTTGACTTCTGTGACAGACCTGGGCGCTGTGCCGTCTTCCTCCTCAAAAACCCTGTTGGTGCTGGGCAGCACCGGAAAGCTTGGGCGATTGCTGCGGGCGTGCCTTGCGACCTCTCCAGAGTTGCTCGCTGACTGGCAAGTTGTTTGGGGTGGGCGGAAGGCCGACACGGGTGTGGATTGGGTTTATTCAGAAGGTCCGCCACCCAAAGCAGATGCGGTTCTGGCCCTATGGGGCGTGGTGCCGGGCAAAGGGGATTTGGCCGACAACATCACACTGGCGCATCGGGCGGTGGAAATCGCCCAAGTCAGCGGTGCAGCGCGGGTGCTGCATTGTTCCAGCAGCGCGGTTTACGGACCAGCAAGAGAGGCGACTGAAGGCGGTGCTCTGGCGCCGGTGAATGCCTATGGCGTGGCCAAGATTGAGATGGAACAGAGCCTGTTTTCGGACGATTCAGGTCAATCACCTGAACCAAAATCAGCGGTTTTGCGATTGGCAAATGTTGTTGGGGCGGACAGTTTGTTTCGCGCAATCCAAAGTGGTCTACCGGTGACACTGGATGCCTTTGACATTGGCCAAAGTCCGATCCGCAGCTACGCCACGGCCACGGTGATCTGGTACGCGGTGGCGGGCCTGCTGACCGCCAACGCTTTGCCAGGCATAGTGAACGTCGCGGCCTCAAATCCGGTCGCCATGCATGAGTTGCTCGAAGCTGCCGAGTGCCCGTTTGTGTGGCGCCCAGCGCCGGAAACGGCCGTGGCGGAGGTGTCGATGTCGATGGCCCGACTTCGGCGCTTGACGGGGCAAACGCTTGTGGTACCGCCTCAAGAAATGATTGCGGAATGGCGCAGGTTGACAGAGGCACCGGCATGATCGGACACGGCACCACCTTTGGGCGGCGGATGATGGACCTTGGCTGGGTGCTGTTTCTGCTGCTGATCCTGTGGCCAGTGATGTTGGTTGTGGCGGTGATGATCCTGATCCGCGATGGGCGGCCGATCCTGTATGTGTCGGAGCGTATGAAAACGCCGACACAGGGGTTCAAGCTCTACAAGTTCCGCACCATGAAGAACGTGGATCAGGACAGCGGTGTGTCCGGTGGCGACAAAGCCCATCGGATCACCAAAACCGGCAAGTTTTTGCGGCTGTACCGGCTGGATGAGCTGCCGCAGCTGTTCAATATCCTGAAAGGCGACATCAGTTTTGTGGGCCCGCGCCCGCCGCTGCGCCGTTACGTGGAGCGGTTTCCGGCGCTTTATGCCGAGGTGCTCAAAGATCGGCCCGGCGTGACCGGACTAGCGACTTTGATCTACCACCGGACCGAAGAGAAACTTCTTGAAGACTGCAAAACGCCGGAAGAGACCGAAGCCGTCTATGAGCGGCGCTGTGTGCCCCGCAAAGCGCGATTGGATTTGCTTTACTCGAAGCGGCGCACTTTGGGGTTTGACCAGCGGCTGACAGTGGCCACGGTGTTTCGGCGGGTGGCCCCAGTCTGTCGTCCCGGGCGCACAAGGTAGCTGCTGTAACCTGTCTTCACCTTGCTTCACCAAGCTGTGACATCCGGTTTCAGGGGATTGAGCCGGGGTCAATCTTGCGCGCAGGGTGGCGACAAGAAGGAGTGTCGCTATGACCAGATTTCAGAACCTGAAGACCGTGGCACTGTCCGTTTTGATCCTGTTGGGCGGATTGGCGCATGGCCACCGCGCCCATGCGATGGGCACCGATACACTGGTGGTGGCGGGTGGCTGCTTCTGGTGTGTGGAAAGTGACTTTGAAAGCGTGCCGGGGGTACGCGGCGTGGTCTCCGGTTACACCGGCGGGTCCACCAAGAACCCGAGCTATAAGGACGTGACCAAGGGTGGGTCCGGGCATTATGAAGCGGTGAAAATTACCTTTGACCCGGACACGGTGACACGCGAAACCTTACTGGACCTGTTCTTCCGCTCTGTTGATCCGACAGATGCCGGTGGGCAATTCTGTGACCGGGGCGACAGTTATCGAACGGCGATTTTTGTCGCCAATAAGGTGGAACAGGGTCTTGCGGAAAGCGCCAAAGCCAAGGCGCAGGCGCAGTTGGGACAGACCATTGTGACGCCGATCCTGCGCGAAGGGAAGTTCTACAAAGCTGAGGCCTATCATCAGGACTACTACAAAGGCTCCAAGATTGTGCTGACCCGCTTTGGACCTAAGAAACAGAGTGAGGCGTATAAACGCTATCGCAAAGCCTGTGGCCGGGATGCGCGGGTGAAGGCACTTTGGGGATCAGACGCGCCGTTTGTGGGGCACTGAGGAATGGGGGCTTTGCCCCCGCCGCCAAAGGCGACTCCCCCAGGATATTTTTGGAATGAGAAAGACGAGGTCACGCTTAGAAGCGAGCCTCGTCGACTTCTTTGAGGTCCGGGATCACGTCGGCGGTGCCTTGGCGCGTGACCATCAAGGCGCCGGCGCGCATGGCGAGCGCGATACATTGCTCCATTGGCAAGCCTCGATCCCGCGCGGCCAGCACGTAGCCGGTGAAGGTGTCCCCTGCCCCGGTGGTGTCCACGGGGGTGACCGGCATGGCGGGGAAATCGCGCGCAGTACCGTTGTGAATCCAGCGGGCACCATTGGCGCCAAGGGTGATGATGACATCGGTAACGCCCAGCGCTTCTGGTGTTTTGCCGGTGGCCTCTTCCAGCTGCGCGGCTTCGACCTCGTTGAGGATCAGGAAGTCGAGATAGGGCAACACAGCGGTGACGGCTGACGCATCAAACGGCGCGGCGGCATAGGCGATGTAGAGATCGAGACTGCGGGCCATTTTGGCTGTTCCCAGCTGACTTAGGGTCTCATTTTGCATCAAAAGCGTGTCGCCGGGGGAGGCCTCCGCCAGCGCGCTGGCGATGGTTTGTTCCGGGATTTGGAAGTTGGCGCCATTGAGCAGCACAATGCTGTTTTCACCGGCGTCATCCACATAAATCAAAGCTTGGCCCATGGGGGTGTCTGTCAGTGTGGAAATGTGGCGGGTGTCCACGCCAAATTCGGTCATGCGATCGATGGCCCATTTGCCGTCGCCCCCAACCGCGCCAATATGGGCGGTATGTGCCCCGGCCCGCGCGGCGGCCACGCTCATGTTGGCACCTTTGCCCCCCAACCCGCGAGTCATATCCGTGGCCGCCAGCGTTTCGCCGGGACCGGGGAGATGGGCCACGTGATAGAAGTAATCCGCGTTGATGCTGCCGAGGTTGTAGATCGCCATGAGGTCCGCTTTGCTTTGATTTTTGATCAGGTGATCAACTTTTTGACGCTTTGTCTATTGCCAATCCAGTCCTACGCGCGTTTTGCGCTTTTCGATAGGGGATGGGGTTTGCTATCTGGGGGGAACCAAACCTTGGGGGGGTCTGAGCAGTGAAAGGCGACAAGCCAAGCGTCACTCCGATGATGGCGCAATATCTGGAGATCAAGGCGCAATACCCGGACGCGTTGTTGTTCTACCGTATGGGCGATTTCTACGAGATGTTTTTTGACGACGCGGTGGCGGCGGCGGAGGCGCTGGATATTGCCCTGACCAAACGCGGCAAACATGACGGCAATGACATCCCCATGTGTGGCGTGCCGCACCATGCGGCTGAGGGGTATTTCCTGACGCTCATTCGCAAGGGCTTTCGCGTCGCGGTCTGCGAGCAGCTGGAGAGCCCGGCAGAGGCGAAAAAGCGCGGCTATAAGGCGGTGGTGAAACGCGATGTGGTGCGGTTGGTGACGCCGGGCACATTGACCGAAGACAGCTTGCTCGATGCGCGGCGGCACAATTTTTTGGGCGCCTATGCCGTGGTACGCGATGAGGCGGCACTGGCCTGGGCGGATATTTCCACCGGCGCGCTGCATGTGATGCCGCTGTCGCCGGTACGGTTGGGGCCGGAGCTGGCGCGATTGGCGCCAAGTGAGCTTTTGGTCGCGGAAGGCACTAAAGCGGATTTGGCGCCAGTTGTTGAAGACATGGGGGTGCCGCTGACGTCGGTGTCGCGGGGGAGTTTCGACTCTGTTTCAGCGGAGAAGCGGGTGTCTGCGTTGTTCAAAGCCTCCTCGTTGGAGGCCTTTGGTACGTTCACACGGCCGGAAGCCGGCGCGCTTGGGGCCATCGTGGATTATCTGGAGCTGACCCAGAAAGGCAAACTGCCGCTGTTGCAGCCACCGGTGCGCGAGGCGACCCAGGGTGTGATGCAAATTGATGCGGCGACACGGCGGAACCTAGAACTGACGGCGAGCTTGTCCGGAGGTCGTGCGGGATCTTTGCTGGCGACGATTGACCGGACGGTCACGGCGAGCGGAGCGCGGCTGTTGGAGCAGCGGTTGTCTTCGCCATCACTGCGGCTGGCGAGCATCCGGGCTAGGCTGAATTCTGTGTCTTACATGGCGGAGCATCGCAGTGAGGCGTCTGATTTGCGCGAGGCATTGCGCAAGGTACCGGATCTGGATCGGGCGTTGTCGCGGCTGTCGTTGGATCGCGGCGGGCCGCGGGATTTGGCGGCCGTACGCAATGGGCTTGGACAAGCAGGCGAGTTGGCGGCGCGCGGGTATGCCGGAGAATTGCCGGAAGATTTGAGTGCGGCGCGTGCGGCGCTGGAAGGGCATGAGGAACTTCTCGACCTATTGGAAGATGCGCTGATCGCGGAGCCGCCGCTGCTGGCGCGCGACGGGGGATTTATTGCGCCCGGGTTTGATCCAGAGCTGGATGAAAGCCGTGAGCTGAGCGACGAGGGGCGCGGCGTGATTGCAGGTATGCAGGCGCAGTACTCGGAGCAAACTGGAATTGCGGCGCTGAAAATCAAGCACAACAATGTGCTGGGCTATTTCATCGAAACCACCGCGAAACATGCGGATGCGATGATGTCGCCGCCTTTGTCAGAGACCTTCATCCATCGTCAAACCACGGCCAATCAGGTGCGCTTCACCACTGTAGAACTGAGCGAGATGGAAACTAAGATTCTCAATGCCGGCAACCGCGCGTTGGAGATCGAAAAACGGCTCTATGACAGCTTAAAAGGCGCAATTTTGGATAGGGCTGGGCAAGTGGCCGCCGCATCTAAAGCGCTGGCTGAGTTTGATTTGGCGGCGGCCCTTGCGGAACTGGCAGCCAATGAGAACTGGACACTTCCAGAGGTGAACGAAAGCCGTGATTTTGCCATCGAAGGTGGCCGGCATCCGGTGGTTGAGGCGGCACTACGCAAGACCGGCGATCCGTTTGTGGCCAACGATTGCGATCTGTCCGGTGGCGATGCGGCGAGCATTTGGTTGCTGACCGGTCCGAACATGGCCGGTAAATCGACCTTTTTGCGGCAAAATGCGTTGATTGCACTGTTGGCACAGATGGGCAGCTTTGTGCCTGCCGACAGCGCGCGGATTGGGCTCGTGAGCCAGCTGTTCAGCCGTGTGGGCGCAAGTGATGATCTCGCCCGTGGGCGCTCAACCTTTATGGTGGAGATGGTGGAAACCGCCGCCATTCTCAATCAAGCAGACGACCGGGCGCTGGTGATTCTGGATGAAATTGGCCGCGGGACAGCGACCTACGATGGCCTATCGATTGCCTGGGCCACGCTGGAACACATGCATGATGTCAACAAGTCGCGGGCGCTGTTCGCCACGCATTACCATGAAATGACGCAGCTCGCCGGGAAGATGGCCGGCGTGGACAATGCCACCGTGGCGGTGCGGGAGTGGGAAGGCGAAGTGATCTTCCTGCATGAGGTTGCCCAGGGCGCGGCGGACCGCAGCTACGGTGTGCAAGTGGCGCAGTTGGCGGGCTTGCCGGCCGCCGTGGTGGATCGGGCCCGGGTGGTTCTGGATGCGCTGGAAAAGGGCGAGCTCGAAGGCAAAGCGCAGAAGGCGTTGATTGACGATCTGCCGCTGTTTGCGGTGGCCCCGCCGCCCTTGGCGGCAGCGCCCAGCGGACCGTCGCCGTTGCAGGAGAAGCTGGCCGATGTGTCGCCGGATACGCTCAGCCCGCGTGAGGCGTTGAACCTGATTTACGAATTGAAGGACCTGGCGGAGAGCTGAGTTCTGCTTGGTCAATCAAACGCCAAGCAAGAGAAGAATACGCATGGGGCATGAAACTCCTGATCCTCTGGACTTCTGCCTGATTTCGCCCTCGGACTGGTCTTGAAATTGCCACACCGCAATGCAAACACTCAAAAACCGCGGTTCTCTTTGCCAATTGAACCTCCGTGTTTGTAGACTAGGGAAGGCCAAATACGTATCGGCTGACCGGGCAATACATGATTGGATAGTTGATGATTTACCCTATTCTTCTTTGCGGCGGCTCCGGAACGCGACTGTGGCCGTTGTCGCGACAGTCCTACCCTAAGCAGTTTTCGCCTCTGTTTGCGGAAGAAAGCCTGTTTCAAATGGCGGCCAAGCGGCTTTCTGGACCGGAATTTTCTGCTCCAGTTGTCGCCACAGGAGACCCATTCCGGTTTATCGTCACGGAACAGTTGGCACAGGTCGGTAAAGCCGCCAATGCAGTTCTGATCGAGCCATCGCCACGCGACACAGCGCCCGCGGTCCTCGCGGCGGCACTTTGGTGCTCCCGGAAAGACCCAGACGCACTTTTGCTTGTGGCGCCGTCAGATCACCTGATCCGAGATGAAGAAAGGTTTCGAGAAACCATTTCCGCCGCCACGCCTGCTGCCGAGGGTGGCTCTCTGGTGACATTTGGAATCAAACCAACCCGAAGTGAAACCGGGTATGGGTATCTTGAACTGGCAGAAAGCGCTGACGCTTCAGAAGGAGTGCCGCAAGATCTGGCGCGGTTTGTCGAGAAGCCAAATCTGGACGACGCGCGCCGCATGGTCGCGGATGGCCATCACCTTTGGAACGCAGGAATTTTTCTGTTTTCTGCCAAGACTATTCTGGACGCTTACCGTGCCCATGCCCCCGACATGTTGAAGGCGGTGTCCAAGTCCTTGTCAGACGCCACGCTTGATCTCGGTTACACTAAGCTTGCGGCAGAGCCTTGGACAGAGGCTGAGAAAATCTCAATCGACTACGCGATTATGGAAAAGAGCGCCAATTTGAAAGTCATGCCCTATGATGGCGACTGGTCCGATCTTGGGGATTGGGATGCACTCAAACGCAGCGCAGAATCCGATACAAAAAACAATGTTCTGACTGAGCGAACCACCGCTCGGAACTGCACCGACACAATGCTATGGAATCACAGTGAAGGCATTGAATTGGTGGGATTAGGGCTCGACAACATCATAGCTGTGGCTACGGATGACGCAGTGCTGGTGGCGCACAAATCCCGTGCTCAAGAGGTACGCGAGATTGTCGGCAACTTGCGAGATCGAAACATTTCTCAAGCCGATCAACACCGCAAGGACTACAGGCCGTGGGGCTGGTTTGAAACTCTTGTCAAAGGCGATCGGTTTCAAGTGAAACGTATTCGGGTTCATCCAGGCGGGGTTTTGAGCTTGCAAAGCCATTTACACAGATCTGAGCATTGGGTTGTAGTCCAAGGGACAGCCCAAGTGACAATTGGTGAGACCGTGCAACTGGTACATGAGAACCAATCTGTCTACGTGCCGGTCGGCGAACGGCATAGATTGGAAAATCCTGGCAAGGTGCCCATCACTCTGATTGAAGTGCAGACTGGGGCGTATTTAGGTGAAGACGATATTGTCCGCTACGATGACTTATATGCCCGGTCATAAGCGACAGTTTTTCCAAACCAACATAAAGCGGTCAGCAACTGAAACGTCGGTGTGAAGAGGCTCAAAACTCCTTCACACCACTGAGCAACTAACTAGAGGTCATTTTTTGTGCGGTAAGCCGCTTAGATAGGTGCCGTATTCATTTTTACTGAACAAATCTGCGCGCTCCTGAAGCCCCTTTCGATCAATCCAGCCCTGATCAAAAGCAATTTCGTCCGGGCTCCCAGTTTGAAGCCCCTGCCGGTTTTCCAAAGTTCGCACAAAATTGCCTGCGTCCAAAAGGCTGGCATGCGTACCGGTATCCAGCCAAGCATAGCCACGTCCCATTTGTTTTACACGCAAGGAGCCATCATGCAGATAGCTTTCTAACAGTGTGGTGATTTCCAGCTCGCCTCTGGCGGATGGCTTTACATCACGGGCTCGACGTGGCGCATCGCCGTCTAAAAAATAGAGACCGGTTACGGCATAGTTGGACGGGGGCACTTTTGGCTTTTCAATAATCTGTCGCGCGCGACCTTCTTGGTCGAAATCGACCACACCATAACGCTCGGGGTCGGCCACGCGGTAACCAAACACGGTTCCGCCACTTGGCTGCGCATCTGCATCCGCAAGAAGCTCCGGCAACCCGTGGCCAAAAAAGATGTTGTCGCCCAAAACCATCGCCGAAGCTGCACCATCAAGAAAGTCTTCGGCAAGCAAGTAGGCCTGCGCCAGGCCATCTGGGCTTGGTTGAACAATATAGGTCAACTCAATGCCCCAGTGGCTGCCGTCCCCAAGCGCACGCTTAAATTGGTCCTGATCTTGCGGCGTTGTGATGATCGCAATTTCGCGAATTCCAGCCAGCATGAGCACGGACAACGGATAGTAGATCATCGGCTTGTCATAGACAGGCAACAATTGCTTGGAGACGGACACGGTGATCGGATAGAGCCGGGTGCCCGAGCCGCCGGCCAGAATAATGCCTTTGCGGTTGGTCATGTGTTTGAAATCCTTATTTTTTGAAACGACGTTTATTGAATGTGTTAGGCGTTTTCACTGGCACCAAAAAATCGCCTCTCCTATACGGTTCTACGGTCAAATCATCTCAAGTTCACTCAGAATATCACGCAGACTTTCCTTCCAATCTGGGCGATCGATGTCGAAGGTTTCCTTCGTTGTGGCACAATCCATTCGGGAATTAAGCGGTCGAGTTGCAGGAGTTGGGTAGTCCGACGACGGGATGTCAGTGACAGCGCAGTTCAGATTGGCTTGAGTGAAAATCTCGCGCGCAAAATCCGCCCAGCTGACATCCGGAGCACCGGAGAAATGGTAAACACCGGACTTTTCAGGGGCCGTTTTCAGAGCTTGCGCGATTTTGAGACAAGCAGCCGCAATCTCGGCAGCGCCTGTGGCCCCCCCAATTTGATCCGCCACAATGGTAAGGCCATCACGCTCGGCACCCAGGCGCAGCATGGTTTTTACAAAGTTATTGCCATGAGCAGAGACGACCCAAGAGGTTCGAAGAATAGCGTAGGCACCGCCAGCCGATTGCACTGCGCGCTCACCCGCCAGTTTGGTGCGCCCGTAAGCACCCTGCGGTGCTGGCGTATCTTCAGGGCGCCACGCCTTTGTACCATCTCCAGAGAACACATAATCGGTGGAAATGGTGACAAACGGGACATGTATGTCGGCGCAAGCCAATGCCATGGCTTCCGGCGCTTCTGCATTTACGGTGTGCGCCGTTGCTTCGTCAGTCTCAGCATTATCAACTGCAGTATAGGCAGCCGCATTTATCACAGCATCCGGAACTATGTCTCTGATTGCTTGCCCACAAGAGGCCGGATCCATCAAGTCCGCCGAAGCCCGATCCAGGGCGGTGACTTTGACGCCAGAGTCCTTAGCCTGGGTCCGCAGTTCCATAGCTACTTGGCCGTTAAATCCGAAAATCAAAATATGCATTCTATGCCTCTTTCAAATTCTCCGATCATAGCAACCAGACCGGACCTTAGTTTCAAATCTGTCAAACCATTCAGATGTCAGAAATGGCACGCTTGACCAAACCTTACAATTCCCCTTCTTCGGCAGTTGTTGCCGTAAGGCCGTCAATAACTTCCAATACGTTCTCTGAAATTGGCGAAGCAACACTCTTGGTTGGCTTTTCAAGCAACTCAATCAGCTCGTCGCGGTTCTGATCCAACCCCATTGAATTCGCTTGGCGCAAAAGCTCTGTGGCGGCGATCGAAAGCCCTTGGTTCTGTCTGGGCATATTGCGTAGGCTAGGCGCCATGTCTGGCACGCCCAGAAGCGCGCAAAGCTGCTCTGCCCAATCGGTTTCAAGGCTCGAGACATGCACCCTGTTTGCGCCAAAAGCCAATCGGCACCTTTCTGATAGCGTCTCAAAATCCAACAAAGCTTGAATTCGTGGACGGCAAGAAAAGCTCTGGAGTGTCTCCCCTGTAGCATACCCCATCTCACTATTTGGTGGATTGCGTACAGTCTGTTGGTAGTAGGAGCGCAACCATTGGTTTTTTTCCCGCGTCATAAGAAAGATTTCCACATCAAACGACGAAAGTCTCTCTTGGACAGAAGACAACCAATCGGACCTCGCTTCACCTCGATCGAGATGACCGCTAAGGCCCTCAGCAGATAGAAACATTAGGCTGTTTGGGCGTCGCATACTTAACAGTTCGTCAAGCGCTGCAAACTTACCTTTCAGCATTGCGCCAACTAGCTCTTGATGCTTCGGCATATTGGTAACTTTACGAGGAACCGGATACACAACCCCCTTTCAGACAATTTTTCCCGATGGGAATCAGCCCAAGTTTGGATGGTTGTCGTTGCGGTTTTCGGCAAACCGACATGAAGCAACAATCGCGTCTTAGAAAAGTCTGTTATAGGTTTAGTGAGAGCGCGACTTAACCAATTCAATGTTGCATCCGGTTGGGAAACGCGCTTCCGGTTCGTCAACTTGCACACCGGAACAATTTTTTTTTTGAACGCACTCTCGGATATCGGAGCTTACAGGTCTCACCAGAGTTTTATGGTTTGGACCAAAGTGTAAGGGATTTTTTGCAGGAATTGTCTCAACTTGCGACCAAGCAAAAGACGCCGCGCTATCTTTTTCAATCAGATCGGCAAACATACGATGAACCCAGCGATTTTCGTCTTTAACCGGGTGACGCCAAAAATCCCAACATCGATCCAACCATTTTCGAACAAGTTGATTCCTTGGCTGAGAAGCCAGAAACCAAGTCGACAATGGACGATCGTTGGTAGGCGATGAGAAGGCAAAGAAGCCCTTTGATGCGTTGCGATCTATCCAGTGATCAAGAGGGCGTACGCAAAAGTTCGTCGCGTCCACCCATACGCCGCCATATCGCTTTAGCAATGCCAGCCGAACAAGATTTGAACGCCCTGTCGGAGTGATCCAAGGAGGCAATCGAGCTTCCTCCCACGAGGCGCCCAAAAGTCGATTCACTTGGCAAAAATCCAAGGGCTGAACCGCCCAATTGGGGTTCCGAGCGCGCCAAGACCGCAATGATTTCTGAGACAAGGCAGGTGCATCTGTCCATCCACTTTCCCAATAAATCCAAACCCGGCGCGGAATACAGGTCATTTCCCGGTTCCTAGGCGCTGTCCAACACCTTCACGGTTTTGTAGCGCGCGCCACCAGTCTTCGTTGTTGAGGTACCACTCAACCGTCAAGGCCAACCCCTCTTCCACCGTCACTGAAGGACGCCACCCAAGCTCCGTTTGCATACGTGTCGGGTCAATTGCGTACCGCGCGTCGTGCCCAGGGCGATCAATCACAAAAGTGATCTGATCAGCATACGACTTGCCATCTCTGCGTGGCCGCTTTTCGTCCAAGATAGCACACAGCGTTTTCACCAACTCGAGGTTGGTCCGCTCATTTTCGCCACCTATGTTGTAACTGCGCCCAAGTTCGCCTTTGTCCAAAACCGTCAAAAGGGCGTTGGCATGATCTTCAACATAAAGCCAATCCCGCACGTTCGAACCATCACCGTAGATTGGAAGCTCTTTGCCAGCCAGGGCGTTGAGTATGATCACAGGGACCAGTTTCTCCGGGAAATGGAACGGCCCATAGTTGTTAGAGCAATTCGTGAGAACCACCGGTAGTCCATAAGTTTCCGACCAGGCGCGCACCAAGTGATCGGATGCGGCTTTGGACGCAGAATAGGGGCTGCGTGGATCGTAGGGTGTATCTTCCGTGAACTGTCCTTCAGCATCCAAAGACCCAAACACTTCATCGGTAGAAATATGGTGGAATCGGAAATTTTCAAAACGACCCCGGGAGTGCCAGTAGCGCCGGGCTGTTTCCAGAAGGGTGTATGTGCCGGTGACGTTGGTTAGTACAAACGCGCCTGGGCCGTCGATGGAACGGTCCACGTGGCTTTCCGCGGCCAGATGCATCACCGCATCAGGTTGATGCGTTTCAAAGATGCGTACCATCGCATCCCAATCGCAGATGTCCGCATGCTCAAAACTATAGTTCGGGCTTGCAGAAACAGAGGCCACATTGTCCAGACATGCCGCATAAGTCAGCGCATCCACATTAACGACGTCAAAACCTTGCTTAACGGCTTGCCGCACCACAGCAGAACCGATGAAGCCTGCACCGCCTGTCACCAGAAGTTTCATTGGTTATCCTTCGTACGTAAATGGCGTGTCGAGATCTTTCAGTGATGGCGCCACAGCATCTTTGTCAGACAAGACGGGATCAGTGACATTGCCCCAGTCAATTCCAACGTCAGGATCATCCCACCGGATCGCGCCCTCAGTTTCTCGTGCGTAGTAGTCCGAGCACTTATAGATAATTTCTGTGTCTGGTTCTCGAGTAACAAATCCATGGGCAAAGCCGGCAGGGACAAGAAGTTGTCGCCCGTTTTCGAAAGAAAGCTCTGTCCCGTACCAAAGGCCAAAGGTCGGCGATCCAGCACGAATGTCGACAGCTACATCAAACAAGGCGCCTTTACCACAACGCACCAGTTTGTCCTGCGCATGAGGGGGGGCTTGGAAGTGCAGTCCACGTATCGTGCCCACGGCGCTGGAAAGCGAATGATTGTCCTGTACAAATGGTATGGTAATACCCACATCTGCCAGCGCTTTTACACTGTAGCTTTCCGAGAAAAACCCACGTGTGTCACCAAACCGAGCTGGTGTGATAACAACAACACCGGCCAAAGGTGTTTGTTCAACCTTCATGACAATCGTCCTCAATGACTTTCTAAAATCTATCAGGTGATTACCAAGCCAGTATGGCTATGTCCACTCACGCCTTGAATTTGGAAGCAAGCAAAGCAAACCGGCATATTTACCAGAAAAACCGTTACGCGGGATGCAAACCGACCGCCCGAAATCTGTGCGATGTTGAACTTGTTGATTAACAAATTCTAATTCGTCGGGCCGGCACCATAACGCGTATGAAAGGACCAAATACCCATTTTTGTCAGGAGTACTTTAAAACGGAGACATCTGGTGACACATTCCTCCTCAATCCTTGACCTCCCCTATATTCAGCCTTCCCAAGCGCAAAAACATGTTACTCACAACGAAGCCATTCGGGCACTGGATGTTTTGGTTCAGTTGGTCGTTCGGTCTTGCACGCATCTGTAACCGCCTGAGACCGTAGAAGCTAACGCCCGGTATATTGTTGCTCCGCCAGCGCAAGGTGACTGGCTGGGGCACGACAATCAGATTGCCCACTTTGATGGACAAACTTGGAGCTTTTATACCCCTCAAACCGGGTGGGTCGCTGTGGATTTGGAAACCAATTCACACAGGAGCTTTGACGGACTTAGCTGGTCAGCTCTCGACTTATCACAGGTCGCTAAGCTAGGGATTCAGGCTGCCGCAGATGACACCAATAGGCTTTCTGTTGCGTCAGATGCCACGCTTTTGAGCCATGATGGCGGTGGACATCAACTCAAACTGAATAAGGCTGCCGAAACAGACAGCAGCAGTGTTGTGTTTCAAACCGACTTCTCGGGCCGCGCAGAGATTGGAACGGCGGGTGGCGAAAACTTCTCCATCAAGGTGAGCGCAGACGGAACAACTTGGACCGATGCACTCACGGTGGACGCCGCATCGGGAGAGGTTCAGGCTCCGCACTCGAAATGGCGGCGTGTCTGCCAAAGTCCGCCTGAATATTTTGTCGACCCAATACTTGGGAACGATGCGACTGACGGTCTCACAGCCGGAGTAGGCGCGTTTGAAACGTTGTCACATGCTTTGTTAGTTGCCGGCTCAATTGATGCAGGCGAACATCCTGTGACAATTAAGCTGGCGAGTGGCACCTATAATTTCCCGGATCCCTTGGAAATTGACTTCGCGCCTATAGGCGCCTCCAGGATGATCATTGAGGGCGATGTAGGCGCGCCTGACCAAGTGTTGCTTTCCGGAGGCAATTCAATTTTTGTGGCCACTGCCGGGATCACCACACTGAGAGGCTTAAAAATCCAAAACACGAGCGGGGGATTTCCAACTGTGGCTGTGGCTGACCGCGGTACCGTAGAATTGGATACGGTGGAGTTTGGCGCGGCTGGAGGACACCTGAGCACCATCGAAAACGGAACGGTAGTACTCGACGGACCGTGTGGCATTGTCGGTGACGCAAAGTACTTTCTTAAATTAACGGATGGTGGGTCCGCCCGCATGAGATCGCAAACCCTCTCGCTTGATGGCACGCCCGATTTCGCATCATCCTTCATCATTTGCGCGCGTTGCAGTGTCGCTCGAATGGACGCTCTGGTGTTTTTAGGTACTGCCACAGGCCGCCGCTATTTGGTGTCAGATAACGCCGTCATTACGACGAACAACAGCGGAGCGGCGTATTTCCCTGGCGATGAAGCCGGTGGGGCCAATGGCGGTGGGGTTTATGACTAAATATTCAGCTCAATGAAAGCCAACCAACTTCATGGCCCGCCAAGTAGCCCCTCTTCCGAAGGCATGAAGCGTAAAACCGTCTCATGACGCCGGGAATGGCCTTCGGTTCGTCTTAGCATCTCGTTTCTATAACGTAGTAACTCTCTACGACGTCTCGCTTCTTGGCGAAACCAATGGGTATCAACCTGCCCATGGAGGCTGTCCTGAAACAACTTTCGTAACATCTTTAGCGCATTAATGTGAGCCGGGATGCGGTGTCTCACAAAGGGAATTGCCAATATTTCCATTTTTGGATTTTTGATAAGCTCTACCTTTTTTCGGTCGAGGAAAAAATATGGATCCAAAACAGTAGCGACATGAGATGCTCCAGACGTGGTTTGCCCCAAATCACATAACGGACTATTCCAATCCTGAATCAAAGCTTCTGGGTACCGAGTTTCCCAATCTCGGACGTCGGGTCCTAGGTTCGCTTGAGGATTTAAGGCCAAGCAAGCAGTCGCTTGCGTCACACCGGCAAATGACAAAGCGCCAAACCCTCCCATCGACCCACCATAAGTCAACACCCTATCGAATGCCGAAAAGAGTCCCGCCGCACGTGCGGCATCCAACACTTCAAAGATTTGGGATTGTCGATACCAACAAGATTGGTCGGGCTTCACATGTACTGCGCTTAGCCCATGCCTTTTTAAGAACCCATACCCCCAAGCTGTACGAGTTTGGGAAGGCTCATACTTAGCTGTTCGGCTGTCAAAACAAACTACCAGGCTACTCGTATCCCGAAGATGGATCTCAACGGTATAGCCGGGAACGGTCAAAGCTGCAGAATCTTCACGCTGCCACAACAGGTTAGCTTGGGGAACGGAACCAACCAATTTTTTCAATGCCGCAAGAGGGGAAATCGTCATTTTTCACCATGCAAACGAACAAGTGTGGCCAAAGCCGCCGCGTAAGCCTCATGTATGGCGCGCTCATTTGAACTGACAATATCTGAAACTATTTGATCGGCTGCACCATCTCTTGCACGCAAGAGTGCTCCTTCAAAAACCGGCTCACCGCCAAAAAAATCTCTGTCCATAGATTGGGCGTCCGCCATACAGGACGCGATACAGGCCTCAACTTCTTCACGAGACAAACGCACCTTAGGGTCGTCTGGATACAACTCCATCAACGTTTTGCGGAGTGGGGCCAATACTTTTCGATCCGTTCCAGAAGGTAATTCTACGCCACCCTTGGTGGCTGCTGCAGTAAGCTGACGAATGAGCTCGAGGACATTTGTACCCGGAGTCGGGTTTTCGTCAGGTATCGGTGGCAAGTTGGTCATGACCTCCGGGCCAAGCCCAATTTGGCCAACCAACAAATCAGCCACCACATCACGATCGATTAACAGATCCCGTACGTAGGGACGAACGTGATATTGGTCTGCAAAAACCGCTTTCCAGGCTATGGCGCGTTTGTGAAGCGCTCCCAATCGCCCTCGCATCGACCGCCTGGCGAAAACGTTCAGTGGTCGATTGTATCTGCCGGTCTTTACGTTTTGGGCATAACTGGCAACGATGCGGTCTACATGCGGGCGTATGTAGCTTATGATTTTGACATCTGTTCCTTCAGGAACGTGGGTTTTCAGCGCCTCGGCCAAGACATTGGGTTCGACGCTCTCAAAGCCCTCGCAGGAAATGACCGTGAGTTCAGACTTTTGTGTTTCCAGTTCTTTTGCAAGATCGGCCCAGCTTCCAATTTCCGACTTGTATCTTGGGTCCCCAAGAAGTTCGTGAGCCAGATTTACGTGATTGATGCGGTTCTGCGTAAGCCGGCCTGACGACGGGTAGTATATTCCGAATGTGCCGCCATAAGAATTTGGTTCACGCGAGCGGGCATCCAAGACATGTTGGATTGTTGTGGTACCGGTTTTGCGATCACCAACATGCACAAACAGGCGAGGAACGGTCATCACAAATACTCCAAAAAAGTCAAAATGGATCAGTTATACCAATGGTAAATACCGCTGGCAGAAACCTGCTGAAAGCTTCAAATGCTTGCGGCAAACAATACTTATTTTCGTTACTTAGCTCTCTGCAAGCCATCATTTCAAGAGAAGAATAGTGCTCGGCGACGACCATCCGAATTGTTTGGGAGAACCACGCACCGAATTTCACCCCTGATCACCTGAGAGACAAAAAAGCCAAATTCGTCAACTGTTTATAAGTGCTTCAAGTCGCGGAACCAACCCTATACACACCTTCAGACCGTTCTCAACTGCCAGAACTTAGGTCATTTCTCCATAATGTCCCGGTAGTACCGCTTCAGGAACAGTAGTCCAACTGCGCCTGTTATCGCAGCAAACGAAAAAACGTATAGCGGCGAAACATAGGCCGCGTCGTAACTCTTATAGAACGCACCTCGCATCTCACCTGTGACATGCATAAGGGGGTTCCACCACAGCCATTCTCTATAAGGGATCGGGATCGACTCGTAGATAAAAATCACACCCGAGACCAACAGCAAAGGTCGCGTGATGATATGGTATGCACGCTGCCAAATCGGGTAAAGAGACATCAAAAAACAATTAAACACTCCAACGCCAAGCCCCAGCGCAGTGGCCATAGCATAGGTCATAAGAATGCGGTCCACTTCCAGCGTGGTCCGCGTTTCAAAGGCCAAGAGAAGGCCTGTTAGCAAGACGTAATTCACCATCAGTTGCGTCAACAGGCTTAGAATGAAACGCGCAAAAATTGTGTCAATCAAAGTAACGCGCGGATACGCCAGCAACTGCTTCGAATAGTTCACGGCCTGAGACGTTTTCGAACTGATGTCGTTGAACAAATAAAAAGGGAGTAGGCCTGTCGCATAAAAAATCGGAAAGTTGTCACCGAGTCTCGGGCTACGAAAACCAATTGAGAAGATTGCTGACAATAGGGCAATGCCCAAGATCGGCTCCGCCAACGCCCAAACATATCCACCGGGAGATCGGCCGTAAGTGGAACTCATCTCCCGCAATATCAAAGCAGCGATGGTTCGGGGCATGGCAAACCGAACACCACTGCCGACAGATCTGAGTTCTCCGTCATTGGGAAGTTTGCGTACGGCCTGAGGGGGCGGAACAGAAGTCATTTCCTAGGGTTCATCTTGTCAGTGCAAAACGCTCTGCGCGGCATTTCGATAAATGTAAAATCCAAAATCGGGGTCATGGTCGAAGAACAAAACCAACTGACTATGTTTAAGCACAAAATCCAAGGAAACACAAACGACGAGAGTGCCAGCTAACCCATGTCGCTGAAATTGTGACCGTTTCACGTCTGCTTGACGCAAAAGTTTTTGGATAATCGGCGTGGGACCTACTCACACTTGCACCTGCAGCAAGTTTTGCTCTAAACGAACCTCGTTTCTTTCAGGAGTTTTCAAAGATGAAGATTGCAGTGATCGGCACAGGGTATGTCGGATTGGTCTCTGGAGTTTGCTTTTCGGATTTCGGTCATGACGTAGTCTGCGTGGACAAAGACGCCTCCAAGATCGAGAAGCTTTTGCGCGGCCAGGTTCCCATCTTTGAACCGGGTCTAGACACATTGATGGCACGCAACGTTGAGGCTGGCCGCTTGTCCTTTACGCTGGACTTGGCCCAAGCATTAGACGGAGCAGATGCCGTATTTATTGCGGTCGGCACCCCTACGCGTCGTGGTGATGGACATGCGGATCTCACCTATGTGATGGCTGCTGCCGCTGAGATCGCGGAAACTGCCAAAGATTACATCGTGGTTGTTACAAAATCGACTGTGCCGGTTGGTACCAACGCAAAGGTTGCTCAAGTTCTGGCGGACACAAATCCAAACCTGGACTTCGATGTTGCATCCAACCCGGAGTTTTTGCGGGAAGGCGCAGCGATTGATGATTTCATGAAACCGGATCGTGTTGTGGTTGGTGTCCAAACTGACCGTGCCGCTAAGGTGATGTCCGACATCTATCGCCCCTTATATCTACGCGATTTTCCGATTGTCACAACCGATCTGGAAAGCGCAGAGATGATCAAATACGCCGCCAACGCTTTCTTGGCGACGAAGATCACCTTTATCAATGAAATTGCCGCGCTCTGCGAAAAAAGTGGTGCTGACGTCAAAGAGGTGTCCCGCGGAATTGGTCTCGACGGCCGTATCGGCAATAAATTTCTACACGCTGGTCCGGGCTATGGTGGGTCCTGTTTCCCGAAAGATACAAAAGCCCTTGCCCGTATTGGTCAAGAACACGCCGTTCCTATGCAGATCACGGAAGCCGTCATCAAAATAAATGAAGAAGTCAAACGACGCATGGTCGACAAGCTTCTGGACCTCTGTGGCGGTTCCTTCAATGGCAAAACCGTTGCCGTGCTCGGTGTCACATTCAAACCAAACACAGATGACATGCGTGACGCCCCAAGCCTGACCATTGTGCCAGCACTGGTTGGAGGCGGCGGAGTTGTGCGTGTAACGGACCCAGAAGGGCGCCGGGAAGGCGAAGAGCTCTTGCCTGGTGTGACTTGGGTTGACGACGCCTATACAGCGGCCAAAGGCGCTGATCTGGTTGTTCTTCTGACTGAGTGGAATGAATTCCGCGCACTGGATCTCAACCGTCTGGCAGCAGCTATGAACACACCTAAAATGGCCGACTTGCGGAACATTTATTCCCAAGAAGACGCGTTGCAGGCCGGCTTTAGTGGTTATGTCTCCATAGGTAGGGGTGGTGAAGACGTCGCCAGCTGATCAATTAAGCCTTTCATTTCCGGAGAATTCCTATGCCTAAGGCCCTCTTAACCGGAGCAGCTGGCTTCATTGGGTATCACTTGTCCAAACGCCTTCTAGCCGAGGGATACGGCGTTGTGGGCTTTGACGCCCTCACAGACTACTATGATGTCGAGCTTAAAAAGCGGCGGCAGAGCATGCTGCTTGAATCTTCCAAGTTTCGTGCCGTTAACTGTCCGTCGTCAGAGTTTTTGGAACCAATGAGGGCCTAAAGTAAGAGAGAGTTTGGCTCGTCTGGTTGGTTTGATTATGCGGCGCGCTGGCTGTAATGCAAGCGTCGCGCTTCGAGCGTCTTTTGTTTGATCCTTTCTCGTTGATCCAGAATGGCTTTGTCCCTGCCGAAGTAGACATCGGCAGGTGTGACGTTGTTCAGGCTCTCGTGGTAGCGTTGGTGGTTGTAGTGATCGACAAAGGCTTCGATCTGAGCTTCGAGATCGCCGGGAAGAAAGTAGTTTTCCAGGAGGATGCGGTTCTTCAAAGTCTGATGCCACCTCTCAATTTTACCTTGTGTCTGGGGATGATAAGGTGCGTCTCTGCTGTGCTTCATTCCTTTGTCCTGCAACCATTCTGCCAGATCGCCAGAGACGTAACTTGACCCGTTGTCGCTCAGCAGTCGCGGCTTGTGAACGACGTGAACCTGGTCGCAGCCGGAAGCCTGCAAAGCCAGGTCCAAGGTATCCGTGACATCCTCAGCCCTCATATTGGTGCAAAGCTTCCACGAGATGATGTAGCGGCTGTAATCGTCCAGGATCGTGCTGAGATAGAACCAACCCCACCCCAGCACTTTGAGATAGGTGAAGTCGGTCTGCCAAAGCTGGTTGATGGCTGTTGTCTTGTCTTTGAATTCGTTGGCGGCCTTGAGCACAATGAAGGCGGGACTGGTGATCAGGTCATGTGCTTTCAGAATCCGATATGTTGAAGCCTCTGAAACAAAATAGCTTTGTCGATCCGTGAAGGTCACCGCCAACTCTCGTGGTGACAGCTCCGTTTCCTTCAGGGCCAGCTTAACTACCTTACGCCGCACCTCGTCAGGGATGCGGTTCCAGATATGCTTTGGCTTGGGGGATTGATCTTGCAACCCGGCCTCGCCGCGCTGCCGGTATCGGTTATACCAACGATAGAACGTAGTGCGCGGGATACCAAGTTTGGCCAGCGTTTGGCGCGCTGACAGATGTGAGCCTTCGACCAACCGGATGATCTCCAACTTCTCTGATGCGGCATACCTCATTCTTGGTCGCCCCCATTGTCGATCATGCTTTTTTTGAGAAGACGCAATTCCAGCGTTTGCTCGGCCACGACCTTCTTCAGATCGCGGGCTTCACGACGCAGGTCTTTGACTTCGTCGGTCGTGGCCGCGCGGGCGGTATCGCCAGCCAATCGCCTTTTCCCGGCTTCTAAGAAGTCTTTCGACCACTTGTAGTAAACACCTTGGGAAATCCCTTCACGGCGGCAAAGCTCAGCAATGCTATCTTCGCCACGCAGGACATCCAGCACGATCCTGATCTTCTCTTCAGCTGAATACTGTTTGCGGGTTGCCCGTTTAATGTCTTTGACGATCTTCTCGCCAGGGCTCTTAGTTTTCTTTCTCATCGTCCACTCCTCGGTGGTCACGAGGAGCCAGAAACACTCTCTTATCAAATCGCCCTATTTGGCCCCATTAGCGCTGACGTCAGACAACATTGCGAGTAGCAAAAAGCCATTTGAAACTCATCGTGGCAAGATCACGTAAGAGATACTCTACTTTCTTGCGATAGCGTTAGTAACTATTCCGATATTCTAAAGAGTGTATCCAGATCTCACAGTTCTAAACTTGAATACACCTGAGCATCGATCACGGGTTTACGCTAGGAGGTTTTCGAGCCCTGCGAAAAGCGCTGTTGGAACTCGCTTTGACGCCCCACCACATGCTGGCGGGGCAGACCTGAATGATACTGGAAGCTACTGCCTTGAAAGGCCGAAACTGCGACTTGCCGCTACGCAGCCAGCTTCTTTAATATCGCTTCGTTATTGAAAACGCATTCAACAAGAAAATCTACGTCCAGATCATAGCTCTTCCGTGGTTTTCTGCGGCTATCCGGCAGGGTAAAATAGCTGTCCGGAAGACTGACATTCTCCCCAATCTTCCGGTTCATTTCCGCAAAACGATTCAGGTACTCTTGAGCGGCCTTGCGTTTGAGGAACACAGGGCTTCCACGAAACTGGGGGTGATGAGTTCCGACTGCCAACATGACTTTTGACACGTCATTGACCATACTGTCCGGTATCACTTGCCCATCAAACTCAAGCTTACCGGCGAGGCACTTCTCAGTAACTGTTTGGCTAGCTTTGACAAACCGTTCGTTCAAAGATTGATTTTTGCGAGCAGGCTGGGCTTCAACTTTTACATCAAGTAACTCAGCAAAAGCATCGCTGATATCCGAATAATTCTCGTAAATCATCACAGTCATCTTATCGTGACCAAACTGGCTCGCCCACGCGTCGTAGATATTGAAAAAATCAGTGCGCCCGTTCTTTCGGAGCGTTTTTAGAAAGTTCCCAAAAGATTGCGTGTAGCCCCGCTTACACGCCTGGGCGAATATGGACTCAGACCAGGTGAGTTGATTTCTCAAGCAAAGTATTGGCCGAACATCAAAATCTGCCAGACTTTCGGCAACACGCTTAACTTGGCTCGAGGAAATCAAGCTAAAGTCTTCTGAACTCACAAACAGACGGTCATTCTCGGAAGCCCGTGCTGCCTCCACAAGCTCCGAAAATCCAGGAAGATCCGGGCGATACCGTTTGTGTTTTCCGATGTCCCAGGCTGCGTTGTGATGGGCTTGGTTTGGCGCAATCGCTTGCTGCAAGCAATCGATACCTGCTGCCTGAAGTGGACCTTTGGGGTGCATAAAAAACATCTGGACGGTAGATGTACCAGTTTTTTGCAGGCCGATGTGCAAGTAGAGAGTTTTCATTGTAAGATCTTTTCCATCTCATTTCGCCGCACTCATCCTTCCAAGAGGACATGCTGTAATTTTTTTGCGCTACTCAACGTGAGCTTTGTTAGCAATGATCACCGCGTAACTGTGAACCATTTCCCAATAGGTCATAAGCTCCCAAAACCGTGTCTCGGCTTGTACACCAAACCTAACGCGATCATCAGCATTTTCCAGCATCCAACGCAGACTTGCCCTCAAACTGTCTATGTCGCCAATGGGAAATAGCAATCCACTCTCCCCATCAACGATCTGTTCTTGCGTTCCAAAGACCGCAGAAGAGACCACAGGTAACCCAAATGACATCGCCTCGACTATTACACGGGGGTAACTCTCATTGTGTGATGCAAACACAAACATATCTGCGGCTCGATACCAAAGCGCAACATTGTCTGTTTCTGGAATTATGTGGATGCGGTTCGCCAAATCTGTGTCAAGCTCGGCAATGCGTGTTTTGAGAGCCGTCAGATAGGCGGAGGGTTTCGCACCAACCAACACTAAACGCATCTTTGCCTGTACCTTTTTGGGCAGCCCCGCCACAGCCTCCACGATGTCTCGTTGAGATTTTCGAGCATTGATTGACCCTACAGAAACCATCATGACTCCGCTTGACGGAATCCCAAGCTCTTTACGAAGGCGAGCTTTATCGCTGGCACGAACAGTGTCGAAATGAGACAAATCAATGCCATTTGGAATAAGGTGCGCGTCTTCAATACTATGGCTTCCTTGCCAAAGTTTGCGGGTGTGATCTGAAACAAACACCGTACTGTGCACCTGTGCCAAACCAGCTCTACAAACATCCATGACCGGATCAGGTCCAAAATTAAACGCTACATGTTCGTTCGAGCTTTCTCGGATCATCGCTATGCTGGGCACACCGGCACTTTCTGAAATACTGGCAAACCACAAACTGGTGGCTGTATTGGCAACGGTTACATCAATCTCGCAAGACTTCAGCGCATCCCGGAAAGCAGATGACATTTCTTCGTATGTTCGAGAAATAATTTTTGTTGCCAGACGGCTAGTAACACCGAGCTCGGGTACAATCACCTCTATCCCTGCATTCTCATAGGTCTGTCGGAGAGCCCCATCAATCACCGCAAAAACGACCGGTTTGATGTTGTAGGCCTGCTTCAAACCTAAGACAGTCTGCATCAAGCTGGTAGGCGCACCTTCTCCAACATTAAGGTTGTGAGAAATGAACATCACCTTCAACGGAGATGCCTCAGGCTGTACACGCCGCCTAGGAATGCATGTGTGCACCAACGCTTCATACTTTTTATGAATTGAGGCATCCCCAAAACGATCCTCGACAACCTTTTGCATTGCCCGCATGTATTCGTTTCTGACTTCGGGATCGTCCAGTTTCTTCAGAGCAGCGTCAAGCTCCTCTTCGTTTTTGACAATTGCCCACGTCATCCCACCAGCCTGCAAGAGACTGGCGCAACTGGGTGCGGTGCTCACAATGACAGGAACGCCGTTGGCAATCGCTGTGATCAGTCGGTTGGGACTCTTGGACTGCTCTTCTGCACCATGAGACAGGACACAAACCGAGGCCTCACGCATCTCCTTAACAAACGTGTCAAAGGCCCAGTCCGTACAAATATCGACATAAGGTTCAAAAGCCGGATCTTCGGTCTTCGCAATGTGATTGAAGGATCGCTTTCTTGAAATCAATTTCATGCCGCGATCAGTTTTGGACATGACAAAATCAATCATCCAACGAGCACTGTCAAAATTGCTGCGCCCGGGATTACCATACCAAAGCACAGGACCTTTAAGGTCCGTTAGCGTAGCGTCACGTTGCTCTCGATAATCAACGCCGTCTGGAAGATAGACAATAGGCTTTTGCAAGCCGATCTTTACGATGGATTTCTTTAAGGCGACCGTAGAGGCCACAATCACATCCGCGCGCTTCGCCAGTTCGAAAAACCGGTTTTTTGCGTGGACGCCGCCCACCTGCCGATCATCTTCAAAGTAACGGTCGCACACATCGTAGATCAGTGCGATTTGCGGATTCTCTTCCAAGAAACGCATCGTTTCATCTGACGCCAATTGAGACACAATGGCGATCTCTGTGTCTGAGCTCAAACCCTGCATGCTGGCATTCATCACACTGCTGCCTGTCAGCAGTTCAGCTGGTTGTGCGCAACGAAGCCTGGACGATGCAAAATTTGCGGCAGGCTCCCAAAATGGAACAAAGGCCACTTTAGGACAACTTACCCGAGGCAAACCCTCCGGCGCGAGAACATCAAAATAAGCTCTCGCAGTCTTCTTTACATCGTGATGCTCTTGAACGAAAGCCACAGCTTCCCGCTTCATTCGTTCCTGAAGCTTTGGTTCACCTCGTAGTTTCTCGATGCGGTTTATCAGTTTTTTTGTATCACGTTCGATATAGAGAATTCCGTCTCCATCTTTGATCTTTTCAGCATGAAAACCAGCGGCCTTGGTGGTCAGAACCGGGACCCCCATGGAGAGCGCCTCCATCACCACATTGGAACAACCTTCTTTGCCCGGCGCCACTGGATGCACAAGGCAATCAATCTCGCCATAGAACCTTTTCTTCATGTCCTCCCGTGCAATTTGGTCTGTTCCCTTACTGAGCTTGACCAAGGGCAGCTCAAGCTGCTTACAGGCCTCATCAACAAATCGGAAACCTTTGATATGCGCTTCCTTGGTCGTGGACAGATTGCCCGCAAAGCCCACCGTGAAAGGCCGCTCCTTTTGCTGCAGTCGTGAGGGGGTCCACTCATGCAAATCTAAGGCGTTTGGAATGAGGTGCACATTTGGATGAAGCGGTGAGAAAATTTCGAACAGGTGTTCGTTTAGGACAATAACACCATCAAACACGGCAATATCTTTTCGCAGCTTCTCGTGGTCATCGCCGTACGTCAGGTGCACCGGACGTGGTCCGCCAACTCGAAGGATGTTTCGCTTTGCCGAGCGACCACGTCGCTTGAAAATCTTAATATCGAAGTACAAGGCAACATCCGTTTCGATGTCATGCCCATCAATAATGTGCTCGAACTCGGGCAACTCGGCAGAAAGCATGCGGGCGTTGTTTCCATATGCCCATCCAACGTTATCAGGATTCATTACCCAATTCATGGTTGGTTTAGACTTCGCACCTTGCACCTCGATTCCCGGCACAATATCAGCGTTCAGTTTTTGGGCAGTTGGAATAGCCCAACGGCCTTCATCACGGCCAGCCTTGAGAAAATGCAGCAATGGGTTAGTACCCGATTCTGCTACATCCACATTGGCATTCAAATAGGCAACGGTATCAAAAGAGGTCGAGGGATTCCGGCCTAGGCGCGCGCCGAGCCACAAGTAGTGTTGCACTGGATCAATCTTTAGCAACTCAACGTCTGGATATTCAGTTGTGTACCAAATGGGATCAAACAACTCTGACGCTCGAACAAGATCCAGATCGTTTTGACTTGTTACTGCGGAAACGGGGACTGGCGTGGTTCGTAGCTTCATTTTTGAGTTCCCGAAAAATCGTTTGTAGAAATTAAATTGTGATCATGAATACCGCTGTCCGGAATTGGATCCCGCGGCGGGCGGCCTTCCGCGAGGCCAAAAAGTACATAGTGTTTCAGCGCATCCATACCGGCCTCTTTGACATCAGAGTTGGTTCGAAGGTACCAATCCGCATCAAACAAACCCGTGCGACGAACCGCTTCGATTTCTCTTTGTAAGCGTGTCTCTTTTGATTGCCAAAACCGGCGGCTCCGGCGGAGAGGCATCAACACCGCGAGGATCACATTCAAATCAGCTTGGCATGCTTCCGCGGCAATGCGGGCGCCTTCTGCTTGCTGCAGTTTGGCTTCGGCTTGCATCAACAGGTTTGTCATCTGCGCCAATTCTGAATGACGAGTCCCGACATTAGACTTTGTGACAGCTAGTTCAGAGCGCAACTTCCCAATATTCTTTTCGTGTTCAGCTTGCGTTCTAACGGCAGCTTCCTTGGCTCTCGCCTGGTCATTTAACAAATGCGCATTTTGTTGCGTCAAAGTCTGGACGTGCGCGTGCTCTAGGTCTGCTTCTCGTTTAAGACTCTCGTTGATCCACTCTAAGGTCATCGCATATTGTCTAGATTGATCTAGCGCTTTGCGTAGTCCAGTTACCGCCTTGCTGCTGTCGGAGAGCTCTTTTCGAGTGTCGGCAAGTTCTGCATCCTTTTGAGCCACAGAGGTCTCTGCCATTGTCAGAATGTGTTGTGTTTCAGCGAGCTCTAAAGTCTGACGTTCAAACGCAGTTTCGACCTGCCTTAAAGCCTCGCTTGATTTAGAGACTTCGGATTGCGACTTGCTCAACTCACTCTCAGAATCGGCAATTTGCTTGCGCAACTTTTTGGTCTGCGCCTTCGTCTTGGACCGCTCTCGGGTGCGGTACTTTTCTTCCGCTTGGTCGGCGCGCTGTGACTCTAACTCTATTTCCTCTTGTAGCTTTTGCATAACGCGATCTTGAAGAGTTATTCCCTCTTCCTGATGCAAGACAAACTGCTCCAGTTCGGCTTGAGCCTTTCGCTCTGCATTGACCAGTTCTTTGATGCGATCTCGGTTCGCTTGGATAACCTGCTTCTTTTTGGCAAGCTCTGCCTTAACCGCGAGCATCTCGTCGAGAAGTGGCGCAAAGGCAGGCGCCGCATTGTTCAAGTCTGCAGCGATCGCATCAAGTTTGCCGTAGTCTTCCTCACGCTCACCTTTCTGGGACCAATTCTTGAGAATATCAAAAGTTTCCCGAAGCCACCGCGAGATCAGAGGACTGTCCAAACTTGCAGCGTCAAACTTATGGTGGCGATACTTAGAAGAGATCAGCGCATTGGCTTGGTTGCTTATTTGCGCGACCCCTTTGAGCCATTTCAGGTCTAGGTCGCCAGTCAGACGATCAATCGCACCGGCCCAATTCTTCATCACGTCATCGTAACTTAACACGGCCCGTGCCATTCCGCGCGTCGATGCTTCAGCCTGCAACATGTACCGCAGCCAAAGTAAGTAAGACAGCTCCGTCGGGAACCCGTTTCTTTGCTCAAGCGAAGCCGCAACCTCCAAGGGATTGCGCAAAGCAAGAATTGGTCGAAAATCTAGACCGGCTCGCGACAAAGAAGCAGACCAAAACGGCATGAGTACAGAAATGCGCGGGTCTTTTAGAACTAAAAAAGGAGACGATCCGAACTCGTTCGCCAGCAGATCCTCTGCTTCTGTCACAAGACTTTTAGCTTTATGAGACGCTTCCCAGCCTTCAGGTAAAGCGCGCCAGTCATCCCAACGTGATCCAATCAACGACAATAGTTTGTCGTTAAATTCGCGCACCTTTCGAGATTCCCAGTATCCTGTCGGATTGTTATTGCTCGGGTCCATCAGGTTTTGGGGCAGATCCGCTCCCAACAGGCTCAGGAGTCTGGTCATCAAACTGGTGCCAGACCTATGCATACCCAAGACAACTAACGCTGTACGTGAATGCGACGCGGAAGATGTGGTTTTGCCGGATGCCATCTGTGCCTCGAATAGCTAGTCTGAAATTGTATAACGCTTCAAATATGGGGAAGCTCTAGTCAACAGCGACTTAAAGTGCAACCTGTCACACCATTGGCAAAGGAACCTTTTTGGTGCCGTTGCACTCGCGACAACGATTTGGGCGATTGGCACTCTCTATCAGCAAACAACAATATGCTCGTGGTTCCCTCCTCACTTTGAACTTGGTCACCACGAAACTAATTAACCAATATTCATATTCTGTGAATGACACTCTATGGCGTCATTGACATCGTCAAAGTAGTGCAGCTTTCCGTTCTCCAACACCGCGCCCGCCTGACACATTTCTCGAAGCATACCAATCGAGTGACTGACAAAAACGGAACCAGACGTCTCCATTCGATCCAAAAACACAGCACGACTTTTGTGTTTAAAAGCTGCATCGCCGACAGCTGTAATCTCATCAATCAAGTAAGTGTCGAACTTTAGCCCCATAGAAACACCAAAAGCCAACCGAGACCGCATGCCCGAAGAGTAAGACCTTATTGGCAGGTGAAAGTGGGAGCCGAGTTCCGCGAAGTCCTGCACGTAGTCACTCAAGGATTCAGTGTCTACGCCGTAGATTCGGGCCACAAACCGCGTGTTTTGCGCACCAGTCAGATCCGGATGAAATGATCCGGCAAAGCCAACCGGAAAGGAAATTTGGCCATCACTCAGAATTTCACCAGAAGTCACATCGGCTGTCCCGGCAATCATTTTGAGTAAAGTAGATTTTCCCGCTCCGTTCCTACCCAATAACGCGACGGACATATTGGAAGGAAAAACCGCGTTGATACAGTCCATCACGATCTTTCGTTGGCCGCGAAGCCGATAGATTTTGGTAAGGTTTTTTAGAACAATCATCGACTTAGAGCTTTAACGCCGATCTCGTAGAGAGTACCCAATCAAAACAACAATGGACCACGCCAGAATACTAAACAAAGCTACCAAACCAAGGGTTTCGATACGGGCAGGTTTAATAGCGGTTTCAGGCAAAGTCGGCTGCACATGCGCAGCAATATACCGGCTCTTTCGACGAGACTCTGCTAACGCGGCATCAAAAGCTGCCAAAGCGGCGACATAAGCCTGTTCTGCAAATTGTCGATCAACCGTCAGGCGTTCAAACTCGCCTACCAAATTGACAAACGCGGCATTACCCTCGCTACTCCCGTCTTCGCCGAGTCCCAATTTGTTGCGTTCCTGCCGGATCCGTTCCTCAATCACCGCACGGCGCCTTTCTGCCTCCTGAACTCGAGGATCGTTGGCGTTATTGGTTGTCTGGCGAACCATGTCACCATCGATCAACGCTTGCGCCAGTTGCATTTCCAAAGAGGACAACAGACCGGTTTGAATTTGAAGGGTCGATTCCGGGGATACAATTTGGTTCAAGTTGCGAAAGCGTGTAATGGCCTCTCGCGCCGCCTTCAGGCGTTCGACGGCTGTATCTAACTCCTCACGCGCGTAGCTAGTGGCGTCTTCTCGCGCGATCGCTGACAGTCGGTTGATCATAAGCGAACTGTGATCATAAACCAATTGCGCAATATCTTGCGCGTCTTGCGGTGTGAAGGCCTGTACTTCCAGATCAATCAAGCCCGTTCCACTGTCGTTATAAACGCTCACCATCCTTGACCAATAATCGGTCAACTCTTCTATGGAGCCTGGAGGGTGATAACTGAAAACTGGATCTATTTCAGGATCAGCTTTGGACCACAACTTACGTAAATCCAGCTCGGCATCAACTGCCTCAACCAACTCTTGGCTTTGAATAAATTTGTAAAGAATATCAGTGTCTGAAGAGGATGAACCGGACAGTTCAGCGACGCCTCCCAGTAGCTCTACAGCAGATCCAACTTCTTCGGTTCGAACAGAGAATCCTGCAACGGAAACATATCGATCCGCGGCTCGTTCCCAAAGGTACCATGCCGATAGCCCCGTGGTGCCGACCACAAAGACTAGAAAACTGATCACTACAAGCACATGACGGCTGCGGACACGCTCCGGCGCTGCTGGCGGCGCAACCGTTACATTTGCCGTCGCGGTAGCAGGTACGGGATCGTCCTCATCCAGTTTTTCAACCTTCTGAACAGCAGAAGAGTTCTCTGCCTGTTTTGCTGCCTCAGCTCTCCTAGCCAAAACCTTCTTCCGCTTTCGCGCCTTACGTTCGGCTTCGCTTAATTCTTTTGAGGCCTTTGTGGGACCATTAGATTTGCCGTTCTTCTTAGCGACAGAGGCTAGTTGAGCGGGAAGTGGGGATGAATCGGAGCCAGTCAAAAGGCGTGCCTTATAAAAATTGATAAATGCCACTAGATTCTACATAAGGTGCCGGCAAACCGCCAGTGCCCATTTGGGAATGCTCTCGTGCCAAAGATTAACATACTGATGTGTACTTTTAACGGCGCCCCGTTTTTGGCTCCCCAGCTGCAGTCGATTTTGGACCAGGATCACACAGACTGGCGCCTGTGGCTAAGCGACGACCATTCTAACGACGAGACTTTCGGACAGCTTGAGAACTTTTGCACGTCAAATTCCGATCGCACAATGACACCGGTCAAGGGGCCGAAGCGCGGTGCCGCAGCGAACTTTCTCTCACTTCTCGCAAACCCAGAATTGGCTGGACAGTGGGTAGCCTTCTCTGATCAGGACGACATTTGGCTGCCGCAAAAACTGTCTCGAGCCGTTGCACACCTTAAGGACGTTAGATGCGGTGTATATGCGAGCCGTAGCATTCACATAAACGCTGCCGGCAAGGAGCTCGGACCATCGCCTCTAATTAATCGCCCCCTGGGTTTCGGTAACGCGTTGGTACAAAACGTCCTAGCGGGCAACACTCTTGTTCTTACTCCCGGGGCAACCGACCTTATTCGAGATTTGTCGACAGAAGCCCAAAATGTGCCGTTCCACGACTGGTGGATCTATTTGTTAGCCAGCGGGGCTGGTCTGCATATCTTCAATGATCCTGAGCCAAGCATCCTCTATCGCCAGCACCGTAGAAACCTCCTCGGAGCTGGCGACCGTCAAATGTTCAAGCGAGCAGAAATGCTCAAGAATGGGACATACGCACTTTGGATGGATGCAAACCTCACTGCATTGGAAGCTTCAAAGGAGCATTTAACTTCTGAGGCAAGAGCACAGTTGAACGCGACTATTTCGTGGCGCAAAGCTCTCGGAAGAAGGCCAACCCCACTCGATATCGGCCTTTACCGCCAAACATGGAAGGGCGATCGAGTTCTTCAGATTTTGGCTGCAACACGCCGAATTTAGCACACCAACAAACGCGACATCAGTTTCGTATCCAAGTTTGCCATTTTCTCTAATCTGGAAACACTTTCATCACTTTCCAGTCTGGCCATCAGTTCAGGCCAACGTTCATTGCCTATTTTATGCGGTCCCGGGTTCACGCGATTGTTGACCAGATTTACTGACTTGCCCAATACGTCGAGAAGATCAGCTTCCAATCGCGCTAAATCCTTGACGTCGTAAACTCCATCCAGCTCCTTTGCACCAGCCAATGCCAACCCCATGCGTTCTGTTTTTTTTAATTTTGATATCTCACTCCATCCACGCATTTTTCGTGTCGCGAAATACGCCGTATAAAAATTGTCAAAGTGATCACGAATGAATCGTCGCCACTGAGGCGATCCGCTGAAAAAGTAATCGTCTGTGCTATGCCTCAGAATGTTCCGCATTCCTGTGTTTTCAGGCAAAAGCAGAGACTTTGGACTAAGCTTCTCAGCCTTATCCAATAAATAAAAGTAGAACGATGCAATTCGTTCTCTGGGATCTCGAAGAACTGAGAACACAAACCGATCGTGCGGCAAGGAGTTCAAACAAATCCAATCCAAATGTCCAGAGTATAGCCGGAACCCCGATGGAAACTGCTCTGTGGGTGACGCCTGAGTATGTACTCTCACAGGGCTCGTGGCGCGCTTACCGACCACACGCACCAACTCGGAATGAACGGTTTGACCTGCGGTTTTCGGAATATGTAAGAATACAACCGTGCGCTTGTTCATAGCGCTTACAATCCTAAACGAAGGTCGACTTTGTCAAAAGGATAGGCCTCCACTCCATCACTCGCCATCTGATTAATGCCTCGCACAAACTCTGCGGGATCGGATGGATCAAGATGATCGATTTGCCAAGGAGCATACCTCCACCAACGTGACCGAAGTAGTGGTGAAATTAACTTTGGGGCCACACGCATTTTTTTGATCACGGCGGGGTTTCCAGCCACAACTGAATAAGGCGGCACGTCTTTGGTTACGACTGAATGAGCAGCGACAATCGCTCCATCGCCAATCGTGACACCCGCCTTTATGTATGCCCCGTGTCCCACCCAAACATCGTTGCGAATTTTTGTTATACGTACATTCGTAGGCGGCCCTTCAAACTCAAACTTATATTTGTGGTACTCTGACGCTCCAGAAAAGCCCTTATCTGGAAGGTCAAATAATCCATCCCTCAGATAGAAAGCAGGACTAGTAGACACCCAAGAGGTAGGGTGATTTTGACGGCCAATCTGAACGTTTTCGCCCATAGAACAGTAACGACCTATTCGAGCGGCGAAGCAGTATCCAGATACTTGGTAAGAAAAGGCACCGAGTTCGATTGAGTGCTCATATTGCGTCCATTTCAGACTGCCTGGGGCCTCCAAAACAGTGTGATGTGGAAGTGTAACACTAAGACCACCTCGGTTTAGGACTTCGATGCCTCGAGACTTCAGAGATCGAATGGAAACAGATTTGGGTTTCATGCTTCTAGATTTTCCGTTCTAAAAAATATTTTTCAAAATGCACCGCCAGACTTTTCCCAGGTTCGGTGTCTGGATGAAACCCCACTACATTACCGGATGGGGACCGTGCAACCACCTCTCCTTGCGCACCAATGTCAAAAGCATGAACGGGGTAACCCGTAGCTAAAGCCTCATGTGTTGTATAAGAAAAGGTTTCCGGCCAAATCGAAGGAATTAGCCAATCTGTAATACCATACTGTGCTACCAATTCAGGCAGTTTGTCCAAAACATACCCTCCATGGACCTGAGCGAGGGGCAACGGCAGATAGGCCGGGTCAACGTTTCCGAGCACAACCAAACCTACCCCCAGCTTGTCCAAGTCTTCACTAAGACCTTTCAACAAAGCCGCCCCTTTTTGGAAGCCAATGTTCCCCAAAACGGCGACCACAGGACGCTTTACAGTAGGAGTTGGCAGTACCGGCAGTTTCGAAAGCAATCCGTGCGGTGCAATGCGAATTTTATCAACGGCATTGGGGTAAGCGGTTTGCACGTGCTTGGAGCTATCGTTGGAAAAAACAATCAAGCTTTCCGCCAAATCGACAACCCTTCCCCATCGGGACTGCCACTCTGCGAGACTATGGATTTGACCACCCGGCGACCGCTGACTATGGGCTCTGTCAGTCCACTCAGCTATTGGTGTTCCCCTGAAAACACCATCACTATCCAGCAAAGTGTATGATGGTGAAATTGGAAAGAAATCGTGAAACAGAATTTCAATGGGGTGTCGGCCATCTGCGTTAAGACGTAACAACTCGTCTGGTAGGTTCATTGGATTTGGGTGGCCAACGCCACATGAGTATACTACGCGCCTGCGAGTTAACGGAGAAAGCAGCTCCAACACCGTCTCGAAATCTTGAGTCGTAGCGGCAACCGTTCCGAGAGACGTAATCAGCTCAACTTGCCAACGCACTGCCCCTCCAAGCCGCAAGACCACTGCGGGCACTCCTTGATCTAAGTGAGTGCGCGAAATTCGGTCTTTGAGATAATGCTCTGCCCCCCCTCCTAAACTATGTGCAATGTAAACAGACACGCTCTGGTCTTCAGGCGTTACTGCTGTTGCCCAGGCCATCCCTAGCGCCAACCTCACAGATCTCATTGGGTCGTTGGCAATAAAGTTTTGCACTTCAGAGTCATAGCCCAAATACCTCTCAGAGATAATTGCATTGTTGGCCGTTACTAACGCCAGTTTTTCTTCACTGCCGAAACTCTGTCCGCCCCTGTGCTCAACAAAAAGGTTGGGTACTCCTAAGTGTCTCCCGCCCAGATTTCGTGCGCGCTGACACCAATCAACTTCCTCGCCATATCCTCGACCAAAAACCGCATCGAAACTCGGGATTTTCCGCAAAAATTCAACGCTAATTCCCATACAGAAACCAACTCCTGTCGGCGCTTCAGTCAACTCAATGGCACCGTTTAGTCCTCTGGCCACCAAATCGATGGAATCAACTGCTCCTTCCGGAAGATCACTGCGAACGCAAGTTACTGGAACGTTAAAAATTTCCGCGTCGTTGGACATCGGAGTGGTGGTAGCAACATCATCAGACTCCAATATTGGTCCTAAAAGTCGGCGACTCCAACCGGCAGGTACAAATGCGTCGGAATTGAGCAGGATAACCGGATCGTCCCATTCCAGAGCCACCTCAAATCCCCGGTTAACACTTTTAATGAACCCTTGGTTCACTCCGTTCTCCAGCATGAACACCTGTCGCCCACGTTGCATCGCGGACTCTACCCAATCGCGCAAAAAGGGTCGTACCCGGCGATCTGGGGATGCATCCTCGATTATCACAAGACGCCATGGTTGATCCGTGTGTTTATCAATCCTGTTCAACATTTCCGGCAACAGGTCAAAAGCATTATAGATAGGAACAATAATTGTCACACACTTGGCTTTTGACACCGCGTTGATTGTCTTCGGCGCAGGATAAAAAATTCGCTCGTCCAAAGACTTCGCAATCGTATAGGTTTGAAGGTTTAGGCCCCGTTTTATCTGCGCGCGGAATCGAGGATCTCGCGTCATAAACCAACCCAAACATGCCGGACTTAAACGGAGAAAAGCAAAGAAAAACTTTGCCTTAATCACAAATCTCGTCCACCAAATTCTGCGAAAACGGAGCACCTTCCAATACGTTTTTTCGGCGCCTCCTTGACCGCGGATTTGCACTCGAATGCTGCGCAAGTCCCTAACGGTCAGTTCACCCAGAGGGACCGTCAAATCAAAACCAACTTCAGGGTCGAGCCCATAGACTTGCGCGACGTCTTCTCTACGCAAACCAACTGCGATATCAACTTGGCGCCCACCGACATGAAGTGTGCCCGAACGTGCATTGAGCCAGCCAGCTAGCCTCAGATGCCCTTTCTCAATTGAAAGAACATCTAACGACCCCAAAACAACGCGCCCAGGCCCTCGCCAGGTTGTAGCCCGACCTGAAACGGAAAAGTGCTGAACAAAAAACCTGGAAAATAGAGCTGAAATCTGTTGGCGCAAAACCTTGAAGTCTCTTTTTGGGGTCCGAAAATTTAGTCAAAAATAGCTATAAAGAAAACGGCGGTTTACCTGTTCAATCATTCACCACATAAGCCTAAACAACGCAAGAGGAACGCTTGGCGAGTCCCGGATAGACTTACGTGGCCAAGTCTCACCAGCTACCGGATGCGCCGCCACCCGATGAACTCCCTCCGCCAGAAGAACCGCCTGACGACGAACTGGACGAGGATTTGCGAGGAATGGTTTTGCGCAGTGACCAGTGATCGTTGCAGTGGAGACAGCTGTAGTCGATCCTCTTTAGACCAGTGGAGCTGGTGGTAGCGTATTCCAGAACTGTCGCGTCGGACTCAACCGTTTTGTTCCCGCAGGACCGACAGGCGCTGTAGCGAGAGAACCAACCTTTGTAGGCTTCGATCGTTTGATGATCGCAGCGCATGCATTGCCAAACGTCATAGTCCACGCTTTTGAGTTTTTCCTCAGTGATTTGCCCCGGCTGAAGGTGCTGATCATCCCAGTCCTCGTCCATGCGCTCCATCTTGGAACCGTCATGCGGACAGCGCCGTGGACGATTGCGCTGCCACCGTCGAATGAGCATCGAAAAGCCGCCAATAACAGGTACTAATAAGGCATAAATCCACGCCCCAAGCCGATCAAACCACCGGCGAGATGCATTATAAATCTTTTCGCTACCGCTTGCTTGAAACTCGCCCGGCCAAGTTCCGGTGACCTCTTGGATGACTTCGGAAACACCCGCATCTATGCCTTCAAAGAAAAGACCCGTTTTGAATTTGGGGGTGATGTCGCGGTCGATGATGGTTTTCATCGGATCGTTGAGACTCGCCCCATAGACGGACCCTACCTCAATCCGCATGAGGCGATCCTCAACTGAGATGAGCATCAGCAGGCCATCATTGCGCTCTGAATCGCCGATCCCCCAAGTGTTAAACAGATCAGTAGCGTAAGGCTCGATCTGTCCCCCATGCCCATAATTGAACATGTTGTTTATGGTCAGAACGGTAAACTCGACATCCCGTTCCGTCATGAGCTCCACCAACTTTTTACGGATAGTCTGTTCCTGTGCCGGGGTGAGCACATCGGCATAATCGTTTAGATACCGATCTATCCGGTCCGGATAGGTCACCGCAAAAAGCGGACCGGACAAAAGAGACAAGAAAAGAAAAGCAAAAGTGAGGTGGCGCAAAAGAAAAACTCCCGAAAATTCGGGAGCTTTGTAGCAAGCATTTTGCGTTCTGTTTAGCCCGGGTTCGAGCTGACGCCAACTTGCGCGGGGCGCAGCAGGCGGTCATGCAGCATGAAGCCTTGGGCAGAGACCTGAATGATGTCACCCGCTTTGGTGTTAGGGACAGGCGCTTCAAACATGGCTTCGTGCACGTTTGGATCGAACTTGTCGCCCACTTCTGGCGAAATCACTTCGATGCCATGTTTGGAGAAGGTTTTCAGCAGCTCGCGCATGGTGAGCTCGATGCCTTCGATCAGCGCCGCAGAGGCTTCCTTCTGCTCGTCCGTGATGGTCTCAACCGCGCGCTTCATGTTGTCAAACACAGGCAGCATGTCACGGGCCAGTTTGGAACCACCGTATTGCTCGGCGTCCCGGCGGGCTTTGTCACCGCGTTTGCGGGCGTTTTCCGCATCGGCCAGCGCGCGCATCCAGCGGTCTTTTAACTCGTCGCGTTCGGCACGCAGCTCATCCAGCTCAACAGCTTCATCTTCGAGTTCGTCCAAGCTGGCAGCAAATTCTTCTGCTTCAGCATCTGCGATGTCGTCCAGAAACTCGTTGTCTTTCGGCTCAGCCATAATCCACCTCTAACCGCGGTCGGTGATGAGTTTCCCGACCAGTTGTGCCGTGTAATCCACGATCGGCACGATGCGTCCATAGTTCAGGCGCTTGGGTCCAATGACCCCAACAGCACCCACGATCTTTCGATCAGCGTTCATATAGGGAGACACCACCAAAGAGGAACCCGAAAGTGAAAAAAGTTTGTTCTCAGAGCCAATAAAAATGCGCACGCCGTCGCCCTGTTCAGCCAATTCGAGAAAATCAGCAATGTCTCGTTTACGTTCGAGGTCATCAAACAACGTGCGGATGCGTTCGAGGTCCTGTTCTTCCTCATCGGTGCCAAGCAGATTCGAGCGGCCCCGCACAATCAGGCGCTCTTGTTGACCTTCCTCATTGGCCCAAAGGGCAAGGCCGTTTTCCACCAGGTCCGCAGCAAGACTGTCGATTTCCTGACGGCGTTTTGTGATCTCTTCCTGCACGGCTTTGCCCAGGTCACTCAGCGTGCGGCCTTCGGCAACGGCGTTGAGAAAATTGGCTGCTTCGCGCATGGAGCTGGGAGTCTGGCCGGGCGGCGGTGTGAACAGACGGTTTTCCACATGTCCGTCAGCAAAAACCAGCACCACCAGCGCACGGTCGGCACCAAGGCTGACAAACTCAATGTGTTTGATCGGCGCTTCATGTTTAGGCGCCAACACAAGTGAGGCGCCTTGGGTCACGCCAGATAGCGCGGTAGAAACACGGTCAAGCATGTTGGAGACATCGCCATCCGCATCGCCCATGGTGGCGTCGATTTTCTTGCGATCACCCCGATCCAGATCGCCCACTTCAAGCAGACCATCGACAAACATACGCAGCCCTTGTTGAGTTGGTACGCGACCGGCAGAGACGTGCGGGCTGTCCAGGAGCCCGAGAAACTCCAGGTCCTGCATCACATTTCGAATGGTGGCGGCGCTGACTTTCTCCGACAAAGTGCGGGTCAACGTGCGGCTGCCCACCGGATCGCCGGTTTCCAGGTAGCCTTCGACCACGCGGCGAAACACCTCGCGGCTGCGGTCATTCATTTCTGCGAGAATTTTGCTGCTGTCTGTCATTCGCCCGTGCCTTTGTCCTCTCAATAAAATAGCCTCAAAGGCAAAGGTCAATCGGGGTTGCGTCCAACCTTATCCCGCGGTTATCCCCAGCCCAAACCCAGAAAAGGATATTTGCCATGCGCCCTTCCGGCCGTCAGCTTAACGAAATGCGTGAAGTCTCGATTGAAACCAATGTGACCAAACACGCCGAAGGCTCCTGTTTGATCAAGATGGGCGACACCCATGTGCTGTGTACAGCATCCTTGGAACCGCGTGTGCCGCCGTTTATCAAAGGTTCCGGTCTGGGTTGGGTGACCGCAGAGTATGGCATGCTGCCACGTTCCACCTCCTCCCGTATGCGCCGTGAGGCGACCGCCGGTAAGCAGGGTGGTCGCACCGTTGAAATTCAGCGTTTGATTGGCCGCTCTCTGCGCGCCGGTGTCGACCGTGTTGCTTTGGGCGAGCGCCAGATCACCGTGGACTGTGATGTGATCCAAGCCGATGGCGGCACGCGCTGTGCCTCCATCACCGGTGGCTGGGTGGCGCTGCGTTTGGCGGTGAACAAGCTGATGAAAGCTGGCGATGTGGTGACCGATCCGCTGATTTATCCTGTGACCGCCGTGTCTTGCGGCATTTATGCCGGTCAGCCGGTGCTCGATCTGGATTATCCGGAAGACAGCGAAGCGGGCGTGGACGGCAACTTCATCATGCTGGCCAACGGTCAGATGATTGAAACACAGATGTCGGCCGAAGGTTCCACTTACTCCCGCGCGCAGATGAATGAACTGCTGGATCTGGCGGAAAAAGGTGTGGCCGAGCTGGTTGCGGCACAAGAGGCAGCCACGGCATGACGCGCAAATTTGAGGGCGACCAGCTTTTGGTCGCCACCCACAACGCCGGCAAGCTGGCTGAGATCACAGAGATCCTCGCGCCACATGGCGTGTCGGTTGTTGGCGCGGGTGACATGGATTTGCCGGAGCCCGAAGAAACCGAAGACAGTTTTGTGGGCAACGCCCGCATCAAGGCCCATGCGGCAGCCAAGGCAACCGGCCTCCCTGCCCTGTCCGATGACAGCGGCATCACCATCGACGCGCTGGACGGCGCGCCGGGGGTTTACACCGCGGATTGGGCCGAAACCGACAATGGCCGCGACTTCATGAAAGCCATGACCCGCGCCAATGACGAAATCACTGCCAAGGGGTCAGATGCGCCACGTTCTGCGCAATTCCGATGCACATTGGTTTTGGCCTGGCCTGATGGACATGACGAGGTGTTTGAGGGCGTGATGGCGGGCGATCTGGTCTGGCCTATTCGCGGCGATGGCGGGTTTGGCTATGATCCGATGTTCATGCCAGACGGTTACGACGTGACCTGCGCCGAGATGCCCAAAGAGGAAAAGAATCAGATCAGCCACCGTGGACGGGCGCTCAAAGCCTTTGTGGAAGGCTGTTTTGGCTGAGGATTGGCAAAACGGGGGCTTCGGCCTGTATATTCATTGGCCATTTTGTCAGGCCAAATGCCCCTATTGCGATTTCAACAGCCATGTCAGTCGCGAAATCGATCAATCCCGCTGGCTTAGAGCCTATTTGAGCGAGTTGGATCGGGTTGCAAAGCAGACCTCCGGGCGGGTTTTGAACACGGTTTTTTTTGGCGGTGGTACGCCCAGTTTGATGGACCCAGACGTGGTTGCCGCCATTCTGGCAAGAGTGCGCCAGCTGTGGCCCACATCAAACGACATGGAAATCACCCTTGAAGCGAACCCTGGATCGGTTGAGGCCGGCCGTTTTGCTGCCTATCGCGATGGCGGCGTGAACCGGATTTCTATGGGTATTCAGGCGCTGAACGATCATGATTTGAGACGTTTGGGCCGTATTCATTCAGTTGATGAAGCCAAACAGGCATTTGAAATTGCGCGGAAAACCTTTGATAGGGTTAGCTTTGATCTGATCTATGCCCGTCAAGATCAAACACTTGAAGACTGGACGTCCGAGTTGCGCGAAGCCCTCTCGATGGCAATTGACCACCTGTCACTCTATCAACTGACGGTCGAACAAGGCACCGCCTTTGGCGACCGGTACAATCGAGGGAAACTGCGTGGGTTGCCCGAAGACGATCTGGCTGCAGATATGTATGAAGCGACACAAGACATCTGTGCCGACGCCGGCATGTTGCCTTATGAAGTGTCAAATTACGCTGCAATAGGTTCTGAATCACGACACAATCAGATTTATTGGCGCTATGGCGACTATGCGGGAATTGGGCCCGGCGCCCATGCGAGGCTGACGCTCAATGGTCAACGCCACGCGATTGAAACCTGGCGTAATCCAAACAAGTGGTTGGAAGAAGCCGAGGCCGGAAATGGCGAGAACTTGAAAGAGACGGTCGCTCTGGTGGATCAAGCCGCCGAGTTTCTGATGATGGGTTTGCGCCTTTCAGATGGAGTCGATTTACGCAGATACGAAGCTCTGGCGGGTCAACCTCTAGAGGGACCACGTGTCGCAGAGTTGCAGGCTTTAGGTATGATTGAACTCAACGATCATCACCTTAAGGTGTTGCCACAGGGACGTATGGTCCTGAACGCTGTTTTGGCGGAACTCCTGGTGGACTAAATGCGCATTATTTGGCTGATCTGTGGATTGAGCTGTGTGGCATTGGCCTTGATTGGCGTGGTGTTGCCGCTCCTGCCAACAGTGCCGTTTCTGCTTCTGGCCGCCTTTTGCTTTGCACGTTCCTCAGAACGGCTTCACGATTGGCTTTTGGCGCACAAGACTTTTGGTCCGATGATTGAAGACTGGAACAGCAACGGTGCGATCCGCCCTTCGGCAAAAAGGGCAGCAACACTGTCCATTGTGCTTGTTTTTGGGATTTCTCTGGTTGTTGGCGTCAAAACCACCGTTTTGGTCATTCAAATGGTGGTTTTGAGCGCGGTACTTTTTTTCATCTGGACTCGGCCTAATTCGTAGCCGTCAAAATCCGACACAACTCATCCAACTCATCAAGGGTTTGATAAGTAATGGTAATTTTCCCATTCTCTCCGCCGGAAACGTGATCCACAGCAACTTTCATGCCCAAATTGGCCGAAAGATCGCCTTCTAGCGCGACTGTGTCGGCGTCCTTATGGGTCTTTGGTCGAGATTTTTTATTTTGCTCGACGAGAGAGCCTGTTTTTTTCGCCAGTTTTTCGGTCTGACGCACCGACAAACCATCCTTCACCACTTTGCGGGCCAACTCAGATGCGTTGTCGGTGGTGACTAGAGCACGGGCATGACCGGCCGACAGGTGACCTTCGCGTAACATGACCTGCACCTCATCCGGCAGGTTGAGCAGGCGCATCAGGTTGGCAATGTGGCTCCGGCTTTTGCCAAGCGCCTCTGAGACCTTTTCCTGCGTATGGCCAAACTTCTGCATCAGTTGACGATAGCCCATCGCCTCTTCCACAGGGTTTAGGTCGGCGCGCTGGATGTTTTCAATAATCGCGATTTCGAGCACTTCGGTGTCGTCGTAGTCACGCACGATGATGGGCAGCTCATGTAGCTGCGCCATTTGAGAGGCGCGCCACCGACGCTCGCCCGCGACAATTTCATACCGATCGCCCGCTTTCTTGCGCACGATCAGGGGTTGAATCACACCTTTCTCGCGGATGGAGTTGGACAGATCTTCAAGTTGTTCCGGCGTAAAATCGCGGCGCGGCTGATCCGGGTTGGGCTCAATGCGTTCGATTGGCACCACAAGATCCGCGCGACGGGGCGCGGATCCGGTTTCCTGACGTGAGGTGTCTTCGGTCACATCTGCCATCAAGGCGCTCAGACCGCGGCCAAGACCGCGTTGTTTTTTCTTATCGGCCATGCTGGCTCTCCTTTACGCGGCGACTTGGAAGTTCTTGGCGAGCAGTTCTTTGGCCAACGCGCGATAAGCCTCGGCCCCCTTGGAGGTTGGATCGTAATCCAGGACCGGCTGCGCAAACGATGGCGCCTCAGACACGCGCACATTGCGCGGGATTTTGGTTTCGAACACCAACTCACCCAGGTTGTCGCGCGCATCCTGCTCAACCTGTTGGGACAGATTATTGCGCGCATCAAACATGGTTAACACAATGCCTTCGATCCGCAGTCCTGCATTGGCAGTTTGGCGGACTTCGCGCACAGTCAACATGAGCTGGGACAGGCCTTCCAACGCAAAAAACTCGCTTTGCAGCGGGATCAAAACGGAGTTGGCCGCGATCATCGCGTTGACAGTCAGAAGGTTTAGAGAAGGTGGACAATCAATCAGGATGTAGTCCAGATCATATTTGTCCATAGCGGTCTGGCGCAGTGCGTCGTGCAAAAGAAAGCTGCGCTTTTCGTTGGACATCAACTCAATATCCGCCGAACTCAGGTCCACTGTTGCTGGTACAATCGACATAGTGCCAGATTCTGTGGTCTGGATTACCTCGTCCAGTTCCACATCTCCGGTCAAAAGATCGTAGGTGGTATGTGTGCGATCCTCGACCTCAACCCCCAAGCCGGTAGACGCGTTCCCCTGAGGGTCCAAATCGACAAGAAGAACCTTACACCCCTCTTCAACCAAAGCGGCGGCAAGGTTAATAGCGGTTGTTGTTTTGCCCACACCACCTTTTTGGTTGGCCACTGCGATGATTTTAGGCCCTTTAGGGCGTGTGGGATCCGACACGTTTGAGCTCTCCAATCTTCAAAATAACCGCTTCTGGGTCCGTGATACTTTTTACCACTTCGCAATCAAATAACCACGATTCCTGCGCGGAATTGAGCTCTTTTTGCCAACGTGCGCCTTTTGGGAACACTGCGGTTCCAGTTGCCGTCAAATGACGATCCGCGAATTCGCACAGCAACGACAAGTCCGCAAGGGCGCGGGCCGACAAAACATCCGCATTCTGAGGCGCAGCTTTCTCGATGCGGTCTGTAATAACAGTTCCAGAAACACCAGTTTCGCGCAAAACCGTGCGCAGAAAGGTGCATTTGCGCTGGTCACTTTCAATCAGCGTCATTTTTTGTGGCGCTTCGGGTTCCGCTGCCATCAAAGCAATGACAAGACCAGGAAAGCCGCCTCCACTGCCAATATCCACCCAATGGGTGGCGTTAGATGGCGCGCTGCGTAGAACTTGAACGGAATCCAGAATGTGGCGGGTCCAAAGATCATCGATTGTCGACTTAGAAACCAAGTTTATGCGCGGATTCCACTTCACCAGAAGATCCGCGAGTGTTTCAAGTCGGGTCAATGTTTCACGTGAAACATTCAGTTTGGTTTGGGTGTGATCTGGACAGGACATTACGCAGATTTTGCCTTCTTGGCTTGGCGCAGTTTGGCGAGCAGCAAGGTCAGTGCGGCTGGAGTCATGCCGTCAATACGACCGGCCTGCCCCAAATTCGAGGGTCGTACGGCGTTTAACTTCGCCTTCAACTCGTTGCTGAGACCTTCAATCACGTCAAAATCAAAGTCGGACGGAATGATCTGCGTTTCATCCCGGCGCATCGCTTCGACATCCCGTTTCTGTCGCTCAATGTAGTTGGCATAAAGCGCATCCCGATCAAGCTGATCCTGGATCTCGGACTCGATCTCTCCAAAGCGTTCATCCAGGGCCGTCAGTTCAGAAAATCCGACTTCCGGAAAGGCCAAAACCTGAAACGCGGTCCGGCGATTTCCGTCCTGGTTCACTGCAATCCCGGCTGCGTTGATTTCTTTTGGTGTGTAGCCTTTTTCTTCCAGAAGAGATTTCCCCGATGCAAGCTTCTCTGCCTTAACGCCAAAAGCAATCTTACGTGCCTCACCGATCAATCCCAATTTTTCGCCAATGGGTGTAAGGCGTTGATCCGCGTTGTCAGCCCGCAGAGACAGACGGAACTCCGCGCGCGAGGTGAACATACGATACGGTTCCGTCACACCTCGAGTGATGAGATCATCAACCATCACGCCAATATAGCTATCCGACCGGCTGAAGTGATGTGGTTCTTTACCTTGCGAGGAAAGAGCGGCGTTGAGACCGGCAACAAGACCTTGGGCGGCGGCTTCCTCGTAGCCAGTGGTGCCATTGATCTGCCCCGCCAAGTAGAGACCAGGCACGCCCTTCACCGCAAGTGCGGCATCCAGCGCACGCGGATCGATATAGTCATACTCAATGGCATAGCCCGGTTGCAGGATCTCCACATTCTCAAGGCCAAAGATCGAGCGCACATAGGCCTCTTGCACATCCACCGGCAGGGAGGTGGAAATACCGTTGGGGTAGACGGTGTCGTCGTCCAATCCTTCTGGCTCCAAGAAGACTTGATGGGAATCTTTATCCGCAAAGCGAACAATCTTGTCTTCGATAGAGGGGCAATAGCGTGGCCCTACCCCCTCAATATGGCCGCCATACATGGCGGAGCGATCCAAGTTGTCGCGTATGATATCATGTGTCTTGGCGTTGGTATGGGTGATACCGCAGGCGATCTGACGGACGGAGGGCTTTTTGTTCAAGAAAGAGAACATCACCGGCTCTTCATCGCCAGGCTGGCTGTCGAGCAGATCCCACTTAATGGTCTTGCCATTCAGCCGAGGCGGTGTACCGGTTTTCAGCCGCCCCAGAGGCAGCGCAAAACTGTCGATGCGTTCGGCAAGTTTGACCGAGGCGTTGTCGCCCATACGACCGCCGGAGTGAGAGACATCGCCTATATGGATGACACCGCGCAGAAATGTGCCGGTGGTCAGGACGACGGCATGTGCCGAAATCTCTGATCCATCGGCAAGCACAACACCCCGCACCGCTCGGCCGTCCATGCGGAAATCAATCGCTTCGCCTTCAATCACGGTCAGGTTTGGCGTTGCCTCAATCTCCGACAACATTTCTGTCCGGTAGATTTTCCGGTCAGATTGCGCGCGGGGACCTTGGACTGCAGGGCCTTTGCGGCGGTTGAGCAGACGAAATTGGATACCTGCTTTGTCAGCGATGCGCCCCATAACGCCATCAAGCGCGTCGACCTCTCGCACGAGGTGGCCTTTTCCCAGGCCCCCAATCGCAGGATTGCAAGACATAACGCCAATGCCGGACTTCTTCAGGGTCACAAGCGCAGTCGAGGCGCCCATACGTGCTGAAGCCGCCGCGGCGTCAGCTCCGGCGTGGCCGCCTCCAACAACAATGACGTCAAAATGTTTCACGTGAAACACTCCTCAAATTTGAATCATTTTCCGATGCAAAAGCTCGAAAAGATCTCATCCAGCAGGTTCTCTACATCGACATGGCCGACAATGGAATCAAGAGCACGAATCGCGGTTCGCAGCTCTTCTGCGCCGATATCATAGTGATCCGGCCCCAAAGCGAGAACGGCGCGGGCCGCATCCAAGGATACCGAAGCCCGCTTCATCGCGATGCGATGACGTTCGCGCGTCGCGACGCCTGACCGCCCCGCCTGCTCAGACAACTTGTCAGTTATCTCCGCCACAAGTTCCGACACACCAAACCCGGTTTTGCCAGAAATCGCATTCTGCGGATCAGAAAGTGTATCTGCTTTGGCAGAGCGGATTATATCGTTTGGAAGTGGTGCGAAGTCTGGTTCTTCGCCTTCCGACTTAAGGAAGACCCGAAGATCAGCCGCCTCGGCCCGTTCGCGGGCGCGTTGGATGCCGATCCCTTCGACATGATCGTCTGTTTCGCGCAGGCCTGCTGTATCCAAAAGCGTGACGGGCAATCCGTTCAGCTCCATGCGCACCTCAATCACGTCGCGGGTGGTGCCAGCATATTCCGAAGTGATCGCAGCCTCACGACCGGCCAACGCGTTGAGCAAAGTGGATTTGCCAACATTTGGTGCGCCGAGTATGGCGACCTCAAAGCCCGTGCGGATGCGTTCGGCGGTTTCGACACCAGCAATTTCTTTGTCGAGTTCGGTGCGAACGCCTGTCAGAAGTTCAGTAACTTCGGGCGTCACATCTACCGGAACGTCTTCGTCTGCAAAATCTATGGTGGCTTCGATCAAAGCTGCGGCGCGTATCAGATCCGTGCGCCATTTACCGGCCAGGTTGCCCAGGTCTCCAGACAGAACGCGCAACGCTTGGCGTCGTTGCGCTTCGGTTTCCGCATCGATCAGATCAGCAAGACCTTCAACTTGCGCCAGATCGAGACATCCATTTTCCAATGCGCGGCGGGTGAATTCGCCCGCTTCGGCCAAACGCAGGCCTTCAATTTCGGTGAGCTCGCGGAGTACGGCGTTCACAACAGCAGTGGAACCATGCAAATGCAGCTCCAGAACTTCTTCGCCAGTGAAGCTGCTGCCTTTCTCAAAGTAGAGCACCAAGGCCTTATCCAATCGGCGGCCTTCGCGATCTTTCAGCAATTTCAGCGCCGCAAAACGCGGTTTTGGCAACGCTCCAAAAAGCGCCCTGCCCGCCTCAGACACGCGCGTACCGGACACACGAACGACAGCGACCCCCGCTTTACCGGGGGCCGTTGCAAGAGCGAAAATTGTGTCAGCCACATAGGCCATCACAGCATCCTTAGGTGTTCATCGAGTCAAAGAACTCGCCATTGGTTTTGGTTTGCTTGAGTTTGCCAAGCAGGAACTCGACCGCATCGGTGGTGCCCATCGGGTTGAGGATACGGCGCAGCACAAAGGTTTTTGCAAGATCGCCTTTGTCGACCAAGAGGTCCTCTTTCCGGGTGCCGGATTTGAGAATGTCGATCGCCGGGAAGACACGTTTGTCTGCCACTTTGCGATCCAGCACGATCTCAGAGTTACCGGTGCCTTTGAATTCTTCGAAGATCACCTCATCCATGCGCGAGCCGGTGTCGATCAGCGCGGTGGAAATGATGGTGAGCGAGCCGCCTTCTTCGATGTTACGCGCCGCGCCAAAGAATCGCTTGGGGCGTTGCAGTGCGTTGGCGTCCACACCACCGGTCAAAACTTTACCGGAAGACGGCACCACCGTGTTGAAGGCACGGCCAAGTCTTGTGATCGAATCAAGAAGGATCACAACATCTCGTTTATGTTCGACAAGGCGCTTCGCCTTTTCAATCACCATTTCAGAGACTGCAACGTGACGTGTGGCCGGTTCGTCAAAGGTGGAGGAGATCACCTCACCTTTCACGGACCGCTGCATGTCGGTCACCTCTTCCGGGCGTTCGTCGATCAGCAAAACGATCAGGTAACACTCCGGATGGTTTGCCTCGATGCTATGCGCGATGTTTTGCAGAAGCACGGTTTTACCGGTGCGAGGCGGCGCAACAATAAGGGAACGCTGCCCCTTACCAATTGGCGCAACTAGGTCGATCACACGGGCGGAACGATCTTTGATGGTGGGATCTTCGATTTCCATCTTCAGACGCTCATCCGGGTAAAGCGGCGTGAGGTTGTCGAAGGCAATCTTGTGCTTGGCCTTCTCTGGCGCCTCAAAGTTGATCTGAGACACGCCTGTGAGGGCAAAGTAGCGCTCGTTGTCTCCTGGGGCCGTCATGACGCCGTTCACAGTGTCGCCAGTGCGCAGGGAGTACTTGCGGATCATCTCCGGGGAGACGTAGATGTCATCGGGACCTGGCAGATAGTTTGCCTCTGGCGAGCGCAGGAAGCCGAAGCCATCCTGAAGCACCTCAAGCACACCGTCGCCGGAGATTTCCCATCCATCATCTGCGCGTTCCCGCAGAATTTGGAACATCATCTCGCCTTTGCGCATGGTGGAAGCGTTTTCGATCTCCAGCTCTTCGGCCATCGCCAAGAGATCTTTCGGGCTTTTGGCTTTCAACGTGCCAAGAGCAAGCTTTTCTTGTGTCATGAAAATATCCTATGCTGCCTGAGAGAAGGGCAGTTCATGTACTCTGTATTTGGAAGACACTTAGCCCGGACGGGCCAGTTGGCGGCTTTTCTAAGCCACTTTCTTTGCTTGAGTCAAACGATTCAGAATTTCACCACAACCGAGACCACAATCAGAACCATCAAAACCGTCGGAACTTCGTTCATTATGCGGTACTGGCGACCGGTAAGCGTGTTTTCATCACAGCCAAATTTCTTTCGCATGATCATCAGCCAATGATCAAACACGGTCATGGAGATCACGCCGAACGCTTTCGTATACGGCCAGATCGCAGACCAATCGACAATGCCAGGAGTAAAGACAAGCGTGAGGCCTGCGGCCCAGGCAACAACGCTTGCGGGCGCCATGATATAGCGCTGAAGCTTGTATTCCATGATCTTCAGGGTTTCATCAAGTTGATCCCCCTTCTCTGCCCGCTCTGCGTGATACACAAACAAACGGGGAAGGTAAAAAATACCTGCCATCCAGCTGATCACTGCTATGATGTGAAGCGAGAGTACGTATGGGTAAATGTCGACGAGAAAGTAACTCATGCCGGTTTGTTCCTGAACGAAGCCCGACCCTCTCTATAATAAATAAATATATATAGAAAAGGATGATGATTAAGTAGGGACGCCCAATCCTGTGGATTATCAATTTCCCCTATGACTTACCCACATCTGAACTCTTTGCTCTGATCTGTATCAACATCTGGTGAGAAAGTTAAAAGGTCTTAATGATTTCAGTGCTTTGAAAGAAATATGACAGGAGCGTGATTGTGGATAAGCGGGTGGAGAAACAGGTATGCAGGTGATTCCTCCCACAGGCAAAGTTTTCCCCGTCCACCGTGCAGAAAATCGGGGGATTTCCGTGAGACGGCGGGGAGTTTCCCCAGCTTGCAAAACCCCACAGAAATTTCCAGAAAGGACTCTCAAGAAGTTCCTTCCCTTCTCCACGGATTTATCCACATGACCGAACCCCTGATCCTTGCTTCGGGCTCTGAGATACGGGCTCAGCTCCTATCTAAAGCCAATGTTGGTTACGAAACCGTTAAGCCGCGTGTAGATGAAGAGATGATCAAACGATCTCTACAGGCGGAAGGGGCCACGCCGCGGGATGTGGCGGACGCGTTGGCGGAGTCCAAAGCGCGGAAAGTCAGTTTGAAGCGGCCAGAGGCGTTGGTTTTGGGCTGTGATCAGGTGCTGGATTTTCAGGGCACGATTTTTTCCAAGCCTGCCAGCGTGGATGATGCGCGCAATCAGTTGCTGTTGCTACGAGGGCAGCGCCATATGTTGCTGTCTGCCGCGGTGATTTATCAGAATGGCGAGCCGCTCTGGCGGCATGTGGGTGTTGTGCGGTTGTTCATGCGGCAATTCAGCAACGACTTTCTTGAGGGCTACCTGGATCGCAACTTTGACAGCATCCGCCATTCGGTTGGTGGGTATAAGTTGGAAGAAGAAGGCGTGCGGCTTTTTGACAAGATCGACGGGGACTACTTCACCGTCCTTGGTATGTCGCTTGTAGAAATTCTGTCGTTCCTGACGACGCGGGGAGAACTGCCACAATGACACTGCCGTCCATTCCTTTGGCGGGTGTGATCGGGAACCCGATTGCGCACTCAAAATCACCGGTCCTGCACGGGCATTGGCTGAAGACGTATGACATTGCCGGACACTATGTGCCGCTGGAGGTCGAAGCGGATGCTCTGGGCGATGTTTTGAAAGCCATGCCAAAGATGGGGTTTGTCGGCTGTAACGTGACAATTCCCCATAAAGAGCGGATGATGCAGTTTGTCGACCAGATCACGGATCGCGCAACGCTGATTGGGGCGGTGAACACACTGATCTTTCTCAACGATGGCAGTATTCTGGGGGACAATACCGATGGCTACGGGTTTATCGAAAACCTGCGTCAGGGCGCTCCGGAATGGGATGCTTCGGCAGGTCCAGCTGTTGTGCTGGGCGCGGGGGGTGCCGCGCGGGCTGTTGTGGCGTCTTTACTTGATGCCGGCGCGCCTGAGATTTTGCTGACCAACCGCACACGTGTGCGGGCGGACAAGCTGCGCGAAGACTTTGGTGCGCGGGTGAAGGTCGTCGAATGGGTGCAGGCGGGCAATATTCTGGAAGAAGGCGCCACGCTGGTAAACACCACGTCGCTGGGTATGACCGGTAAATCAGAGTTGCGTGTGCCGATGGATGGGCTGCGCAAAGAAACCGTGGTGACCGATCTGGTGTATACGCCGTTGACCACAAACTTCCTGCGCACAGCCAATGAGATTGGCTGTGTGACCGTGGATGGATTGGGCATGTTGCTGCATCAAGCGGTTCCCGGTTTTGAACGCTGGTTTGGGCGCCGCCCTGTGGTGGATGACGAAACTAGGCGCGTGGTTTTGGGATGAGCTTCAAGCTTGGCCTGACAGGTTCGATTGGCATGGGAAAATCGACCACGGCACAGATGTTTGTCGATCTGGGCTGTGCGCTTTGGGATGCGGATGCAGCGGTGCATCGGCTTTATGATGTGGGCGGCGCGGCGGTCGCGCCCATGCAGGCGAAGTTTCCGGAGGCCGTGGTTGCCGGTGCCGTGTCGCGTGACAAACTCAAAGAGGTGATTGGGCGCGACCCTTCGGCGCTCAAAATGATTGAGGAAATTGTGCACCCTTTGGTGGCGCAAGACCGTGCCGCCTTCATCGCCTCTGCCAAAGCTGATATTCTGGTTTTTGACATTCCGTTGCTGTTTGAAACCGGCGGAAACGACGCAATGGATGCGGTTGTATGCGTCTCTATTCCAGCGGAACTGCAGCGAGACCGTGTTTTGGCACGGGGCACGATGACTGAGGTACAGTTTGAGCAGATCCGCGCCAAACAGATGCCAAATGAGGAAAAAGTGGCCCGCTCGGACTATGTTGTGATCACGGATGCGCTTGACCATGCGCGCCAGCAGGTGGAGAAGATTGTGACCACCATCAGGGGACAGTTGGCCAATGCGTGAAATCGTACTCGATACGGAAACCACTGGGTTTGATCCGTTCTCCGGCGATCGGATTGTCGAGATCGGGGCGTTGGAATTGTACAACCACCTGCCCACCGGTGAGACGTTTCACGTCTACGTCAACCCGATGCGGAACATGCCGGAAGAGGCCTTTGGCGTGCACGGGATTGGGCCGGATTTGCTCGACGTTCCGCGGGATGCGCAGCCGGGTGAGGTGACGCTGAAAGACAAGAAGGTCTTTGAGGCGCACGGACAAGCGTTTTTGGATTTCATTGGCAATGACAGTAAATTGGTCATCCATAACGCCAAATTTGACATGAAGTTCCTGAATGCGGAGCTGAGCTGGATGAACTTGCCGGAGATCCCGATGGATCGGGCGGTAGATACGTTGGCCATGGCGCGCAACAAATTCCCCGGCTCGCCCGCCACTTTGGACGCTTTGTGCCGTCGGTATGGCATCGACAACTCCTCGCGGACATTGCACGGCGCGTTGTTGGACTCCGAAATCCTAGCGGAGGTTTATCTTGAACTGATTGGTGGCCGGCAGCCTGATCTGGTTCTGGCGTCAGGTGGCGGTGGAAAGACCAAATCGGTGCAGATGGATGATTGGCGCCCCACGAAACGGGCAACGCCCCTGCCCTCGCGTCTGACCGAAGAAGAGGCGATAGCGCACAAGGAGTTTGTCGAAAAGATGGGCGACAACGCGCTTTGGACTAAACTGGGATAACCCACAAAAAAGGCGCCGCCCGCGAGGGCAGCGCCTGAATTTTTGACAGCGGATCGCTTAGTTGGCGACCGGCTGTTCTGTGGCCTGTTGCTCTTGTGCGCGGCGCTGAAGCTCAGAGCGGTACAGAGCCACAAAGTCGATGGTTTCCAGATTCAGTGGCGGGAAGCCACCGTCGCGGGTTACGTCGGACACGATGCGGCGTACAAATGGGAACAGCATGCGTGGGCATTCGATCAGCAGGAATGGGTGCAGCTGGTCTTCTGGCACACCTTCCACATGGAACACACCGGCGTAGTCCAGTTCCAGAATGAACATCTCAGCGCCGTCTTCTTTGTTCTTGGCGGTGATGTTCAGCTTCATGGCCACTTCGAACTGATGGTCCGCGGTGCGCTTTTTCGCATCAAGGTTCACCTGAACCTGAACGTCAGGCTGCGGGTTACCGGCAGAGCCTTTCTGAGCCAGGATATTTTCGAACGACATGTCGCGTACGAATTGGGTCAGTACGTTCATTTTCAGCTGCGGCGCTTGTGCTGCACCGTTTTCGTTTTCCGCCATGGGAAGTCTCCAAAAGAATTCGTTTGCCCTGCTTTATCAGGTCAAATTACGGGGCTCAATGTTTAGTCCAACCGGATGGTTTATGCGTAGGTTTTTTGAGGCTGTCCACCTGTGGATGCGGGCTTTCTGGCGCGGGATCCACTTCGGAGAATTCACCGTCAATCACATCGGAGCGCGCTGGACCGTGGCCATGGTTTGCCGGATCGGAATGAAAAGATGCAGAGTGGGTGCTGCCCATGGTAAAGCTCTGAACGCGCACGCGTCTTCGGGCAAACTCAAACATGATTTTGCGGAAAGCTGGGGTCAGGAGAGCAAATCCAACGGCGTCTGTAAAGAAACCTGGCGTCAACAGTAAAACACCGGCGATCAGGATCATGGCGCCGTGGGCCAAAGGCTCGGTTGGATCGTTGAGTTCATTGAAGGATTGCTGCACGTTTCCGATGGCGGCAAGTCCCTGAGAACGCACCAGATGTGTGCCAAGAATGGCCGTCAGCAGGACAATCGCCAAGGTCGGCCACAGGCCAATGGCGCCACCAACGCTGATGAACAGGGCGATTTCGATCATGGGGATCGCGATAAAGGCCAACAAGAGCCACATCTTAGCTTTACTCCATTGCTACATTTGGCGAGGTGGACTTGACCCCGCCCGTGACTTACATAAGTGCGAGAGAACAGTGTTTCCATGCCCAACATGAGGTTCAAATGAACTCCTCCCTAATTCAACTTCTGGTTCTTGCCGGTATTGCCGTGTTTCTGATCTTGCGTCTGCGCAGTGTTTTGGGGACTCGAGAGGGCTATGAAGAGCCACGTCAGGAAGGTGTTTCACAGGCCCGTCGCAAGGGGCCGGACCTTGAGGTGATCGAAGGCGGCCCAGACCAGGACATTCTGGATCACGCCGAAGAAGGCAGCGTGAATGCGCTGGCGCTGGCGAAGATGAAGTCGATGGAGCCGCAGTTTGGCGTGAACGACTTCCTTGGCGGTGCACGTGGGGCCTATGAGATGATCCTGATGGCCTTTGAGAAAGGTGATCTGGCGAGCATCCAGCCGTTCTTGGGCGAAGAAGTCTATGAGAGCTTTGCACATGTGGTAGAGATGCGCGCGGACAAAGGTCTGACCGTGGAAAGCGAATTTGTTGGGGTGCGTGAAATGGTGCTGCAAGCGGCGCATTTTGACGAGAACACCAAAGAAGGCGAAATCACTGTGCGCTATGTGGGTGAGCTGACCCATGTTGTGCGGGACAACGCTGGTGAGATTGTTGAGGGCAGCGAAAGCCAGATTAAGCGGCAGAAGGACATTTGGACCTTTGCCCGCGTGATGGGATCGGACGATCCAAACTGGCAGCTTGTTGCCACGGGCGAATGATCCGGGCGTTTCGGGCGGCTTTGGCCGCGGTCTTTGTGATGGCCGGAGGGGCAGCCATGTCCGAAACACATATGAAAATCCTGTCGTTTGACGACCTGGACGGGTGGGCCGCAGATGATCACGAGGCCGCCCGTCAAGTTTTTCTGAATACTTGTGTAGACTTTGACGCGCCGGACTGGCAGACGTTATGTGCGGCGGCGACGGGCATTGAAGACGCCCGTAAGTTTTTTGAGCTTCTGTTTCGGCCGGTACTGATTGAGGAGAAAGATAAATCGGCGCTGTTCACCGGCTATTTTGAGCCGGAGCTGGATGGATCGTTGACGCCAAGCGGGCGGTATCGCTTCCCTGTCTACAAAATGCCGCGGGAGGCCAAAGGTGGCCAATGGCTGACACGGCGCGAGATTGAGACCAGCGGTGCACTTCAAGGACGCGGGTTGGAGATTGCCTGGGTGGATGACAGTGTGGAGCTGTTTTTTCTGCAAATCCAAGGTTCGGGGCGCATTCGCCTGCCCAATGGGTCCTACATTCGTGTCGGCTACGGTGGGGCCAATGGGCACAAATACCGCTCTGTTGGTGCCGAGTTGGTGCGACGCGGTGTGTATAATGCGCATCAGGTGAGTGCGCAGGTGATCAAGAATTGGGTGAAACGCAATCCGGTGGATGGGGCGGAACTGCTGCGCCACAACGACAGCTTTGTGTTCTTCCGCGAAGTGAACCGCGTGCCCGCGCACAAAGGTCCTTTAGGGGCGATGAACCGCTCGATCACAGCAATGCGGTCAGTGGCCGTTGATCCGAAGTTCACGCCGTTGGGCGCGCCGGTTTGGGTGGAGAAAGACGGTGCGGGACCTCTGCGGCGACTGATGATTGCGCAGGATACTGGATCGGCCATCAAAGGTGCGCAGCGGGCCGATATCTTTTTTGGCACTGGGGATGAGGCCGGTAAGGCGGCGGGCACGCTTAAAGACCCCGGTCGCATGGTAGTGCTTTTGCCCATTCAGCGGGCCTATGCGATGTTGCCGGAGTCGGTGCTGTGACACGGCGGAAACTGAGTGAAGAAGAAGTCACCCTCTGGCGGAAGGTGGCAGATACTGCTGAGCGGTTACATCCCGGCACAAGCGCGCATGAGCTGCCAAAACCCAAGCCAAAGCCGATCAAGAAGCCAAGGCCACATCTTTCCCCTGCCCTGCCGGATTTTGAAGTTGGCTCCAAAGCCAATACCAGTCCCTCGATGCATGATTTGATGGGATCGGTCTCCGAACGTGTGGCACGGCAGCCTGTGCAGATGGATAAGAAAGCCTTTGGCCGCATGAAGCGCGGGAAGCTGGTGCCTGAAGGCAAGATCGACCTACATGGCATGACCGCAGATCAGGCACATGGAGCGTTGACCGGTTTCATTATGCGCTCTCATGGGGAGGGCAAGCGGGTTGTTCTGGTGATCACAGGCAAGGGCAAAACCAAACGGGACGAAGGGCCGATCCCGACCCGGCGTGGGGTGCTCAAACATCAGGTGCCGCAGTGGTTTGCCCTGCCACCAATGAAGCAGTGTATTTTGCAGGTGGCGGAAGCCCATATCCGGCATGGCGGTACCGGGGCGTATTACGTCTATCTACGCCGCCGTTGAGTTTCGAGCGCGCGCGAAAGGCACCACCATCACAGCGCTGGCGACAGCGAAGCAGATCGCAAAGCCTTGCAGTTGCGATTGGTAGTTGATGCCTTGATCGATCATCCAACCGGACAGACCTGGACCCAAGGCAGACCCCAACACGCCAAAGGCGGCGACGGTGGCTTTGATAGCACCCAGATGCTGTGTGCCGAAAAACTCTGACCAAACCGACGCAGGCAGAGTTGCCATGCCACCGCCCGCCATGCCCATGAGCACCACGCCCACAGCGACCCAGCTGACCGTGGGTGCCCAGGCGTGAATAGTGAAGGCGGCGACCAGTGGTAAAAGATAAAGCGGCATAAGCCGCGCGGCCCCAAGTTTGTCGATCAGCCAGCCATAAACGAGTGTTGATATGCCAAATGATAGTGTTCCAAGCGGGAACACCGCCACCAAGGACAGGTGCGACCAGCCTTTGATTTCCGCAAAATAGGCTTGTTGGAAGAAAAACACTGTGGCGAAGGCGGGGAAGGCCATCATCGCAGGAATGGCGGAGAGGAAGACTGGGTGCTGGATGGCCTCCCGGCGGGACCAGTTGCGCCCTTCCATGCCAAGCGCTTTTTCGTCTTTGGCAAGGCTTTGCGGTTCTCGCTCTTGCCGGAGCAACAAAAACACCACCGGTGCCATGGCTAGGCAAAGAAGGCCGGCCGCGAGCCAAATCCACTGCCAGTGAAATTGTGTTTTGAGGCTTACAGCCGTGAGTGGCATGATGGCTTCGGCGCACATGAACCCCATGGTGGCAAAAGCAAGCGCGCGCCCGCGCGATGCGGCAAACCAACGGGCCATCGCCACGCCCGCGGTGTGTGTCAGCATGCCCTGCCCTGTCAGACGCAGCGCGAGGATCACAAATGGCAGCACCCAGACCGAAGATAGCTGAGATAGCGCGATGCACGCAGATGCTAGTAGGAGTAGCATCAGTGGGCCAAGGATGCGCACTCGAATCCGATCCGCCAACGTTCCAGCCCAAAGCATGATGACCGCAGACGTGCCCGTACCCAACATGTAGATGGCGCCCCAACCGCCGTGAGAGAGACTAAAATGCGTTCGAATGTCGGCGGCGAATGTGCCGATGAAAAAGGTTTGCCCAAAGCAGGACATAAACATCAGCATCGCGCCGGGCAGCAAGTAGCGGCCGTTTTGTTTTACGAAGTCCGCAGTGGAGATCATGTGCTGCCACCGGGCCCAGCGACCTGAATGGCAATCGCCTCATTGGACACCCGTACGCGCTCTGCTTGGCGAAGCAGGAAATTCGGGTCGTCTGGCGCCAATAGTTCATCAAAGGACCGCGCATCACGAAGCAATGCGATCAGTGCCGGGCTTTCGGCAAATGTCATGTGGTTGCTGCTGCCATCCGCAAAGCTGGACACGTCAAACACGATCACAGGGAGGTCTGCCAGAACATCGGGGTTGGAAAGTTGTCCGAGCCTTTGTGAAGAGCGGTTGATGCGGCTGGAAAGGCGCAGGGCGTTGTCTTCGGTTGAGGTCAAAATCACCGTGGAGTCTGGTAAGGCGTCAAAGGGCTCCAAATTGCGCAGAAACAAATCCACCGGCATGTCTGGGGATATCAGAGCCAAGGCGTCAATGTTGCGGGCGGTCCAGCCGGGCTCTTTGTGTTCGATCTGGCGCAGAGTTTCGGTGATTAAATACGTGCCCAGAGAGTGGCCTACCAGCAGCAGGCGATCTGATCTGGATTTGGCGAGTTCACGTAGGGTGCGTTCCAGATCATCGCGTGAGTACAGTGCGCTTTCGCGGTCATGTGCGTAGCCCAAAGGGCTGCCAGCGCTGGCCCAGGCGAAGTTCACCACGGTGCCGGGTAGGTCAAAATCGTTTTGAAGTTGAGCGATGCGGAACAAGCTGTCCTGATAGGTGTTGTAGAACCCATGCACAAAGACGGTGACCTCTCGGTTGCGGCGGGGATTGCCCGCGAGGCTGGCGGAGACTTTCCTTGCTAGGTCCGGAAGGGAGGCGATGGGGGCCTCTTTGGCAATCACAAAGTGTTTTTCAGGATCGGGGTTGGCCTTGAATGTGGGGGCTTCACCTGAGGTGTGCGAGGGCGGGATAGAGACGGTCGTGTCCAGAAAGGTCAGCTCATCATCGCGCGATGTTGCGAGATAGCCTGCTGCATTGCGTTCGCGGTTGGTGACCACAAAAATCTGGCGCGTGTTGGGCGCGTTGAGCGCTTTTGGTCGGATCGGTGCGGTGATGCGATCCGCGCAGGCGGAGAGCATTATACTGGCGACAATGAGGATGAGGTATCGCACGAAAAATCCCGGCAAAACTGGTTTGCCGGGACTATGCAATTGAATGCGCGGACCTGCTAGGGGGAAATCAGAGCACGTAGCGGCTGACGTCCATGGATTTGGCCAACTCGCCGATATTCGTCTCTACAAAGGCGGAATTCACCACAATTTCTTCGCCCGAGCGGTCTGGGGCGGAGAAGCTGAGCTCCTCAAAGACTCGCTCCATCACTGTGTAAAGCCGACGTGCGCCGATGTTTTCCACCGATTGGTTCACCTCAGCAGCGATTTTCGCCAGCGCTGCGATGCCATCCTCAGTGAAGGACACAACAACCTCTTCAGTGCCCATCAGTGCGGTGTATTGGCGGGTCAGGGCGTTGTCGGTTTCGGTGAGGATGCGCACGAAGTCTTCTTCGGTCAGCGCGCGAAGTTCAACACGGATGGGTAGGCGACCTTGTAGCTCCGGCAGCAGGTCTGAGGGTTTGGCGATGTGGAATGCGCCGGAGGCGATAAAGAGGATGTGGTCGGTTTTCACCGGCCCGTGTTTGGTGGAGACGGTGGTGCCTTCGATCAGCGGCAGCAAGTCACGTTGCACACCCTCGCGAGAGACATCGCCGCCACGCGCTTCCTGACGGGCGCAGACTTTGTCGATCTCATCAAGGAAGACGATGCCGTTTTGCTCCACCGATTGTAATGCAGCAGCATTGACGGTTTCGTCGTCCAGCAGCTTGTCGGCCTCATCCGAGATCAGGACTTCGTAGCTTTCCGCCACGGTCATGCGCTTCTTGGTGGTGCGGCCGCCCATGGCTTTGCCAAAGATGTCGCCAAGGTTCATCATGCCCATCTGGCCGCCTGGCTGGCCCGGAATATCAAACATGCCGCCCAGGGGATTGGAACTGTCCGCCACTTCAAGCTCAATTTCGGTGTCGTCGAGTAAGCCGTCCTTGAGTTTCTTGCGGAACATGTCGCGGGTGCCTTCACGCGCGTCCGGACCGGCGATGGCGTCGATTACACGCTCCTCGGCGGCGGCGTGGGCTTTGACCTTCACGTCTTCACGCATGTGTTCGCGGGTTTGGATGATGGCGGCGTCGACCAGATCGCGGATGATCTGTTCCACGTCGCGGCCCACGTAACCCACTTCGGTGAATTTGGTGGCCTCAACCTTGATAAACGGCGCGCGGGCCAGTTTGGCGAGGCGGCGAGAAATCTCGGTTTTGCCCACACCAGTGGGGCCAATCATCAGGATGTTTTTGGGATAGACTTCATCGCGGATGTCATCAGCCAGCTGTTTGCGGCGCCAGCGGTTGCGCAGGGCCACGGCGACGGCGCGTTTGGCGTCTTTCTGGCCGATGATGAAGCGGTCCAGTTCGGAAACAATTTCGCGGGGTGTGAGATCAGTCATAAGAGTGTCCAATCAGTGGGATGGCGGCAGGCGGTGCAGCGGCAAGATGCCAGACAGCGGCGCAAGTAGGGCCGCGCGGAAGCGGGACCAGAAGGCGCCCAGCACCACCAGAAAGATGCCGAGGAAAAGAATGGTGAAGGCCGCGCCTTCGCCGTCAAAGACGATGCTGGCCAGGGCCAGGGTGTAGCCGATGGCGGCAATCAGGAAGGAGCGCCGGTCGATGATGATGGCGATGGCGGCAAATCCCAGAAGGAAAAGCATGAGCGCCAGATGCGCGCCGTTGCTTCCGGCCTCGAGAAGCGTCAGGGCCACGGTGTTGATCAACGCAGGCGCGGCGACAACATGCAGCCAGAAGCCTTGCGCGCTGCGGCGGGTGACTCGGTGCGGGTCGGACATGTCAAAGTACATGGCCACGGCAAAGACAGCGATGCCCACACCGAGTGTGATGAAGGCAAAGGGGCCTCCGGCGGAAAGTAGGAAGAGATCTTGCGGGCTGGTTGGCGTGCCGGATTGGTTGGCGCCAAGCATGAGCGCGATGCCAAAGACGCCAAGCGCAATCAGCGCCATGGCAAAAGGCACGCGGAAGCGCAGCCAGAAGATCAGTGTTGCCAGGGTGGCGAGCGCCAGTGGCAGTGGCAGGCTGGAGAAGTCTTCTTGAGCAAGCATGAAGGGCTGCGCGAAATAGGCGGTAATGCCGGACCCTGCGTTGATCGCCCAAAGGATGGACAGCGCAATGGCCGGGGCCACCATACGGCGGCGGCGGATGAAGTACTCTGCCAGTGCCCAGATCACAGCGCCGGAGATGGCTGTGGTGGTCACAATTTTGGTTTTGTAGTTCACCACTTCGGCGGCCATGGCGATGCCGTTGACCGCCGCCCAACCGCTGGCGAGGATCAACAGGCCCACGACAATGAAAATCTCATTGAAGCCTTTGAACAGCTCAAACGGTTCATCGCCAATGGCGAGGTCTTCGCGTGCACCGCGTCGGCTGTCGGCAAGTGCTGCGAGGGACGCAGCCTGTTGTTCATTCAGCAGGCCGGAGCCAACCGCGGCGCGAAGATCATCTTTGTCAATCATGAGGTGGGTCTCTCGTTACGCGAGCACTTTGGCAAACAGTTCGTCTTTCATCATGTCGTCAAACCACTCGGGGTAGCGACGACCCGGTGCAGCGGCGGCGTCCAGAGCGGCCATTTCTGCCTCGCTCAACTCGATATTGGCGGCAGCGATGCCGGTTTCAAGCTGGCTGAGCTTGGAGGCGCCGATGATGATCGTGTGGTCGCAGCGTTTGTTTAGAATCCAGGCTTGAGCAATTTGCGCGGGCGTGACGTTGTGTGTGTCGGCGGCCTCCGTCAGCGCGGTGATCGCGGCCAGCGCTTGCTCTTTGGAGACTTGCAGGAAATCACCTTCGGCCAGACGACCGTCGCTGTCTTCCAGCTTGTTGAGATCGTATTTGCCCGTCAAAAGACCGCCAGCCAGAGGTGACCACGCCATCAGGCCGATGCCAAGCTCCGCGCCCATGCGCAGAATGTCCATTTCGATGTCGCGACTCACAGCGTTGTAGAGGTACTGACCGGCGACAAACTGGCTCATGTTGTTGTCGCGCTGGAACTGAACGGCCTGTGCCACCTTCCACGCGGGCCAGTTGGACACGCCAATGTGGCGCACCTTGCCTGCGTCGATCACCGATTGCAGGGTCGAAAGGGTTTCTTCCATTGGCGTTGTGAAATCGGTTTTGTGCAATACCAGAAGGTCGATCCAGTCAGTATCGAGCCGTTTCAGGCAGCCATCCACGGAAGACAGGATGTGTCCACGTGAGAGGCCAGCGTCGGTGATGCGATCACTTTGACGGAAGCCAAGTTTGGTGCAGATCACTGCGTCGTTGCGTTTGCCCTTGAGGGTTTTGCCAAGAATGTCTTCGGCTTCGCCGTTGGAATAGCCATCAGCTGCGTCAAAGAAGTTGATGCCCCCATCCAGCGTCACATCAACCATGCGCTGGGCATCGTTCAGGCCAACCTTGGCAACGCCGGGAATCCAGTCGGAGCCGTGGGTGAAGGTCATGGTGCCAAGCGCCAGACGGGAAACAACCAGACCGGAATTGCCCATGCGGGTGTAGGTCATGTCGGTCATTGTTTGATCGTCTCCACGGTCAGGTTGCCGTTAGTGTAGACGCAAATATCACTTGCGATGCCCATGGCTTTGCGCGCCACCTCTTCGGCAGACAGATCGGTGTCCATCAGGGCGCGTCCCGCAGCCAGTGCATAGTTGCCGCCGGAGCCAATGGCGGTCACGTCATGTTCAGGCTCCAGCACGTCTCCTGCCCCGGTGATGACAAAGATGTCGGCGCCGTCCGACACAATCAGCATGGCTTCGAGCTTTTGCAGGTACTTGTCGGTGCGCCAATCTTTGGCCAGTTCCACGGAAGCGCGGGCCAGTTGGCCGGGTGTGGCCTCGAGTTTGGCTTCGAGACGTTCGAGAAGCGTGAAAGCATCTGCGGTGGAGCCAGCAAAGCCCGCGACAATTTCATAACCGCCGGGGCTCAGGCGGCGCACCTTTCGCGCGGTGCCTTTGATCACGGTTTGGCCCAACGAGACCTGCCCGTCACCGGCAATCACAACTTCGCCAGCCTTTTTCACACCAATGATGGTGGTGCCGTGCCAACCGGGGAATTGATCCTCAGACATCCAAAAGCTCCTTTTGTCCTTTGCCCTATATGAGCCTGCGATCAGAAAGGCACAAGAGTTTGGGTGGTTTGCTGGGGTTGCCCCTGCGATTTCAAGCGCATAGCCTCGCCCCATGGACGAAGAACAGGATGTTCGCATAGAAGCTGCATTGCAGGACTTCTTGCGTTTGCAGCGAGATTTGGACCTACCTGATGAGTTGGTGACACATGAATTGCTGTGGCAAAAGAATGACCACCGCAGCCATATCGTTTTGCGGCTTGATTGCGGTGACAAGTCCTATGTCCTGAAACGGGTGTTTGGCGCTGATAATTCTGATCAGTTGATTCAAATGGCCCAGGCGCAGGTTGACGCCAGCAACGCCATGGGAAATGCGCGGCGGATGCGGGCGCCGAAAGTACACTATGTGAGTGAGGACGGCGCTGTCCTGCTAATGGATCACGTGACCGGAAACACATTGGATACGTTGCTTTACCGTGGCCGCGATCCCAAAAGCCTTCTGAAACGGAGCGGGCGGTGGTTAGCCACTTTTCATCGGGTCATGGACCGTCGAAAGCGCCCTTTTCGGCCAGACCAGATGATCGCGCATATTGAGCAGTTGGCACGTCAAATCGAAGATGGATCTCGGCGCGTAGTTGCGCCAAAAAGATTTCTAAAATGCGCCTCTCAGATTCCTGAGCGGGCGGCACAGTTTGCAGGTCAAAGGACAGTCGTGGCACGACGTCACGGGGATATGAACCTTCGCAATTTGATCTTTGCCCAAGACGGCCTCTACGGCATAGATTTTCATCCACCCAATCAGCTGCCTGTTGGGTTTGATATCGTTCGGCTGTTGTTAGATTTTGCCGAGATCCATCAAGATAACACTGCACTCAAATCCGGCGCGTTTTTGCGCGATGACGTGGTGTCATCGTTTTTTGAAGGTTACCGTTTGATCAAACCCGATGATCCCAGTTTTCGGTTTCTTCAACCTGTGCGCCTGCTTCTGGACTGGTGCGCCATTCCAGCTGACCCAGAGGATCGCAGTTGGCGGCAACAGGATCGATGGGAGAATATGGAGATACTCATAAAAAAGGGGTTTGAATAAAAAAGGCGCCCCGAATGGAGCGCCTTTAGAACTGGTATCTGATGAGGATCAGAGGGAATCTTCGATCCAGCTTTGCAGCGCGGCTTTAGGCGCGGCGCCTGCGCGGTTGGAGATGACCTGACCATCTTTGAAGATGAACAGCGCTGGGATGCCGCGCACACCCAGAGCAGCAGCTGCGCCCGGGTTGCTGTCCACATCAACCTTGGCAATTTTCACCTTGCCGTCCATCTCAGCCGACAGCTCTTCGAGCGCTGGGCCGATTTGTTTACATGGGCCACACCATTCGGCCCAGAAATCTACGACGACGGGTACGTCGGCGTTTTTTACTTCTTCGTCGAAGGTGGCATCGGTGACAGCAACAGTTGCCATTGTGGAGGTCTCCTGAAAGAGGGTGCTGGTAAGTCTTGGTTCGAGGGAACCTAGGTTTGCGGGGCGGGGGCGTCAAGATATCCTGTGGCTGCAAGGGACTTTGTCACAAGATCGTGTGGCAGTTCCATCAACTCTGCTGTTGCCGTCCACAGGATTGCCGTGCGGATTGGCTGGTCAAAAATCTGTTCCAAAGCATGAGTATAGGCCCCCATTTGCCGCAAAATGCCATCTGGTGTGGTTTTCGCAGTGGTCGGGACCGTGGCGTTGGTTTTGAAATCGATGGCCCAGACACAATCTTCCTGTATCACCAAGCGGTCTATGATTCCATGCAAGCGGTTGGGGCCAAGGTCGGCGGTCACGGGCACTTCCGCCAATGCAGATTGATCAAACAGCCATTTGAGCTCGGGTTTGGACAGAGTTTGCGTGGCTTCGGCCAACAAGTCTTGAAACTGTTCAGCCTGCATCTCGACCAGATCATCTTGCAGAAGAGATTTGGCAATTTCAGACCACTCCGTGTTTGGATGGTCAGGCAAATGTTCGAGCAGAAGGTGCAGCCAGGTGCCGCGTTGCATGGCGGCCTCCTGATCCCGTCCCTGCTCACCTCCCAGAGCTTTTGCGCCACCAAGGTCGGACGGGCTAAGCGCGTGTGGTGGCGCTGGCAGCAGTGGGGCGGCGGATTGCAGAAACGCCGGAACTTCGACCTTTGTGGGTGCGGATTCGTCTGCTACATCAGAGACTGTTCCTGCCCAATTCCCATGATCCAGGCGCAGACCTTCGCCTCCGTCAAACTGACAAGGCGTGGCATTAGAAGCGACCATCGCGGTGCAGACGGTGTCATACCAGCTCTTGCCGTCTTTCCCCAAATCTCCGGCCGCAGCTACAATCAGCCATTTTTCAGCACGGGTTATGGCCACATAAAGCAAGCGCAGCCGTTCGGCAGCTTGCGCTTCGGCCAAAGTCTCGCGCGCCAAGGCTAGAGGTGCGGGGGCGCTGTCGGACGCCATGTTCCAAAGCGCGGTGTCGCCCACGGGCACAATGGGCGCATCGGTCTTGATCAATCGCTTGCCGGTGTCGGGCATGATCACAATGGGGGCTTCCAGACCTTTGGACCCGTGCACCGTCATCACGCGGATGCGGTTGGTGGCGCTGTCCATCTGGCGCTTGATTTCCAGATCGTCGGTCTGCATCCATTGCAAAAAGCCGGTGAGGCTGGGCACTGAGGATTTTTCATAAGCCAAGGCCTGGGAGAGAAGTGCATTGATGCCGTCTTCTGCCTCTGCCCCAAGGCGCGCGAGGAAGGCGTGGCGGCCTTTGTGGCGTGTCAGCACACGTTCGATCAGGTCGTAGGGGCGCAGGAAGTCGGTGTTGGCACGCAGATCGTCCAGCACGGCCATGGTTTTGGGGAACTCATCGCCCCTGTCGCGCAAGGCGGCCCAAAGGTAGGTTTTGGGGGCTCGGCGGTGCGCAAGATCAAAAAACGCCTGTTCTGACCAGCCAAACAACGGAGACCGCAGGATCGTGGCCAGCGACAGGTCGTCTTCCGGAGTGGCGAGGAAGGACAAAAGCGCGCCGAGGTCGCGCACGGCCATTTCGCCGCCGACTTTTAGGCGGTCAGCACCGGCGATCGGTAGGCCGTGCAGCTTACAGGCGCGGATGATTTCGTGGAACAGGTCAGAGCGACGTTGCACCAGAATGAGGAAGTCACCGGGTTCAATTTTGCGCTGCGTGAATCGCCCGTCGGGCCCGCGCGTGTCGGCAATGGTGTCCTGTTTGATCATCCGTGCGATTTGGGCGGCGATGCGATCCGCGAGGATGACTGTGTGATGCGTGTCGCCAAGTCGGTCGACCGGATCAAACCAGTCATCTTTCTCAGCTTTGGCGACAGGTTCAACCATCGGCCAGAGGTCAACGCGGCCCGGCATGTCGTCGTTAAAGGCAATATGACGGTTGCCAGTTGGGAAGCCCGCGTCGGTGTGGTTTTCAAAACACTTGTCGACGAGGTTCAGAATGGCTGGGGATGAGCGGAAGGAGTATTCCAGGCTCAGGTCTTGAAGCTGGCTCTCCGTGGCATGCAGCCGGTTGGCAAATTCGTCGCGCATGCGGTCAAATTCGGCCGGGTCCGCGCCTTGGAAGCTGTAGATCGACTGCTTTTTGTCGCCCACGACAAAGATGGTGCGGGTGTCCTCGCCCCGTGCGCCAGAGCCCGAGGTAAATTCCTGCGCGAGACGTTCGATCACCTGCCACTGCACCGGACTGGTGTCTTGGGCCTCATCCACGAGGATGTGGTCAATACCCCCGTCGAGGCGGTATAGCACCCATTCTGCCACTGCTGGTTCGTTGAGAAGGTTGCGCGCCCGCAGGATCAGGTCGTCAAAGTCGAGCCATCCGCGGTGTTGTTTGGCGGTGTCGTAGCGCTCGAGGAAGCGGGCGGCGAACGCGTGCAGTGCGGCGCTGCGGTCCTTGGCTTGAAGCGCCAGACGACGAGGGCGCGCGTCTTCGACACGCAGCATGAGCGGTTTGATGCGTTCCATCAAATCCGCATGGTTGGTGCGCAGTGCCTTAGTCGGGAAAGAGTCTAACTTCGCACAAAACGGTTCTTTTGCACCTTTTCCTGTCAGGAATACCGACTCGAGAATGGGCAACGCGGACACATCGAAGTTGGTGATCGCACTCAGTTTTGTGGCCGCCGTCGCATCGGTTTTGCCCCCTGTTTGAAGGACGCCGATGAGCGCGTCTATCAGCTCTGTTTCGCCGCCAAGAAACACGTCAGATTGCAAAGCATCATGATCATAGCCTTCCGGCAGACCGAGCAAATCGCACAGGTCCGGCGGCGATGCGGGATGACGCAGCCGGTCCGCGTGGCGACAGATGTCTGCCGTCAGATCTTCCAGGGCGGCGCCAGTGAAATGCGTGGCGAGATCCCGCACCAAAACGGCGTCTGGCCCTTCGGCCATCTGTTCCACAATCTCTTCGCGCAACAAAGCGGCCGCGCGGTCTTCCATTTCGCTGAACAGGGGGGAGACGCCGGCCTCAAGCGGAAAACGACGCAGCATCGAGGCGCAGAACGAGTGGATCGTTTGGATTTTCAAACCGCCTGGCGTTTCAATGGCGCGGGCAAACAACGTGCGAGCGTTGCGCAAATCATCTGCGTTGGATTTGCCCACAACACCGAGGTCTGCGAGCTCTTCGGACAGCTCGGCATCAGATTTCATCGCCCAGCTGCCCAACCGTTTAAACAATCGGTTCTGCATCTCGCTGGCGGCGGCCTTGGTGTAGGTCAGACACAGGATGTGTTGTGGCAAGACCCCTTCCAGCAAAAGCCGCGCCACTCGGTCCGTAAGCACGCGGGTTTTGCCCGAGCCGGCGTTGGCGGAGAGCCATGTGCTGGCGTCGGGGCGTGCGGCGGTGATCTGGCGACGGGTGGCGTCATTCATAGACTGGGTCATGACAGCGCCTCCGGGGTGGGTTCATCGGTGGCATCCCATTCGCCAAAGCGCGCCAGTTGGTCATAGTCGCTTTCGTCGCGCTCGGTGCGCATGGCGCGGCGGGAGGTGAAGCCTTTGCCGTCGGCGAGGTAGTGTTCGATCAGGGCGATGAACTCTTCCCAGACTTTGGTGGGTGGCGTTTCCAGAAGGGGTGCGGGCTGATCCTTGGGGGAGGTGCCAAGGCCGATGTAGATCGCGTCAGCAACGTCGGAAGGATCAATGTCCTTGAACCCGCCCTGTTCGGCCATGGCAGCCTCCAGCAGGAGTTGCTTGTCAAAGTAGGTTTGCTCGTCCTTAGAGGGTGGCGCACCGGTTTTATAGTCATACAAGATCAGCGCGCCGGTTTCGGTGCGATCGACACGGTCCGCTTTGGCGGTTAGCCGGAAGCCCAGCTCGGGAATGGTGCCTTCGGCCTGTATTTCGAAGGCCAGAGGTTCGGCGCGCGCGCGACGTTTTTCTTCGCCATGTACGATGTGATCTGCAACCCGATCCAGTCTGGCCTGCCACAAGGCACGCGCCGTGGCCCAAGGTACGTTTTGAGTCAGAACAGTCTTTGATATGGCTAAAATTTGATCTCGTGTTACGGGTGTTTGGTCGACTACGGATGTCTTGATCAGCGTTTCCAGGATCTCATGCACAATGATGCCGCGCAACAGCGCGTCGGGCGTGCGCATCAGCGGATCAAGTGGGCGCAGGCGCAGGACGTGTTTGGCATAGATTGCATATGGATCACGGATCAGGCGTTTGATTTCGGTGACCGAAAGCTGTCGTGGACGGGCCTCAGGCGGTGGTGTCGGCGAAGGGCGTGGCGCGGCGGGCAACATGGGCACGGTTTCCATCGTGCGAACGAAAGACAGCCAGGTGTCGCCACGGGCTTTCATGTTTTCGAGTGCGTCTGGTCCATTTTGGTCTGGCAAGCCGCTTAGCAAATTCACGAGGCGATTGACCCACCGGGACGGCACGGTTTCGGCTTCGTCTGAGCGAACAGAACGGGTGATCCAGACTTCCGGCGCGCCGATGGCTTGTTGGAAATCATGGGCGGAGAGGCCAATGCGGCGTTCCGGCAGCAACAGGCCCGCATCATGGCGCAGTTTGCGGTTGAGCCAAGGATCGGGGCTTGGCGCTTCGGGCCAGCTGCCTTCGTTGAGGCCACCAAGGATCACAAGGTCCGCACCTTGAACGCGTGCCTCCAAAGTTCCCCAGATCAGGATGTTTGGATGGCCCGCATCGCGGTCGCGCACTTCTGCGCGGGACAGCAAAGCGCCAAACAAGTCGGCATAGTCCGTCGGGGCAATGAGACCAACGACCTGTGCATGTTCTTTCACTTCGGACACGAGCCTGTGTGCCGAGCGACCGGCAGCTTGATCCCAAAGACCGCCGCTGCCCTCAACGGCGCCTTGGGCGATCCTCTCAGAAAGGGCGAGGTGGTCGTTTAGAAGCGCGGCCATGTCCATTTGGGTGCGTTCGGCAGCACAGAAACATGCGGTGACCCAAGCCATCCATGCGGATATTTCTTCGTTGCGCGCAGCGGCCCAAGCCTGCAGTTTTTCGGATTCGGGATAGGCTATACCATTGCGGCGTATCCATAGCTCCAGGTCACGGGTGAAACGGAGGTGATCGCCGCGGTTTTCGCCGCTGTGCGTCAAGGGGTGTTTGAGCAGCGTCAGGAGGGCTTCGGAGGTCAATTTCTGGTGCAACAGAGCCGCTGTGTGGCGCAGGAAGCGGCCGGGAGGGGACAGCTGCAAGGGTTGTCCGGCGCTGTCATCTGGCACAATGTCCCAGCGATCCAAGGCGGCTGTTACTTGGCGGGTGAGCATCCGATCTGGCGTGATCAATGCGCAGGTCAGTCCTTCGTCGGCGGCCTTGCGCAAGCGGGCGGCGATGGTGAGAGCCTCTTCGCGCTGGGTGGTGGCCTCGACCAACGTGATGTCCTTGGTGGCAGCGGTCAGGTCACCGAGATTTGGGCCTTGGCTGAGCCATTGGTCTGTGACCGGCGCGGGGCGCAGGGCAAGTGACACCAGCTTGTTGCGCGCAGCCGAGGGCTCGGCGCAGTTGTGCCAGAGCTGTACGTCCTGAGCGGACATACCCAGGTCGTTCACCAAAGCGCGGAAGCGGTATTGCGGATGATCTTCGCTTTGCATGCCGTCGGACAAGTGATCCCAGGTTTCAGGTGGCATGTCGAAGTCGTAGCCGGGCAGGACCACTGCGCCCTGCGGGAGCGCCGCGACTGCCTGCATCAGCAATTGCATTGTGCCGCGGGAGCCGGTGGAGCCCGCCAGAATGATAGGATGTTGAGGCGGCGTGTCTTCCCAAGATTGCACAATCGCCTCAATCGCGCGGCGCTGGCGGGCTTCTTGACCTGGTGCGCTGTCGAGGTTTTCCAAGAAATGGCGCGCGATGCCAAAGAAGGATTGCGCACGGGCCCAGTGACCGGATTGGTCGCTGACATCTAAAGCCTCTATGACATCCACAGGCACGCCTTCACCGGCCATCTCGTCAAACAACCCTGCGAGGCTGTCGGCGAGGTCATAGACGGACGCGCGCGCGGCAAGGTCAGGCTGTTGTTCCAGAAGTCGCGTGACAAGTTGGATCAGCTCAAATCGTTGACGGATGGCGGGTGTGGCGGCCGGAAGATGTGCCGTAGCAGCGTTGGCAAATTCGCCAAGCAGTTGGATGCGGGGCAGGAGGGTTGCTGGACCCTCGTCAAAGAGGGCGTGCACACGGCGCGCCATGCGGGCAGTGTTCACGATCACGGTGGCTTTGGCGATGGCATCGGGACGCTGACCTGCAAAGCGCGCCCGAATGCCTTCCACAAGGTAACGCGGGAAATCTGCGCCGGGGGGCAGGGCGAAAACCCGGGGCATGTCGCTTGGCTCAAACATCACTTGCCTCCAGCATGTCTTCGGCAAGCGTGATGCCTTCGGGGGATCCGACGTCACACCATTTGCCGGGGTATGTCAGACCATAAAGGCGGTCGCGTTTGTGCATTTGGTCCCAGAGCAGGTTAAGCGAGAACGCGGTTTCTGAGATGTTGTGCAGTCCGTCCGTTTTGAGGATCTGGATGCCGGAGTAGACAACCCCGGGCCCGCGTGAGATTTGACCGGTCTCGCTCAGCACAAAGTCGCCTTTGCCTTTGTGACCAATGGCGTTTTCTTTGGGAAGGCACAGCAGAAGCGCGTCCATTTTTTCTGGTTTCCAGGCCTTCTGCAGCATTTGGAATGGGTTGGGACCGCGCCAAACCGCGTCGGTGTTGCTTGTGAAAACCGGTCCGCTTCCAAGCAGTGGCAAGGCATTGCGCAGGCCGCCGCCGGTTTCCAAAATGTCAGGGGCTTCGACTACAACCTGGACCGATGTTTCCTTCAGATGATCCACCACCTGTTGATGGTGATAATGCGCATTCACAACGGTGCGGGCTGGTGAGACGGCCTCGGTCAGCGCAAGTGTGCGATCCAGGAGTGTTTTGCCGCTCACCCGCAAAAGTGGCTTCGGCATGTTTCGGGTCAGCTCACCCATGCGCGTGCCAAATCCGGCGGCGAAGAGCATTACGACGTCGGGATGGTGGCGCATTTTGATTTCAGTTTCTCTAGAATGTCTGCGGTTGGGGCGGGCAAGGTTTCCCTAAGTATGTCAGCGGGCTCTTTGAGGATGGGATGTCTTAGATTGCGCATCGCCAGATCATAGACACGCGGGATCATGTCCACATAGTGCGGCTTTCCGTAGTGCATACAAAGCCTCGCAAAGACACCGACGATCCGCAGGTTGCGCTGTGCGCCGAGCAGGGCGTAGGCCACGTCAAACGATTGTGGGTCTAGGCCTGCGTTATGCACGAAATGCGCTTTGGTCTGACGCTCGACGTCAACTGGAACGTCACGACGGGCGTCTTGCAGGAGGGAGACCAGATCATAGGCTTTGTGGCCCAGCAGGGCGTCTTGAAAGTCCAGCAGTCCAACTTTGCCAACGCCGTCGCGGTCGGGCAACCACAAAAGGTTTTCGGCGTGATAGTCTCGCAAAACGAGCACATCCGGCGCGCCGAGGTGGTCCTTTAGGATTGGGGCAATGGCGTTGTGAAATGTCTCCCAAGCCTGTTGCCAAGGACGGTCCGCACCGGCGACGTACCAGGAAAACACCGGTTCAATCATCTCTGCCAGCGTGGCTGCATCCATTTGTGGCAAACCAGAAGGTGGTGTGTGTTGATGCAAGACGGTGAGCACATCGGCGGCGGCTGTGTAAAGCGGGGCTTCTGTGCCTGGGTTATTGGGAATGACACGGGCAAAGAGGTCATCGCCCAGGTCTTCCAACAACAACAAACCTTGGCTGTGGTCTTGAAGGTAAATCTTCGGCGCAGACAGACCTTTGGCGGTCAAATATGCGGCCATGTTGGCAAACTGTTCTGTACCGTTACCGCCTTCAAATGGCGCGTCCATCAGCACCGCGGTCTTTTCGTTGGGCAGTTTCAGACGTTTGTACCGGCGGGCGGAGGCATCGCCGGCAAGGTCGAAGTGTTGGGCAGTTTCCCATGCGGTGTCTGCCAAGAAGGATGCAATCACAACGTCGCGCGTGGTCATGTGGGGACGCCGGCAAGTTTTTCCGCCCAGTGATTTGATGCGGAGGTGAGTGTCAGGGTGCGATGCTCCTCTTGCGGGGAAATTTCAAACCGCAATGTGAGAGCGTTTTCCGGGGCAAGATCCGCCAGGCGGTCGGGCCATTCCACCAAACAAATGGCGTCCTCAAAAGCATCGGTCAGGCCCAGTTCCACCACTTCGTCCGGTGCGGAGAGGCGATAAAGGTCAGCATGCCAGATTTCGGAACTTGGCCCGTCATAGACCTGCACCAAGGTGAAGGTTGGTGACGGAACGTCTTCTATGGCCAGCAACAAGGACTGGATGAGAGAGCGGGCAAAATGGGTTTTACCGGCGCCAATCGGACCCTCAAGCAAGACAACGTCACCTGGTTCTAGGGTGGCTGCCATCTGAACCGCCAGAGCCTGGGTTTCCGAAGGGGAATTTAGGGAGAGCGTGCGAGAAAAAACCGTCATGGCGCCACAGTAAAAACGCGGCCCGTGACCTGCAAGCGGGTTTGGGAGTTAGTGCGCCGAGGGTAGTGGCACGCCAGCCGGACTGATTTCCTTAAATGTTAACAGCGTGACCCCGCCTGCAACAGGTGTGACCTCCACAGTCAGGACTTCGCCGGTTGTCTTGGAGACGGACGCGGACCATGCGCTGCGATCAGAAGTTGAGAGAATCCGCTTCTTTAATTTGCCCCAAACAGGAGACGGCTGGCAGTCCGCCTGCCAATGCTGGAGCGCATCGTGGAAGGTGTATTCGGCAAAGGTCCGCTCCGGGTCGCTTTTCCACAGATCGCGATAGGCCTGGTTGCACATGCGCAGTTGGCCGGTTGGGGAAAAGAGGATCAGCGCGCTTTCAACGGTGTCCAGAACGCTTTGGACCTGTTCCAACTCACTGCGAAAGCGGCGGGTGACGGTGATCTCTGCGGTGATGTCTTCGACCAAAAAAACCAGCGCGCCATCCGGATGGGGGCGACCCGTCACCTTGTAAGTCACGCCGGTCGGCAGCGTCCAAGTCTCGCTGTAATTGCCGATTTGAGCTTCCTCTACGATTCGGGACACCTGTGCGCGCCAATCCGTCTGGCCGTTCGGGGCTGGTGCCACATGGTGTTCCCGCAGCTGATCAAAAAAGGAAAAGAGATCGCAGCGGTTGGTAAGGAAGTCGACGGACAAACCGGTCAGTTCGGTGAGCGCCGGATTGAACAAAACCAGACGTTGGTTTTGATCAAAGATGGCGAGTCCTGTGGAAAGCTGCGCGAAGGTTTGGGAAAAAGTCTGCACAAAGCTGCGACGGGCGTCCTGCGCAGAAACTTCTGCATCCGCTTCGGTGGCATAGAACATGATGTCTGGGCCGGCATGTACGGCGGTCACGTTGAACCAGTGGGCAAGGGAGCCGTCCGGACGGCAGAGTTTGAAGCGCAAAGGTGGATCGCCTGGCGAAAGGGTTGAGGTGTCAAAAAGTGCTTGGGTGTCTGGGGCAAACCCAAGTGTCGCTCCAAGGGATTTGTAGGCGGTGTTGCGCCAAACAATCACGCCTTTTGCGTTGATCTTCCAAATGGGATTGGGTGCCTGAAACATCGCCTGCAAAATCGCAGTGCGGCGAGCCATGTCCGGGGCGTTGTCCTGTTCCAATGTCACGCGAGCGACATCGTTCCATTGATCCAAAGTGACAATTGAGGCGTCATTGGGATCATTGGATTTGAGGACGGTCACATCCCGCTCCTGGGCAGAGCCTTGCGCATAGGGGAAATCGGGAAAACTGGCTGAGAGTTTTTTGCGCAGGGCTTCCCAATCGAAGCGCTCAGTTGGTGTTTCCGAGCACAAGCGAAGGGCGGCTGTATTGGCGTCAACCAAGGTTCCCGCGCGAAACAGGAAGCGAGCAACCTGCTGTGACGGAGGCGATGGCTCGTCCAAGGGAAAGATGGTCTGCGAAAGCGAGCCGCGGGATTGTCTGACCACTGCGGCGGTTGCGAGGCTTGAAAGAACCAAAAGCGCAAAAAATAGGGCACTGAATACAAACATGGTGATCCCCATAGTTATTTGGAAACAACGAGGAGTACGTAATTAGATTACCCAAATAGCTTACTCAAAATTGCACTTTTTTCAAGACTATGCGTTCGCGGGGTTAAGACTGATGTAATGGATTGTCACCTTTTCCAATTGCAGAGGCGTTCATGGCGGCATCAACTTTTGCCCGCGGCCAAATCACTTCGACAACAGCGCCGCGCGGGCCGGTTTCGGCGGACCTGTCTCCTAGTGTGCTGATTCCGTTGGCAAAACTTATCTCAGCGCCGGACCGTTCCAGCAGTGTCTTGGCAATAAATAGACCAAGACCCATACCCTCATACCCAGGACGCTTCTTAATGTCCCTCGCCGATTTACGATAGCGGACGAAAGGATCGCCAATTCGCCCAATAAGGTGTGGTGGATACCCAGGGCCGTCATCCAGAATACGGACAGAGACCGACTCAGTTGAACACTCGGTTTCAACCCAGACAGAGGTTTTGGCAAAATCGACCGCGTTTTGAATCAGGTTGCGCAGGCCGTGAATTATTTCTGGGCGGCGCAGGATTTCCGGTCCGTCCAGCAGGTCAAAATGGTCAAAGATGATCTCTTTTCCCCGCCCCATGTGAGGTTCGGCGGCTTCTTCGATCACAGTGGACAGAGGCGCTTTTCGCAGGTGCAAGTCGTCCTTCCCGGCGCGCCCCATGGAGCGCAGGATGTCTCGGCAGCGGTCGGCTTGTTGACGGATCAATGCAGCGTCTTCGTAGAGGTCTGAGTTATCCTCCAACTCTTCCATCAATTCCGCACTGGTGAGTTTGATCGTTGCCAAAGGCGTGCCCAACTCATGAGCCGCTGCGGCCACAACGCCGCCGAGGTCAGTGAGTTTTTGTTCGCGGGCTAAGGCCATCTGAGTGGCGGCCAGAGCCTCACCCATGGAGGACATTTCAGACACAACCCTGCGGGAGTAGAGCGACGAGAAAAACAAGGCGATGACAATTGCGGCCCAGTTGCCAAAGAGGAAGACATCCGGCACGCGCAGGATGAAAAAGTTCTGCGTACGTAAGGGGATATGAAACTCCAGCAAGGCAGTGACTAATACGATGGTCAGACCGCCCAGAAATAGGGCTGAGCGGATTGGCATTAAGGAAGCGGCGATGGAGACAGGCGCAACAACCAGGAAGGAAAACGGGTTGTGCAACCCACCGGTCAAAAACAGCAGGAAGCCGAGTTGCAATACGTCAAAGAGCAACATCGCCATGTTCTCTTTTTCGGTGAGCAACCTGTTTTCGGGGAAGACAAAGGTCGCGATCAGGTTGCCGGTGACCGAGACGCCAACCGCCATGTAGCAGAGCCCATAGTACAGCTCTAATCCGAAGCCGAATTGCGCCACCAGAAGCGCAACAATCTGGCCGCAAATGGCAATCCAGCGCAGCATGATGAACGTGCGCAGGCGGATCCAGTTGCTGCGACGATTTGTATTAAGCAATGCGCCTGACAAATCCGTCATTTTGGGGCCTTTCCGCTTGTGTCTTTGCGCAACCTTGATAGGTCTCAACGCCAACTCCCGCAACTAAACTTGATGAGGTTTGAGATGGTTCGGATGGTGGCGGCTGTGGCCGCGTTTGTAGCGATCTTTGCACTTGCTGGCATGTGGTATGTGAGCCGTGGCAGCGGTGATGGCGATCAGTTTGCGCAATGCCGTCAAGGTCAGGTTGCCGGTGGCACCAGCGCGATTGGGGGGCCGTTTGAGCTGGTGAACGGGGACGGGGAAACTGTCACGGACAAGGATGTTTTGACCGAACCGTCACTGGTCTATTTTGGCTATACGTTCTGCCCGGATGTCTGTCCGTTGGACAACACGCGGAACGCAGAAGCTGTTGATATTCTTGAAGCAGACGGCAAGATCGTGACGCCTGTGTTCATCACCATCGATCCGGAGCGGGATACGCCGGAAGTGATGAAGGACTATTCCGGTTACGTGCATGAGCGCATGATTGGCCTGACCGGGTCTTTGGAGCAGGTGAAGAAAGCCAGCCAGGCCTACCGCACCTACTACAAGAAACAGGCGCCGGAAGATGGCGATGACGAGTATTACCTCGTGGATCACTCGACCTTCACCTATTTGACGCTGCCTGAGCACGGCTTTGTTGAGTACTTCCGCCGCGATGTGACTCCTGAAAAAATGGCCGAAACGGTCGCCTGTTTCGTAGACAATATTTAGTGGCATTGGGTCTGTTTGACCCAACACACCAGGGACGCTAATACTTGTCCAAACACGCAGTGGGGAACAGGCACATGACGGAAAACGCGCTGTCGGAGATCGGGCCGGACAAATCACTTCTGTTGGTAGATGACGACGAGCCGTTTCTGCGCCGTCTTGCTAAGGCCATGGAAAAACGCGGTTTTGAGGTGGAGACGGCCGGGTCCGTTGCGGCCGGGCAAGCGATTGCCACAGCCCGTCCACCTGCCTACGCCGTGGTGGATCTGCGGCTTGGTGATGGCAATGGATTGGACGTTGTTGAGGTCATTCGTGAAAAACGGGCGGACAGCCGAGTTGTGGTGCTGACGGGCTATGGCGCGATTGCGACTGCGGTGGCTGCGGTGAAAATTGGGGCGACCGATTACCTCAGCAAACCAGCGGATGCGACGGATGTGATGAATGCGCTTTTGAGCGGGCCGGATGAGCTGCCACCGCCGCCGGAAAACCCGATGAGTGCGGACCGTGTGCGCTGGGAGCATATCCAGCGGGTCTATGAACTCTGTGATCGGAACGTGAGCGAAACCGCACGTCGGCTGAACATGCACCGTCGGACGTTGCAGCGGATTTTGGCGAAGCGCTCGCCGCGTTAAGACCAGATCGGAGCGCGTCCAAAACAACGTCGGTATCGTGTCGGTATCACGACTGTTTTGCGGAGGTGCGCCAAGTGTTAACAAACCCGGCCCAAGTGGCCGGGTTTGATGCGTTTTGGGGAATTGATTGGCTGACCAATCGATCCGGTTCGGGGATTGGCACCATCCAGAATGGTTGCCTTCCCGTGACATCAGATACAGCCCGAAAACCCAAAACGTGAAAAACCCGGCCACACTGGCCGGGCAGTGGGTTCCAAAAGAACCGGAACGTCCCTCCCAGGAGAGGGGACGATTATCGTGGGGTTATGGTTTAGGCGGCTTTGTCCGCCAGCATCTCGTCCACAATGGCCACAGCCACATCCGCCGGGCTGCAATCCATGGTTTTGGCGCGGGCAAAGATGCGGTCGAGCGTGTTTTCCACCGCGGCCAGCTTCTCGTCGACATACGCGGCCCGGTTGTCGATGGCGAGCACTTCGGTGGCAACGTTGATGATACCGCCCGCGTTGGCGACGAAGTCCGGCGCATAGAGGATGCCGCGCGCATGCAGGCGGGCACCGTCCTCAGCGGTGGCCAGCTGGTTGTTGGCGCCGCCGCAAACGGCTGTGACGTTGAGCTTGGCAATGCTGTCCGCGTTCAGGATGGCGCCAATCGCGCAGGGGGCAAAGATGTCTGCCTTCACGGTCAGAATCTCATCTGGGCCAGCGGTTTGGGCGTCGTATTTTTGTGCAAGTTCTGCGACGCGTTTGGCATTGATGTCTGCCAGGATCAGCTTGGCGCCAGCCTTGTGCAGGAAGTCGCAAAGATAAGTGCCAACGTGACCCAGGCCCTGAATGGCGACGGTGCGGTCGGTCAGATCTTCGCTGCCAAATTGATGTTTGGCGGTGACTTTGATCGAGTCAAAGATGCCGCGCGCCGTGATTGGGGAGGGATCGCCGGAGGCGTGTGGGCCGTCTGGCAGGCCAGCGACAAATTTGGTTTCGGTGGCCAAAAGCGCCATGTCCGATGGGCTCATGCCCATGTCTTCGGCGGTCCAGTAGTCGCCTTCGAGCGTGTTGATGGCGCGGGCGAAGGTCAGCAGCTGTGCGGAGGTTTTGGCCGAGGCGTCGCCGATGATGACGGCCTTGCCGCCACCCAAGGGCAGGCCCGCGGCGGCGTTTTTGTAGGTCATGCCCTCGGACAGGCGCAGCGCGTCGGTCAAGGCCGCGTCTTCACTCTCGTAAGGACGCATCCGTAGGCCACCCGCGGCCGGGCCAAGTTTGGTCGAATGCACCGCAATAAAACCGGTGAGGCCAATGCTGGCGTCATGTACGCGCAAAACGGTTTCATGGGTTGGTGTGGCCAGGCGGGTGATTTGCATTGGACGTTTCCTTTGTTCTTGTCGCTGTGTCCCAGGCGCGAAGTGGCGGCAAATTGACACAGGATGGACAGAGGTTTTCTCCAAATGCACCTATGCGGACGGGTGAATTCTGGAGATAATGCGTCGAATATGGTTAATTTTTGGAGATTTTCCCTATGGATGCCATTGATCGTAGAATCGTGAGAGCGTTGCAGTTGGACGGGCGCATGAAGATTGGGGAGCTGGCAGAGCAGGTCGGTCTGTCGGCCACGCCCTGTGCGCGGCGGTTGGAGCGGCTGCAGGCGGATGGGGTGATCACCGGCTATGGCGCGCGGGTGGATCCGCGTAAAATTGGCCTGCCGGTCACTATTTTTGTGTCGGTGGAGTTGGAGGCGCAGGGGGCCGACGAAATCAAAAACTTCGAGCGTGCGGTGAGCGCGTTTGAAGAGGTCATGGAGTGTTACCTCATGACCGGATCGCGGGACTTCTTGTTGCGCGTGGTGGCGGCAGATTTGGACGCGTTTGATGCGTTTCTGGAGCATCGGCTGATGAAGGTGAAAGGCGTGCGCAATATGCGCAGTAACTTCGCCCTGCGGGCCTTGGTGCGGCGGGACGTGTTACCGGCGATGTAAGCGTTCAAAGATCATACCGCTTGTGGATTTTTGACACTTCGGTGCCGTCCTCCAATACAACGCCGTTGTTGCGTTTGTAGTTTTCAAAGCCCCGGCTTTGGTAGTAGGCCAGACCGCCTTCGTTATCGGCGCGGATTTCGGCGTCCATCCATGTGTAGCCCATAGCGCGGGCGGCAGTCACACTGGCTTCAAAAAGTTTGGAACCAATGCCCAGACCCGTGCGGCCGGCTTTCACAAATGTGCCAATGCCACAGGCTTCGGGTGGCAGATCCCCCCAAGGGCCGATCCATTGGAACCCCTGAAGTGTGCCGTCGTCCGTCATCGCCACATGCCATGTGCTGCAGTCCTGATTGGCCATCAGCCAGCCTTCCAAGTCGGTGCGTGACATTGGCTTGGTGATCGCAGTGGTCCCGCCAATGGCGATGATTTCGTTGAGCAGGTCCGCGGTTTGGCGCAGGTCTACAGTGCTGCCTTTTTGGATGGTGATTTGGGACATGGATAACTCGATATCAGAGACTAAATTGGCCTAAAAGGCGGCCAGAAGGGATTCAACGCGGGTGGTGTAGTCGGTGCGGACTTCCACAGGGGGGCGCAGGTGGATGGACAGGCCGTCGATGATTTTCGGGTCTGGCACGCCAAACAGTTTGTTGGCCTCAGGCACGGAGAAGCCGGCGATCTGTGTGGCCTCCATCCAGGCGGAGATTTTGTCTGCCTTTTTGATGTGCGCCTTAAGCCGTTTGGGCGTTTCAGCAGGCAAGCCAAAGCGGATGTGGATTGCGGCCATCAATCGATCATCGAGCGTTTCATACCCCGGACCTACGGCGGCTTTCACCGGAGAAATCATGTCGCCAATCACATATTCCGGCGCGTCATGTAGTAGGGCTGTCAGGCGGGTTTTGGGCGTGGCGGATTTGTACATCCGACCATAAAGCTCTTCGACCAGCAGGGAATGCTCGGCCACGGAATAGGCAAAATCACCGTGGGTTTGGCCGTTCCAACGCGCCACAAAGGCCAGCCCGTGGGCGATGTCTTCGATTTCGATGTCCACAGGGGTGGGGTCCAGCAGGTCCAGCCTGCGACCGGACAACATACGCTGCCATGCTCGTGCCAAAGGGGTGCCTCCCGTTCACTTTATCCGAGGTGCAACAACTTGCTCCCTGCCTCGGTAAAGAGTTTATTGGCAGAGGAAAATTTGTGAAAGAACTCATTATGCTGTCCAAGGTAGCGCAAGAGTACCTGCTCATTGAATTTAGCGAAGACAACGCCGGTTGGTTGGTGCGATTTTTAACCAACCAATTCTTTGAAAAAGGCGAGACGTCATGGACCGGCAATGTAATTGTTTTGGAAATTGATGCGGAGACCCAGATTGTTACGGTTGCTGATCTGTTTTGTGAGAGACCGGATGAATTGGTACCTTGGAAGGTCCTCGTCGATTGGATCTATCAAGAGCGTGGACTCACGGGGCATTGAAGCCTATGCCGTGAGGGATTGGTTCCCGGGAGGTGAGCCAGTCTTGCCCGGTGAAATATTTTCCATTGAGTTGCTTGAGGGCTTTTGTGTTGTTGCCCAAGTGTTGTCTTACGAAGCTGATGCAATGGGAAGCTATCTCTGTGCCTTTACGATGGTGCCGCTGCACGAGCATAGTCACGTCGAAGAACTGGATCAGAGGGACGTGATTTCAGTGCAGTTTGTCACGGCGGACAGCTTTAGAATGCCGGAATGGCAAAGGGTCAGCAGCGCGCCGATTTTGCCAATTGAAAGCTTTGTAGACCTCCAAGCCGCGCGCAAAGTTGGGTTCATCGGCACAGAAATCTTTGGTGGACGTAATGTCACTAAGTTCCTTTGTGCCTGCTTTGGGCTCAGGGCTTGGGATGATTGGGCAAACCCGAAGTATCTGGACACAATGTTGCTCCCAGGCACACCCCGTCCACCGCTGGCGCGGATGAAATCGGACTTTGAACGATTGCCGTCATAGTTGGACGGAAACAACCGAACTCACGAGTACGATAACAGTGCCCATCAGCAAGACGGCAGGGATGAAGAAAGCAGACCGAAACATGGCCCTTAGTGGCGGGAAATTCATGACCAAAAACCTAACAAATAAAGGTTTCTTATACCTTGGTTACGAATGTCTTAACAGTCAGGGGAGTCTGACCTTCGGATAGGGCTGTTTGCTGCAAAATGAGGCGCCGCCACATTTTGGCCATATTTGAGGCGCACCCTATTTTGTAGTCGGGATCACGTGCTGCCACAAAACAACGTGATCAGGCGTGTTTTGAAAAAGCGCACCGCGATACCGACGTTACTAGCGAGGGGGGCACGTTTCTACATCGGCTTCCTCCCGCGTGTCCCCCTCTCCAAACCTCAATGTATTGCGCCCAATGGGCCAATCTGCGCGAGAAAGGAGAGCGCTATGTTTAAGAGAATAGTTGGAGCAGCCCTGCTGTTTGGCATGGCCGCAGCAGCCCCACCGGCGATCGCCGCCGGATGTGCGGACAGAGACCTCGTGGTGAAGCGTTTGCAGAGCAAATACGCTGAAGCCATGGTGGCTGGCGGGCTGCAAGGCAGCCACGACAATAAGATGACGATGCTGGAAGTGTGGTCATCAGAGAAAACCGGGACATTTACGGTGATCATGACCAATGCGCAGGGGGTGTCCTGCATCCTGGCCGCCGGAACAGACTGGTTTCAGCAAGAGGCGGTGCTGCCGCCTGAAGGAATCGAAGGCTAGTAACGTTGTAGAAAGGCCTTCTGAGTGTTATCTGGTCGCCAAAGCAAACCCGTAAGGAGCTGGGCGCAATGGCGACCGATTACACTGTTAAAGACATTTCCCTGGCCGAGTTTGGCCGCAAGGAACTGGATATTGCCGAAACCGAGATGCCGGGCCTGATGGCGCTGCGCGAAGAGTATGGCGATAAGAAACCACTGGCCGGTGCGCGCATTGTTGGCTCGCTGCACATGACCATTCAGACCGCGGTTCTGATTGAAACGCTGGTGGAGCTGGGCGCGGACGTGCGCTGGGCGAGCTGCAACATCTTCTCCACACAGGACCACGCGGCGGCGGCGATTGCCAAAGCAGGCATTCCTGTGTTTGCGATCAAAGGTCAGAGCCTCGAAGAGCACTGGGACTATCTGGACAAGAGCTTCCTGTTCCCGGAAGGCCCGAACATGATCCTCGACGATGGTGGCGATGCGACACTCTATGTGTTGCTTGGTGCCAAGGCGGAAGCGGGCGAAGACCTCGGCGTGCCGGGTTCTGAGGAAGAAGAAGTCATTCACAAGCAGATCGCCAAGCGTATGGCGGAGAGCCCAGGCTGGTTCACCAAGACCCGTGATGCGATCCAGGGTGTGTCTGAGGAAACCACCACCGGTGTGCACCGTCTGTATGACCTGGTGAAAAAGGGCGAGCTGCCCTTCCCTGCGATCAACGTGAACGACTCTGTGACCAAGTCCAAGTTTGACAACAAATACGGCTGTAAAGAGAGCCTGGTAGACGGCATCCGCCGCGCCACCGACACCATGATGGCCGGCAAAGTGGCGGTTGTTTGTGGCTATGGCGACGTGGGCAAAGGTTCTGCGGCTTCGCTGCGCGGCGCGGGCGCGCGCGTGAAGGTGACCGAGGTTGACCCGATCTGTGCTCTGCAGGCGGCGATGGACGGTTTTGAAGTGACCACGCTGGAAGACGAAGCGGCGACCGCGGATATCTTCATCACCACCACCGGCAACAAAGACGTGATCCGCATCGAGCACATGCGCGAGATGAAGGACATGGCGATTGTTGGCAACATCGGCCACTTCGACAACGAAATTCAGGTGGCGAACCTGAAGAACCACAAGTGGACCAACATCAAAGAGCAAGTGGATATGATCGAGATGCCATCTGGCAACCGCATGATCCTGCTGTCTGAAGGCCGCCTGTTGAACCTTGGCAACGCCACCGGTCACCCGTCATTTGTGATGTCCGCGAGCTTCACCAACCAGGTGCTGGCGCAGATCGAGCTGTTCACCAAAGGCGAGCAGTACAAGAACGAGGTTTACATCTTGCCCAAGCATCTGGATGAGAAAGTGGCGGCGCTGCACCTCGCGAAAGTGGGCGCGAAACTGTCCAAACTCAGCAAGGAGCAGGCGGACTACATCGGTGTTGGCACTGACGGTCCGTTTAAGCCGGAGCACTACCGCTATTAAGCTTGGTTGCTTCTTTTTGTGATTGCAAGGAACCGATTATTCGCTGCCTCTCCCTTCGGTCGAACGCGAAAAGCGGTGCTGCTTGCTAGGCAAATCACAAAAAGTCTAAGAGACTGAATTTGAGAGCGGCGTCCCGGATTGGGGCGCCGTTTTTGGTTGGTCATGTGCTGTCATTTTTGGAAGTTGACGTGAGGAAACATTGTCTGAGAGACTGAAGGGACTTTTCGAGTAATTTGATTTTTGGAGTTTGTTATGACGAGTACTGTCGAAATTTCGGCCAATGAATTAAAAGCTTGGGAGGCAATTTCGCTCAACGAAGACGGCGCGTTGCCTCCTGAAACAGATGACAATCATGGCCTGCGGGCTCGCACTCATCGCAGGCCAACAAGCGTGAACACCTCACTCTTGAGCCCGACCAATAAAGGTCTCAATTATTGTGGTCAGGCCGCCGCAGCGAGTGTGATATCGGCTTGGAACAAAGGTGGTGGGAAGTCTGCAGTGCAGATTTTGGACGACGTGCTTTCGCGTTTTCCACCGGATTTGAATGTCGGTGAATTTAATTTCGGAACTTCACCTAACAGGATAATGCAGATTCTGAACACCTATGGTTTGAAAGCGTCTTTTTTCAATATTCCAGTATGGCAAAGCGGCGGCTTCATGAACCCGCTTAACCAACCTGGTTGGCATGCGTACCGCTCGCAAATCGAGGGGTTCATGCACTCGGGGTACACGCCAATTGTTTTGGTTGATACAGGCATGTTGCCAAATCGAACCAATGATATTTGGTGGAGCTTGCATTATACCGTGTTGCAATCCACTGGCGGTGGCCAGACAACTCTATGTAATAGTTTTGGGAGCGACGGGCGCTACTCTGATGAACCTATGCCAGAAAATCGTTTTCACGAAGCGTGGGAAGCGCGCGCTTGGCCTATTCCGTGGCTGAAGTTTGCCACGATCATTGCATATGAGTAAGCCGACCAGATCTTGGCAGTATTAACTCACTGTCTGAGGAAGGTGGCTCTCGATCAAAGAGAGCCGTTTTTCCACTGCAATTCGCCTCGCGCAGGTTCCTTCGGATCGCTGGAATAAATCGCGATTTTGTTGCCGTCCGGGTCGCGCAGGTAGCTGACGTAAAAGTGCGGGCCGTAGTCGGCGCGGAAGCCGGGTGAGCCTTCGTCTGTGCCACCAGCGGCGAGGGCGGCGGTGTGCAGGCTGCGGACCTGCGCTTGGCTTTTGGCTTCAAAGGCAACCATGGTGCCGTTGCCAACTGAGGCGGTTTGGCCGTCAAATGGCGGTTTCACGTAGAAGTCGGGTAGCAACGGGCGTTGGCCTTCGGGAACAGGCAGCGCGTAGCTGAGGCCTTCGGGGCCTTCTTTCACGCTGTAGCCCAGAGCGGGCAGGACGGCGGCGTAAAAGCGTTTGGCGCGGGGGATGTCATTGGAGCCGACGCAGACGTATCCGATCATTGGGCGGTGTCCTGACTTCGCGCGGCGGTTTCCCACTCTGTCAGAAACCGCATGATCTCGAGGCTGTCGGATTGGCGTGGCGAGGGGCGTGGCGCTTCTTTGGCACCCATAGCCTGCGCGCGTTCGACCATTTTGGTTTGATGATAAAAGGCGCCGTGTTTGGTTTCGACCACAATATCGCGGGCGGGGCCGTCGTAGGGTTGCCAGATCATTTTGTTTTCCCCTGCGACGGGTAGCCATGGGTTGGTGGCGAAGCACAGCGTGCCTTTGGTGGTCACGATGGTGAAGGCGTGCGCCATGCCGTGGCCGTCGGTGCTGTGCAGGTTGGCAAGCACGCCGTTGTCAAAACGCACGGAGAGGCTGGCGTCTTGCAGGGTGCTGTCTTTGCCGATGTTGCCAAAAGCGGCGATGGATCGACTGGCGAAGGCCCCTTCGCCGCACATGGTTTGCACCACCAGATGCAAGAGGGAGACCGGGTAGCAGCCGAGGTTGTAGAGCGTGCCGCCACCTGCGGGGTTCACAACTTGCCAGATGTCGGCGGCGTAGAAGCCCGAGACGGAGCGCAGTTCGCCCACGGAGGGGTCGCGCAGAACGGTGACCAGTTGCTGCATGAAGGGGTGCGCGAGGTACATCAGGCCTTCGGCAAAGAAGATGTTCGCGGCTTGCACCGAGGCGATCAGCGCGTGGGCATCCTCCATCGTGGTGGTCAGTGATTTTTCGCAGAGCACTGGTTTGCCTGCGGCCATAGCGGCCTCGGTGGCGGCGCGGTGCAGGTGGTTGGGCAGGGCGATGTAGATCACATCCACATCCGGATTGGCGAAGAGCTCGGCTTGATCGGTGGTTGTGTTGGTGACGCCATATTGTGTGGCAAGCTCGGACAATGCGGCTTCGTTGCGGCCATAGAGCATTGCCACCGCGGAATTTTCACTGTCGCGGATTGCGCCCAGCATAGCATGAGAAATGAAGCCGGTTCCAAGGATACCCCAACGCAGCATCGCGTCCTCCTGTGGTGTGTAAATGCGCAGAGGGTCAGCCTAGGCAGCGATTCTTCAAATGACCAGCGGGATCTGTGCTAAGGGGGAACGGGCGCGGTCTTTCCCCTTAATTGACGTCTACGTCAACTGTAGGAAAGGTTTCAAGGACGCCGCGCAGACCACGAATTCAAGCGCATTTATCGACAATTGGGAGAATATCTGATGGGCAAACGGGACGAGTTGATCGCGAAATACGCAGACGATCTGAAAAATAAATGTGGCATCGAGCCAGACATGACGCTGTTGGAAAAGGTTACCATCGGCTGTGGTCCAGCGATTTACAACGACGATGCGTCCACCGTGGCTGGCTCCCAGCCAGAGGAACTGGAAACTGTGAAAAACAACTTCCTCATCAAGAAGTTGGGTATGAGCGATGGTCCCGAACTGATGGATGCCATCAACTCTGTGATTGAGACTTACGGCAAGTCTGAGCGTAACAAGTATCGGGCTGTTGTTTACTACATGCTGACGAAACATTTCGGCAAAGAGGCCCACTACGGGTAAAACCACCACTCGCGGTTTGGCGCGTCCGGGACCTGAGGGTTTCGGGCGCGTTTTGCGTTTGGTTGCGAAAGTGCTGCGGGAACCGCTCAGATTGTAGATACTTGATAATTGAACTGCTTGGTTCAGTTGGGCTACACATGTGATGTCGGGCTAGGATGGCCGGACCCTAAGAGATACAAAATCGCGTGTGGTGGTATGGGATACACGCGGGGTGCATAGGGGGTCTGGCTGGAGCGGAGACAGGCCCCCTATGTTTTATTTCCCAAAATGATTTCCCTGCGGACTGTTGGCGCGGCTCTTGTCTGAGCGGCGCCTTTTGTTTTTTCCGGGTGATGTGGCGTGGCGCTTAGAACAGCGTCAGAACCAGACCCATGGTGGCGCATCCGAGCGTGGCATAGCCGCCGTCAATCAGCATCAAAGCGCGTTTGCGACCGGCAAAGCTGTAATTGGTGACAATCCAGGGGGCGGCCAGAAAGAGCCCAACGCCAAGGCCCGCAATCAGCCCTGCACCCATGGCGTCGATCCCGGACAGGGAAAACACGTGACGCATCATGCCCGCAACAAGGACGGCGCAGAGGAAAGCGGTGATGTAGGGCAGCGGATCGCTGGCATTGGCTGGGCGGCCGGACTCGTCGGTCTCGATCTCGGCCGCTTTCATCCAAGGCTTGGCCAGCGTCATGTACCAGACCGAGCCAGCCACATATGAGGCCAGCGCAGCCGCCAGCACCGATAGAATTTCCATGGAACCCTCCCCGTTCATGTTTTCGGGGAGAGTATGACCAATTTTTTAGCTTTGAGAACCGCCGAGCGCGAGGATGATATTCCACTCTTCTTCGGTGACCGGCTGCACGGAGAGGCGGGAGTTTTTGACCAGCACCATGTCGGCCAGCCGGGGATCGGCCTTGATCATGTCCAGAGTGACCGGCGTTAGGATGGGTGCGACGGCTTTGATGTCGACGCATTCCCAGCGGTCGTCATCCGTGGTGCTGTCGAGGTGCGCCTCGGCGCAGACCTCGACGATGCCAACGACGGATTTCTCTTTTTGAGAATGGTAGAAAAAGCCGCGGTCGCCCACGGCCATTTCCCGCATGAAATTGCGCGCTTGGTAATTGCGCACGCCGTCCCATTCCTCACCCGCGTCGCCTTTGGCGACTTGCTGGTCCCAGCTCCAGGTGGAGGGTTCGGATTTGAACAGCCAATAGCGCATCAGCCCAGCACCTTGTTCCAGGGTTTTAGCTCGACCGAAGCGAATAGATCGGCGGCTTTGTAAGGGTCGTTTGCGGCCCAGGCCTCGGCTTCACCCATGTCGGCGACGTTCAAAATGATAAGAGAGCCGCACATGTCGCCAGCATCATCTAGAAACGGGCCAGCCATCATGATCGTGTCGCCAGAGCCTTTCAGATAGGCGACGTGCGCGTCGCGGTTGGCTTTGCGGATCTCCAGTGCGCCAGGTTTGTCTTTGGCGATCAATGCTACCAGCATGATTATTCCTCCTTGGGTGGTCTTGCCAGCAGCATTTCCATGGCGTCGCGGATTTGCAAGCCCCCATCGAGGATGGCGACGACGGCTTGGGTGATGGGCATGTCAACCTGCATGGTTTTGGCGCGTGCAAGGGACGCGCGGGCGGTGGCGGCGCCTTCGACGGTGATGCTTGGATCAAAGTCTGCGCCACGTCCCAGCGTGAGGCCAAAGCGGTAATTGCGCGATTGTTCGGATGAGCAGGTTAGGGTGAGGTCGCCAAATCCCGACAGGCCAGACAGTGTGTCGGTTTTTGCGCCCAGTGCCTGCGCCATGCGTTTCATCTCGGCATAGCCGCGCGTCATCAGGGCTGCACGGGCGCTGTCGCCTAGCCCGGCGCCAATGGCGATGCCGCAGGCGATGGCGATCACGTTTTTCAGCGCGCCGCCAAGCTCTGCGCCGACGGTGTCGGTGGTGCGGTAGATACGCAGATTGGGCGAGATCAGTCTCTGTTGCAGGGCTTTTCCGGTGGTTTCGTCGGCGATGGCCAAGGTCAGCGCCGTTGGCAGACCGCGGGCGATGTCGGCGGCAAAGCTGGGGCCTGTGAGAATGGCAGGCGTGGCGTCTGGCAGCACGTCGCGGATCACGGCGACCGGGCCAAGTTGGGTGCCGAGTTCGACGCCTTTGCAGCAGGCTATCAGGGTGCGACCGGAGAGTTCTGGGTGGTCCTCCAACAGGCCGCGCAGCTTTTGCATGGGCACCGCCAGCAGTACCACATCGGTGAGCGCATCGGCGAAATCGGCCGTCACAGAGACTGTTCTTGGCAATTCCACGCCGGGCAGACGTGGATTGACGCGAGTGGTCTGCATGGATTTGGCGGCGTCGGTATTGCGGGCCCAGAGGGTCACGTCGGTGCCGCTTTTCGCAAAGGCGATGGCTAGTGCGGTGCCAAAGGCGCCTGAGCCAAGAACGGAGATCATGCTTTGGCTCCTTTTTTGCCGCTTCCCAAAAGCGCGGGGGCGGTTTTATCGAGCGGCCAGCGTGGGCGGGCGGAGAGGTCCATGCCGTCACGGGCGCCGGTGTGGTAGCGCTCCAATCCAGCATAAGCGATCATCGCGGCGTTGTCGGTGCAAAGCGCCAATGGAGGTGCGGTGAAAGTCACGCCTTTGTCGGCGCAAACAGTCTCTAATTCAGCCCGAATGGCGGTGTTTGCCGCCACGCCACCAGCGACAGCGAGTAGTGGCTCGGATGGCGTTTCAGCCAGATAAATGTCCAGCGCGCGGCGGGTTTTCTCGGCGAGCACATCGACAATAGCGGCCTGAAAGCCGGCGCACATGTCGGCGCGGTCTTGCACTGGCAGGCCGCCTTTCTCAGCGATGATGGCATCGCGCTGGCGCAGGAGGGCGGTTTTCAGGCCTGAGAAAGACATGTCACAGCCGGGACGATCCAAAAGTGGGCGCGGGAAGCGGAAGCGTTTGGGATCGCCTTTGGTGGCTTCAGCTTGCACGGCGGGGCCGCCGGGTTGGGGCATGCCCAGCAGGCGAGCGGTTTTGTCAAAGGCTTCGCCGGGCGCATCGTCGATGGTGCCGCCGAGGCGGGTGAAGTTTTCCGGGCCATGAGCAATCAAGAATTGGCAATGGCCGCCGGAGACCAAAAGCATCAGGTAGGGGAAGGCCACTTGATCGGTGAGGCGCGGGGTCAGGGCGTGACCGGCAAGATGGTTCACGCCGATGAGCGGAATGCCCAGGCTTGCGGAGAGACCCTTGGCGCACATTACGCCGGAAATGACACCGCCGATGAGGCCGGGGCCAGCGGTTACAGCGATGGCGTCCACATCTTTCAGGGACACATTGGCGGCCAAGAGCGCCTCCTCAACGCAGAGATCCACTTTTTCGGCGTGTGCGCGGGCGGCGATCTCCGGCACCACGCCGCCAAAGGGCGCATGCAGGTCGGTTTGGCCATGCACCACAGAGGCCAGGATCTCGGCGTCACCCACAATGGGTTGATGCAGGATGGCGGCGGCGGTGTCATCGCAGCTGCTTTCGATGCCAAGAATGGTGAGCGGGCCGTCCATGTGTCACAGGTCCTTGCCGTTGCGCGGAGGTTTGTTGGCAGGTAACACCACAGGGCGCCTCAAACAACCGTGGTGGGCCTTATGGCGGATGTGACCCCTTTGATTTTGCTGACCCGGCCATTGGCCGATGCAGAGCGGTTTGCCGGTCTGTTGGCGGATATGGGGATCACTGCAGAGGTCGCATTTTCACCGGTTGTGGAGATTGTGCCCACTGAGGCTCACGTGGACCTGACCACTATCTCAGGCGTGATATTCAGTTCGCGCAACGCGGTGGCGGAGGTTGCGGGGC